>CADASN010000014.1 GCA_902790635.1 uncultured Bacteroidia bacterium | reverse complement strand
CTTGTCCCCGAAATGGGCATTGGCGAATTCCCGGCTCACCATACAGCGGTCCCAGGACACACGCCAGTCGGCCTTATTGCCTTGCACCAGGTCATAGCTAAACATTTCAAAGAAGGTGCTATCCGCTGCCATTGTGCTACCATACACCCATTCGCCTCCGATGGTAAAGGCCGAAGCAGAAGCAATATTGGCCACGCAGCAGCCCTTCTCGATTTCAGGGAAATTGTTCTTCAGGTGCTTGTCCAGCCAATAACCCATCATCACGTTATCCTCATTGGCAATCACATAGATCCGGTCCGCATTCTGCTGGAAAGAATCCGTGGACAACTGCCGCTGGATATACACCGCCAGCAGGAGCACGAAGGCCATCGACACCGTCAGGCCCACGAGGTTGATAGTCCCGTATAACTTATTCTTCTTAAGGAAGTTCCAAAAGCTTTTCATAGTCATTGTCATTCTGAGCGCAGCGAAGAATCTAGAATCCAGCCAGCAGCCAAATCATTCCTATCGGGATTCATTGAATCAATTAAAGCATCTTTCTTCTTTCTGACCCACCCCTTCAATTGTTTTTCTCTAGCTATAGCTTGTTCTATATCAGTGAATGATTCAAAGTATACAAGCTTTTTACAGTTGTACTTTTGGGTAAAACCTGGTATCAAACCGGATTTATGTTCAGAAACTCTTCGTTTTAAGTCGTTAGTCACACCAACATAGATTGTTGAGTTATTCAGACTGGACATAATGTAAGTATAATATGCGTTGTACATATATCAATTTTAGATTCTTCGCTTCGCTCAGAATGACAGTTTAGAATACCAATACATCACTATCACCATACGTATCATACCCGGAGGTAATCACCTTTTCTCCCGGCTCCAGGCCTTCCAGAACTTCGTAGTACTGGGGATTCTGGCGTCCGATGCGGATTTCACGCTTGACGGCCTTGGTGCCATCCTTGTTGACGACATAGATCCATTTACCGCCGGTCTTCTGGTAGAAGGTGCCTCGCGGGATGATGATGGCCTCTTCCGGCTGGCCGAGCTGCAGGTTCAGGTAGTAGGTCTGGCCGGAGCGGATGTTGTCCGGCTGCTCGCCGTCGAACTTGAAATCAGCCTTGAATTTGCCGTCGCGGACCTCCGGATAGACTTTGCGGATGAGCATGGAATAGGTCTCGCCCTGGCGTTCGAAAGTGGCCTCCAGGCCGTCTGCGACACGGTCGATGTAGTGCTCGTCGATCTGCGCTTCTACCTTGTAGGTACCTACGGAATTGATCTGGCCGATCTTGGTCCCCGAGGCGACGCTCTGCCCAAGCACCACGTCCAGCAGGCCCAGTTCACCGTCGATGGGCGCCTTCACAATGAGGTTGGATTTGCGTTTGCGGATCATCTGCATATTGAGGAGCATGCTCTCCAGGCTCTCCTCCATCCGGTTGATCTGGGCACCGCGATACAAACTGTCCTGGACAGCGCGCTCGCGGACCAGGTCATATTTCTGCTTCGCCAGGCGGTAATCTTCCTCAGCCTTCAGGTACTCCTCGCGGGCGATGAGTTTATCCTCGTAGAGGGCTTTCTGCTGCTCGTAGGCACGGCGCAGGCGCTCCACCTGGATGCTGTATTCCAGCACGTTCTGGCGCACATCCAGTTTCTGCTGCTCCATGGAAATCTGCGTGTTGCGCTGGATGTTCTCCTTCTCGGCCAGGTCAGCCTCAGCATTGAGGATCTGCATGTCCAGGTTGTCATTGGTGAGCACCAGAATAGCATCGCCGGCCTTCACCGGGGAGCCTTCCTCGATGAGAATCTTCTCTACGATGCCGCCTTCCTGCGGGCTCAGCTGAATGGTCGTCATAGGCTGCACACGTCCGCTGATGCGGATGTAGTCATTGAACTCTCCCTTGACGGCATTGGACACGGTAATGCTATCCCGGTCCACCCGCAGCGTCTTGTTGTTCGGCCGCGCGATCAGGTACACGATAAATGCCAGCAGCAGCGCACCCAGCCACCACGGCAGAGCCTTCTTCGTAAACGCTACGCGCCATCCGGTTTTCTTCTCAATAATCTTATCCATAATATCGTTGTTTATTCTGTTTGTTTGCTGGGAGGCAGGGGGTCCCAGTAAATTATTGATTTACGTATTCAACTCCATTGTAATACCTTACGACTGCCTGTTTGATGAGATACTTGAAAAGGCTGTTCATCTCATCGGCCTGGGCCTTCAGGTAATTGTTGCCTGCGGTCTGGAACTCCAGCGGGGAGATGAGCCCCTGCTCCAGTTTCTTCAGGTTCAGCGTGTACGCCTCGGCCTGGACCTCCGCCTTGCGCTCGGCCTGCTGATAGGCCGTGGCCGCACCGTCGCGGTCCTGGACGGCCCGGCGCACCTCCGACTCTACATCGCGGAGCTTCTGGTCGTATTCGGCCTCGGCGCGCGCCAGGGCATTGCGCCTGCGGGCAATGTTCGACTGGCGGGAAAGTCGGTTGAAGATGGGCACGCTCACGGACAAGGACACATATTCGCCCCCGTTTCGCTGAAGCATATCCCAGTACGGGGCCTGCTGGGCACCTTGGAAACTATAGTAACTCGTACTCCAGCCGCCGTTGAGGCTGACGCTCGGCAGGATCTGCCACTTGGCCGTGTTCAGCTCAAGTTTGGCATTCTGCCGGGTCCAATCGGCAATTTGTACGCCCGGGTTGTGCGTGAGGGCGAAGGCCACGATGGATTCCTCGGTCCCCTCCGGTTCCCTCAGAATGACAACATGGTCATCCTGAGTGCCAGCGAAGGATCTGTAGTCAGTGTCAATCACCAGCTCCTCATCCATCGACCAGAACATCAGGTCCTCCAACTGGATGAGGCAGTCCTTGCAGGCATTCTGCGTAGTCACGAGGTCATAGCGCCGGTCAGCCAGGTCCGCCTCCATCTGGATCACGTCCGCATGGCCTTTCTGGCCCAGCTCTTCCTGCCGGCGAGCCTTTGCCAGCGCCGTCTCGGCCACGGCCACCTGCTCCTCGTACACGTCGCAGAGTCGTTTGTAATATACCACATTGTAGTACGCCTCCATCACGGCCAGGCAGATATCCGCCTCAACCTGCCGCTCCCGCGTCTCCCCCATCTTGAGCGAAGTCTGGGAGATCCGGAGATTGTTGACCGCGGAGAATCCGTTGAAAAGGGTGATGCCCGCGGAAAGGTTGTAACCGTTGCTGAACGAGACGGTGTTGATGTAGGTATTGGTCTCCGGGTCGATGTTGCGGCCAAAGCTGTAAGAGGCCGAAGTCCCCGCGCTGATTGACGGCAGGAACACCGAAAGGAGGGCATCGCGCCGGGCGATGCGGGCATCGCCGGTCTCCGCCTGCTGGATCCGGATCTTCGTCGCATTGGAAATCGCGTATTCCATGCAGTCATGCAGCGTCATCGGGTTTTGGCCGCTGGCGCTGACCGTCACGGCAAGCGCCAGGGCTGAGACAATCCAATAATACTTGATACTATTGTGCATAGCGTAATCGTTTAATCGCCCATTCCGGCAACACCCTTCGTGCCAATCACGCTAACTAATTGAATATAAATATAAAATGACAAAATACAAAAAGCCGGAAGTGTAAAGGATCTTTACATCTCTTTACACTTCCGGCTTTACACTTTACAGTTTTCCTTCGACCGATCAGCGGAAGCGGAGTTCAAAGACGGTCTGCTTGGCGTCGCTCCGTACCAGCTCGATGCTGCCGTTGTGGTTGCGCATGATCTGGCGGGAAATGCTGAGCCCGATGCCGGAGCCTTCTTTCTTGGTGGTGTAGAACGGGATGAATATCTGTTCCTGGGCGGAAACGGGGATCTCCTCGCCGTCATTGGCCACCCGGACGATGACTTCGTCGTCCTTGCCCATCCCGGCACTGATATCGATGTGTTTTGCGCCTGCCTGCAAGGCGTTTTTGATCAGGTTGATCAGGATCTGGGAGATCTGTCCCTCGTCCGCGTAAATCATCAGGTCCGGCTCCTCGGGCCTATAGGAACAGACGGCTCCGCAGGACGTGGCAAACTCGCTGTTCAGCGCGATGACGCTATCCATCAACTCCTGCAGTTCCAGCGCCTTGCGTACAGGTTTGGCCACACCGGAGAGCTGCCGGTAGGTCTGCACGAAATCTATCAGATTCTTCGAAGAATCCGAAATCGTCTCCAGGCCCGCCTTGATGTCCAGCTCACTGTGGCCGTTCTCATCCACCGACTTGGCCATGGCGTCGCTCAAAGATGCGATAGGCGATACCGTATTCATGATCTCGTGCGTGAGCACGCGGATGAGCTTGGTCCAGGAATCCTGCTCGTGGGCCTGGCGCTGCTTCTCGAAGATGGTGCGGATACGGTTCAGTGTGCGGTTGAACTTGTTCTTTTCCTGGAAACGGAAATTCAGCTCCCCGTCCTCCAGCGCATCCATCATATACGCCACCTTCCGGATATCCTTGTGTTTGGTCAGGATGGAGGCGATCACCGCTGCGACGACAGCGGCGATAAGACAGAGTAATATGACATATTCGGCACGCATCATCCAAAAGATTCTTCGCTTCGCTCAGAATGACAAAAACTTCAAAACAACAAGCACATCAAATCACATATACATCTAAATGACATGTCCACTGTCATCTTGAGGGCGAAGCCCGAAGGATCTATAAACCGTATTTTTTCAGTTTCGCATACAGCGTCGGCCGGCTCACGCCCAGCAACTTGGCCGCGGCAGAGATATTCCCGTCCGTGCGCTCCATGGCATCGCGGACCATAGATTCTTCGCTGCGCTCAGAATGATAAAAAGAGCGGGCGTCCAGGCTGCCCTGGTAGCCACCATCCGTCATCCTGAGGGCGGAGCCCGAAGGATCCAACTGGAAATCCTTCACCGTGAGGTTCTTCGCTTCGCTCAGAATGACAGCCTTTTCTATGACATTCTGCAGTTCCCGGATGTTGCCGCTCCAGTGCTGACCGGTCAGCAGCGCAGCGGCATCGGGCTCGATTCCGGTCAGCGACCGGTGGTACTTCTCTGCGAAGCGCTCCAGGAAGATCTGCGCCAGCGGTACGATATCCTCCTTTCGCTCCCGCAGGGGCGGCAAGGCCAGATGCACGGTGTTGATCCTGTAGTAGAGATCCTCGCGGAACCGACCTTCCCGCACCAGGGCTTCCAGGTCCATGTTGGTGGCGCAGATCAGCCGGATATTGACGGGCGTGGCGAGCGTGCCGCCCACGCGGACGACGCTGCGGCTCTGGATGACGCGAAGCAATTTCGCCTGCAGGTGCAGCGGAATGTTGCCGATCTCGTCCAGGAAAAGCGTGCCCCCGTCGGCCTGCTCGAATTTGCCCGCATGGTCCGCGTGCGCATCGGTGAAGGCGCCTTTCACGTGGCCGAACAGTTCGCTCTCGAACAGCGTCTCCGTGATGGCGCCGGCATCCACCGCCACCATCGGTTTCCCGCTTCGCAGGCTTCTAGCGTGGATCTCCCGCGCCAGCACGTCCTTGCCGGTGCCGTTTTCGCCGGTGATCAGCACCGTGGCATCCGTGGGGGCGATCTTCTCCAGCGTCTTCCGGATGGCCGCCATGGGCTTGGAGGTGCCCCAGAACATGAGATTCCCGGTCAAGCCGGGAATGACGTTTTCGGTCATACCCGACCCCGATCGGGCATCTCTCCCCATCGCCTTCCGGGCCTTATCCCGGGCCGCTGTCAGCACCTCGATCAATTTGTCGTTGTCCCAGGGCTTTACGATGAAATCAAAGGCGCCGCGCTTCATTCCTTCCACCGCCAGGGCGATATCGGCATAGGCCGTGAACAGCACCACCTCCACCTCCGGCACCAGCTTCTTGATCTCCCCGGCCCAGTAGAGGCCTTCATTGCCGGTATTGATGGAAGTATTGAAATTCATATCCAGCAGCACCACGTCCGGGCGGAACTGCTCCAGCGAGGAGACAAGTGTCGCCGGCGAAGGAATCGTCTTCACCTCCACGAAATGCATCGGGAGCAGGATTTCCAGCGTCCGCCGGATCCCCGCATTGTCATCCACGATCAGTATCTTTCCTTTCTTCGAAGCCATAATCGAAGCCAAATTTACGCGCAACCCGAGAGAAAAACAAATAAAAACGACAGAATGTCAGTCCGGCGACATTGGACCGGTATTTGCGGAAAACGGAGGACAAACCTTCAAATCATTCTCACAGACCATGGGATCACTCAAGTGGATCGTAGGCTTTCTCGGCTGGGTATCGGGCGGACCGATCGGGGCGCTGCTCGGCTTCCTGGTGGGCACGGTCATGGAAAGCGGACTGGACACGCTGCGGCAACTTACCGGCGGAGCGCCCCAGGGAACGGCCGGTCCCCGGCCCGACTGGCGGCAGCAGGCAGCCCGCGCCCGCAGCTATACTGCCACGGAGCAGCGCAACAGCTTCCTGATGAGCCTGTTGGTACTCTCCTCGGCCGTTATCAAGGCCGACGGCAACGTCCGCCAGTCGGAACTGGACGTCGTGCGCGAATTCGTCCGGCGCAATTTCGGCGAAGCCGCCGTAGAGGACGCCATGCGGATCCTGGACGGACTGAACCGCCAGCAGGTCAACATCTATGAGGTCGGCACGCAGATTGCCACCTATATGAATTACTCGCAACGCCTGCAGCTTTTCCACTACCTGACGCAGATCGCCATCGCGGACCAGGATTTCAGCAAGACGGAGAAGGAGGTCCTGGAGGCCATCGCCTCGGCGATCCGGCTGAATGCCGCCGACGCCGCGTCCGTCATCGCCATGTTCTACAAGGATGCCGATTCCGCCTACTCCGTCCTGGAAATCTCCCCTTCCGCCACGGACGACGAGGTCAAGAGCGCCTACCGGCGCATGGCCATGAAAAACCATCCGGACAAGGTCGCATCCCTGGGTCCCGACGTCCAGAAGGCCGCCGAGGAGAAGTTCCGCCAGATCCAGGAAGCCTACGAGACCATCAAGAAGCAGCGGGGGATGCGTTGATCATCCGCAGCCACTTCCGGTATCCGAACACGGCCACGACACAGTAAATACCATAGATCGCGGCCTTGAAAGGAATCCCTTTCCGGACATACAGGATACAGCAGACCACATCCACGACCAGCCACAGGAGCCATTGCTCGGCGTATTTCTGCGCGAGGGCCCAGAGCGCCACGATGCTCAGCGCCGTGGTGAAGGCATCCGCCACCGGGACGGTGGAATTCGTCCAGTGCGTGAGTATCCACCAGATGCCGAACCAGAGCAGCAGCATCGCGGCCAGCGACGGAAGGATGTGGGTGCGCTTGTAGCGCGTGACCGGCCGCTCCCCTTTCTTTTCCTCCTTCAGGCGCCTGGCAGACTTGAAATATCGCCAGGACAGCCAGCCGTACACGCCAGCGAGGCAATAATAAATGGCCATGCCGAAGTCGGCGTACAGGCCCGCCTTGTAGTACAGCACCATGTCGATGGCCGGCATGATGATGCTGGCCAGCCAAAGCCAGATGCTGGCCTTGTACTCGAGCCAGAGATAGACCAGCCCGACGACGAATCCGAGGATGTCCAGGAAGCGCAGCGCAGTCATGTCCTAGAAGCGTAAAGAAATGTGACCCAGCACGGTGAGCGGCGCCACCGGGATGAAGCCGATCTGGTAGTAGCGGTTGTCATTGCCGTGGCCGCCGCTCTCATAGATGGCGCTGTAGACCCAGCCGCTCTGCGCCACGCGGGCGGAGAAGAGGTTGTTGAAATCCACCCCCAGGTCGAGTTCTTTCACAACCTTGCGCGGCCGGAACTTATAGCCGAGGTTGACATTCGTCAGACTGTAGGCGGGCAGCGAACGGTCGGCGTTGCCGCTGTTGTCGAGATACATCCGGCTGACGTAGTTGGTGTGCCAGACGGCGCGGAAACCGCCGAAGTGCACGGTCAGGAAGCCGTTCAGGATGGCCTCCGGGGAGTAGGCCAGCGGCGCGTCGTCGTAGTGCAGCACGGTGACGCCGTTGTCCCAGTCCTCGACGTATTCGTCGAAGTCCAGCAGGCGGTTGCGGCTCAGGGCGGCATTGCCCTCCAGGGTCAGCCAGGACGTGATGTCCCAGCCGGCCGTCAGTTCGGCGCCCAGGCGGTAGGAGTCCGGGATGTTGGTGGTCAGTGCCTCGCCGATATCGCTCAGTTCGCCGGTCTGGACCAGCTGGTCCAGATAGCGCATATAGTATAGTGTGGCACCGGCCCGCCAGCGGCGGCCCTCATACTGGTAGCCCGCCTCCCAGTCGAGCAGGCGCTCGGCGCGCGGGGCGGGGTATCTCCCGTTGTCCGTGAAATTGTTGCGCTCCGGCTCCCGGTGGCTCATCGCGAAGGAGGCGAAGGCGCGGTGGCCGTCCCGCTGGAAGTTGACGCCAGCCTTGGGATTGAAGAAATCGTAGTGGACGTCCACGTCCAGGAAATGTTTCTGCGGGAAGCCGTTGTCGTCGATATAGTACTTGTCGTTGTAGCCGTCGGTGCGGTAGTCCACGTGGCGGTACTGCAGGTCGCCGAAGACGCTCCAGGACTCCGAGAAGGCATAGGCCGCTTTCACGAAGCCGCTGGCGTCCAGCTTGGCGGCATCGGAATCGTAGTAAGGATAACTTGAACTGCTCGCCAGGGAGAGGGAGATCCGGAGATCCGGGTCGCTGACATAGATCAGGTTGCCGAAGTGATTGCCCTTGAACTGCTGCACGCTGAGCCCGCCGACGATATCCCAGCCGCCCCGCCGGTAGGTGACATTCGCCACGGCGCCGTAGGTATCCTGCGTGATGCCCTTCTGGCGCACGAAATCACTGCGCTTGATGGTCTGGCCGTCCGGCCTGACAAAGGTGGGGATGCCGTATTTGGTCAATTTGTTCTGGTAGCGGAACTCCTCGTAGTAACCATAACCGTGGGTGTAGTGGGGCGAGACAGAAAGCTTCCAGTAAGGATTGATGTCCCACGCGAAATTCAGGATGTGATGGGTCTGCCAGAAGTTGTCGGTGGTGCGGGGCCAGTGGCTGCCGTCCTGCATGTTGTAGCGCTCCAGGGTATATTTGCTGCCATCGATGATCAGCCGCTCGTAGAGCGAATTGTACAAGCCCAGCCCGGCGTTCCACAGGTCGCCGTAGGTGTGGATCCCGGTGTGATCGCCGTAGGTGCCGTCCATCAGGGACAGGTCGTCATTTCCGGCGGTGACGCCGTTCCATGCCTGGCCGGTATTCTCGAAATTGCCAAGCAGCTTGTAGGACAACTTCCAGTCGCGCCCCAACCAGGTCAGGCCGCCGTACCAGCTGCCCGAGCGACCGGAGGTGCCGTGCAGGTAGCCGTCGGTGGTCGTCTGGTGATAGCCGCCCTCGAGGACGAGATGGCGCCAGACCAGCCCCGAGGAGAGGTTCACGCCCAGGTTCATCGTATGCCAGGAACCGTAGGAGACGTTCATCTCCGCGGCCGGCACGAGCGAAGGGGCCTTGGTCCCCAGGGCGATGGTCCCCCCGAAAGCGCCGTCACCGTTGGTGGAGGAGCCGACGCCCCGCTGGATCTGCACGCTGCCCATCAGGGCACCGTAGGAGTTCATATTGGCCCAGAAGACCGTCTGGTCTTCGGGCGAATTGAGCGGCACGCCGTCCAGGGTGACGTTGATGCGGGAGCCGCCCGCGCCGCGGATGCGCATGTAGCTGGTACCCGTGCCCACACCGTTCTCGCTCCAGGCGAGGATGCCCGGCGTGCGGGCGAAGAGCATGGGCAGTTCGATGCCGGTCACGGAGAAGTCCTGCAGCTCCCTGCGGGAAATGTTGGCGACGGCGAAAGGCGCGTCCTTCGCGGCGCGAACGGCGGCGACCACGACCTCCTGCAACTGCTCGACGGCCAGGGAATCCGGCTCCTGGGCACCGGCGGACAAAGAACTCCCTGCCAGCAGGAGTGCAGGCAGGACAAATCTCAACAAAGATGAAGACATAATAAACCTTAATGTATAAAATACTACAATAAGGGGGAAAGTGGGAAGATAACGGTTTCCTACGCGGGCATTACCCCGATCAGGTATGAGGGTATCATCTCAGCATCGGCCGCCTGGGCCTCAGCACCCCTTAGTCTGCGCTTTGCAAACCGGAGGCAAAGATAATGCTTTTTTTCTACTTTTATGCGTATATTTGGGATGACCAATTGCATCAACATGGAAGGAAAAGACAAAGCACAGGAACTGATGGAGCTCTGGATGGAAGAGAGCTCGACCGATTACCGGAAACTGATGGCTTACTATGAATGCGCCATCATGGAGGTGGAGACCAAGTTCAAGGTCCTCTCCAAGAATTTCTCCCTCGGCGACGACTGCAACCCCATCGAAAGCATCCAGTCCCGCCTCAAATCCTCGCGGAGCATTTTCAAGAAAATGCAGAAGAAGGGGCTCCCGCTCACGGTCGAGGCCATCGAGAAGAACCTCCACGACATCGCGGGCGTCCGCGTGATCTGCTCCACGATATCGGATATCTATGCCCTCGCGGATGCTTTCGTCGGCCAGGACGACGTGTTCCTCGTCGAGCGCAAGGACTACATCGCGGAGCCCAAGGAGAACGGCTACCGCAGCCTGCACCTGATTATCAGCACCCCCATCTTCCTGGAGAACCAGAAACGCATGATGGAGGTGGAAGTGCAGATGCGTACCCTGTCGATGGACACCTGGGCCAGCCTGGAGCACAAATTCCGCTACAAGAAGGAGAGCAGTCCCTATATTGACGAGATCGCCGCCGAGTTGCGTGCCTGCGCGGATGCGTGCGCAAACATCGACGCCCGGATGCAGCATGTCCATGACCTGCGGAACAAAGCCTGAGACGGGCCGTGCCCTGTCCCTTCGGGAAAAAGTCGGACAGCTCTTCATCGTGCGGCCGGAGTCGCTCGAGCCCACGATCCGTTACGCTTCCGACGCGGAGCTCCCGCCTTTCCGCCTGCAGGCAGTCAGCGACGGAATGCGCTCGCGTGCAGAGCTTTACCCCGCAGGCGGGGTATTGCTGTACGGGCACAACATCGCCGATCCGGCGCAGTTGGACCGCTTCATCCGCGAACTGAAGTCCCTGCCCGGCACTCCCCTGCTCTGCATCGACGAGGAGGGCGGACGCGTCAGCCGCATCGCCGGCAATCCGGCCTTCGATGTGCCGCGCTACGAGAGCGCCGCGGCCCTGGCGGCGGCCGGTCCGGACGCCACCTTCGAAGCGGCCCGCGCCATCGGCCGCTACTTGAAGCGCTACGGCTTTGACATCGATTTCGCCCCCGTGGCGGATGTCAACACCAATCCGCAGAACATCATCATCGGCACGCGCGCCTTCAGCGATGACCCACTGCGGGCCGCCCCGCTGGTCTCCGCTTATGTGCGCGGCCTCGCGGACGCCGGGATCGCCGGCTGCCTCAAGCATTTCCCCGGCCACGGGGATACCCTTGCCGACACGCACCTCGGCTACGCCTTCACGCGCAAGCGCTGGGAGGAAATGCGCGTTTGCGAAATGGTCAGCTTCCGCGCGGGCATCGCCGCCGGCGCGCCGCTGGTCATGGCCGCCCACATTGCCGCCCCCGCCGTGACGGGATCCGACCTGCCCGCCACCCTGTGCCGTGTCCTGCTGACGGACAAGCTGCGCGGGGAGCTGGGGTTCACCGGCGTCGTCATCACCGACGCCCTGGAGATGGGAGCCATCACGCAGCGCTACGGCTCCGGCGAAGCGGCCGTCCGGGCTTTCGAAGCCGGAGCGGATCTGCTTCTCTGCCCGCTGGATTTTTGCGAAGCCTTTGATGCCGTGGTGGATGCGCTCGAAAACGGCCGCATTCCGGAAGCCAGGCTCGATGCAAGCTTGGATCGGATCCAGGGCCTCCGGGATGTGCACCCTTTGCACAAGTGAGACTTTTTCCTATCTTTGTGTAATATGGGTAAGCTTTACGACGAACTCAGCCAAGATTACCGCTTCCGGGAAGGACTCAAGACCTGCATCAACTGCGGGACCTGCACGGCCATCTGCCCGGCGGCGGAGTTCTATAAATACGACCCCCGCAAAATCCTCGACACGGTCCAGCGCAAGAACGACGCCGATATCGAAGCCCTGCTCAAGAGCGATACCATCTGGTATTGCGGCGAGTGCATGTCCTGCGTGACCCGCTGCCCCCGCAAGAACGGCGCAGGGCTGGTGATCATGGCGCTGCGCAACCTCTCCGCGAAGCTCGGGTATTTCACCTGTTCGGAAAAGGGCCGCCAGCTCTGGCCGCTGACCAAGATGCTCACCGGCAACATCCTGCGCTTCGGCTACTGCGTCCACCCCAGCACCTTCGATCCGGATGATCATCCGGAAGCCGGCCCCATCTCCCGCTGGGTCGTGGAGAACAAGGAGGAGGTGTACGGCCGGCTCGGGGCCAACTACCAGGGCAAGGGGCCCGGTGTGCTGCGCCGCATCCCCCAGGAGGACCTGGATGAGCTCCAGGCCATCTTCGACGTGACCGGCGGCACGGAGCGCATCGAAGCCGTGGAGCGCGCTTCGCGCGAGAAGGCCGCGGAGATGGGAATGGACTTTGACGAATACACGAAATACACCTTCGAGCACTGCTCGCCGGGACACTTCAACAACGAATGATCTACCAGGGAAAACAGAAAATCTGGGCTGACTACCAGAAAGAGATACCGGACAACCATTGGTTCTATGTCCGCAGCTGCATCCGGCAGAATTTCTTCCCGGCCAGCGAGAAATATTTCCTCACCATCTGCCGGGACATGCTGGGCCGCGACATCTTCGAGTCCGAACACCACACCACCTGCGCCGGGATCGCCTATCACTGCGACACCATCCCGCAGGAGACAGCGATGACCGTCGTCGCGCGGCAGTTCGCGCTGATGACCGAAGCCGGCTACGACAATCTGGTGACCTCCTGCATCACCTCCTTCGGCAACTACTGCGAGATCCTGGAGACCTGGCGCGAGTTCCCGGAGCTGGAGGCGAAGATCCGAGAGAACCTCTGGAAAGCCTGCCGCCGCGAGTTCGAGAAGCCCAAATACCTCGCCCACGCCAGTGACCTGATGTTCAAGCTGCGCGGCGAGATCGCCGAACGCGCCAAGTTCCAGCTCGTCTCGCGCGCCACCGGCGAACCCCTGCGGGTGGTGGAGCACATCGGCTGCCACTATGCCAAGATGTTCCCCCACAAGGGTGTCGGCGGGGCCGAATACCCCTGTGTGCTCAGCGGCATGGTCGAGTCCTGGGGCGGCCGGGTGATCGACTACCCGGAGCGCCGCCACTGCTGCGGCTACGGCTTCCGCCAGTACCATGTCAAGGCCAACCGCGGCTATTCCCTGTCCAATACGCACAAGAAATTCGAGTCGATGGAACCTTTCCACCCGGACCTGATCCTCACCAACTGCCCGGGCTGTCCCTATTTCCTGGACCGCTGGCAGTATGTGATCGCCGAGATGAACGGCAAGACCTACGGGCAGAACGGCTACGGCATCCCCGCCCTCACCTACGAGGAGCTGGCCGGGCTGGTACTGGGCATGGACCCGTGGGACCTCGGACTGCAGGTGCACCAAGTGGCCATCGAGCCCCTCCTGGACAAGATCGGCATCCCTTACGATCCCGCCCGCAAGTACCTCGGGCTCGACGAGAAAAAGATCAAGACCCCGGGACTCCCCACGTCCCTCAAATGCTGTTAACCTATGGTCAACCGTACTCCTGTCATCGCCATCATCGGTGCCGGCATCGCCGGGCTGGAAGCCGCCCGTCAGCTCTCCGCCCTGGGCTATGAACCCGTCCTGATCGAAAAAGCGCCCGTTACCGGCGGGCACGTTGCCGAATGGAACCGGCTTTTCCCGGACATGAGTCCGGCCGCCGACCTCGTCCAGTCCCTGGAGGCCGCCACCGCCAAGGTGCGCACCATGACCGGGACCGAGATTGCCAGCATCAACCGCCTCAAGGACGGCTACAGCCTGGTCCTCTCCGACGGAAACATCCTGGTCTGCCAGGCAGTGCTCTTCGCCACGGGCTTCCATCTCTTCGACGCATCCAAGAAGGAGGAATACGGCTATGGTATTTATGACCGGGTCATTACCAACCGTGACCTCGAGCAATGGTTCAATACCCGGCAGGATGAGCGCATCCGGCATCCCAAGGCTGTCGGCTTTGTGCACTGCGTCGGTTCGCGCGATGTCAAGGCCGGTAACACCCAGTGCTCCAAGGTCTGCTGCATCACCGCGATCAAGGAGGCCATCGAGGTCAAGGAAGCTTTCCCCGACGCCGAAGTGTACTGTTTCTATATGGACCTGCGCCTGTACGGCAAGAAATACGAAGATTTCTACATCCGGGCGCAGCGGGACCTCGGCATCCACTTCATCCGCGGCCGCGTGTCCGAAGTCGGCGAAGACATTGACGGCCGCGTGGTCGTCAAGGCGGAGGACACCCTCAGCGGCAAGCCCGTCAAAGTCACCCTCGACCTGCTGGTCCTGATGTCCGGCATCGTCTGCAACCCCGATGCGCAATCCTATGCGCAGCAGATCGGGGTGGCAATCGACGATGACGGTTTCCTCAAGAGCCGGAACAACCTGGGCTCCATCGTCGAGTCCTCGCGCCCCGGCGTCTTCTTTGCCGGTGCCTGCACCGGCGCCAAGACCATCCCGGAGACGCTCGCGGAAGCCCGCAGCGCCGCCCTGGCCATCCATCATTATTTCAACAATCGCGGATAAGGGATGGATTTCGGTTTCAAGCTCAGTCCCAGCTCGGCGGTCAACCTGGACACGGTGGACCACGCCCGCTACGACCGGCTCGTGCAGCTCGTGCCCGATGCACTCACATGCATCGGCTGCGGCAGTTGCAGCGCTACGTGCACGGCGGCGCCGTGGTCGGGGATGAGCGTACGCAAGGTGCTCCTCGGCCTGCAGCGCGGCCGGGACGATGAAGTCGACAGCATGCTGTCCAAGTGTATGTTGTGCGGCAAGTGCACGATGGTCTGCCCGCGCGGGATCAACACGCGGCATCTCATCCTGACGCTCTGCCGCCTGAGCCGGAAGGGGGAGGTCGTACGATGAGAGAACGTTTTGCCAACGGCTTCGACCCCTTCGTCATCCCCTTCCTCATCGGGATGGCCTTTGTGCTGGGCTACTGCATCGTCGCGATGTTCCGGATCATCATCCAGCTGCCCAAGGCCGACCGCAAGCGCTTCCTGCTGACCCTGATCACGCCGAAATACATCTGGATGAACATCCGGGACATCTTCCTCAACTGTCTGATCCACGTCAAGTTGTGGAAGCGCAACAAGGTGCTGGGCTACATGCATTCCAGCATCGCCTTCGGTTGGTTCATGATCATCCTGCTGGGACATCTGGAGGTAATCCTGTTCCTCCCGAACCGCATCCACCTTTTCTACTACCCGATTTTCTTCAATTATTTCGTCGCCGAGACGGAGAGCACCATCCAGGGCTCGCTGCTGATGTTCCTGATGGACTTTTTCCTGCTCATCATTCTGAGCGGCATCGTACTCGCGATCATCAAGCGTTTCGCCTCCCGCATCGTGGGGATGCGGCGCACCACCCGCCTGAGCCTGATGGACCAGGTCGGCCTCTATTCGCTGTGGGCCATTTTCCCGCTGCGCCTGCTGGCGGAGAGTTTCACCGCGCACATCAGCGGCGGCAGCTTCCTGACGATTCCGGCCAACTGGGTCTTCCGGCAGTTCCTCGGCAATGACCTCCATGCCCTGCCGACCTGGTGGGCTTATTCGATTGCGCTGTGCGTCTTC
The DNA here is from genome assembly GCA_902790635.1 of uncultured Bacteroidia bacterium. Taxonomy (GTDB): domain Bacteria; phylum Bacteroidota; class Bacteroidia; order Bacteroidales; family UBA932; genus Cryptobacteroides. The sequence goes on along the minus strand of CADASN010000014.1, from coordinate 67,906 downwards.
ATGTGCGTGCTGCCGTTCACCCGCTACATGCACATCCCCGCGGAGATGCTGCTGATCCCGATGCGCAACGCCGGGATCCGCATCCGCCATCCGCGCAAGGGATTTGCCTTGCTGGAGGTGTACTCCTGCCCGGCCTGCGGGGTCTGCATTGACGCTTGTCCGATGAGCGTGCGCAAGGTCAACTGCAAGGACACCACCGTCTACCTGAACCGCATGCTGCGGCGCGGCAACGAACGCCGCATCGAGGAGATCTCCGACAAATGCCTGCTCTGCGGCAAATGCACGGCTGTCTGCCAGGTGGGCGTGCAGGGCCCGGAGCTGCGGATCGCACAGCGCGAACGGAGGGCCTATGCCCTGTCCCCTTCCTATTCCGCGATCAACGTGCGGCCGTTGGCCTCCGCCGTGGTGCATGGCGCCGGCGGAGAGTCCGGCGGCGTGTTGTATTTTGCCGGATGCATGACCCACCTGACCCCCTCCATCCGCCGGGCCACCGCCTCCCTGCTGGACAAGGCGGGCGTGCGCTGGCAGATGATGGACCCGGAGAACGGCCTCTGCTGCGGCCGTCCGCTGATGATGGCCGGACGGACGGAACAGGCGCGCGAACTGATCGCCAAGAACGCGGAGATCATCCGGGCCAGCGGCTGCGACACCCTGCTGCTCTCCTGCCCGATCTGCTATAAGGTATTTCTCGAAGAGTACAAGCTTGAAGGCGTCCGGGTGGTGCACCACAGCGTCTTTTTCGAAGAGCTGATCGCCGGCGGACAACTTCAGGTCCGCCGCGACGACGGCCTGAAACTCGTCTTCCACGATCCCTGCGAACTGGGACGGGGCTGCGGCATCTACGAAGAGCCGCGCCGCGCCGTCGCCGCCGCCGGCGAACTGGTCGAAGCGGGCAAGCACCACGCCGAAGCCATCTGCTGCGGCGGGTCGCTCGGCAGCCTGACCCTCAGCTACGACCAGCGCCGCCCGATGACCCGCAACGCCCTCGAAAACCTGACCGTCGCGAACCCCGACCAGATCGTCACCGCCTGTCCGCTGTGCCTCGCGACCTTCGTCCGCCAGGCCGACCGACCCGTCCGCGACATCGCGGAGGTCCTGGATGCCCACTGCTAAGGCGCCCGGAAGCAAGGTTTCCCCTTCCCATTTCCGGACCTGGTCCGGGCGCAAAAAAAAACTCTGTCTGGTCTGCCATGTCAGTCCGCACCCTCCCGACAGTTTCCGCAGGTCCGGACAGCCTGCGGCCATAAGCGTCGCAAAGTCGGCCTCTGTGAGAAAGGCGTGTTGAAAATGCAGGCGCCAGGGCCTGCGATGGAAGGGGAAACAAATCAAGCACTGCAAAGGACAACATCACGGCAAAAACCGTGATGGCAGGGAAAAGGAAGGACGCCGTGTCTTACAGCTGAAGCGCCTCCAGCCAGGCCGTCAGTTCCGAAACTGCCTGATCATGATAGCGGTAGGCGGACGCAAAAGTCCAGCCGTGTCCGCCTTCGGGGTAGATGTGCAGGCTGGCCGGGCAGCCCTGGAGCGTCATGGCGATGTAGTAGGCCGCCGCGTTGAATTCCGGCGGGACGCCGCGATCATCGCTGTTGGCGAAAATGATGGCGGGCGGCGTGGACGCCGTGACCTGCTTCTCGGAGGAATAGCGCTCAATTAGCGCGGGGTCAGAGGCCTTCTCTCCCAGGAAATTATCCCGGGAGCCCTTGTGGCAACCTTCCCCGAAAGTGATGACCGGGTAGAAGAGTATCTGGAACGCCGGGCGCAGGGGTTCCGGCGCGGAGGTGGCCATCGTGGTGGCGAGGTGCCCGCCGGCCGAGGTGCCCATCACGCCGATGCGTTTGGGGTCAATACCCCAGCCTTCCGCATGGTCCAGGATCAGGCGCATCGCGGCCTCGGCGTCTCCGAGAGTCGTCTCCGGGTGCCCCTGCGGCATTCGGTATTTCAGGATGAAATAACTGATTCCCAGGCTGTTGTAGAGCGGAGCCCACTGGGCATTGTTGCCGATACTGGTCTGACGGTATCCTCCGCCGGGGAAGGCCAGGATGGCCCGCCCGTCAGGATGCTCGGGCAGAAATGCGGTCAGCGTTGCCTCCCCGTCCGGGGAAAGCTGGAAAGTGAGGGGGGTCTGGGCCGCTGCCGAACGGAGGCTGGCCAACAGCAGCGCTGCCATCAGCAGCGGCAGGAGAAGGCATTGTTTGTGGGTCATCATACCACAAAGATAATAGAAACTTGACAAAGAAAAACCGGATCCAGGATTCTGTTCCATCCCAGTTCCGTCTTTTCCTCCTAGTCTTGCAGTGGACCAAGTCCACTTCGGGATACCGGACCGGGTCCACCAATATCCCATTCTACACCATCCTGGCCATGACTGCCAGGACCTGGTCCGCCAGACAGAATCGGACCAGGTCCACTCCCCGGAAAAGTTCGATAACTTAGACCAGGTCCACTCCCGCTATTAAAAACCGGACCTGGCCCCCATGCTTCCACTCCCGCTTTATAGGACGAGGCATTCCCATCTATCCCATTTATTGCGGTCTACGCCGCGATGCTGCTGCCCTTTGCGGTGCTGAAGAGCAATGATTCATTTTCCCGCTCCCCGCAAACCCTTGTGCCTGCAGATAACCCGTTTTGGAAAAGATTTCGGATCCCTCGTCACGAAGTGGCCCGGCGTCAACAGGATGGGGAAGATTTTTGTAATCAGAGTGATTGCACACACCGGGTAAATCTTTATCTTTGCCACCATGAACGAGCAAGCCCTTTCCCGGCAGATCCGGCCCGCCGCAGAAGCGGACATTCCCGCCATCCTGGAAGTGATGGCGGCGGCCAAAGCTATCATGCGCGCAGACGGCAATCTCCACCAGTGGGCCGACGGCTATCCGGCGGCAGAACATATCGCCGCCGACATCATCCGCAACGGCGCTTTCGTGATCCAGGACGGGAAGGACATCTCCGCCTATTTCGCCTTTCTGGCATCCCCGGAGCCCACCTACGCACGCATTTACGGCGGAGCCTGGCTAGACGACTCGCTCCCCTACCACGTGATCCACCGGATTGCCAGCAAGCCCGATGCCCACGGGATTTTCCGCGACATCATGCAGTTCGCCTTCCGGCATGACCCCAACATCCGCATCGACACGCACCGGGACAACCGGATCATGCAGCACAACATTCTCAAGCACGGGTTCTCCTACTGCGGCATCATTCTGCTGGCCAATGGTGACGAGCGGCTCGCGTATCAGCGGATCGACGACTGATACGGAATTATTGCGTATCTTTGTATGATGCAATCCCAGAAATCCCCTGACAAGATCGAAGTCCGCGGTGCGCGGGCCCACAATCTCAAGAACATCGACGTAGACATTCCCCTGGGCAAAATCGTCGGCATCGCCGGCGTATCGGGCTCGGGCAAGTCTTCGCTCGCCCTCGGCGTGCTGTACGCCGAAGGATCCCGCAGGTATCTGGAATCCCTGTCAACCTATACCCGCCGCCGGATGACCCAGGCCAGCCGGGCCCAGGTGGACGAGGTACGCTATGTACCGGCGGCGCTGGCCCTGCACCAGCGGCCCGGCGTGCCCGGCATCCGCAGTACCTTCGGAACGATGTCCGAACTGCTCAACAGCCTGCGTCTGATGTTCTCCCGCCTGTCCAGCCATCGCTGTCCCAACGGCCACTATCTCGAGCCGAGCCTCGCCGTAGCCGCCGAGCAGGAACTGGTCTGCCCCGTGTGCGGGGCGCATTTCTTCGCCCCCGGGGCGGAGGAACTGGCCTTCAACAGCCAGGGCGCCTGCAAGCGATGCGGCGGCACCGGCACCGTCTGGACCGTGGACGAATCCACGCTCGTGCCCGACGACTCCCTGTCCATCGACGAAGGCGCCGTGGCCCCCTGGGGTTCGCTGATGTGGTCCCTCATGAAGGACATCGCCCGCGACATGGGCGTGCGCACGGACATCCCCTTCCGGGAACTCAGCCCGGAGGAAAAAGAAATCGTCTATCACGGGCCTGCCGAAAAGCGCCACATCATCTACAGGAACGAGAAGACCAACGGCTTCGCCGAAATGGACTTTACCTACTATAGCGCTGTCTATTCGGTGGAGAACGCCCTTGCGAAAGTCACGGACGAGAAAGGGATGAAGCGTGTGGAGAAATTCCTGCGCCAGGACCCCTGCCCCGACTGCGGCGGCACACGCCTTTCTGACGCGGCCCGGGCGCCGCGCCTGCGCGGAATCAGCCTCGCGGACGCCTGCCGGATGACGCTTGCCGAATTGATCGTCTGGGTGGAAGGCGTGCCGGCTTCGCTCCCGGAGCCGATGCGGCCGATGGCCGAACGCATCTGCGAATCCTTCCAGGACACCGCCAGGCGGCTGGTTGACCTGGGCCTAAGCTATCTCAGCCTCGACCGCGCAGCATCGACCCTTTCGACGGGAGAAAGGCAGCGCGTCCAACTGGCCCGGTCGGTGCGCAACCGTACCACCGGAGTCCTTTACGTCCTGGACGAGCCGTCCATCGGACTGCACCCTTCCAACCTCGAAGGGTTGACCGGGGTGATGGACGACCTCGTCGCGGACGGCAACTCCGTACTCCTGGTGGACCACGATACGCAGGTGCTTTCGCATGCGGACTGGATCATCGAGCTGGGCCCGGACGCCGGCGCCGGCGGCGGGACCCTCCTCGCACAGGGCACCGTCGCGGATATCCGCAGCAATCCCGTCTCCAAGATCGGACCTTTCCTGGAGATTCCCGATCCGGTCGGGGATGGCAGGAAAAAGGAGGCCCGGACAATGCCTGACGCGGTATCGTCCGGCGCAGCGGAGCTGTTCGCCGAAGGGTCCGTCTCCATGCGTACCGGCGCGATCCACACCGTGCAGCCGCTGGAGGTCCGATTCCCGAAGGGACGCCTGTCCGTGGTGACGGGCGTGTCCGGTTCCGGCAAGACGACGATGATCCTCGAGAGCCTCATTCCCGGCCTGCAGGCCGCCATGGCAGGCAAGCCCCTGCCCGCCCACGTGATGGCGGCGGAAGCTCCGGGCATCTCGCAGGTCAAGCTCATCGACGCCACCCCGATCGGCATCAACGTCCGCTCGACCGTCGCCACCTACGCCGGCATCCATGACGAACTGCGCAAAGTGTACGCCCGCTCCGAAGAGGCAAAGACCCGCGGATTCAAGGCCGGAGACTTCTCCTACAACACCGGCGCGTTGCGCTGTCCGACCTGCGACGGCACCGGCAGCATCAGCCTGGACGTGCAGTTCCTGCCCGATGTGGACATCCCCTGTCCCGACTGCCGCGGCTCCCGCTATGCCCGCATCGCCTACCAGATTCCGCGTAAGAAAAAAGGCGGCCAGCCCTGCTCCCTGCCGAAACTGATGTCGATGAGCATCGACGAAGCAATCCAGGAATGCGCCGACCTGCCGCTGGTCAGCAGTCGCCTGCAGGTGCTCCACGATCTCGGCTTGGGCTACCTCACCCTGGGTGAAGCCACGCCCAGCCTCTCCGGCGGCGAAGCGCAACGCCTCAAACTGGCCAGCGAAATGGGGCGCGCCCAGTCCGGCAGCATCTTCGTCTTCGACGAGCCGACGATCGGCCTGCATCCCCTGGATGTCCGGACGCTGATGGCCGTCTTCCGCCACCTGATCGACCAGGGGGCCACGGTCATCGTCATCGAGCACGACCTCGACGTCATCCGGAGCGCTGATTATGTGGTTGATATGGGCCCCGGCGGCGGTCTGCAGGGCGGACGTATCGTCGCCAGCGGGACACCCGGGGAGATTGCCGCCAACCCCGGCAGCATCACCGGCAAATATCTCTGAATCCCATGACCGCTGCGCGCCGCATCCTCTTCGCCTTTCTCTGGCTGGTCCTGTCGCTTCCGGCAGGCGCCCAGGGGCGCAGGGCCGTGGTCTCCGGCCACGTGACGGACGCCGGCAGCGGCGAGCCGCTCGTGCAGGCGGTGCTCTACCTGGAAGACCGGAAAACCGCCGTCGCCACCGACGGCAGCGGATTCTATTCCCTCACCCTCCCCCCGGGCAGCCACACCCTGACCTGCAGTTATTTCGGCTACAAGACGGCGGAGGTGGAGGTCAGCAGTACGCAAAAGCTGGATTTTCGGATGGAGCCGGAGCGCGAGCAACTGGATGCCGCGACCATCCTCTCCCGCTCGAAGAGAAAGGAGCTGGTACTACCCCAGCTGGGCATGGAACGGGTGGACGCCGCACTCGTGCAGCGGCTCCCCACCCTGATGGGCGAAGCCGACATCATCCGGGTGATCCAGATGATGCCCGGCGTACAGGCTCCGAGCGAGGGATCCACCGGCTTCAGCGTACGGGGCGGCGGCGTGGACCAGAACCTGATCCTGATGGACGGTGCACCCATCTACAACAGCGGACATTTCCTGGGATTCCTGTCGATGTTCAACGGCGACGCCATCCGCAGCGCCGAGCTCTACAAGGGGGACTTCCCCGCCCAGTACGGCGGGCGCATCGCCTCCGTGCTGGACATTTCCACCAAGGACGGCAACAAACAGCAGTTCGGCGGCAACGCCTCCATCGGCCTGATTACCTCCAAACTGTTTGTCGAAGGTCCCATCGTACCGGACAAACTCTCCTTCATGCTTTCGGCCCGCCGCACCTACCTCGACCTCTTCTTCCCGCTCTTTGGCGACCGCATCCCGGACAAGACCCGGATGTTCTTCTACGATGCCAATGCCAAGCTCAGCTGGACGGCAGGCAGCCGCGACCGTATCTATCTGAGCGCGTTCAGCGGCAGCGACATCTTCGGCTTCAGCCTGGAGGATTTCGACTTCGGGCACATGCAGTTCGGCAACGCCAACCACACCCAGTCCCTGCGCTGGAACCACCTTTGGTCCCAGAAACTGACTTCCGATGTCACGGCATACAACTCCTTGTTCCGCAACACGATAGGTACCGACATGCCGGATGCGGCCTTCGATTACCTCCAAGGCATCCGGGAGACGGGGGTCAAGGCGGGATGGAGCTGGTATCCCCGTCCGGACATGACCTTCCGCGCCGGGGTGAACCTGGCCTGGTTCGCCATCTCCCCGGGCACTACCGAGCCCCGCGAAGAATCCAGCCTGGTCAACCGCATCGAAATGCCTGGAATCCATGCCTTCCAGCCTTCCGCCTATATCCAGAACGAGCACAAGATCCGGAACCTCACCCTGCGCTACGGGCTGCGCTTCTCCACCTTCACGACCTTCGGGCCGACGGAGCAGCGCTATTTCGACCCGTCCTCGCACGCGCTGACGGAAGTGCGGACCGTCGAACGCGGGACGCCCATCCAGACCTACATGGGGCTGGAGCCGCGCATTTCCGCTTCGCTCTCCCTGCATGAAGACCTTTCGCTCAAAGCTGCCTGGTCCCGGACCGTGCAGTACCTGCAGCAGGCCCGGGTCAGCATCAGCGGAAGCCCCGTCGACACCTGGTTCACCGCTTCACCGGGCGTCAAGCCCCAGGTCTCCGACCAATTCTCCGCCGGGATCAACGCCCTGTTCGCCGAACAGGCCCTGCAACTCTCCCTGGAGGCTTTCTACAAGCACAACCAGGGCGCGATGGACTTCGTGGACAATCCCGGCCTGGTGCTGGACAATCCCGACCGGGAGGGCCTGCTCCGCTTCGGGGAATCCCGGGCCTTCGGCGCTGAATTGATGCTCAAGTACGATTTCACCCGCTGGAACGGCTGGCTGGCCTACACCTGGTCGCGCGCGAACTACCGGATCCCGGAGCTGAACGGCGGCGAGCCTTATCCTTCCCCGTTGAACCACGAGCACGCGGTCAATTTCGTGCTGACTTACGATTTCTCCAAGCAATGGTCGGCTTCCGCCGAATGGGTGTACTACAGCGGCGCACCGACAACCTATCCCGTCGGCCGCTTCCGCTACCGGGATACCTGGAAACCCGTCTATGCCTCCCGCAACCTCGACCGCCTGCCGGACTACCACCGGCTGGACCTGTCCGTCACCTGGCGGACGCGGCAGCGCGTGGAGGGCAAGCGCTGGAGCGGCGAATGGAATCTCTCCTTCTACAACGTCTATGCGCGGCACAACGCCTGGACCGTCGATTTCCGCTACGATTACGACCAGAGACGCACGACCCCGTTCAAGGTCTGGCTTTTCAGCGTGATCCCTTCCGTTTCCTATAACATCAAATTCTGAGTGAGGGCATGAGACGCATTCTTCCACTGCTGCTGGGTTATCTGCTGCTCCTGCCTGCCTGTACGGAGGAGATCGACATCCATTCCCGCGCGGACTACCACGACTACCTGGTGGTGGAGTCCGTGCTCACGGACAATCCCGATGAGCTCCAGCAGGTCCTGCTGTCCCGCACCATTTCCTATTTCCGGGAGGAGGACGACCCCTCCGTGTACGAAGCCCGGGTGACTGTCAATGATGCCGTTTTTGACCACTACGGAAGGGGCCGCTACCTAGCCCCGGAGGGTTTCTGCTGCGAAGCGGGCGTGGACTACCACTTGCGGATCGAGTTGCCGGAAGGTCAGGTCTATGAGGCCGAAGCCTCGATGCCGGAGCCGGGCTTCCGCCTGGATGCGGTCGACTATGCTTTCGCCGGCAACAAGGCCAAGGGGATCGACAGTCTCTGGACCCTTGCCGTCTGGGGCCGGGACGAGCAGTTCGCCAGTTACTACCAGGTCTCCGTCGCCATCAACGGCTGGGAATACCCCTACTTTATGACGGAAGTCATCGATGACAAAATGTTCAACGGCAAGGAAGTCAAGGGATTCCCCATCACCACGCTCATACAGACCACGGAGCTGCGACGCCAGCACGGCCCCTGCTTCAAATACCTGGAGACCGGGGACGAGATCACGCTCAACGTGCTCACCCTCGACAAGGGTTTCTACGATTTCCAGTCGGCGGTGCGCTCGAGCGGGATCAGCATCCCCATTTTCTCTCCCCAACCCGCCAACGCCCCGACCAACATCCGGGGCGAGAACGCCCTGGGCTGGTTCGCCGTCTGCCCGAGCCGCTCGGCCAGCGTCGTCGTGGACGATCCCCTGCGGCCGTACTACCGCAAGCTGTTGCCCCCCTGGTAACGGAATTACTTTTCCGGCTCGATGACGCGGTAATGGCCGCATCGGAGCGCAGCGACGCAGGGGTGCTCGAGGGGGTACGCCCCCTCGATCGTCCGACACCTATGCACATAAGCGAAGGCTACTTCCCCGGCTCGATGACGCGGTAGTGGCCGCTTAGGTGCATAAACGCGAATAATCTTAATATTCCGTCGTAGTAAGCGTCGAAGTACCCGTCCTCGTAGGGCTTGTTCTCGCTGTCCCAGAGCCGCTGTGCGAACTCGCGGGCAATCTCGTGGTCGGCCGCGAGCGTGGCTGCGGCCAGCGTGGAGACAAGGCCCACGGAGTGGCGCGTACCCGTGCCGCGGAACTCGCCCATGCCTGCCGGCATGGCGAAATCAACCTCCGTCCCGTCAACGTTGTACTGATCGGCAAATTCATCAATCCCCTTGGAATAGAAGAAATCCTGGATGGTGTTGGCATAATTCGTCTGCCATTCGCGGTCGGCACAGGCCCAGGAATAATCCAGGGCGATGTTCATCGGCACGCGCCAGGAGTCGAAACGGAACGCCGGCTTCATGGTGCGGCCGAAGAAAGCCGGCATCTCGATGAAGGAGCCGTCGAAGTTGTTGGTGTCCGGATTGAGGCCCGTCTCCGGGTTGATGCTCTTGTGGAGATACTCCCGGCTGGCTTTCGCACATTCGCGATAGAAATCAGCCCGGCCGTCGTCGGCCCAGCGGGCCCATACTTCGTAGAAGGCGGGCAGGTGGTAGGACGGATCGGTGTAGGAGATCCCCCGTCCGTCAGGCGTGAATACGATGAGGTGGTTCTCCTTGTTGATGAAAGGCATGATGCCCTCGGAGCCGTCCTTTTCCCAGGAAGAATTCAGGATATTCTGCGCTTCGGCGAGATAGTTGATTTCTCCGTCGTTGCCCCAGCGGTTGGAAGCGAAGATCAGCGAGGTGATGAAATACAGTTCGCCGTCGGAGGCCGGACCCGCACCGCGAATGGTGCCGTCCGGGCTGAGGCTCCAGGCGAAATAGCCCTTCATCGGACCGTCCTGGTACTGCATGTACTTCTTCGCCCAGCGGAACAGACGGTCGAATTCGTCCTTCTTGTCAAGCTGGACCGTGATCATCATGCCGTAGGACATCCCTTCGGTACGTGCGTCAAAGTTCTTGACGTCAGACATGTAGCCCATGTCGTCACCTACTTCGAAATAGACTTTGTCCGGGCCGTGGAAAACTTCCTGGTAGATGCTCTCCAGTTTGGCGTCGATCTCTTTCGGGGCATAGCCCATCTCCTGAAAGACATTGCGGTATTTTCCGGTGTCGAGTCCGCCCTTCGTCCAGGGCTTGAGGGTTTTCTGGCCACACGCCACCAGCGGTGCCAGACAAGCGGATAGGATCAGGATCCTCTTGAGGAAATTGAATGACATACTCACGTTATTAAATTAATATCCAGTCAAAGCAACCGGGCGTGAGCCGGAACCGGCTCCTCAAGATTTTGGCATTGTCTGTCGCAAATATAGCAAAAAAAAACGGAAGGGCCGTCCCGAAACACATTTGCAACCGGGTTGCAGCGACAGTCCGGTATCTTTGTCCCCGGAAAACAAAAAACACGCAATATGGCACACGAACATCATCATCACCATGAGCACGAGCACGTGCACGTGCACGAACATCACCACGAAGAAGAGGGCGCGCGCGGACGGATCGTCAAAATCATCGCGGCGGCCGTCCTGCTGGCCGCTGCCATCCTGATCGAAAAGAAAACATCCTGGGCTGCCTGGCAGTATCTGTTGCTTTATCTGGTCCCCTACCTCCTCGTCGGCTGGGACACGCTCAAAGAAGCGGCCGAGGCGCTCGCACACGGGGAGGCCCTGGATGAGAATTTCCTGATGAGCATCGCGACGCTGGGCGCGCTCGCCATCGGCTTCCTGCCGGAAGCGGAGACGCAATTTCCGGAAGCGGTCTTCGTGATGCTGTTTTTCCAGCTCGGCGAGCTGTTCGAAGGGATTGCCGAAGGCAGGTCGCGCCGGTCGGTGGCCCATCTGATGGATATCCGGCCGGACCAGGCGAACGTGGAACGGGACGGGGTCCTGCAAAGCGTTCCCTGCGAGAGCGTCGCCGTCGGGGAGACCGTCCTGGTCCGCCCCGGAGAGCGCATCCCCATGGACGGAATCGTGCTGGAAGGCAGTTCATCCCTCGATACCATGGCGCTGACCGGGGAGAGCGTACCGCGGGAAATCGCCGTCGGCGACGAAGTCCTGTCCGGCTGCGTCAACCTCAGCGGCGTGCTGCGCATCCGCACCGTCAAGGCCTTCGGCGAATCCACCGCTTCCCGCATCCTCGAACTGGTGGAGCACGCAGCGGAGAACAAATCCCGCAGCGAACATTTCATCACCCGCTTCGCGCGGGTGTACACTCCGGTCGTCGTCGGCCTGGCCGTGCTGCTGGCCCTGGTTCCGCCCCTGCTGGGCGGCGTCTGGGCGACCTGGATCTACCGGGCGCTGATGTTCCTGGTGGTCTCTTGCCCCTGCGCGCTGGTCATCTCCGTGCCGCTCACCTTTTTCGGCGGCATCGGCGGCGCTTCCCGCCAGGGCATCCTCGTCAAGGGGGCAGCCTTCCTGGACACCCTTTCCCGCGTACGCAGCGTCGTCTTCGACAAGACAGGCACGCTCACCGAAGGGGTCTTCACAGTCACGGCCGTCCATCCCGAGCAGCTGGACGAACGGGAACTGCTGCACCTGGCCGCGCATGTGGAGCAGCATTCCACCCATCCCATCGCAGCTGCGCTCCTGCAGGCTTACCCCGATGAGCAGGACGACTGCAGCGTCAGCGGCATCCGCGAATACGCGGGGAAAGGCCTCACCGCCGAGGTCAACGGCCGGACCGTGGCCGTGGGCAATGAGAAACTGATGGAAATGGTCGGTGCCGCCTGGCGTCCCTGCACGCACACGGGGACCCTCGTCCACGTGGCCCTGGACGGCGTTTATGCCGGACATATCGTGATCGCAGACCGCATCAAGGAAGACGCTGCCCGCGCCGTGGCGGAACTGCACGCCGCGGGCGTCCGGCAGGTGATGATGCTCACCGGCGACCGGCAGCCCATCGCCGAAACCGTGGCGGATACGCTCCGGCTGGACGGCTTCCGGGCCGGCCTGCTGCCGGAGGACAAGGTCCGCTGCGTGGAGGAATGGCTCACTGGAGGGAAACTCGCCTTTGTCGGAGACGGCATCAATGACGCCCCGGTGCTTGCACGCGCCGACCTGGGCATCGCCATGGGCGCGCTGGGTTCCGACGCCGCCATCGAAGCCGCGGACGTGGTCTTGATGGACGACAAACCGTCCAAGGTCGCGCTGGCGATCCGCATCGCCCGGCGGACCCTGCGGATCGCGCAAGAGAACATGTGGTTCGCCGTGGGCATCAAGCTGGCCGTACTGGTGCTCGCGGCCTGCGGGGTCGCCACGCTCTGGATGGCCGTCTTCGCCGATGTGGGCGTGACCGTGCTGGCCGTGCTCAATGCCATGCGGGCACTTAGGTAATTTTTCGTATCTTTGCAGCATGTTCCGCAAGGCTTGTCTGCTGTGTCTGGCGCTGCTATGCGCTGCCGCCGCCCTGGCCGCCGGGCCCACCCGGGTCCGGGGCGTCGTCATCGACGCCGCCAGCGGAGAGCCCCTGCCCTATGTCTCTGTCGTCTTCCTGGGCTCCAACATCGGCACGATCACAGGGCTGGACGGCGACTTCTCGATCGAGAACTTCCGCGACTACAACGTACTGAGCTTCCAGATGCTCGGCTACCAGACCCTCAACATCCCCGTCGAAGCCGGGAAAACCACCGAAGGCCTCAAGATCGCCCTGCCCATAGACGCCTACGGCCTGCAGAGCGCCGTGGTCAAGCCCAAGCGCAACGTCCCCTACCGGCGGCGCGGCAATCCGGCCGTGGAGCTGGTGGAGAAAGTCATCGCACGCAAGGGAGCCAACCACATCAACCGGCTTGAGCAGTACAGCAGCAAGGACTACGAGAAGCAGGTGATCTACCTGGACGATTTCCGCGTGGACTTCGACAGCAGCCGCTTCTGGCGCAAATTTCCCTTCTTCGAGAAATATGTGGATACGCTCCAGACGGAGCAGATGCCCGTGCTGCCCATCTCGCTGCTCGAGCAGGAGGAACTCACCTACTACCAGCGCCAGAGCGGCAAGACCCGCACGCTCGTCAACCGGCGCCGCCTGCTGGGCATGGCTGAATTCCTGGACAAGGGTGCCCTGCGCGCCAACATCCAGTCCGTCTTCAAGGATGCCGATATCTGCGACGACAACATGGAAGTCCTGATGAACCGCTTCGTCAGCCCGCTCTCCTCCTCGCTTGCCACAAGTTTCTACCGATACTACATCTCCGATACGCTGAGCGTGGACGGGATCGAATGCATCGATCTGACCTTCGTTCCGGTCAACAACCGCAGCTACGGGTTCACCGGCCACCTGTATGTCGTCAACGACGGCAGCTATGCCCTCAAGCGCTATGCCCTGGGCATCCCCGCCCGGATCAACCTCAACTTCGTCAGCGAGCTGTCCATCGAGGAAGACTTCGTCCAGACGCCCGATGGCGTCTGGGCATCCCGGGAGAAGAATACCCAGGCACGCTTCTACATCTTCCAATGGATGCAGCAGCTCTACGCCCGCCGCAGCGTCACCCACCACGACTACGACTTCAGCACCGCGGCCGCAATGCCCGACACCCTCGCCCGGCTGCCGGACCGCCTGGTTTTCAACAAGGACTGGTGGCGCCCGGACGAGTATTGGCACGATGTCCGCACCACCCCCCTCTCGGAGAAGGAACTCGTCATGGACAGCCTGAAGGTAGAGATCCGGCGGGAACCGCGCCTGAGCGACGTCATTGACGCCATCGAGACCCTCTCCACGGAATTCATGCCCACATCCCGCGACCGGAGCGCATCCCGCTGGGATTACGGCCCCCTGTCCAGCATCGCCCACTACGATCCGGTGGAAGGGTTCCGCCTGCGCATCGGAGGCATGACCACCGCCAACCTGAATCCCCGCAATTTCCTGAGCGCCTACGTCGCTTACGGCTTCGGTGACAAACGCTTGAAGGGGGACCTGACCCTGGTCCACAGTTTTGTCCCGCGGGAATACCACCCGTACGAGCCGCTGCGGCACAACCTCTCCCTGAAAGCCAGTTACGACCTGGAAGGCCCCGGACAGAGTTTCGCCCTGATGGACCGGGACCACATCATGATGAGTTCGATCGCGGCCCAGCCCCTGCAGTATGTTCGCCGCTTCCAGCTGGCTTATGAGCGGGAGTGGATTTCGCGTCTGTCCCTGGATACCCGGCTGCGCCTCGACCGCGTCGAACCGACGGGGACGCTCTCCTATCAGCGCCTCGGAACGGACGGCCAGACCGAACCCGTCCCCTACTACAACGACCTCTCCTGGACCACCCGCCTGCGCTTTGCCCCGGGCGAGCCGCTCTTCTCCAGCCGCCTGGGCAAGGACGCCCCGCTGCTGCTCACCCGCGACGCCCCCATCTTCAGCCTGACCCACACGGTGGGGCGCTTTGACAACAGTTTCTGGTACAACCGGACGGAGATCAATGCCCAGAAGCGCTTCTGGCTCTCCGCCTTCGGACACATCGACGCCTCCCTGGACGCCGGTATCGTCTGGAACCGGGTTCCCCTCCCCAAACTGTTCACGCCCAACGCCAACCTGTCTTTCATCCTGCAGGATGACGCCTTCAACCTGATGCAGCCCATGGAGTTCATCTCCGACCGCTACGCCTGTTTCTCCGCCACCTATTTCCTCAAAGGCTGGATCCTCAACCGCATCCCGCTGATCAACCGCCTCGGCCTCCGGGAAGTCATGTCCTTCCGGGCCCTTGCCGGAACGGTCAGCGAACGCAACATGCCCACCCCCGGCAGCGGACTGTATGTCTTCCCCGAGCAAACGCGGATCCTCGGTCCCGTGCCGTACATGGAATACTCCGTCGGTCTGGAGAACATTTTCAACCTCCTGCGCGTAGAGTATTTCCGGCGCATAAGCTACACCGAGGGACTGGACCGCGCCGCCAAGAACGGATTCAAGGTCTCCTTCCGCGTGTCCTTGTAGCGGGCGCAAATTGTATCATTCAGCAATCTTTTCGTACTATCCGACAACAAGCCCCTTGCAATTCGGGACAGACTTTGCTAACTTTCAACAAATTCGACTGAATATGGGTAATATTGGAAAGATCATCGGCTGGCTGCTCGGTATCGGCGGTATCGTCGTGGGCGGCCTCTATATTCTCGGGGCATGCGGGCCCAACAATCCCCCGCCCGACGAGCCCTGGCTGACCGAGGACGAAGCCTACGAAGACCAGATTGCGCATACGGGCATGGACGGCGGGGCCTTCGTCGTGCCCGGCCTCAAGATCCGGGATCCCCGCGAAGTGTCCGCCACGGAGGGACATACGCCCTGGCACTATGCCCTGACCAACGGTGCCATGGAGACCCTGGAGTCCGGCGAGATCGTGTACCGGCGCTTCGCGGACGACATGCTGCGCCGCAGCGTGTGGGTATCGGATAACAACAAGCTCTGGTTCATCGACGAGAGCGGCTGCCTGGCGCGCAACATCTACGCCTTCGACGGCTATTACGCCGGAGAAGACGGTTCCTGGGTCGAGAACATCCCGCGCCTGACCGAAGATACACGGCCCGGCACCGGATGCAAA
The DNA here is from genome assembly GCA_902790635.1 of uncultured Bacteroidia bacterium. Classification (GTDB taxonomy): domain Bacteria; phylum Bacteroidota; class Bacteroidia; order Bacteroidales; family UBA932; genus Cryptobacteroides. The sequence goes on along the minus strand of CADASN010000014.1, from coordinate 52,144 downwards.
TACCGCGAAGAGGGCAACCCGACAGGTCTGTATGTCCAGTTCGAAGCGGTGCAGGAAGACCGGTACAAGGTCACCCGCACTTATCCGACCCTGGGCTTCTCCGAGACCTACCTGCTTGACCCGTTCGGCCGTGGCGCCTATGCCCTCGCCAAAGAGAACGATCCGGAGACCCGTGCCCACCTCGTCGTCCTGCCCGACGGCAAGACCGTCCTGATGTCCCAGGCCGGTGAGACCCTGAGATTCATCAAAGAATAAAGCCTGTAGCCATGAAACGAATCCACCTCGCCCTCTGCGTGCTTCTCGGCGCAGCCCTGCTCTGCCCGGCCGTCCGGGCGCAGCAGGAAAAGACAGCCGCACAGCGGCGCGCCGAACTCGGTATCGCCGAGCCTGAAGACGACTATACCCCGGCCACCTACGCCCTCTCCGGCGGCAGTTGGGAGACCCTCCCCTCCGGGGAAATGATCTACAACAAAGCCGGCAGCGGCATCATGGCCCGAAGCGCCTGGATCAAGGACAGGGGGAAATACTACTACGTGGATGAGAGCGGCTGCCTGGCCCATTTCACCTATGCCCACGACGGCTACTGCGTCGCCAAAGACGGCACCTGGGACCGGACCGAGCCCCGCCTGACCACGAACGTGCAACCCTACACCAACCGCATATACCGCGAAGCCGGCAACCCGGAAGGGCCCTACATGCTCTTCAACATCCCGGAAAACGGCAAGGGCGCGGCCCTGCGTTTCTTCCCTGGAGCAGAATACACCGAGCTTTTCAGCACGGACGGATTCGGGTGGAGCACTTACGCGCTCTGGAATCCCGAGGATCCTGAATCCCGCGCTTCCCTGGCGGTCTCGCCCGACCGCAAGGTCGTTCTCCTGTCACAGGCAGGCACCACGGAGAAATACATCCTCGAATGATTCTCCTGAAGCTCCTGTTGGCGCTGCTGCCTGCCGCCGTCCTGTTCGCCTACACCTGGTGGGTGGACCGATACAAGAAGGAGCCCCCGGCCCAGCTGGCCAAGGGTTTCCTGTATGGTATACTGTCAGCGTTCTCAGCCGTCTTCCTGGCTTCTGTCTTCGAATGGACGGGGCTGGACGTGGATCCGGGACCGGACGATTCTGTCGGGATGCACATGCGGCACGCCTTCTTCGCGGCCGCCATCCCCGAAGAGTCGGTCAAACTCCTGATGATCTGGTTTTTACTGAGGAAGAACCCGTTTTTTGACGAGCGCCTGGACGGGATTGTCTATGCCGTCAGCGTCGGTCTCGGATTCGCCTCCATCGAGAATGTACTCTACCTCATGCTCGAAGAAGAGTCTGTCGCTGCGACCGGCATCATGCGGGGGCTGTTTGCCGTCCCCGGTCATTTCTGCTATGCCGTGATCATGGGGTATTTCTATTCCAGGTATCATTTCGGGGAGATCTCTCCCCGTAAAGCCGTGCTCTGCGTCTGGGCCTTGCCTGTCCTGTTGCACGGACTGTATGATACTGCCGTTTTCTGCGTGCAGGACGATGTGGGTGGAGCCACGATGCTGGGACTCGTCCCGCTGTTCCTGATTGTGCTGATCTATTTCTCCCTGCGCTGGTCCCTGAAGAGCATGAAGCGGCTCTATGCTCAGGATTTGTCCGAAGGCTTGCGGGAGGACAACCACTCCGAAGGGGTCTGACCTGTGATCTTCTTGAAATTACGGAAGAAAGAAGTCTCTCCCGAGAAGCCGGCCTGAGTGCCGATCTGCGAGAGGGTCTGGCCGCTGTCATTCATCTGCATCAGGATCTGGGCATACCGGATGCGATACGAATTGACGTAGTCCGAGAAGGATTGTCCGGCCATGCGGTTGATGCAGTTGGACACATAGGTCCGGTTGCTGCCCAACTCCGTAGCAAGGTCCGTGATCTTGAGGCCGGGTGTCCGGAAGAGTTGCCTGTTCTCCATCTGGTCAACGATCCGGTCCATCAACGCCTGGAATTCACCGGTATCGGGATCCGTCTCCAGGGCGTTTTCAGGACGGGCACTGACCTCCAGCGCAGTATATTCTATCCGGGAGCCGATGTCGAAAATGCAGGCAAGCAATACGCTGAAGAGGATGGAAGGGATGACCAGCAGCAGGTCCGATGCGAATACGGAACGGCCCATGACACTCATCAGCGCCGAAACCAATGATGTCAACAGCAGCAGATACAACAGGTTGCGCAGCGGCACCATCGACTTCCCCTCCGTATCTGCATAGAAATTATGCACCTTGCGGTCATAAGCATCCAACCGCCTGATCCCGGCGATACTGACCCAGGCCACCTCAACCAGGAAAATAAAGCGCAGCGGCAATTCGGCGAAATCCTCCGGGGCACCCAACGCATAGGCGATTGTCGACAGCAGCAAGGACACGACAGCAGGAATCAGCGCCCAAAAGGCACGGAAAGGCAGGGGCTCCGCTTCACTCAAAGCGCGGATATACAGCCAGAACAACGGATATACAGCCAGGTTTGCGCAACGGTAGATGGCACGCGTGACCAGCACTTCCTCCCCATTGAAATAAACGGCATGGCAGAAATACAGCACAGTGCACACTATGGCAAAGCCCGCCAGCATCCTGAGGGCACCGACCGGGCGCTTCCATGCCGCCTGGAAGAGCAGGACGGACCAGACCAGGCAGACGGCAAAGGGCAAGGTCGAGAAAATCGCATGGATAGTTGCTTCCAAAGTCACGTTATTAAGGACTATAAAGATAACAATTTGTCCATTCAAATGCGAATTTAGGACTGGCAAATTGGAAAAAAGGCCCACCGAACCATAAAAAAGCGTATCTTTGTATGATGCATACTCATCAGCATATCCCGCCGGAGCCGGACAACCACGCATTGTACGGTGCCTACAAGGTGTCCATCGCCCTCAACCTGGCCTTCGTCATTCTCGAAGTGGTCATCGGACTGACCCACCATTCCCTGGGACTGGTCTCCGATGCCGGGCACAAACTCATCGACGTCTTCTCCCTGCTGATTGCCCTGGTGGGCTTCCACCTGGCACTGCGGCAGAACGGGGATTTCCGGCGGATCTCCGCCGGGATTGCCCTGGTCAATGCCCTCATCCTGCTGGTAGCCGTCGGACTGATTGTCCGCGAGAGCATCCTCAAGATCTCCGAACCCGCCCCGGTGGACGGGACGGCCATCTCCTGGACTGCCGGAGTCGGCATCCTGGTCAGCGGCCTGAGTGCCTGGCTGCTGATGCGCCATCGCCAGGACATCAACACGCGGGCCGCCTTCCTGCACATGGCCACCGACTCGCTGCTTTCGCTTGGCGTGGTGATCTCCGGCATCGTCATCAGCCGCACCGGACTGCACATCATCGATCCCCTGATCAGCCTCGTCATCTCGGCCGTTATCCTCTTCAACACCGTCCGCCTGGCCCTGGAGGCCCTCCGGACCCTGTCCGGGAAATAGACTCCGTCACGCCGTTCCCCGCTTCCGCCATTCCCCGGGAGACATCCCCACCACTTCCGTGAACTGACGCTTGAAATTGGACTTGTCGCCGATGCCGACCATCGACGCCACGGACGAAAGCGGCAGCGCGGGGTATTCGCGCAGGATGCTTTTCGCTTCGTCGATTCGCAGGCACTTGCGCCACCCCAGTATGGTCTGGCCGGTTCGGATCCGGATGAGCCGGGCCAACTGGTCCGGCCCCACGCCGATATCGGAGGCGATGGCGGGCACCGTCGGAAGGACTTTCAGGAAGCCCTTTCCGGCCACCCAGGTATCTACTGACCGGGCAATCCGCTCATACAGCTGCTCCGCGGGATCGCATTTGAGCCGATGGATTATGCGGCGTAAAAAAAGTTTCATATCTTTGTGCTTTGAATTTTTAGTAGCAATTCCCATGTTCGAAAATCTGTCAGACAGACTGGAAAGATCCTTCAAGATCCTCAAGGGCGAAGGCAAGATCACCGAAGTCAACGTAGCCGAGACCGTCAAGGAAATCCGCCGGGCCCTGCTGGACGCGGACGTCTCCTACAAGGTCGCCAAGGAATTCTGCGACCGCGTCAAGACGCAGGCGCTGGGCACCGGTGTGCTCACGGCCGTCAAGCCGCAGCAGATGATGGTCAAGATCGTCCACGACGAACTGGCCGCGTTCATGGGTTCCGAGCATAGCGAGATCAATGTCAAAGGCTCCCCTGCCGTGGTGCTCGTAGCCGGTCTGAACGGTTCCGGTAAGACGACCTTCAGCGGCAAGCTGGCCCTGCACATCAAGAGCAAGCGCGGCATGAAGGTCCTGCTCGCGGCCTGCGACACCTTCCGTCCGGCTGCCATCGAGCAGCTCAAGACCCTGGGCGCCCAGGTGGGCGTGGAGGTTTATTCGCAGGACGGGGAGAAAGACCCCGTCAAAGTCGCCAAAGATGCCATCCAGTATGCCCGCCAGCAAGGCTACAGCGTCGTGATCGTGGATACTGCCGGACGCCTGACCGTGGACCAGGAACTGATGGCGGAGATTTCCACCCTCCACAAGGCCGTCAATCCGACTGAGACCCTCTTCGTCGTGGATGCGATGACCGGCCAGGACGCCGTCGAATCCGCCAAGGCCTTCAACCAAGCCATCGACTACGACGGCGTGGTGCTGACCAAGATGGACGGCGACACCCGCGGCGGTGCGGCCCTCTCGATCAAGGCCGTGACCGGCAAACCCATCAAGTTCGTCAGCTCGGGCGAGAAGATGGAAGCCCTCGACATCTTCTATCCGGCGCGCGTCGCCGACCGCATCCTCGGGATGGGCGACGTCGTGTCCCTGGTCGAAAAGGCCCAGGAGCAGTATGACGAGAAAGAGGCGCGCGCACTCAAGAAAAAGATTGCACATAACCAATTCACACTGAATGATTTCTATAATCAGATCCAGCAGGTCCAGAAAATGGGCAGCATGAAGGATCTGGCGGGGATGCTCCCCGGAATGGACAAGGCGCTCAAAGACGTGGACATCCCGGACGACGCATTCAAGCCGACCGAGGCCATCATCCGGTCGATGACTCCTTACGAAAAAGAGCACCCCGAATGCCTCAACGGCTCGCGCCGCAGCCGCATCGCGAAAGGATCCGGTACCAGCGTCGCAGACGTCAACAAACTTCTCAAACAGTTTGAGCAGACGCGCAAAATGATGAAGATGGCCGTGGACGGCTCCCTTCAGCAGCGTCTCAAGGCTTTCCGAAGATAAGCTCCATATCGGCCTCCAGCATCGGATTCACGAGTTTCTCCGGCACGAAGTGCCACTCGCCGAGAAGGCTATGGTCACGGATGAGCGCGGCATCGATGGTGCCGTGCTCTTTGATATACTGATAGATCAGCTCCCGGATCTCCGGCAGCCGGTTCACGATCCGTTCGTCCATCTCCTCCTGGCTCAGGCCGGCACCCTCCGGAATGATGTTGCCTCCGCCGCTGGCGCGGTAGGAGGTCATCGCTACGTTGTACCAGCCGTCCGGGTCGAAGGGGGACCCGTCCGCAAGGGACTTGATCTGCACGCGGCTGCCTGCGGGACGGGTCACGTCCACCGTATAGACCAGGCCGGCCGCCGAGTCGAAATTGTATGAACGATACACGAAAGACCAGCGCTTCGCCCCGGTCCGGGCGTCGGGCGCATCCTGGATCCGCAGGACATGCTGGCCCGGTGTCTGGATCCAGTGATCATAGGAGTACTCCAGGTAGTTCTTGACCTCGGAGCCTTTCATCTTCACGATGTAGAGCTGGTTCTCGAAAGGATAGATCGTGAACATGTCGTTATAGATCACCTGTCCGGCATTGACGGTGCCGTTGTAAGTCAATGGAGCGGCGAAAGACAGGCGGACATCCGGAACACCGAGCTGCACCGTATGCACGAGATTGGTATAGTCGGACATGCCCGTGTAGGCGTCACGCGTGCGAAGTTCTACACCCAGTTCACCCACAGGCTGCAGGGTGAAGGCCTTGATCCGCTCGAAATCGGGACGGAAATGCTCCTTCATCGCTTCGTTGACCTTGTTCTTGTCCATCCGGACATACTCGCCCCGGATCTCCTTGTCCAGGTGGCCGTCCTTCTTGGCAGCCTTGATCACCGCGTGGCCGACATTGCCGGCGCGGGCGCCGCCATTGATCAGCCAGGTGCCGTCCTTTTCCTGGACATAGGGACGGTGATCGTGGGAAGTTACCAGCACGTCCACGCCCTTCAGCGTGTCCAGCAGGTCGAGACCCTGGCTCTCCAGGACCGCGCCGTCACCGCTGCCTGTCCCGGAATGCACCAGCACCACCACCACGTCGGGCTTCTCCTTCGCCCGCACGCGGTCCACCCATTCCTGCACGCAGGGAATCAGGGACACGAACTCGATGCCGCTCCAGATCGGTTCGGCCAGCCAGGCTTTCATGTTCGGATTGGTGAAACCCAGCACGGCCACCTTCATCCCGCCGCGGCGGAACATTTTATAAACAGGGAAATACGGCTCTCCGTTGTCCGTTCGGACGGCATTGCCGCCCAGGAAGGGAATCTTGCGGGCGGCCAGTTCCTTCGCAATCCAGTCATAGACCGGATGCCCGGTCTCGATGTCATGGTTTCCCACGGTGACCGCGTCATATTTCATATAGGAGACGATACGCGGGAAGAGATGTTCCTCCAGCTCTGCGACATAATTATAATAATAAGGAGCATTGTCTCCCTGCAGGCAGTCCCCCGCGTCCAGCAGCAGGACATTGCGCTCCCCTACCGCCCCCCGGAGGCTGTCCACCCAGGCACTGACGGACATCAGGCTCGTCTTGGTCGCCTGCCCATCGACGTAAGGCTCATCAAACCAACTTCCATGGACATCGCCGGTAGTCACGATATGGAGGATACGCTCGTCCGGGGAGCAAGAGGCGGCCAGTATCAGCAGCGCCGCCGCAAGAAGGCAATAGCAAACGCGTTTCATCACATACAAAATTAATAAAAAACTGCCGGAGTGAAAAAAACAGGAAAAATATTTGAAAAAAAATTTGGATTATTCAAAAATTGCCGTACCTTTGTGGTGTGCTAATGAACTAATACACTACAAAGGTTATGATACAAATCGACAATCTCGCATTCAGCTACGGCTCCACAGAGGTTCTCCGCAACATTACGATGAACCTCGAACCCGGCAAGATCTACGGACTGCTGGGAGAGAACGGCGTTGGCAAGACAACGCTGCTGACCCTCCTCTGCGGCCTGAAGAAGACCCAGGCAGGCACGATCACCACGGATGGCCACAATCCCTGGAAGCGCGAACCTGTCCTCCTCCAGGACCAGTACTACCTCCCCGATGAAGTCGCTCCCGTCAACGACAAGGCCCTCGCCTGGGGCAAAGCCACGGGCAAGTTCTGGCCGAAATTCTCCGCAGCGAACTTCGAGGCCATCCTCCGCGAGTTCGAGGTCGAGCCTGACCAGAAGATGAACGCCATGTCCGCCGGCCAACTCAAAAAGACCTATATCGCCTTCGCGCTTGCCGCCGGCGTCCGCTTCCTCTTCCTGGACGAGCCGACCAACGGCCTGGACATCCCCTCCAAGGCGCAGTTCCGCTCCGCCCTGATGAAGTACACGGCCGAAGATGCGACCATCGTGATCTCCACCCACCAGGTGCGTGACCTCGAGAACATCATCGACCCGATCATCATCCTGGACCGCCAGGACGTCCTGCTCAACGCTTCCCTGGAACAGATCGCCGACAAACTCTACTTTGACTACGGCGTCACCCTGCATCCCGACAGCCTCTACTCCGAGCAGCTGCCCGGCGGCTTCATCCAGGTCCTCCCCAACACGGACAAGCGAGACAGCAAGGTGAACATCGAGGCCCTCTTCAACACTGTCCACAAGCACAAAGAACTCGTAAAAAGCCTTTTCAACCATGAATAACATTTTCGATATCAAGCGCTTCGGCAACTACTTCCTGTATGACCTGCGCCGTGGCTGGAACAATTACGGCATCAGCCTGCTGCTGCTCGGCATCATCCCGGCCCTCATTTTCCTGGTCTTCCAGTTCGTCAGCCTGATCAGCGGCGACGGCATCGGCGAGACCCCCGACGAGATGAAATTCCTGGGCATCTTCCTGGCCTGCATCGTGGTCTTCTTCGGTGCCGGCGCCAAACTCTACGGTTTCGTTACGGAGAAACGGGCGGGGTCGGACTTCCTGATGCTTCCCGCCTCCACCCTCGAGAAATGGCTCTCGATGGCCGTGATCGTCTGCATCGTCCTCCCGGTCATCCTGTTCGCCCTGCTCTTCGCTACCGACGGCCTGATGGGGCTGGTCTTCCCGACCGCCTACGGTGACCGCGTGTTCTCCCTCGGCCTGGGCCGCGAGTTTCATGAGATGCTGGCTTCCGAAGGGATCACCTTCAATTTCCCGGCCATCGTCTTTCTCTCCTGGTGCGAGAACATCCTGGTCTTCACCCTCGGCGCCATCTGCTTCAAGAAAGCCAAGGTCGCCAAGACCCTCCTCTGCCTGATGCTGTTCGGCATGGCCTGCTCCGCCCTGATGGTCGCTGTCCTGGGCACCGCCGACATCGATCCCCAGATGTTCACCGAATACTTCTCCAGCCCGGACAAGGCAATCAGCACCTTCAACTGGACCATCAGCATCTTGTTTACCCTGATCATCGGCGGACTTCTCGGCGGCATCTACTACCGCCTCCGCACCCTAAAACACTAGCATTATGGAATTCGACGCCAACAAACCCATCTATGTCCAGATCGCAGACAACCTCTGCGACCGGATCCTCACCGGGGAATTCAAACCCGGAGGGCGCATCCCCTCGGTCCGGGAATGGGGCGCAACGATCGGAGTCAACCCCAACACCGTGGCCCGTTCCTACGAACTCCTGACAGACCGCAAGGTCATCTTCAACCAGCGCGGCATCGGTTTCTTCGTCGCCGGCGACGCCATCGACCTCATCCGCGAATCGGAGCGCCGCAAGTTCCTCGACGAGGAACTCCCCATCTTCCGCAACCGCGCCGCCCTGCTCGGCATCAACCTCAAAGAATTCATTGACTGACAACAATAAAACATGAAACGCCATATTTTCCTCCTCGCTGCAGCCTGCGCGCTGCTCACCCTCCCCTCCTGCCGCTTCATCACGATCAGCGACGAACTCAAGCAGCAGATGCAGGGCAACAACTACGGCATCCACTTCGAATCCGATGAGAACGGCGAAAGCATCGATGCCAGTGACAACTTCATCTCACAGGACGAAGTGACCGGCGAGTTCCACAACCTGGTGATCAACTTCCCCGGCGACCTGGTTTACACGCCCGGCGACTGCGCCTTCAGCATCAACGCCCCGGACAATGTCCTCGCGCACCTCAGCGTGAAAAACGAGAACGGCACCCTCACGGTCAAGAGCGACGGCACCAAGTTCAACAAGCTCAAGAATGTCAAGATTTCCGTCTCCAGCCCCGTGCTCGAAGAGGTTACCTTCAATGGTGCCGTCGACTTCGACGCCCCGCAGGGCATCACGGCACTTGATTTCAACGCCACGGTCAACGGGGCCGGCGACATGAGCATCAGCGGCCTGAAGGCCGGCAAGGTCAAGATCATCGTCAACGGAGCCGGAGATGTGACCCTCTCCAAGCTTGAAAGCGACGAGCTCTCCCTGGCCATCAACGGCGCGGGCGATGCGACGGTCTCCGGACAGACCGGCAACGCCGAGCTCAGCATCAGCGGCGCCGGCGATATCGACGCGCTCGGCCTCAAAGCGGAGAACATTTCCAGTAAGGTCCGCGGCATCGGCAAAATCAGGAAACCGAACAACTAAACAATAGGACTATATCTGACACGGAAAGCGGAGACCCTGGGAAGGATCTCCGCTTTTCATTCCGGTATTCCGGACGCTATTCCGACCGGGCTTCCATCCGGACGACGCGCGTCGTACCGCGCTGCTCCTCCTCGATGGACTCACAGAGGCCCTGGAGGATCATCAGCGAGATCTCGTCCGTACCTTCCCGTCCGACGATCTGGCCGGAGAACTGCTCCTGCTCCATCTCAATCGAGACTTCCTGCGACATTTCCTTGCAGTGGATGCAGATATGGATCGGACCGGTGAACGGCATCATCTTGGTGAGCATCTCCTCGACAATCAGCTCCAGTGAGACATAGCGGCGGCCGAGCGTATTGCGCTGGCAGAACCACTCGATCTCCGCATTGAGCTGGTAGAGGTCGTAGTCCTGCGAATCGATCTGGAAGACCAGGCTGCGCAGGTTGTCGACAAACGCACGCGTCAGACTCTTCTGCGGATGGTCGAAGACCTGCTCCGGAGAGCCTTCCTCCACGATCCGCCCTTCGTGCATGAAGAGCACGCGCGTGCTGACGTCGCGCGCGAACTTGAGTTCATGGGTCACGACCAGCATCGTATGGCCCTGTTTGGCCAGTTCGCGGATCACACTGAGCACCTCGGTCTTCATCCTGGGATCCAGCGAGGAGGTCGCCTCGTCGAACAGGATCACCTCCGGCTGCATCGCCAGGCAGCGGGCGATACCCACACGCTGCTTCTGCCCGCCGGAAAGCGCATCCGGCATCGCGTCCAGTTTCTCGCCCAGACCGACCAGCCGCAGCAGGCGCACCGCTTCGGCGTTCGCTTCCTTCCGGGGCATTTTGCGGATCTTGAGCAGGCCGAGCATCACGTTCTCCAGGACGCTCAGATGGCCGAAGATGTTGATCTCCTGGAAGACCATCCCCACCTTGCTCCGGATGGCGGGCAGATCCGCCTCCGGCGAAAAGATATCCACGCCGTCCACCAGCACACGCCCGGAAGTCGGACGCTCCAGGCCGTTCAGGCAGCGGATGAAGGTACTCTTGCCACAGCCCGACGGTCCGATCACGGAGACGATCTCGCCCTCCCGGATCTCACAGTCGATGCCGTTCAGAACGTGGACGTCACCGAACTGCTTATAGAGCGATTCTATTTTGAGGATCGTTTTCATTTCTTCAGGAGATAATCGCCCAGTTTGTCAATGGCCCATCCGATCAGCCGGGCCAGCAGGAAATACAGCAGACCCACCACGACCAGGGGGATCAGCGAATTGTAGGTCTGGGTACGGATGATGTCCGTCACCTTGGTCAGGTCCTGGATGGCGATGAATCCGACGATGGCAGTATTCTCAATCAACGCCACGCTCTTGCCCTTGAACAAGGTCAGGATCTGGCGCATGGCCTGCGGCAGCACGACATAGCGATAGGTCCCGAACTCCGTCAGGCCCAGCGCCAAGCCGCCCTCGAACTGCCCGTGCGGGACACTCTCGATCCCGTTGTGGAAGCTCTCGCAGGCGCCGGCCGCGAAATGCAGCGAATACGTGATGATCGCGACCACGACCGCCGTCACCGGCGTCGCGGCAAATACGACGTAGAACATGAAAAGGAGAAGCACCACGATCGGGATGCCCTCGATCAGTTCGCAATAAGCATGGGCAAACTTCTTCAGGGCCTTCGACTTGCACAGCAGCATCCAGCAGAGCAGCGCTCCCAGGATGCTGCCCAGGAGCACCGAGCAGAACATGATCAGCAGCGTGATCCAGAGGCCGTTGAGAATCAGTTTGTAGCGGCCTTCGTCCACCAGGTTCGTCCGGAGGACCTCACCGAGCGTCTGGCGGCGGATCTCGGGGACATAATCCGGATCCAGGACGACCACATGCAGGTCGCAGGAATAATACGGCCGCGAGAAACGGAAACTCTGCGAGCGTTCGCGGGTCGGGGTGATGGCGTCCACCAGGGCGTCCACGCGGCCCGAGGCCAGCGCGGGAACCATGCCGGTCCCGGTCATCTCGATGAACCGGACCGGGCGTCCGAGGTGATCGGCGAAGCGGCGCATCAGCTCCGGTTCGAACCCCGTCTCCTCCTCGTCCTCCATCACGGTCAGGCCGGACTGTCCGACCTCGATGCCCACCCGCAGGGGCTCTCCCGCCCCGCCATGGGCGTGGTAGAAGGACCGGGCAGCGTCCGGGCCGAACCAGTTCGCCTCCATCTCCGCCATCCGGCCGTCGGCCCGGATCTCTTCCAGGAAATCATCAAACGCCCCGGCCAGATCCGGATCGTCCAGGCGGAATGCCACGCAGACCGAATCCCGGATCGAAAGGCCCGGTAATTCCCTGAAGCCGGGATTGCCTTCCAGCAACTCATCCAGCCCCGGTTCGAGGCACACCAGCGCATCGATCCTCCGCCCCTGAAGCGCCATGCACATCAGCGGCAGATCCTCAAAATTCATAAAAGATGAACCCGGAAACGCATCCTGCAGGTCATGGCGATGTGCCAAGCCTGTCAGGACTCCGATCCGGGCATCCTGAAGATCCTCCAGGGAGCGGGGCGCATCCTGCCGGATGCATCCGCCCAATGTCAGGAGGAGCGACAGCGCGAGAAGGAACCTACGCATCCTCAACGACGAACAGGCTCAGCAGGCCGGTCATCGTGAAGACCTGGCGGATATCGTTGTTGATGGCATGGAGCACCACCTTGCCGCCCTTCGCGGCGCAGGCCTTGCGAAGCGTCAGGAAAAGACGCAAGCCGGAGCTGCTGATGTAGCTGAGTTCCGTACAATCCATTACGATCGTCTTGTCGGCATGGTCCAGCAAAGGCTGGATCTTGACGGCGGCTTCCTGGGAAGCCGGAGTGTCCAGACGCCCGACCAGGCGTGCGGTCATCTGATTCTCTTGTTGGGTAATTTCTATTTCCATCTATCTAAGTTAGTTTTTTCGTCAAAGTCAGGATATTTTTCCCGCCCCGCCGGGCGTACTCGACGGAATCCATAATCTGCCGGACCAGGAAGATTCCCAATCCGCCGATCGGACGCTCCTCGACGCCCAGGCTGATGTCGGCATCCGGAGCCGCCGTAGGGTCGAACGGCACGCCGGAGTCGCTGAGTTCGAAGACCAGCCGGCCCGGCAGCGCATCCACTTCCAACTCCACCTGCCCGGTCACGCCGGCAGGATAGGCATACATCATCACATTCGTCACGGCTTCCTCCAAGGCCAGGTTGAGGCTCATCGCCTCGGCAGGATTCAGCGACAACTCTTCCGCCAACGCTTCCACGAAGGCGGCGAGTTCCGGAATCTGCCGGATATCATTGGACAGGACGAGAGTTTTTTTCATCGCTCTAAGATAAGCATTTTTCTCTGATTATCCCCAAGGACCCGCCAAAAAGTTAACAGACGGCCCGCGCAGGCCGTCTGTCAAAATCCGAAGCTTTGTTAATAATAATTTTACCTATAATTTAATACTTAAATATTTAGAACTTGGGAACTTCAAAAACACTGGCGGGAACCTGGGCGTTCTCCTCGAACTTGACAGCCTCGTTGCCGAACTGGAACTGGCCGCCGTCGGTGAGGGACTTCAGGGCGATGCCCTTGTAGATCCAGACCGTCTGGTTCATCTCCATGCCCATCTGGGACATCTGCATCGTGTACTTGGTGCACTCGCGGCCGAGCACGGTCTCCTTGCCGGCTTCCTTGATCTTGTTGGCGGTCTTGACCGCATCGGTCAGGTTGAGGAAGTTGATGTCAGCACCGCCCATGCCGCCACCGGCAGGCATCTCCTGGACCTGCTTCTCGGCGGCGTTGACCATATAGGTCTTGCCGTCCTTGCGGATGATCGTCATCTCGGTGTCCATGCCCATGAAGTTCATTTTCATCTTCTGGGCTTCGAGAGCGCCGTAGTTGTCGAAATAGACGGTGGTCTCGCCCATCTCGGATTTCTGGGTCAGGATGCCGGACTTGATGCCGTAGCGATGTCCGTCCTGAGCCATCGCCACTCCTGCGGCACTTGCGAGCAGGAGGACCAGGGAGATTAGTTTTTTATGCATCATAAAATGAGTTTTGGTTGTTCATCTTTCTGGAGCAAACATAGAAAAACCGGGCCGTTTCCGGTCCGGTTTTTCGACGAATGGGCTGGTTTCTTCGACGAACGCCCTGAAATTACTCCTCTGCGGGCTTCATCGTCGTGTAGACGTTGGTGACGTCTTCGTCATCCTCCAGCATGCCGGTCAGCTTTTCGAGCGTGGCGCGCTGCTCCTCGGTGACATCCTTGAGATCCACATTCGGAATCTGCTCGAAACCGCCGGAGATGAGCTCGTAGCCGTTCTCCTCGATGTACTTCTGGATCTGGCCATAGGCCGTATATTCGCCGTACATCACGATGACGGGGGTCACGTTGCCGTCCTTGTCCTCCTCTTCTTCGCGGAAGAGCTCCTCCACGCCATAGTCGATCATTTCGAGCTCGAGCTCTTCGAGGTCGATGCCCTCTTTCTCCTTGACGCGGAAGGTGCACTTGCGGTCAAACATGAAGCTCACGGAGCCGGTCGTTCCGAGCGAACCGCCGCATTTGTTGAAATAGCTGCGGACATTGGCCACGGTGCGGGTATTGTTGTCGGTGGCAGCCTCCACGAGGTAAGCGACACCGTACGGGCCGAAACCTTCGTAGATAATCTCCTTGAAGTCACCCTGCTTGCTCTCGGTGGCCTTCTTGATGGCGCGCTCGATGTTCTCCTTCGGCATCTGCTCCGAACGGGCCTCGGCCATGAGGGCGCGGAGGCGCGGGTTGCCGGTCACGTCGGGACCGCCCTGCTTGACGGCGATGGTGATCTCCTTGCCCAGCTTGGTGAACGTACGGGCCATGTGGCCCCAGCGCTTCAGTTTGCGCTCCTTGCGGAATTCAAATGCTCTTCCCATGACTATTCGGCGACTCTGGCGATATGTTTGGCAATCTCGTAGGCCTCGATGGACTGCGGATAGTCCTCCTCGATGGTCTTGTAGCAGGCCAGTGCCTCGGCATTCTGGCCCAGCGCCTCGTATGCGGAACCTTCCTTGAGGAGGTAACCGGCGGCCAGGACGTTGTCAGCCACAGCTGCGGCGGCCTTGTAGCTGCGGACGGCGGCGTTGTAGTCACCCAGGGCGACATAGGCGTCACCCTCGCAGGAACGGGCACGGGCAGCGAGGATGGGCTCCTTGCCCTTGTACTTCTTGAGGTAGGAAAGGGCCTCCTCATAGTTGCCGAGCTCCAGTTCGCAGATACCTGCGTACAGGTAGACGGCCTTGCCGGCCTTGGTGCCGTACTCGTCGATGATGTCGGCGAAACCGAGGTTGTTGCCGTCGCCGTTGAGCGCAAGCTCGTACTCGGCGTTCTGGAAACTCATCTCGGCAGGATAGGCCTGCTGCATGGCCTCCACGCAACGGGGCTGGTAGATGAATTTGTTGTAAGCGAGGATTCCGAGGCCGATCACGAGGACGGCGGCCACGATACCCCAGATCAATTTCTTGTTCTCATTGTAGAACTGCTCGGTGGCGGAGACGGTCTGTTCGATATTCTCCTGCCGCTCGGCTTCCTTGTCTTTCAGATTTTTCTGAGCCATATCTTTGTCGTTATAATTTCTGAACCAATTAGCCCGCAAAATTAGAAATTATTCTTTAACTTTGCAAACATGCCGACGCTCCAGAAAATAGTCATCCAGGACTTCCGCAACATCGCCTTGCAGGAGCTCAGCTTTTCGCCCAACATCAACTGCATCAGCGGCGGCAACGGCGAAGGCAAGACCAACCTGCTCGACGCGATCTGGTACCTGTCCATGACCAAGAGCGCCTTCTCCCCTTCCGACCGCTTCAATTTCCGCTACGGCACGACGGCCTTCGGCCTGTCCGGCACCTACCTGATGCCCGGGGGGACGAGCTCGCGTTTCAGCATCCAGGTCAGCGAAGGCGGCGAGAAGCGCATCCGGCGCGACGACAAGCCCTACACCCGCATCTCCGAGCATATCGGCGTCCTGCCGATCGTGATGGTCTCCCCCGCCGACATCGCCATGGTCAGCGAGTCGGGCGAGGAGCGACGCAAATTCGTCAACGCCGTCCTCTCGCAGATGCACCAGCCCTACCTGGCCGACATGCAGCAGTACAACCGCTACCTGCTGCAGCGCAACAAACTGCTCAAGGCCGGCGTCGGCGACGAGGACCTGCTCTCGACCTTCGACGAGCGGCTCGCCGCCCTGGCAGAACCCATATTTGCCCGCAGGGCGGCTTTCTGCGACAGCCTCGTCCCCATCGTGCAGCAGTACTACGCCGAGATCTCCGGCGGCCGCGAGCAGGTCGGGATCGAGTACCGCTCCGACCTGCAGAAGGGTGACCTGCGCGGGCTGCTGCGCGAGCGCCGCGACCGCGACCAGGTCTTCAAGTTCACCACGGCCGGCATCCAGCGGGATGACTTCCTCTTCACGATGAACGGGCATCCAATCCGCCGCTGCGGCTCCCAGGGCCAGCAGAAGTCATTCCTGGTCGCCCTCAAATTCGCCCAGTACGAAGTGATGAAGTCCGCCTGCGGCTTCCCGCCCATCCTGCTGCTGGACGACTTGTTCGACAAGCTCGACATGTCCCGGGTCGCCAACCTCCTGCGGATGGTCGTCGGCAAGGAGTTCGGCCAGATCTTCCTTTCAGACTCCAACAAGGTCCGTACGGAATCCATCGTGGACAAGCTGACCGCGGACCGCAGTTATTTCGAGACGGCAGGAGGCGTCTTCACTCCCGTCAATGAGTAGGGTCGCACGCAAGACAGCCCTTCCCCTGGAGGAGCTCATCCACGAATTCGTCCGGACCAGCCGGCTCACCCCGGGGCTCAACACCCGGCGCATCTACGCCGCCTGGGATACCGCATCCGGTGCCGCCCGCTACACGGTCCGCCGCTATTTCCGCGACGGCCGGCTCTACATCACCGTGGACTCCTCGGTGGTGCGCAGCCAGCTGTCCTTCCAGCGCGAGGCGCTCCTCGAGAAAGTCAACGCCCTGCTCGCGCAGGACGAATTGTTCACCGGTGACGGCTCCCCGGCCGTCCAAGAACTGATCCTGAAATGAAATTCGTCATCGACAAAGCCATTCCCTTCGTCGAAGGCGTCTTCGAGCCTTGGGCGGAAGTGGTCTACCTCGACGGGCCGGAGATCCGCCGGGAGGACCTGATGGATGCGGACGCCCTGGTCATCCGCACCCGCACCCGCTGCGACGAAGCCCTGTTGGACGGCACGGCCGTCAAACTCATCGCCACCGCCACGGTCAGCATGGACAACATCGACCAGGCCTGGTGCAAGGACCACGGCATCTTCGTCCGGAACGCCTCCGGCTGCAACGCCGGCGGCGTCACGAATTACGTTTTCTCCGCCCTCTACGGAACCGCCGCGCGCAAAAGCATTTCCCTGGCGGGAGCCACGATGGGCATCATCGGCTTGGGCTCCGCCGGGACGCGCGTCGAAGAGATGGCGCTCGCCCTGGGATTCAAGACCTTGCGTTACGACCCCTGGCGCCAGGAGAAAGAATGGCACACCGAATTCCACGACCTGGACACCGTCCTGTCCGGGTCCGACATCGTCACGATGCACATCCCGGTCAACGACACGACCCGCGGGATGGCGGATGCCGGCTTCTTCGAGAAAATGAAACCCGGCGCCTTCTTCATCAACACCGCCCAGGGGGAGCTGGTCGTCGAGGAAGACCTCATCCGGGCCATCCCCAGGCTCGGCCCCGTCGCGCTCGACACCTGGTGCCACGAACCCGACATCAACCGCGAATTGATGGACCTCGTGGACATCGCCACCCCGCACATCGCCGGCTACACCCTTCAGGGCAAGCAGATCGGTACCTCGCTGGCCATCCGCGCCGTCGCACGTTTCTTCGGCCTGGCCGAGCTGTACGACTTCTTCCCCACCACGGAGATCCTCGAATACCAGGCCGTCCATGTGGACGTGCACGAGAAGACGCAGGGGCAGATCGCCTCGATCATCCAGTACAACTATCCCATCTTCACGGACGACTTCATGTTCCGGATGTCGCCGGAGCGCTTCAGCGAACTCCGGGCGAACTACAGCTACCGGCGCGAGTTTTATTTCTGACAACCACAAATACATAACACGATATGGACAAAATTACTATGAATGCTCAGATCGAGCGCTTCCGCAAAGGATTCCCCTGGCTCCGGATCGTCGCCCCGGCCACGCCCGGCCACGGCATCGAAGTCCTGGACCAAGAACAGCAGGACGCCGCCGTCCGCTATGCCGACGAGGCGGAAGTCAACGGCCGCTGCAAGTTCGTGCCGGCTTCCGGCGCCGCCTCCCGCATGTTCAAGGATATTTTCGCCGGGATGGACACGCCCAACGCCTCCACCGAGAAGTTGGCCGCCAACCTGGAGAAATTCGCCTTCTATTCCCCGGAGGTCTTCGGAACCGCTCCCTTCGATCCAGCCGCCACCGCCCGCAAACTGCTGACCGATGCCGGGCTCGCCTACGGCAGCAAACCCAAGGGGGTGCTGAAATTCCACCGCTATCCCGCCGAAGTGCGCACCGCCCTGGCGGAGCACTTCGTCGAAGGCCAGGCCTACATGCGCAATGCCGACGGCACCGTGGACCTCGTCGTGACCATCTCTCCCGAGCACCAGGCCCTGTTCGAAGCCGCGGTTGCAGAGATCAAGGACGCGTATGAAGCGCGCTACGGCGTGAAATACAACATCACCTTCACCTACCAGGCCAAGGAGACCGACACGCTCGCCGTCGATGCAGACTGTAAGCCCTTCCTCAAGGAAGACGGCAGCATCCTCACCCGCCCTGCCGGCCACGGCGCCCTCATCTACAACCTGAACGCCCTGGATGCGGAACTCGTGAGCATCAAGAACATCGACAACGTCTGCGTGGAGCGCATGCAGCCGGCGACCTACCTTTGGAAAAAGGTCCTGATGGGCCGCGCGCTGGAACTCCGCGACCGCATCCACGGCTACATTTTCGCCCTGGACCAGCTGACCCAGGTCCGCAAGGAGATGTCCGACCTCTCCTTCGTGCCCGGTACCGTGGTCGCCCTCGACGATCCCTTCGCCACGCCCGAATGCCAGGAGCTCTGCAACGAGATCGAGGCCTTCCTGCGCGACGAACTCTGCATCGAGATGCCCGAAGCCAAGGACAGCCGTGACCGCGCCGAAGCGCTGCGAGCCAAGCTGGACCGCCCGATCCGCGTCTGCGGCATGGTCAAGAACCTCGGCGAGCCGGGCGGCGGCCCCTTCATCATCCGCGACAAGGACGGCGCCACCTCCCTGCAGATCCTCGAAGGCGCCCAGATCAATCCCGACGACCCGCAGGCGGTCGCCTGCCTGAAGGCCGCCACGCACTTCAACCCCGTGGACCTGGTCTGCTGCCTGCGCCGTCACGACGGCAGCAAGTTCAACCTGCTGGACTATGTCGATGAAGAGACCGGCCTGATCAGTTCCAAGAGCTATCAGGGCCGCGAACTCAAGGCGCTGGAACTCCCGGGCCTGTGGAATGGCTCCATGTCCGACTGGAACACCCTCTTCGTCGAGGTCCCGATCGAAACCTTCAACCCGGTCAAGGTCGTCCTTGACCTCCTGCGCGACGCGCACCAGTAGCCTATGGAAGAGCGCAGCACCGACCGGCTGGCCCGGATAGTCCTCAATACGGCGATATTCACCATCATCGCCCTGCTTTGCTGGTATTTCCGCAGCGTGCTGGTCTATATCATCGCCGCCTTCGTGGTGTCGCTGATCGGCCAGCCGGTCATGCGCGTGCTCCGCAAACTGCGCATCAAGGGACGGGGGGCGCCGGACTGGCTGCTCGCCATCCTGACCCTGCTCATCATCGCGGCCCTGTTGCTGCTGCTTGTCACCCAGATCATCCCGGTCGTCACCGGCATCATCCGCGAAGCCGCCAACGGGAGCCAGGCCGTTCCGGACGGCAGCTTCCTCGACCGGATCAATGACTGGCTCGTCGCCACGTTCCCGGCACTCGGGAAGGACTTCGACGGGATCGCCCTGCTGACCGCCAAACTCAAGGAATTCACGAATTTCTCCGCCGTCACGGGCTTTCTCGGCTCCGTTGCTTCCGCCGTGGCCGGATTCGCCGTCGGGGCCTTCGCGACCGTCTTCATCTCCTTCTTCTTCATCAAGGACGACAAGCTCTTCCGCCGCATCGTTTCCGCGCTGGTCCCCGACCGCCACGAAAACCGGGTGGACGCCACCATCGTCGAGATCGAGGGGCTCCTGTCCCGCTATTTCGTCGGCCTGATCATCGAGATCCTCGGCGTGATGGCCGTGGACTTCCTGCTCCTGTGGCTCATCGCCGGGATCGGCGTCCGCAATGCCCTGGGTATCGCCTTCATCGCCGGCCTGCTCAATATCATCCCGTATGTCGGACCGCTCATCGGAGAGATCACAGGCGTGCTGCTCTGCGTCATCCTCAAATACACCACGGGGATGGGACTGGATGTCCAGATCTGGTGGTTCGCCCTCATCGTGTTCGGCCTGATGCTCAGCGCGCAGCTGGTGGACAATTTCATCTACCAGCCGTTGATCTACTCCACCAGCATCAAGGCGCATCCGCTGGAGATTTTCATCGTCCTGCTCATCGCCGGCCACGTCGGCGGGGCCGTCGGGATGCTCGTGGCGATCCCCTCCTACACGGTCCTGCGCGTGATTGCCAGCCGCTTCTTCTACAACTGGAAGCCCGTCCGGCGCCTGATTCCGGACCGGGAAAAGACCGATCACGAAGAAGACGAAGAGACAGAAATGGGGCGGTCATAGTTTTTTTGCCTCTTTGCAATCCCTTTCGAGGGCATCTGGGTGTGGCGCAGT
Source organism: uncultured Bacteroidia bacterium (assembly GCA_902790635.1). Taxonomy (GTDB): domain Bacteria; phylum Bacteroidota; class Bacteroidia; order Bacteroidales; family UBA932; genus Cryptobacteroides. The sequence goes on along the minus strand of CADASN010000014.1, from coordinate 31,554 downwards.
TGGTAGCGCACCTGGTTAGGGACCAGGAGGTCGCTCGTTCAAGTCGAGTCACCCAGACCACAGGAACAGGCACTTATGCAGTTTTGCAAGTGCCTGTTTTTTTTACCGCGCCTATGAATACCATCTGGATTGTCCTGCCGATATTGACCCTGCTGATGTTCGACCTGGGGCTTGCCCTCAGGTTCGAGGACTTCGGCAAGGTATTCCGGCACCCCTGGCCCATCGCCGTGGCACTGTTTGGCCAGCTGATCCTGCTGCCGGCGATTGCACTCGGCCTGGCTCACCTCTTCCACCTGACGCCGGTCTTTTTCATCGGCCTCGTCCTCATCGCCTGCTGTCCGGGCGGCAGCTCCTCCAATGTGTTCTCCAGGCTGGCGAACGGAGACGTGGCCCTCTCGGTCACGCTGACCGCCATCAGCAGCATCATCACGCTTTTCACGATACCCGTCATCATGAGCTGGACCACAAAACTGGTCGGCGAGAATATCGGCATCACCCTGCCGGTAGGCAATCTCATCAAGCAGAACCTGGTCCTGATGCTCCTTCCGGTCCTGCTGGGCATCGGCCTCCACTACGCCTGGCCGAAAGCGGCCGAGAAGACCGACAAGGTGCTTTCGCGCCTGGCATTCCCGCTTTTGCTGACCCTGATCACCATCTTCTACATCCAGCATCACCGGACGATCCTCGACAACATCGGGGTACTGGGTGCCTGCGTGACCGCCCTGATCCTGCTGGCCATCGGATGCTCATCCCTGCTGTCCCGCCTGGTCCGGAACGACGCCCGGCAGCGCCGGACGGTCATCATCGAAGTCGGCATGCAGAATGCAGCACAAGCCATCGCCATCGCATCCAGCCCGCTCATTTTCGCCGATGAAGTCATGGCCATCCCCGCCATCCTGTACTCCCTGTTGATGAACATCATCCTCCTGATCTATGTCGGAGTGACCCGGCTTTCCAAGTGAGACATCTATGAGAATCCTGTTTGTCTGCCACGGCAATATCTGCCGGAGCCCGATGGCAGAGTTCATCCTCAAGGCGCTGGTCCGGGCAAAAGGCCTGGAACAGCACTATTATATCGAGTCCGCGGCCGTCTCCGACGAGGAGACCGGCAATCCCATCTATCCGCCGGCCAAACGCAGCCTGCAGCAGCACGGCGTATGGTTCGACCCGGCCAAACGGGCCCGCCAGCTGACGCGCGCCGACTACGGGCGCTTCGACCGCATCATCTGCATGGATGCATCCAACCTGCGGTGGATCAAGTACATCATTCCCGCCGATCCGGAGGGGAAGATCCACCTGATGATGTCCTATACCGGCAGGAGCCGCGATGTCGCAGACCCCTGGTACACCGGAGATTTCGAACGGACCTTCCAGGACCTGCTGGAAGGCTGCGAAGCCCTGCTCGACGGCGGTAAGGGTAGGCTTGCCGGAATCTAGGCTTTCTTCCAGACCCGCCAGGTCTGGATCAATACGCAGATCAAAATCAGCAGGATACCCAGCCAGAAAGAGAAACCGACTTCCCGGTATTCACCGAAAAGGACGGCAGCGATGGCAATGCTGTAGACCGGCTCCAGGTTGTAGGTCAGATTGACCGTAAAAGCGGACAGCGAACGGAGCGCCTGCAGCTGGAACAGGAACGGCAGGATGGTGAAGACCGATCCCAGCAGCAGGAGCCAGAGGCCGTCCCGCGCATGCAGGGCAATACTGTCCGCCGGAAAGAGCCAGGTGTAGAAAGGCATCAGCAGCGAGAGGAACAGCACGCCGCCGATCAGCTCATACAGCAGCATCGTAGCGCTGTCCTCCCCCGTTTTCGCCGCCACATTGATATTCAGGATGGAGAAAACGGAATACATTGCCGAGGCCAGCAGCCCCAGGGCGATGCCCAGGCGATACCGCACATCCAGACTGAAGATCAGCAGGACTCCCGCGATGGCGATGAAACTGACCAGCACTTCCAGCCAGGACACTTTCTTCCGGTTGATGAGCGGGTCGAAGATTGCGGTAAAAAAGCAAGTCGTGGCGATGCAGGCCACACCGATGGAGACATTGGAGGCCTGGATGCTCGCATAGAATGCCACCCAGTGGACGGAGAGGATCGCTCCGCAACCGGCAATCATCGCCACGGACTTCCATCCCGTCCGGTGGAGCCGCTTCATCAGGGCCAGCACCAGCGCCAGGGTCACCACACTGACCATGATGCGGTACCAGACCAGCGGAAGGCCGCTCAACGAGATCAACCTGCCGAAAATACCCGTCCAGCCGGCCAGGAATACGGCCGTGTGCAGAAGGATCAGGGGGCGTCTCAATTGTCTCATCGGGGTTCGTGCCAAATCGGTCGTGCAAATATACACGGAAAATGATTACATTTGTCACTTGTTTGAATGCAAAATGAACATGACCCAGGGACAGCGGATCAAAGGAAAAATAGCACAGAACGGCACCGTGGCCGGGAACCTGGCCTGCTTCACGGCCTACGCCATCTTCGGATTCAACATCATCAGCTGCAAGCACATCGCCCTTGACGGCAACATCACGCCGATGGCGCTGTTCTGCCTGCGCTCCTTCGGCGCCACGGCCCTGTTCTGGATCTGGTCCCTGTTCACGGCACCGCATGACCATATCGAGAAGAAAGACGTCTGGAAGGTGGTCATCGCCTCCTTCCTGGGACTTTTCATGACCCAGGTATCGTTCCTTTTCGCCATCACCCAGACGACGGCCATCGACGTCTCGATCTTAAGCACACTCAGCCCGATCATGACACTCATCATCTCGGCCATCGTGATTCACGAGCGCATCACCTGGAGCGGCATCTCGGGCATCGTCCTCAGCCTCGTGGGCGTGTTCATCCTGATCTTCAACTGCGTTTCGATCCGTTCGGGAGCCGATTCCACCTCCATCTGGGGCATCCTGGGCATGGTGTCCAACACCCTCTGCTTCGCCTGCTATGTAGGCATCTTCAAGCCGGTCATCCAGAAGTATTCGGTGGTGACTTTCATGAAGTGGATGTTCCTCTTCTCCTCCCTGATGGCGCTTCCTTTCGCCTTCGGCGCATTCCGGGCATCCGACCTGGCAGCCGTCCCCGCGGGTGTGATGTGGCATGTCATCTATGTAGTGGTAGGCGCTACTTTCATCGCCTATTTCCTCATTCCGTTCGGGCAGAAGCGGCTCCGTCCCGTGGTTGTCTGCATGTACTCCTATGTCCAGCCGGTCATCGCCATGGCCATCGCCCTGGTGATGGGCCTGGATACGCTCAACACCTTGAAAGTGCTGGCTACCGTGCTGGTATTCACGGGCGTGGGACTTGTGAACTTCGTTCCCAAGCACACCCCCCCCGGCACGGGCACGATAGTTGCGCACAGAAAGAATAACCCATTTAGAGTTAACCCCATACACACCCAATCATGAAAAAGATACTCTGTCTCCTTACCCTCCTGGTCTGGACCGTTGCTGCCTCTGCCCAGGAGAACCCGCTCCTGAAACAGATGCTGGAGATCACTGAACTAGAAATCAATGACGGCGAGAAGACCATTTCCGTCTTCGATATGCCCGAAGCAGACCAGCACCACTACTACCTTTGTGTCGGTACGCTGGGTATCGGCGACGACTTCGTGCAGCTGCATCTCGATCCGCTCTTCCAGCTCTTCCTCCCGCTGGGAGACACGTTGGAAGAGGCCCAGGCCAAACTGGAAGAATTCCGGGCCGTCGCCAAAGAGCCGGACGGCACCACCCTGGAAGCTACGGGCTGCCTGGCCCTGGCCAATCCCGCTACGGCAGAAGAGGAGCCGGTCTATCTCACCGCCCGCCGCTTCATCTTCACACGCAACGTCGAATTCAGCGTGAAACGCCAGGGCTATGTCCGCGCCACCTATATTGCCAACAACGAACTGGGATCCATGGTCAACGGCGTGAAGTTCTACCGGAGAATCCACCCTGACGAACCGTAAACCAGACTGACAATCCACATGGAAGAACCGGTCCTCAACAGCCACAACAAAGAAGAGTATCCGCCGATGCACACGGCGGAGCACATCCTGAACGCGACGATGGTCCGCATGTTCGGCTGTCCGCGCTCACGCAACGCCCATATCGAGAAGAAAAAATCCAAATGCGACTACCAGCTGGATTCCTGCCCGACCGATGAGCAGGTCGCAGAGATCGAGCGGACTGTCAACGAAGTGATTGCCAGGGACCTGGATGTCACCATTGAGTTTGTCCCCCGGGCAGAAGCCGCCTCCATCGTGGACCTCAGCAAGCTGCCGGACGATGTCTCGGATACCCTGCGGATCGTGCGCGTAGGCGACTACGATGCCTGCGCCTGCATCGGCGCGCATGTCCGGAACACCTCCGGGATCGGCGTCTTCAAAATCCTCAGCCACGACTTCGAGGACGGCCGCTGGCGGGTGCGTTGGAAAGTAAGTCCTCAACCGTAATCGTACGACAAATCCTTGATAATATGGCAAGAAAAGATTTTGGCGCGAAGCCGCTTTGTTTCCCCCAACCCGTTTTCATTATCGCCGCCTATGGCGAGAATGATGTCCCGTCAGCCATGAATGCCGCATGGGGCGGGATTTCTGACTTTAAAGAGATCTCGATGGACCTCAGCAAGGGACACAAGACCGTGCAGGACCTCCGCAAACGCGGGGCCTTCACCGTCAGCATGGGCACGAAAGACCAGCTGGTCGCCTGCGACTATGTGGGTGTGGTATCCGGCAACCAGGTGCCCGACAAGGTTGCCCGGGCAGGTTGGCACGTGGAAAGGTCCGCTTTCGTGGACGCCCCGCTGATCCGGGAACTGCCGCTGGCACTGGAGTGCAAATTGACTTCCTACGATGAGCAGACGGGCATCCTCCGGGGCGAGATCGTCAACGTGAGTGCCGACGAATGCATTCTGGACGAAAAGGGCAATATCGATGTTGCCAAACTCTCCCCGATCACCTTCGATCCGTTCAACCACACCTGCGTGGCCCTGGGCGAGGTTGTCGGAGATGCCTTCAAAGCCGGTCTGCAGCTGAAATAGGATATACGGGGAGCCGTTTTTCCGGTTCCCCGCCTATTCTGCCACAAAGGCTTCCATGATCCCGGTCGGCTTGCCATCCATGTCGAAGGCGCCCAGCCTGTAGCCGCGGGGACGGCAACAGGGGTTCCAGTAGAAAAGGCCGTGGTTGTGCGGGGCATTGCGGGCCATCTTCACGATTTCCTGCATCTGGCGAACGCTCTCGGCCATCTTGACGGGATCCTCGAGATTGACCTCGGCGCCCGTCTCGACGATCATGGACTCTTTGCCGAAACGCTCATAGACGTGCTGGATATTGGCCGCACAGTCGGCAATCACCTTGTCAGCATCGGTAAGTCCGTTGGTCGCCGCCCAGTACGGATAGAGCGACATGCCCACCATGTCATAACGGGTGCCATACTTCTCGAGGATGCCGAGATTCCAGTCATAGAGGGCCTGATCGTAGCCATTGTCCAGATGGACAATGCAGATGGCTTTGGGATAGACGCTCTTGACCGCCTCGTAGCCGGCGTCCAGGAAGCCGGCGTACTGCTCCGGATCCAGCCGGCTGTGGCCCATGTGTTCGGTCACTTCCTCGCCGACGTTGTTCCAAAGCAGGCCGTTCCTGGTCTCATTGCCCACCTGTACCCATTTGACTTTGATACCGTTGTCCTTGAGCAGCTGCAGGGTCTCGACGGTATGGGCCTTGAGGTCTTCCTTCATCTGCTCGTAAGAATGTCCCAGCCAGGAGCGCGGGATCGGCTGATGTGCAGGATCAGCCCAGGTATCGCTGTAGTGGAAGTCTATCATGATCTCCATTCCCAACTGCTTGGCCAGCTGACAGCTGCGCAGGACATCTTCCTTGTTGCAGAGGCCGCGGTTGTCGGTGCTGTCCACCGGCTGGCCGGGACGGCCCCAGCGGCGGGGCTCCACCCAGACGCGGAAACGGACGGCATTGAGGCCCATCTGCTTCATCAGGGCCGTGATCTCGACCGGGCCGTTGCCCTCCGCGTCGTAATAGTAATCGCCCCGGGCCTGCTGCCCTTCGGAGCCGCTGATGTCGGCCCCAAGCCAGAAAGGTTCAGTCTGCGTACACGCAGAAATAACGAGGGCCAGACAGCCCAGAAAAAGTTTGTGGATCGATCGCATCATGTTAGGTCGGGTGATTTTATCTCAAGGTACAATACACTTCGAAAGTCAAATTTAATCAATTGTTTACAATATTCCAACAGCGTCCTGTCAACGCGCGGCTTGCCCGGACGGCAATCCGCCCTGTCAGGATACGGGGACATTTGTTTTTCGCTCGCCCGGGGCGCTGAGGGGCCATTTTGCCCCTGGCAGCCCATTTTTTCATCCGCCAGGGGCGCTGGGGGCCTGTTTTGCCCCTGGCTGCAGCGTTTCGGAGGCCGGAGGCTGACCGAGGGGGCCGTGGGGGATGCTTCCCCGGCTGAATCGAGGGTGCCGGGTACGAGAAAGAGCCAACGAAATGTTGGCTCTTTCTCGTACCCCCGAGGCGAATCGAACGCCTATCGTCGGAACCGGAATCCGAAATTTTATCCATTAAACTACAGGGGCATACCCGCGGGTCTGCCGTTGGGGAATGCAAATATACTCTTTTTTTGTAAATTTGCGTTGCAAAACGAAACGATTTTTCAAAAACAGACCATCCTATGAAAAGAGCATACGTCTTCCCCGGACAGGGGTCCCAGTTCCCGGGAATGGGAAAAGAACTGTACGAGAGCAGCCTCCAGGCCCGTGAACTGATGGAGCGAGCCAACGAGATCCTCGGTTTCCGTCTCACGGACATCATGTTCGATGGCTCCGACGACGACCTGCGCGCCACGCGCGTGACCCAGCCTGCCATCTTCCTGCATTCCGTGGCTACGGCCCTCTGCACCGAAGACCTCCCCGCCCCCGACATGGTCGGCGGCCACTCTCTCGGCGAATTCTCCGCCCTCGTGGCGGCGGGTGCCGTGGATTTCGAGGACGCCCTGCGCCTCGTCGCCGTGCGCGCCAGCGAGATGCAGAAGTGCTGCGAGCAGGTGCCCGGCACGATGGCGGCCGTCATCGCGATGCCGAACGAGAAAGTGGAGGAGATCTGTGCGGGGATCGAAGGCATTGTCCTCCCCGCCAACTACAACTGTGACGGCCAGGTGGTGATCTCCGGCGAAAAAGAAGCGGTTGCCCGTGCCTGCGTGGCGATGAAGGAGGCGGGAGCGAAGCGCGCCCTGCCGCTCAGCGTGAGCGGCGCCTTCCACAGCCCGCTGATGGAGCCTGCCCGTGTGGCACTGGCCAGAGCCATCGACCAGACCGCGGTCCGCACGCCCCGCTGCCCCATCTACCAGAACGTCACCGCCCTGCCGGAGACGGATCCCGAGCGGATCAAGGACAACCTCCTGCAGCAGCTCACATCTCCGGTCCGCTGGACCCAGTCCGTCAAGAACATGCTCGCGGACGGCGCCACGGATTTCCGGGAGATCGGCCCCGGCACCGTCCTGCAGAATTTGGTGAAGCGGATCGCGACGGCCGCAGGAGCGGAGGTAACAATTCTGTAAATGATTTCAAAACAATAAAAAAGGCAGCCGCTCGGGCTGCCTTTTCCATTCAGGAATGTCCGCCTAGCGGGCGTCCACGTATTTGTGCAGGGTAGCACGGACGGCGCCGGTGCCGGCAAAGAGTTCCTTCACCATGCCTTCGATCTTCTCGCCAAGACCTGCTTCATAGAGGTCGAGGCCGAAGACGTCCTTGCGGGTATACAGGGCCTTCAGGCAGCTGTAGTCCTGGTCGGGCTTGCCGATCTGGAGCGGAGCCACGATGGCCTGCAGCTCTTCGAGCATAGGATCCGGAGAAGGATCGAACGGGGTGCCGTCGTCCTTGATTCCTTTCAGGTAACGGGCATAGCCGGCCAGCACGAGCGGAATCAGCTGGAGGTTCTCCTTGTCCAGTCCGCGGGCGATGTACTTCTTGATGGTCTCGCCGAAGCGGATGGCCAGCTTCTGGGAGGTATCCATCGCGATACGCTGCGGGGCGTCGGGCATGAAGGGGTTCGGGAGGCGGCGGTTGATCACCGCGCCGATGAACTCGTACGGATTCAACACGCCGGGATCCGTCACGACGGGCATGGCCTCGATATAGCCGATCTTCTGGATGAAGGAACGGATGTCGGGATCCGCCATCTCCGCGGAGATCAGGGTATAGCCCAGCATGCAGCCGTAGATGGACATGGCCGTGTGGAGCGGATTGAGGCAGGTCGTCACCTTCATGGTCTCGACCTTGTCCACCGTCTCACGCGTAGTGTAGAGGGCTCCGCCGAGATCCAGCGGCGGACGGCCGTTGGTGTAGTTGTCCTCGATGACCAGATACTGCGTCTCTTCGGCGTTGACGAAGGGAGCCGTGAAGGTGTGCTTCTCGGTCTCGATGTATTCATTGTCCTCGAATCCGTCCTCGGCGAGCATCGCCTTGACCTTTCCGTGGGGACGCGGGGTGATCTTGTCGATCATGGACCAGGGGAAAGTGATCAGGGTCTCGTTCTGGAGATAATCCAGGAAAGCCTGCGGCACGAGGCCGTCCTTCACCCAGCGCTCGGCATAAGCCATGACACCGGCCTTGACACGGTCGCCGTTGTGCGAGCAGTTGTCCATGGACTGCACCGTCAGGGGCAGGCATCCCGCCTCCCAGCGCTCGCGAAGCAGGGCGGTCACTTTGCCCAGGGCGAAGACGGGCTTCAGGCCACGCGCGAGGTCGGCTTCGTTGTATCCATAACCTTTCTCGGTGATGGTGAAGGAGATCATCTGCAGCGAAGGTGCGCGGAAGATGTCCACGAGACGCTGCCAGTCCTCAAACTGGTAGTCGGCCTTCAGGGCCTCCGTGACACTGGCGATGACCTTCTTCTCGACCGTACCCGTAGACTGGAGGCTGACGGAGAGGGAAAGGTTGTCGTAGGGCGCATAGGCTTTGTCCACCACTTCGAAATCGAAGGTCTCGGCGACGATGACGCCCCGGTCATACTGGCCGGTGTTCAGCGCATCGTTGAGCATGGCCGCAGGGAAAGCACGGAAGATATTGCCACCGCCGAAGTGTACCCAGGTGGGTTCCTTGCGGGTCTTCTCCCGAACCGCAGCGATATCAAACTTGGGGAGCTGGTAGCCTTTCTGCTCCCACTCCGCAGGGTTGAAACCCTTGGAAAGAATATCAGTCAGTTTCATCTGTTACTCAGCAAAAAGCCTCTTGATATGTCTTTCGCAAAGGTTCTCGGTAATCTGGTCGCCGATGACATCGGTGTACTTCTCGAGCGCCGGCAGGAACTCGTCCTTGAGCTCGGCAGCGATCTTGAAGCTGACGTGGATGAGCTGGCGGAAGTTCGGGTTGTAGAGCGGCTCGGCCTGGTTGTGACGCATGGTCTTGGCGTAGGTCTCGGCATCCCACTTCTCCACCTCTTCGGGGGACGGGAGGGCCGTCTTGTCGACGTCGATGACGGTAGCGTACGGAACGGTCAGTTCGTCCATGCGGCCCAGGGCGTTCACATAGATCTTCTTCGCGAGCGCGAGCCCCTCGGGAGCGGCCAGTGCGAGACCGATGTTCTCCTCAAGCCAGGTAGTGCCGGCGGTCTTGATGTGGATGCCCTTGTCGTACTTGCGGATCAGGCGGCCCATGATCGGGTAAATGCTGAACTTGTCGGAACCGGAGTGGATGGAGAGCTTGAGGTTATCAGGCAGGCCATACTCCTTGACCGCCTCGTCGATGACGAGCAGGTCCTGCTCGAACTCCTTCTCGAAGCGGGCCAGGTCACCGCGGTAGTCCACACCCTTGTTGAAACGTCCCGTGAACTTCGGGGCGATGGTCTGGACGGGAATCTGCTCCTTGGCAATCTCCTTCAGGATATAGCGAAGCTCCTCGGGGGTCTGGGCCTCGTCCACCTCATCCATGGAAACCTCGGTCACGAAGTTGCCCTCGCCTTTCTTGGCGGCGATGTGGCGGTAGATCTTGCCGGCCTCCTTGATGGCCGGGAGGAAACGCTCCTCCATCGTGCCGGAATGGCCGATATAGTCCGCGACATCGATGGTGAAGAAGTCGGAAGCATCGATGAAACGGTCCACGTTGTTCAGGTTGATGTGGTCCGCATCTACGAAATACTGGTCCTTGTAGCCCAGTGCCTTGACGGCGGCATCAGCCTCCTGGCGGGTGCTGAGCGGTTCGGTGCCGATGATATTATGCTCGCGGTTGGATTTGTTCCAGACGGGCACGAAGTGCACGCCGAAGAGCTTCTCGGCCTCGATGAGGGCCTTGAGCTGGTTCACTCCCTCGTGGGCGAAACGGTCGCCGGTACCGAAGGAATATTTTCCGATTTTTAACATAATGTTATTGGTTTACTAGTAGTTATCTAAAATCTGACGCCGCTGCAGCGAAGCGGAGCGGAAATTGGTTTTTCGGCAAACCTGTCCGAAAAAACAATATCCGTCCGCCCGTCTGACAGACCGCGCAGCGGCGTCCATCATTACGCGATGTACGTACCGGCAACGGTATCGCCGCCGTGGCCGGTCCAGTTGGTATGGAAGAACTCTCCGCGCGGCTTGTCGGTGCGCTCATAGGTGTGGGCGCCGAAGTAGTCGCGCTGGGCCTGCAGGAGGTTGGCGGGCAGACGGTCACAGCGATAGCCGTCGTAGTACTCGAGGGCAGCGGCGAGGCACGGGGCCGGGACACCGTTCATGACTGCGCAGGCGATCACGTTGCGCCAGCTCTGCTGGGCCTCGGCGAGCTTGCCCTGGAAGTAGGAGTCAAGCAGGAGGTTCGGCAGTTCCGGATTCTTGTCGAAGGCTTCCTTGATCTTGCCGAGGAACACGCTGCGGATGATGCAGCCGCCGCGCCACATCAGGGCGATGCCGCCGTAGTTGAGGTTCCAGCCGTATTCCTTGGCCGCGGCACGCATCAGCGTGTAGCCCTGGGCGTAGGAGACGACCTTGGCGGAGAAGAGGGCCTTGCGGAGATCCTCCAGGAAAGCGGCACGGTCACCGGTAAACTTGGCCGGCTTCGGGCCGACGAGCACCTTGCTGGCGGCGACGCGCTCTTCCTTCTGGGCGGACAGGCAGCGGGCGAACACGGATTCGCCGATGAGGGTCAGGGGAACGCCCTGGTCCAGGGAAGCGATGGCCGTCCACTTGCCGGTACCCTTCTGGCCGGCGGTATCGAGGATGTAGTCCAGCACGTACTTGCCGTCCTCGTCCTTCTTGGCCAGGATGTCGCGGGTGATCTCCACGAGGTAGCTGTCGAGGTCGCCCTTGTTCCACTCGGCGAAGGTCTGGTGCATCTCTTCGTTGGTCATGCCGAGGATATCCTTCATGATCTGGTAGCACTCGCAAATGAGCTGGATGTCACCATACTCGATGCCGTTGTGAACCATCTTCACGAAGTGGCCGGCACCGTTCTCACCCACCCAGTCGCAGCACGGGGAACCGTCCTCGACCTTGGCGCAGATGCTCTGGAAAATGGGCTTGACATGCGGCCATGCGGCCGGGGAGCCGCCGGGCATCATGGAGGGACCCTTCAGGGCGCCTTCTTCGCCGCCGGACACGCCGGTACCGATGTACAGCAGGCCCTTGCTCTCCACATAGGCAGTACGGCGGGCCGTATCCGGGAAATGGGAGTTGCCGCCGTCGATGATGATGTCACCCGGCTCCAGGAGCGGGATCAGCTTGTCGATGAAGTCATCGACCGGCTGGCCGGCCTTGACCATCAGGAAGACCCGGCGCGGGGTCTTCAGGGAAGCGACCAGGTCCTCGAGGGAGTGGGCACCGTAGAAGTTCTTACCCTTGCCGCGGCCGTTGATGAATTTGTCGACCTTCTCGACCGTGCGGTTGAACACGCTGACGTGGAAGCCTTTGCTTTCCATGTTGAGGACCAGGTTCTCACCCATGACGGCGAGTCCGACGAGTCCGATATCAGAAACAGGTTGCATAATGATAATTTATTGGTTGTTTGTTAGTTGGAATCCGATTTTGGAGAGCGTCCCCGCCAGTTCGGCGGTCCCGCCCTTGAGTTGCAGGGAGAAAGCCGTCGGTTCGCGCCGCACGGGATAGTCCCCGCGGAGCTTCTCGAACAGCTCGGGAGCGGCGCGCAGCGCATCCGTATCCCGCTGCACGTCGTAGGTGTGGAGGATGGCCTCCGCGAGCACCTGCGCACCGGACTTGCCGGCAGCATCGATGCAGAACGAAAGCGGCTGTGCGGGCGCGGGCACGCCGGAGGCGGTCCAGTCCGTGAGCGGCAGTCCCAGCACGGAAGCCACGGTACGCACGCTCATGGTCGTGCCGTTGGCCTTGCCGTCGGCGCTGTAGCCGGCGATGTGGGGCGTCGCATACTCGAGCAGTCCGAGCAGTTCCCGGTCGATGTCCGGCTCGTTCTCCCAGACATCCAGCACGGCGCCGCGCAGCGCTCCAGCCTTCAGGGCAGCCTTCAAGGCCGCATTGTCCACGACAGGGCCGCGGGAAGAATTGAAGAGGAACTGGTCCCGGCGGAGCCGCCCGATGCGGGCGGCATCGAAAAGGTGCCAGGTAGCGTCCTCCCCTTCCTTCGTCAGGGGGACGTGGAGCGTGATGATGTCGGCGCGCTCCATCACCTCGTCCAGGGACACGAAGCCCCGCTCCCCTTCCGCGCGGGCGCGCGGCGGGTCGTTGAGCAGGACCTTCATGCCCAGCAGCGAAGCCACTTCGGCGACCTTCGATCCGACATTGCCCACACCGACCACGCCGAGGGTCATCGCCGACAGGTCGAGGCCGTGGCGTCGCGCCAGACTGACCAGCACCGAAGCGATGTACTGCTTGACGGACCAGGAATTGCAGCCGGGGGCGTTGCGCCAGAGGATGCCGTGCGACTCGCACCAGGCGGTATCGATATGGTCGAAGCCGATGGTGGCGGTCGCAATCACCTTCACGGAAGATCCGGTGAGCAGCGCGGCGTCGCACTTGGTGCGGGTGCGGGTGATGATGGCGTCCGCATCCCGGACCACCTCGGGCGTCGTCTGCTTCCCGGGCAGATACACCACCTCCGCGAAGGGCTCGAGCACTCCGCGGAGGAAGGGGATCTTGTCGTCACATACAATCTTCATCTCAGTCCTTGAAGCGGTCAGGATAGGCCCAGAGGCCGAGTGCCGGATTGCTGATGTAGTACACTTCTTCTCCGTTCACGACGTTCCAGCCGTCCTTGAGGGATTCGAGCGGGTAGCGGGCCACCATGTCGTTGTAGTGGCAGTATTCGAAGCCCACGCCTTCGATTTCCTCGCGGGTCATCCCGTCGCCCGGGCAGTAGATGATCCGGAAGCGGCCCTCGGAAGAGCCGTGGATCAGGTGCGCGGAAGCGCCGAGGTTGGCCTGCAGGTCGGCATTGGCGTTGGTGCACTCCAGGGTGTGGGGCGTACCCTTGTAGCCGTATTTGCGGATCAGGCCGTCGATGGTCTTGTCCTCGCCGAACTCCTTGAGGCCGGGGGCCAGAACGATCAGCTCTGCGTCGTCGGCCAGCGCCATGCGGGTGCGGTAAACGCTCTTGTTGCCCAGCCAGGTACTCTTGAACTCCTCCGGATCGAGATAGACGATGCATTTCTTGATCTCCCGCTCCACCATAATGAAATTGGTGGCGAGGGACAGGTCGGCCGCCTTCTGGAAGCATTCGAAATCGTCGCCGATGAACAGGCCGCGGGTCACCATCTCGCCGCTGGCTTCGTCCTTGGCCCGGACGGTCAGCACATACACGATGGGCACCTTCGACAGGAAATGGACCTTGGCGTACTCGAACACGTCGCGTACCGGGCTCTTGGCGCGGCCCATGATGCGCTCCATGCCGTAGCTGGCGCCGATGAAGTGGCTCTTGTTGATAAAGTCGGAGCCTCCCACGCCCACGAAGATGTTCTTCGTGTAGTTGGCCATGCCGATCACCTCGTGGGGCACAACCTGCCCGATGGACAGGACCAGGTCGAAGGACGGGTCGAGCAGGAGCTTGTTGACCTGCGCGTTCATCTCATAGTCAAGCCGTCCTTCGGAGACCTCCTTCACATAGGAGCCGGGAACGGTGCCGACGGTCACGATGTCATTGCGCCAGTCGTGCACGCGGAACTTGTCCTTCGGAACGCTGGGGAACATCACGGAGAGCTGCTCGTCGCTCATCGGGGAATGGGTGCCGAGCGCCGGCATGATATCCGTCAAGGCATCGCCGAAATAGTCATTGACCATCTCCGTGATCGGACCGGCGTAGGAGTTGAAGCGGGTGAAGTCCGGCGGGATCGCCAGGACACGCTTGCGCGGCCCCATCGCATCAAAAACCTGCTTCAGGATCGCCCGGGTGTCCTCCGCGGTGATGACATCCGTGCGGGAACCTCTTTCGAAATACATCATGGGACTATCTCTTTACGCGTGCGTTGCCTGCCCAGATACTCCAAACCTGCTCCTCGTCGGCCGGCTGGCCATAGTCGGTCAGCATGGTCGTGGCGAGAGCGCCCGTGGCCCAGCCGAACTGGATCCATTTCTCGGGCTCCCAGCCCTTGAGGATGGCATAGAGGAGACCGCCGACGAAGCCGTCGCCGCCGCCGATGCGGTCGAGGACGTGGATCTCGCGCGGCTCGACCACGTGCCAGTTGTCACCCTCGAGCATGATGGCGCCCCAGTTGTGGCTGTTGGTGTTGTTGACCTGGCGGAGCGTGGTGGCATAGACCTGGGCGTTGGGATACTGGGCCTTGACGCGGCCGATCATCTCCTTGAAGCCGTTGATCTTGGCAGCGATGTCCTTGCCGCCGGCCTCGGGGCCTTCGATGCCCAGGCAGAGCTGGAAGTCCTCTTCGTTGCCGATCAGGATGTCCGCGATCGAGCAGATCTCGGAGAAGATGTCGTGCAGCTCCTGCTCGCGGCCGATCCAGAAGGAGGCGCGGTAGTTGAGGTCGAAAGCGATGCGGGTGCCGTATTTCTTGGCAGCGCGGGCAATCTCGAGGCAGAACTTGCTGGTCTCGGGGCTCAGGGCGCCGATCAGGCCGGAGAGGTGGACGATCTGGACGCCCTCCTGGCCGAAGATGCGGTCGAGGTCGAAATCCTTGACATTGAGCGTACGGCCGACTTCACCGGCACGGTCGTTCCAGACGCGGGGTCCGCGGGAGCCGTAGCCGCTGTCGGCGATGTTGATCTGGTGACGATAGCCCCAGGGGCCGCCCTGCGCCACCTCAGGTCCTTCGAAATCCATTCCGCGGGCGCGGAGGTTGGACTTGATGAAAGAAGCAAAGGGACTGCCTTTGACAAAGGTCGTCAGGACCTTGACGGGAAGGCCGAGGTAAGAGGCCACGCTGGCGACATTGGTCTCTGCGCTGGTGGCCTGGAGGCGGAAGATGTCGCTGCTCTGGACCGGCTGGCCGTTTTCGGGGGTAATGCGGAGTCCCATCGAAGTGGGGACGAGAAGGGCGTACTTGCAGCCCTGTTTGAGGGTGATAGCCATATGGGTTAGTTGTCTAAAATTAAATTTTACAAATATACTAAATTCTCAGTTCTTCTGCAAACTGTCGCGCATGGGGACGGCACGCAGGTCATGCAGGGCATGGTCGGCGCCGATATCGATCCCCTTCCAGGCCCTGAGCTGCGACCACTCCCGGGCCGGAGCCGCCCAGAACGGGTCGTCCGCGGGCAGGCCGAGCGGCAGGAAGACGGCGCAGCAAAGGTACTCGCTGCCCGTATTGATGTAAGGCTCGGACATGTGGAGCTGGTGTCCGGAGAACCCGACCGTCAGCCAGCCGTCGCGGTCGAAGTTGCCGGGGGTCGCGAGCTGGCGCCGGATCACGGCGGTCAGCGCGGAACGCACCTGCGCGGCGGGCAGCTCCTCCGGGAGGATGCCCAGCAGGGCGGCGTGCGCGAGGGCGTGGAAGGATCCGAAGCGGTAGGTGATGGAGCGGCCGACGGCAGGATAGGTCCCCTCCGGGGAAATGAGGCGCTCCAGCTGGGCGGCGTAGCGCGCTTCGCGCAGGAGCTGCTGCGGCAGGTACCGGCTCTCCGGGACATCCCGGCCCTGCAGCACCCGCAGCACATCCGTCAGCATCGGCTGGATAACCAGCGAATTGTAATAATCGAAGTGGAACTCCTCGCCGTCGCCGTACCAGGCGTCCCCCTTGTACCACTGGTCGAAGAGGAAACGGCGTATGCCGTACAGGAGGCGGTCCATCTCGCAGCTGCCGGTGAATTCCAGCAGCGCCGCCTCGACGATCGAGGCGAACAGCAGCCAGTTGGACTCGCCGGGCTTGATCTCGCGCGAGGACTTCAGCGCGGCAACGAGGTCTGCCTGCGCTTTCGGGCCCAGTCGGCCCCAGAGCTGCGTCGGGGCGCGCAGGAGTCCCTGCGCCAGGAAAGCGGCATCCACGAGGGCCTGCCCGCCATGGCTGCCGTCGAAAACCAGCCGGTCCGGGCAAGCCGGATCGGCGGCATTCGATAAGGCCTTGATTGTCAAGTCAATAAACTCGGCACGCAGGCATCCTTCGGGCGTGTCGTCCGGGCCGAGCTCCAGCCAGGGAGCGATGCCGCACACCGTGCGGCCGAAAGCCTCCAGGCGCGACACTTCCTTGCGGTGCGGATCATCAGAAAGGGATTCGAACGGCAGGTTCTGCTTCAGCGTACCCGCGGCCAGGTGCGTCAGCACCGGGCGGGCGATGCGGTCCAGGGTGCCGATCCAGAGCTCCCGGTCCGCCTGGTCCGAGACCACCGTGCGGACGTCCACGACGGGACGGCCCTCCAGCAGGCGCTTGTAGCGCAGCAGGGCTTCGACGTAGTAGTAATCCGCATAGACCAGCGGCTTGTCGAAGGTATTCGCCGGCTTGTTGGCTGTCGAGTGCATCAGGATGAAATTGGCATTCTCCCCCGGCTTCGCCTTGTAAGGCGCCTTGGAGAGCGAGGTCAGCTGCTGTTCCGCAAGCGTCAGGAACTGCTGCGAGAGGACAGGATCCTCTACGAAAGTGGACAGCTCGATGAGCGCGGACGCCATGATACAGGCCGAGGATGCGTCGCGGGGCGTATCTTTCTCCACGGGCACGTCCAGGTCCCAGTACGGGATCTTGTCCTTGGGCAGGGCCGGGTGGTTCATCAGGAACTTGCCGATGTTCACGGCCTGCTCCAGGTAGCGTGGATCGCGGGTCTGGCGGTACATCATCGTGAAGCCGTACAGGCCCCAGGCCTGTCCGCGGGACCAGGCGGAGCCATCCTGGTAGCCCTGCTCGGTCTCCTTGCTCAGGATCTCCCCCGTCCCCTCGTCGTAATTGACGACGTGGAAGGAACTGTAGTCCGGGCGGTAGTGGTTGCGGATGGTTGTGTTGGCATGCGTACGGGCCATGTCCATGAATTTCCCGTCACCGGTCAGGGCCGAGGTCACCGTGAGCAGCTCCAGGTTCATCATATTGTCCACGATGACGATGAAATCCCGGTGTTTCCAGGGCTGCGGATTCCAGGAGCGGGTGCAGCCGACCGCCGGGCTGAAACGCGTGGACAGGGAGTTGCCGGCATTGACGATCACCTGCCGGTAGTCGTCCCGGCCGGTCAGGCGCCAGCCGTTGCCGTAGCTGCAGTAGATCATGAATCCGACGTCGTGGTTGTCCCGGTTGTACTGCTCCGGAGCCATCCGCTCCGTCATCCGTCCAGCGGCATCCAGGATGGCCGGATCGCCCGTATATTCATAGAGATACCACAAGGTACCGGGGAAAAAGCCCGCCACCCAGTTTTTGGAGTCGCAGGTCTCCAGGACTCCGTTTTTCACCGTATTGACCAGGCGGCCGTCCAGGTCCTTGACGGACTCATACATCCGCATAGACTGCA
The DNA here is from genome assembly GCA_902790635.1 of uncultured Bacteroidia bacterium. Lineage (GTDB taxonomy): Bacteria > Bacteroidota > Bacteroidia > Bacteroidales > UBA932 > Cryptobacteroides. The sequence continues at coordinate 13,746 of CADASN010000014.1, read as the reverse complement.
GGACGGCGAAGTCCATCTCCTTCTGGATGAACTTCGCCATCTTCTGCTTCGGAGCAGCCGCTTGGAGCGCGAAGAGGCAGCACAGGCTGCCCAGCGCCGTCAGAACCGCCCTTCTCATTATCTGCCGGGTTGCTGCTGGGAACGGTCGTCGATCTTGATGTTCTCATAGACGATGTCGCTGAGCTCGAACTCCTCGGGCTTCTCGACGATATCGTAGGGCTTGCGGGTGCAGATCACGTCGCAGTTGCGCATCAGGATGTGGGATCCATAGGACTTCGGGATGTCCTCGCGGCCCTTCAGGTCGAAGAACTGGGTCCAGGGATGCACGTAGATGAAGTTGCCCACCGTGCCGGTGATGTTCTCCACCAGGATGTACTCATAGTTCTGCGGGGTGTCGGGACGCATCTTGAGCCAGAGCACGCGGGAAGCGCCGGCGCCCTCGCAGTTGCGCAGGATGACGTTGTGACCGCCCACGCACTCGCTGCCGAAGGTCACCATCGCGGAGCCCGGGCCGAACCAGCAGTTCTCCACGAGGATGTTGCTGTTGGTGGCATTGTCGGGATCCTGGTCCGCCCAGGGGCCCTTGCCGCCCTTGATGGCGATCAGGTCGTCGCTGTTCTGGAAGCGGCAGCCGGTGATGTGGAAATTGTTGCAGCCGTCCACGTCCACGCCGTCGGAGGACGGGGCCGGAACCGGCTTCTGCGGAGCGAAGATCACGATGTCCTTGACGCGCACGAAGTCGCATTTGTAGAAATGGGTGGTCCAGAAGCCCGGGTTGCGCAGGGTCACGCCTTCCAGCAGCACGTTCTTGCTGTTGGCGGCGTAGAACAGGCGCGGGCGCAGGGCCTCCAGGTTGGTGCAGCGGGGATTGACCCGGCGGCGGGTCCAGAAATCGCGCCAGTAGCGCAGGCCGTTGCCGTCGATCACGCCTTCGCCGCGGACGGAGAAGCCGTCGCACTCGTAGGCATTGACCAGGGCGGCGATATACGGCTGGATCACACCCTCGATGTGCACGGGCACGACCGCGTAGTCGGACACGTCATCACTGCCCTTGAGCACGGCGCCTTTCTCGAGATAGAGGTGCGTCTTGGACTTGAAGAAGAGCGAGCTGGTCAGGAAGGTACCCTGCGGGATGACGACGGTGCCGCCGCCGTTCCCGGCAGCCAGGTCGATGACTTTCTGGATGGCCTCGGTCTGCAGCAGCGTGCTGTCGCGCACGACGCCGTAGTCCGTGATCACATAACGGACAGCCTCCGGGCCGCTCAGTTTGGCGGGTGCGGATGTGAACCATTTGTCCATCTTGGTCCCGTCAGGCCAGACATTGGCGGCAAAGACGGTCAGGCCGGCGATCGCAAGGCCGGCGAGGGTGGAGAGAATCTTTTTCATTATAAACAATTGGTTAATCTATCTCAATAATTGGTCATCAGGGTATCGGTATCAAAGATAAGCATTTTTTTGGTTTTTCGGGAAGAACACGCTACTTTTGTTCACCCAAAAAGACACTAAACCTAATTTTTCATACCAAAACATGACTGCAAAGAAATTCAGGGTCGAAAGCGACCTGCTCGGCGAGCTTCAGGTACCCGCTGACGCTTACTATGGCGTGCAGACCCAGCGCGCCCTCAACAACTACCAGATTTCCACCACGCGGATGTGCGACTACCCCGAGTACATCATCTCCATCGCCTACGTCAAGATGGCCGCCGCGATGGCCAACGCCGAACTCGGTGTGCTGGACGAGAAAATCGCCGATGCCATCTGCGCGGCCTGCCGCGAGATCGTAGCCGGCAAGTTCCACGACCAGTTCCCGGTGGACATGATGCAGGGCGGCGCCGGTACCTCCGTCAACATGAACGCCAACGAGGTGATCGCCAACCGCGCCCTCGAACTGCTGGGCCACAAGAAGGGCGAATACCAGTTCTGCTCCCCCAACGACCACGTCAACTGCGCCCAGTCCACCAACGACGCCTATCCGACCGCGTTCCGCTATACTTTCGTCCGCATGAACAAGAAGCTGGTCAGCCGCCTGGGCGGCCTGATCGCCGCTTTCCGCGCCAAGGGCGTGGAATTCAAGGACTACATCAAGATGGGCCGCACGCAGCTGCAGGACGCCGTCCCGATGACGGCCGGGCAGGAATTCAACGCCTTCGCCACCAACCTCGAAGAGGAAATCTCCAACCTCGAGCGCAACGCCGTGCTGCTGCGGGAGATCAACATGGGCGGCACCGCCATCGGCACCGGCCTCAACGCCGTGCCGGGCTTCGCCGAACTCTGCACCCGCCGGATGTCCGAGCTTTGCGGAGACGCCTTGACCAAGGCCGAGGACCTCGTGGAAGCCACCCCGGATACGGGCGCATATGTCAGCTATTCCGCCGCCCTCAAGCGGCTCGCCATCAAGCTCTCCAAGATCTGCAACGACCTGCGTCTGATGGCTTCCGGCCCGCGCTGCGGCCTGCATGAGATCAACCTGCCGCCGATGGCCCCCGGTTCGTCCATCATGCCCGGCAAGGTCAATCCCGTCATCCCCGAGCTTACCAACCAGGTCTGCTTCAAGGTGATCGGCAACGACACCACCGTGGCCTTCGCCGCCGAAGCCGGCCAGCTGCAGCTCAACGTGATGGAGCCGGTCATCTGCGAATCCGTCCTGGAGAGCGTGACCTGGCTGTGCAACGTGATCGAGACCCTGCGCACCAAGTGCATCGAAGGCATCACCGTCAACAAGGAGCACTGCTACGAGATGGTCAAGAACTCCATCGGCATCGTGACCGCCCTCAACCCCTACATCGGCTACAAGGCCAGCACGAAAGTGGCCAAAAAGGCCCTGGCGACCGGCCGCAGCGTATACGACCTCGTGCTCGAGGAGGGACTCATGACCCAGGAGAAGCTCGACGAGGCCCTCGACCCGGCCGCAATGCTCGGCGCGCACGAACTCCTGAAATAGTTCCATCCGAAGTTCTTTCCCAAGGCGGTGATCCGGTTCACCGCCTTTTTTGTGATTTGCTTGTACGCTATTTTTATCGTATATTTGAGAACGCCACACATTCACGATTATGAGTAAAAGATTATTCTTCCTGATTCTGGTTCTCGCCGTGCCCTTGCGGCTGTCCGCCCAGATAGGGACGGTCGTCACGGCACCGGAGGCGCCGTTCGAATTCGCTCCGCTGCAGATGTACGCCTTCCCGGCGAAAGATTTCCCCATCACGAAGTACGGCGCCAGGCAGGGCGATGCCGGCGCCACGACTGCGGCTTTCGCGAAAGCGATGGCAGCCTGCCGCAAAGCCGGCGGCGGCCGCGTGGTCGTCCCGGCCGGCTCCTGGCTCACGGGACCCGTCCACTTCCAGAGCAACTGCCTGCTGTACCTGTCCGAAGGGGCCGAGCTGATCTTCGAAGACGACCCGAAACTCTACCTGCCGGCCGTGCACACCTCCTGGGAGGGCACGGAATGCATGAATTATTCCCCGCTGATCTATGCCTACGAATGCGAGAACGTCGGCATCGGCGGCCCGGGACTCATCCACCCGAAGATGGCCTTCTGGGAGACCTGGTTCGCACGTCCCGAGGCGCACATCCAGGCCACGCGCCAGCTCTACGCGATGTGCTCCACCGGCATCCCCGTGGAGCATCGCCGGATGGAGGAGGGCGAAGCCAACATGCGTCCGCACCTCATCCAGTTCAACCGCTGCACCAACGTGCAGCTCAGCGATTTCCGCATCCAGGACAGTCCGTTCTGGACCATCCACCTCTACCTCTGCAAAGACGCCTGGGTACACGGCCTGCACGTCTATGCGCACGGACACAACAATGACGGCATCGACCTGGAAATGACCCAGCACGCCATCGTGGAGGACTGCGTCTTCGACCAGGGCGACGACGCCGTAGTGATCAAGTCCGGCCGCAACCAGGACGCCTGGCGGCTCGACACCCCGACGAAGTACGTGGTCGTGCGCAACTGCGAGGTGGTCCAGGGCCATTGCCTGATGGGCATCGGCTCCGAGATGGCAGGCGGCGTACAGCATGTCTATATGCATGACTGCAAGTCTACTGACGCCGTTTACCGGATGCTTTACATCAAGACCAACCACCGCCGCGGCGGACTGCTGGAAGACATCTGGATGGAGAACGTGAGCGCCGACAAGGCCAACCGCGTCATCGAGATCGACACCGACGTCCTCTACCAGTGGCGCGAGATTGTCCCGACCTTCGAGACGAAGATTACGAAGATCCGCAACATCGGCATCCGGAATGCCACCTGCCGCCAGGCGGAAGCCGTCTATGAGTTCCGCGGCGACGAGCGTGACCCGATCGACGGCGTGACCGTAGAAAACGTCCACGTCGGCCGGCTCACCCAGTTCATCGACAACGTGACGAACACCCGCAACATCATCGTCCGCAACGTGACCTGGGACGAATTTACCCCCGAAGGGGAAGAGATGAAAATCAACGGCTTCGCGCCCGGAAGATAAAGTTTTTATGCAAGCGTTAGCACTCCTCGTTTCCTACCTGTTTTCCTATTTTGTCGGCCAGGCCGACGGCCTGCACCTGGCCTACAGCCGCGACGGCTACAACTGGACACCGCTGGCGGAAGGGGCCTCCCTGCTCGTACCGCAGATCGGCGATGACAAGCTCATGCGCGACCCCAGCATCTGCCAGGGGCCCGACGGCACCTTCCACCTCGTCTGGACTTCCAGCTGGACCGACCGCATCATCGGCTACGCCTCCTCGCCCGACCTCATCCACTGGTCGGAGCAGCAGGCCATCCCCGTGATGATGCACGAGCCGGAAGCGCACAACTGCTGGGCACCGGAGCTGTTCTACGATGCCCCCTCCCGGACATTCTGGATCCTGTGGGCCACCACCATCCCCGGACGGCACGGCGAGGTGGCCACTTCCGAGTCCGAGAAAGGCCTCAACCACCGGATCTACTGCACCACCACGAAGGATTTCAAGACTTTCACCCCCACGCGCCTGTACTTCGATCCGGGCTTCAGCGCCATCGACGCGGCCGTCGTGCGGGATCCGCAGACCCGGGAGTTGCTGATGGTCGTCAAGAACGAGAATTCCGCCCCGGCGGAGAAAAACCTGCGCGTCACGCGCAGCCGCAGCATGCAGCGCGGCTTCTCCACCCGGGTATCCGCCCCCATCCACGGGGAATATTGGGCCGAAGGGCCCTCTCCCCTCTTCCTGGAGGACGGCTCGCTGGTCGTCTATTTCGACCGCTACCGCGAAGGACGCTACGGTGCGGTGCGCAGCACGGACCACGGCCAGACCTGGTCCGAGGTGCCTGCAGACCTGCTGAGCCTGCCGAAAGGCATCCGCCACGGCACGGCCTTCCAGGTGGATGATGCCGTCCTGGAGAATCTGCTGGAGCACTACCGCGGGGCAGCGCCCAAGCCGCTCTATACCGATCCGGTCCACGGCGGGCCGACCGACCCGGAAATCGTGCAGAACCGGGAGACCGGGCAATGGTATATGTTCTACACCTCCCGCCGCGCAGACCTTCAGGGCGGCCGCGGGGCGGAATGGGTACACGGCTCCCCCATCGGGATCGCCGTCTCCGACGACCTGGCCCACTGGGAGTATCTGCAGGATGCTGTGATCGGCTACCGCCCCGACGCCCAGCCGACCTATTGGGCCCCGGCCGTCGTGGACGACGGCAAGGAATACCACATGTACCTGACCTACGTCCCCGGCATTTTCTCCGACTGGGGGCATCCGCGTCACATCGTTCACCTGACATCCAACGACCTCATCCACTGGAAGTTCCAGAAAGTTCTCGACCTGATTACCGAGAAGGTGATCGATGCCGGCGTGGCCCGGCTTCCGGACGGGACCTGGCGGATGTGGTACAACGACGAGCCGAGCGGCAAGCGCATCGCCTGGGCCGACAGCCGGGATCTCTACAATTGGGAGGACCACGGCCTGCTGCCGGACATCGAAGCCTGCGAAGGTCCCAAGGCCTTCTTCTGGAAAGGAAGCTGGTGGCTGATCTGCGATGAATGGAAGGGCTTCGCGGTGTTCCGCAGCGACGATGCCGAGCATTGGACGCGCCAGCCGGGCAATCTGCTGCAGACGCCGGGCAAAGGGCCCTACGACGACGTCTCCGCCAATCACTGCGATGTCGTCGTCCGCGGCGATCATGCCTACATCTACTATTTCTGCCACCTCTCCCGGCCGAAGCTTGCGCCCGGGCAGCGCCCCGGTCCCCGCGCCGACGGCCTTTCCCCCAACACCACCTTCATCCAGGTAGCAGAACTCAAATGTGAGGATGGCCGCACCCTGACTTGCAATCGCGATGAAGTGACGATTATCCGATAATCGTCACAACATCTGGAAAATGACCACGATATCAGGTGCGAAGCGGAGACGGCAGGCGGCAGGCGCCTCAGGAAGGCGTAGCCACCCGCGGCTCGTCAGCGGGAGGGGCCCGACGGATACAAGTTATCGCGCAGCGATGACGCAGGAGACGTTGGGAGGGAAGGAGTGAGCGGAGCGAACGGAACCTTCCAGAGGCGAGCTGTCGCTGCCGCGGAGCCGCAACCGCATGGCATAATGAAAGAAGGCGGCCAATAATCGCTTATTAGTCGCGATAATCGTCACTTCTGAATCGTCCGATTTGTCTCCAGCCAGGCTCCGAGGAGGCCGGAGGGGACCAGGGGTGTATCGGCATCGACAAGCGGGAAGGAGCTGTGGGTGAAGTGTCCGCCGGGTTCGTCCGGATACTCTACGGCATCGCCGATCATCCTGTTGTACAGGGAGTTGGTCACTTCCAGCCGGATCTCGTTCCGGCCGGGGCGCAGATAATCCGTAATGTCCAGACGCCAGGGAGCACACCAGATGGTACCGGCCTCCTGGCCGTTTACGGTCACGTGTGCCATCCAGTTCAGCCCGTCCAGCCGAAGGTATTGCCTGCGACTCGTCGCCACCCCTTCCGTCATTCCTGACGAAGATCCGGGATCTCCTTTCTTTCTGCCTTTCCCGGCAGGACGCCAGCGGAAATGCGTTGTATAGACCGCCGTACCGGAATAATAGCGGATGCGCGGGTCGGGGTTCTCCGTCCAATCGGACAACAGCTTGAATTTAACGGCTTGATCCGGACCACCCATCACCGGATCGAATCGTACGGTCCAGGGACCGGACAGGCGCAGGGTGCCGGAAACTGCTGGAGCTGACGACAGCGCGGGGATCGGGTCATGGCCGTTCGGGCCCTGTCGGGAGTAGCGGGAATACCATCCGTTGCTGATACACTCCGGCAGGACTGCGCCCGGAAACTCATTCTCCAATGCGACATCCGTGGCAAGCAGGAAGACCGATTCGTCCGGCGCCAGTTCCAGCCAGACCGCTTCCCGGGGGCACTGAGGGCTCATTTCGCCCCCGGCGGCCGGTTTTTCTGTTTCCCGGGGGCAGCAGGACCCGTTTTCGCCCCTGGCGGCCGGTTTTTCTGCTTCCCCGGGGCAGCAGGGCCCGTTTTCGCCCCCGGCGGTGGTCAGGGCGAGCGAAGAGACGGATCCGTCGAGCGGATCCAGCCGGTAGAGCCGGCGGTAGGGCGTCCGCAGGGTGACTTCCTGCGCGAAGGCTTCCGGACTGTGGTTATACACGAAATACACGTCCGCGTCAGCCAGGCGGCGATGTCCGAAGCGGACGCAATCGTCCAGCCTGGCGGCGCTGCGGAAGCCCAGGTCCGGGGCGAAGGGCACAGGGACCGGCACGGAGAAGTCCGAAGCGCCACCTGCCTCATACACCGGCAGTCCGGCGGCTCGCCAGGCGTCGAGCCGCTTGCGCAGTGCTTCGTCCACGCGGACATTCCGCTGGATCACCAGCATCCTGTATTCCATCCCGGAAGGGAGCCGCAGGACGGACGTCCCGTCGGACCGCTGCGCCACCACGGCTCCGGATAGCCCATCCAGTGCCGTCGTATCGAAGTTGTACCCCTCGGGGATCACGGGCAGCAGGTGCGCCAGTGTCTTGACCGGCGGGTCATCCCCCAGATACACCAGCAGGTCCACCACCGGCTCACCCTGCCGGAGCAGGGCGGCGCATCGGGCCTGGTAATCCCAAAATGGGCGGCTCCAGGGCCAGATCGGATTGTTGCGGTTCAGGCAGTACTGCCGGCCGTTCGCCACGTTCCCGGGGATCACATCCAGGCGGGGCTGATAGGCGGAGGCACAGACCACGAATTCGTTGATCAGGCGCGAGTAAGCGAAGTCAGCCAGTTGCTTGAGCGTCGCGGGCGAATCGCTGTATTTCGCATCGGTAAAAGCCTCCGCGGAAGCAATCTGCTTCCCGTAGAGGTGGGCGGCGGAAGCGCAGTCCACAATGTCGAAACTGCCATGGACGTCACGGGCCCAGAATTCCCCTTGCGGCTTGTCCACCAGGCGTTTGGCGCCGATGTTATCAGCGCCCAGGCTCAGCTGGTTGCCCGTCGCCTGCGCCGTGAAGCGGACGCCGGCGGCGCGGCACAAGCGGTCCAGTTCGCCATAGTAATTCTGCGTCACGGCATCCGCGATCGTCCGCCGCAGGTCCAGCAGGAAGCGCTCGGTCTGCGCCGCACTGCCCACGATGCACCCCCGCATGGCGGGCAGCCAGGGCAACAGGTCATAGCCGTTTCGTTCGCGGAAGATGCGCGGGAAGTCAGGCGTCCAGTTCTGCGGGCCAGCCTCGTGGCTGTCCATGCAGACCCCGGCCGGTTTCGCGCCGATGCGCGAAAGCGTATCCAGGATACGCCCGGCATAGGAGCGGAACTGCAGCCGGGCTGCTTCGCGCGACATCTTGTCGCATTCCAGGCCCATGAGGTTGGCCCGCCCGTGCTTGATGGCGCCGCGGGTGCTCTCGGCGGCGAGGCGCATTACGACCCAGTCGCCCGGTGGGACTTCCCAGTCCAGCGTCCCGTCCGGACGCATCAACTTCGTCAAATCCAGCACGGAAGCCGGATCGACTGCCCCCGCCGCATAGTCGGGTGTCGAGCCGGCATCGTGGAACTCCGAGTAATAATTGGCCTTCTCCTGCCAGCGGTCCGGACGGGCGCGCGAAGAGAGGCGGATACCGGACAGGCCGTCCGCAGCATCCCGGATGCGCCAGCACGGAGCCGTCGTCGCCGCAAAAGCAATCGTCCGCTCCGCAAGTCCCGAAGCACCGCCCGGCCGCGGAAGATCGCAGACAGCCTGCCAATGCACGCCGTCCTCAGAGCACTCCAGGGTACCGACCATGCCGTACGGCTCGAAATTCATCCCGTAGAACTCCGGCGCCGGGCCGTCCGGATAATTCATCGCCCCGATACGCGACTTGCGGGCCTTCTTCGCCGTATAGCTGATGCTCCGCGCCGTGAAGCCGGCCGGCACCCGGCAGGACAGGGCATCCAGGGCGACATCCTGCCAGTCCTCCGCCCGCACGGGCCAGGCCAGCACGGCCACGTCCCGCCACCAGTCCTGGGCACTCGGCGCGGCCAGCCGGCCGCGAAAACGGCTCCCGCCCCGCACCAGCGTGTCGGCCGAACAGAGCCGCTGCATCCCCGTCTCCGGGGTAATCCACGGCCCGCCGGCCACATAGCCGTTGGACACATGGATCTCGAAACCCAGCCCGATCCGCTTCGCCTCCAGCGCGGCGAACTTGAGCATCTCCCACCACGGCGGGCTGAAAGCATCCAGGGCATCTTCTGCGGGTCCGTGGACCTGGTCATAATACACGACACCACCCACACCCGCCGCCTTGAAGGCCTCCAGATCCGCAGTGATGCCTTCACGCGTCGTGGCGGTCTCGCCGTGGAACCACCAAACCTTCGTCCGCGCGGAATCCGGCGGATCGCGGAATACCTGCACCGCCTCGCGGACGCCGCTGTCTGCGGCCCGGATTCCCGCCGCCTGCGGCTGGGCGCTATTCAAGAGCCCAAGGAAAAGGAAGAGGATGACCGGTGCGTACATGGTGGTAGACTTGTGTCACAAAAATAATAAATAATTGCGGTTTGTTGTTTTCCTGCATGGTACTGTTTTTTTCAGTAAATTTGTAGGAGAACATACAGTCCCATGCGAAAACTCCTCCTCCTCTCTCTTTGCTGTCTGCTTGCCGCAGGCGCCGCCCGGGCACAGGCGCCCCGCCTGGCCTGGGGCGACCAAGGCAACGGCACGTACATCAACCCCATCCTGAACGGCGACTGGTCCGATCCAGACGTGATCCGGGTCGGGGACAAGTACTATATGGTGGCTTCCGACTTCCATTTCATCGGGATGCAGATCCTGGAGTCGGACGATCTGGTGAACTGGCGGATCGTGACGCAGGTTTACGACCGATTCGACCTGCCGGGCTGGTCGGAAAACCGGCATTATGCCGGCGGCTCCTGGGCCCCCGCCCTCCGCTGGCACGACGGCAGGTTCTGGATCTATTTCTGCACCCCCGACGAAGGCTTGTTCATGACGCAGGCGGAACGGCCCGAAGGGCCCTGGAGCCCGCTGCACTGCGTAAAGGCGGTGGCGAAATGGGAGGATCCCTGTCCCTTTTGGGACGAGGACGGGCAGGCCTATCTGGGCCGCAGCCGGCACGGCGCCGGGCCCATCATCGTCCACCGGATGAGTCCGGACGGACGGGCGCTGCTGGACGAGGGCGTGACGGTTTACACGGGCCCTGTGGCCGAAGGCACGAAATGGCTCAAGCGGGACGGCTGGTACTACCTCTCCATCCCGGAAGGCGGTGTGGAAGGCGGCTGGCAGACGGTGCTCCGCTCCAGAAGTATTTATGGTCCCTATGAGAAGAGGGTGGTGCTGGAGCAAGGTTCGACCGACATTAATGGTCCCCATCAGGGCGCGATCGTGGATACCCCGGACGGGAGGTGGTGGTTCCTGCATTTCCAGCGCCTGGGTGCGCTGGGGCGCGTGGTTCACCTGCAGCCGATGCAGTGGAGCGACGACGGCTGGCCGGTGGTCGGCGTGGACCTGGACCGCAACGGTATCGGCGAGCCGGTCCGGGTGTGGACCAAGCCTTTCCCGGACAGCAAGCCCGGGCTGCCGCAGACGGACGATGATTTCGCCACGGCGGTCCTCGGGCCGCAGTGGCAATGGAATCACGACCCCGCGGACGGGGCCTGGTCGCTCACGGAGCGGCCCGGGGCGCTGACGCTGCACGCGCTCCGCGCCGGAAGTTTCCTGCAGGCCCGCAACACGCTGACCCAGCGGGTGCTGGGCTATGAGAGCGAAGTCACGGCGGAGCTGGATGTCCGCACGCTCACCGACGGCGGCCGCGCCGGGCTGGCTTGCCTGGGGCGTGGAAACTGCCTGCTGGGCGTCCGGCGGATTGACGGCCGGAATTCGCTATATCTCACGGATGCGCAAGGAAATGAGAGTCCGTTGGCCGCCTTGCGGGGCGGGAAAGTATGGCTGCGCCTGCAACTCGATATTCCGGCGCAGGCCTACCGCTTCTCCTACAGCCTGGACGGCAAGACCTTCACGCCCTGCGGCGCGCCTTTCTTCGTGGATTATGGCTTCTGGAAAGGCGTCCGCTGGGGCCTGTATCATTATAACACAACTGCCGACGGCGGCTCCGTCGCCATCCCTGCCGTCCGATACACGATCCTTCGCTGAAGCAAGGGATGGTATTATCTGAAGACTCGAAGCGCAGCGCCGAGGGGAGCTCGAGGGGTACGCCCCTCGATGAATCAAGCCGTACTGCGACCGTTATCGAATAACGGTCGCATTGTCGTTTTTCTCCAGCACCTGCACCCCGTAGGTATCGCGGTAGGGACTGAGCGGCCAGCGGAAACTCTCCGGCGCGTCGGGAACGGCCGGGCTGAAGCCGCTGAAGTTCGCCACATGCGCCGCCAACGGCAGGCCGCTGGCCTGGATGGCAACGACCACGCATTTCGCGAGCTCGAAGGCACCGTAGGTATTGAAATGGGTATTGTCCTCCACATCGTTCGGCATGCCCTCGAAGGAGCCGGCCTTGTAGTGCACGAAGGCGCGCTTGGAACCTTCCGGTCCCATCGCCTCGTAGAAGACGGCGCTCATGCGGTGCAGGTCGAGGAAGGGCACGCCTTCGCGGCGGGCCACCCATTCCATGGCCTCCGGATAGTCCTCGTGGGTCTCGATGATATGGTTGTCCGCATCGAAATTGCGACGGTGCGTCGGGGACACGAGCACGGGGAATCCTCCCTTCGCGCGCACCTCATCGATGAAGGTCTTGAGCTGCGTAGCGAAGAAATAATAGCCGCCCTTGCCGGGCCCCTTGAGTTTCATGTCGTTGTGTCCGAATTCGACGAAGACATAGTCGCCCGGCTGCATCACGGAAAGGATCTTGCGCAGGCGCCCGGCGCCGATGAAGGTATCAGCGCGCTCGCCGCTCTCGGCATAATTCGCCACCGCAACCTGCGTATCGAAGAACCAGGGGAACATCTGCCCCCAGCTGGCCCAGGGCTCGATATCCTGATCCACGACCGTCGAATCCCCGCAGAGGAAGACGGTGGTCACGCCCGCCGGCGCCGGCTCGATGCGCACGGAGGCCACGGCCGGGGCGTCTCCCCCGATCTCCAGGGTCAGGTCACCGTCCCAGTCCAGTTTGAACTTCTCGCGGGGCTTGGTGATGACGTCGACGGGGTCCTTGCCCTCCTCGCGGATGGTCCGGTCACGCTTGTTGACCAGGAAGCTCACGGTCTTGATTTCGCCTTTGGCCGTGGCCAGGTCGTTGACGCAGAGGCGCCGGGACTCGGCCTTGACGAAAGTCCGCGCCGCCCTTTTACGGGATCCTATCTCCAGGGTTACCAAATAGTTGCCATCCGGGACCGGGACGCTCAGCTCAAACGGCTGCTGCGAGGCCGCATCATAGGTACGGATGATCGGGAAGTCTGCCGCGGCGGCAGAAATGCCTGCGAGGAGCAGACTGAGAAGGAGGGTGGTTTTCTTCATGGTTGCTGTGGTTTTTCTGCTCAAATTTAAAAAATATCCGTATCTTTACCAACGCAGAACTGCAATTGACCAATTACAATATCTAAAACGACCAATTTATTATGGCAAGAAGAGAAGCATTCAAAATGTTCCTGAAGCCGGGATTCGAAGACGAATACCAGCGCAGGCACGCGGCCATCTGGCCCGAACTCAAGAAACTCCTGTCTGACAGCGGCGTCAAGAACTACTCCATCTGGTGGGACAAGGACACCAACATCCTGTTCGCCTATCAGGAAGTCGAGGGCGACGAAGGCTCCCAGGACCTCGGAGGCAACCCCATCGTCCAGAAATGGTGGGACTACATGGCCGATATCATGGAGGTCAATCCCGACAACTCCCCGGTATCCATCCCGCTGGACGAGCGCTTCTACATGGAATAGTCTCCGGACCCTGTCCGATACCTTGGGACCGCACCTTTCCGGTGCGGTCTTTTTTTGCCCCAAGATGTCCATTTTCGCGATATTATTTATAATATGTGCAGCGTTTTTTAAAAAAATTGAATCTATTTTTTAAATGTTTCGTATCTTTGTGTGATTTAAAAAGGCGATTAACAACCTTTATTAATAACAACCAAAAAAACAAAGCTTGATGAAATCTATTTTCTCAGTGAGCCGCAAAGCGCTGATGGCGCTTACGGCTGTCGTGGCTTTGCTCCTTTCGGGGACTTCCGCGTTCGCGCAGCAGGTCTCCCGGGGTAAGGTCCTGGATTCCAAAGGAGAAGCGATCGTCGGAGCTTCCGTGTATGTCCCCGGCACCACCAACGGCGTGGTCACCGACATCGACGGTAACTTCGAACTGCGTGTCGCTCCCGGCACGACCCTCGAGG
>CADASN010000013.1:32407-159244 GCA_902790635.1 uncultured Bacteroidia bacterium | reverse complement strand
CTGAAAACTCGGGTACTGTTTTGAGCCACCCGTGTTTTTGTTGTTGATTGATAGACAATAACTTGATCTACTACACAAACCTGTTTCCCTATTCTCGCCGCGAACCGTAACAAGTCAATTCGCTGATTTTCAATCATAACTAAAAACACGGGTACTGTTTTGAGCTGCCCGTGTTTTTGTTGTTGATTGATAGACAATAACTTGACCTACTACAAAAACCAGTTTCCCTATTCTCGCCGCGAACCGTAACAAGTCAATTCGCTGACTTTCAATTATAACTGAAAACACGGGTGCTGTTTTGAGCCACCCATGATTTCAGTTTAGGTTGAAAATGAGTTATATACATCGCGCAGTTCACTGCGGGAGGCATCGGAGTAAATAACGATGTGGGACCGGAGCGTGGAACCGGAGCACGGGACCAGAGTGTGGGACTGGAGTGTAGAACCGGAGCACGAGACCAGAGCGTGGGAACGGAGTGTGAGACCGGAGCGTGGGAACGGATGTGGGACCGGAGCGTGGGAACGGATGTGGGAGATGTCCGTAAAACAGGGACGACACCCTCATAATACGCAGTTATTGCTGGAGACGTCCTTATAATTGGGACGTCTCCAGCACTTTACAGTCTAAAATGCCCGCGGCGGGCGGTGGGGGGATGTGCGTGAGCCTGCGCCCGTTGGCCTGCGCGGACGGGGGCCGTGCGCAGGGTGCGTAGGGACGACCGCCGCTATCGGTGGATAGCCGCGAAGGGATCGGGCTGTACCCGGACGGACTTTTTTGTCCGGACGAGTACAGCCCGATCCCGCAGCGCTTTGGTGTAGCAGTAAAATGTTATATGCAGATAATTAAAGATCAATCTTCTATGAGAACACAGGGCGGATAACGCGCTACAGCAGCGGCTTCAGCGTGAAGCTGAACACGCGCGGTTCCGCTTTCAGGCGGTACTGCTCCCGCGGCAGCGAGCCCCACGAAGTCACGCAGCCCAGTCCCATCTGGGCCAGGTCCACGTTGAGGTGGGTCAGGCCGTCTTCCCGGAGCTCGGGCGAGTGGCGCTGGTCGCCGTGGTCACCCCGGCCGCCGCCGGTGACCGACAGGTCGATGTCCCGGCGGCCGAAGGGCAGGGCGGAAGCGGAGAATTTCTCCGGCGAGGAGATCTCGAACCCGCAGCCGGCGGCATCAGTGACCCGCATCCAGCGCATGCCGACATGGGTGCCGGACTCCTGTGGCCGGACATAGCCGAGGTGGTACTGCTCCGCCACGCTCTGCTTCCACACGCCTACCTGCGCGGCGCGCTGGCGGTCGATGTAGTTCTCGAAGGGACCCTTGCCGTAGAACTCCAGCGTGCTGAAGGTGCCGGGCATGGCGAATTCCACGCCGAAGCGGAAAAGCTCGGGCGCATCCTCGCGCACTTCGGCCATCTGCTCCGTGACCTGGATGCTGCCGTCGTCGGCCAGGGTGTACTGCATCGTGACCTTGGCGAGGCCGTCGGCCACATCATAGACCACCTCCACGCAGCGGGCGTCGCGATGGACCGAGAGCGGCTTGAAGGCCGGGTAGAGCCAGGCTCCCATCCGGCGCTCCAGGCGTGCACCGAGATCGTTCTCGGTCACGGCGCGTCCGAAGCAGGGCATCAGCGGGACGGCCAGGAGCTGCTTGCCGTCCACCTTGTAGGAGCAGAGCGCACCCGTGGCCGGGTCGAAATCCGCCTCCCACTGCCGTCCGCGCAGGTCGGCAGCCGTGACGCGGTAAGGCGCCTCCCGCAGCAGGATCTGGTCGTTCGCGACCTCCGTACCCGCCGGCAGCAGGCCGTCCGCGCAGCGCAGGACATAGCTGACATTGAGATACAGTTCGCCGGGGATGGCCGCCAGGTCCGCCTTGCGGAAGCCCAGGTCGGCGGTCAGCGTCTGCTGGGGAGCCGCCTTCGGGGCATCCAACTGCCCGGCGAGGACGGCGCGGCCGTCGGCCACGACCTCCCAGCGCATCAGGTAGCGGCCCAGGTCGATGAAGAAGTTCTCGTTATAGACCTGCACACGTCCGTCCAGGGCCTGCTCCGCCAGGGCGGAAGTCAGGATGGAGCGGTAGCCGTGCCGCACCTCCCAGGCGTGGGGATGCCAGCTCCGGTCGGCGGCGATGATGCCGTTGCAGTTGAAGGAGTTGTCGGACGGGTCGTAGTCGTTGAAGTCACCGCCGAAGGCGTAGATATAGCCCCAGCGGGACTTGGCGGAAGGCCAGCGGACCGCCTGGTCCACGAAGTCCCAGATGCAGCCGCCCTGCAGGGACGGATACTGCCGGTAGAGATCCCAGTAGTCCTCGAATCCGCCCATCGAATTGCCCATCGCGTGGGCGTACTCGCACTGGATCAGCGGACGGGACGGGTTGCTCTGGGCGTATTCGACGATACGCTCGTAGCCCGCGTACATCGGGCAGTAGATGTCGGTGTTGCGCTCCAGCTCCGCGCGCTCATACTGCACGGGACGGGTCGGATCCCAGGCCTTGAGCCAGTCGTAGGCGGCCTCGAAGTTGGGGCCGTTGCCGGCTTCGTTGCCCAGGCTCCAGACGATGATGCTGGGATGGTTGACGTCGCGCTGCGCCATCCGCTGCACGCGCTCCAGATGCATCTGCGCGTAGGTCGGCTCCTTGGCCAGCGTCCGCTCGCCGTAGCCCATGCCGTGCGACTCGATGTTGGCTTCGTCGATCACATAGAGGCCGTAGCGGTCACAGAGCGACAGCCAGCGGGGGTCGTTGGGATAGTGGCTGGTGCGTACCGTATTAATATTCAGCTCCTTCATGATGCGGATATCCTCGATCATCTCCTCGACCGTGACTACGTATCCGCCCGTGGCGGACATCTCGTGCCGGTCGGCGCCCTTGATCAGGACGGGCTTCCCGTTGACGAGCAGCTGGCCGCCGGCGATGCGGGTCTCCCGGAAGCCGAAGTCGAGCTCCACCGTCTCCGGCTTCCCCAGGCGGGGATAGCACACGGCGCGCAGGTGGTAGAGATTCGGGGTCTCGGCGCTCCACAGCCGGACATTCTCCACCCGGCCGGAGGACTTTACTTCCCGCTCGGGGTAGTCCGGACCGGAGAGGAAGAATTTGACATCGTATGTCTTCGGCGTGATGGTGGTGAGGATCTCGTAGCGTCCGTCCATCCCGGCCTGGATGCGGAGATCCTCGATGCGTGCCTTGGGGCGCGCCTCCAGGTAGCACTCGCGGGCGATGCCGGCATAGCGCCAGAAATCCTGGTCCTCCAGGTAGGAACCGTCGCACCAGCGGAAAATCTCCAGCGCGATCAGCGCATCCTGCCCGGGCTTGACGTATTTGGTGATATCGAAACGGGCCTCGAGCTTGCTGTCCTCGCTGTAGCCGACTTCCTTGCCGTTGACCCACACCCGCAGGTTGGAGGTGGCGGAGCCGATGGCCAGGAAGATGTCGCGGCCGTCCCAGTCCGCCGGGATGGCGAACGAGCGGCGGTACTGTCCTACATAGTTATGCTCCGTGGCCGGCACGGGGGGCTGGGTGCGGTAGTGACCGCGCCAGGCGTAGCCGATATTGACATACAGCGGCTCGCCGTAGCCGTTGAGCTCCCACATCCCCGGCACGGGCATCCGGCCCCAGGCGGAATCGTCCAGGCCCACCTTATAGAAATCGCGCGAGCGCGCGTCGGGGGTCTCGTACCATTGGAATTTCCAGATGCCCTCGAGCGAGAGCTTCGGACTGTCGTTGGCGAGCGTGGCGGACATCGGCGCGCGGTTCCGCTGGTTCACGGCAGGGTTCTGCCAGTCTTCGACGGCAAAAGCCCCCGGCGCAAAAGCGACCAAAATCAATAATAATAAAAGAAATCTTCTCATTGGTTATTGTTTTAACTCCTAAATATACAAAATAAAATTGAAAACACCGCAGCAGCCTATGCGCCAGTTGTGCGTGAGCCTGTGGCCGTTTGCCCGTGCCGTCGGGGGCCGTGGGCTGGGTGCGTGAGGTACGGCTGCTGCCAGCAGTGGGAGCCAAAAACGAAGTTCCGGAATCCCCAGAAGCATTTTTTGCTCACGGGGATCCCGGGACTACGTTGGCGAACTAAACCGTTAGCGGGCCTTGCCGTTGGAGCCGAGGACGTTGATAATCTTGTGGATGTACATCTTCTTCATCTCCTCGCGGGCCGGCTTGAGGTACTGGCGGGGATCGAAGTGGGCCGGGTTCTCAGCCAGGTGCTTGCGCACGGCGGCGGTCATCGCGAGACGGCTGTCGGAGTCGATGTTGATCTTGCAGACGGCGCTCTTCGCAGCCTTGCGGAGCTGCTCCTCGGGGATACCGATGGCGTTCGGCAGATTGCCGCCATACTTGTTGCACATGTCGACATACTCCTGCGGCACGGAAGAAGATCCGTGGAGCACGATCGGGAAGCCGGGGAGCTTCTTCTCGATGGCCTTCAGCACATCGAAAGCGAGAGGTGGCGGGACGAGCTTGCCGTTCTCGTCGCGGGTGCACTGCTCCGGCGTGAACTTGTAGGCGCCGTGGGAAGTACCGATGGAGATGGCGAGGGAGTCGCACTTGGTCTTCTTGACGAAGTCGATCACTTCCTCGGGCTTGGTGTAGTGGGAGACCGCGGAGGACACTTCGTCCTCGACACCGGCGAGCACGCCGAGTTCGGCTTCGACGGTCACGTCGTGCTTATGGGCGTAGTTGACCACCTTGCGGGTCAGCTTGACATTCTCTTCGTACGGAAGGGAAGAAGCGTCGATCATCACGGAAGAGAAACCGAAATCCACGCAGCTCTTGCAGAGCTCGTAGCTGTCGCCGTGGTCGAGGTGAAGGACAATCTGGGGCTTCTTCCAGCCCAGCTCCTTGGCATACTCCACGGCACCCTGTGCCATGTAGCGGAGGAGGGTCTGGTTGGCGTAGTTGCGGGCGCCTTTGGATACCTGGAGGATGACCGGGGACTTGGTCTCGGCGGCAGCCATGATGATGGCCTGCAGCTGCTCCATGTTGTTGAAATTGAAAGCGGGGATGGCATAACCACCCTTGACGGCTTTGGCAAACATCGCGCGGGTGTTCACCAGGCCCAGTTCTTTGTAGGAAACCTTCATAAAAATAATATGATTTGTGACTAACTTTCAGTAAATCGTGCAAAAATAATTATTTTTGTGGAAAAGACCACATAATGCAAGGCAAAGTCATCATCTTTTCTGCTCCCTCCGGTGCCGGCAAAAGCACCGTCGTGAACCATCTCCTGGGGCTCCATCCCGAGTTTGAATTCTCCATATCAGCCACTTCCCGCCCGCCGCGCGGCAGCGAGCAGGACGGTGTGGAGTACTATTTCATCGACGCGGAGCGCTTCCGGGAGCTGATCGCCGAAGACGCTTTCATCGAATACGAAGAAGTCTATGAAGACCGCTTCTACGGCACGCTCAAGAGCGAAGTGGAGCGCATCTGGGCCAAGGACCACGTCATCATCTTCGACGTGGACGTCAAGGGAGGGGTCAACCTCAAGAAATATTTCGGGGACGCCGCCCTCTCGGTCCTGATCATCCCGCCGAGCATGGAGGTGCTGGAGGCCCGCCTGCGCGGCCGGGGCACCGACAGCGAGGAAGCCATCCGCGAGCGGCTGGCCAAGGCCGCCTGGGAGCTGGACTTCGCCGCAGGCAAATTCGACTACGACCTGATCAATGACAAACTGGAGGACACTTTCGCCGAGTCGGAAGCCCTCGTAGACAAGTTCCTATGCGAATAGCCGTCTATTCCGGTTCCTTCGATCCGCTCCATATCGGCCACCAGGCCATCATGGAGCGGCTCACCGTGACCCGCGAATTCGACTGGGTCTATCTGGTCATCTCCCCGCAGAACCCGCTCAAGGACCCGTCCAAGGCCCTCTCCGCCGAGCGGCGCTACCGGGCGGCCATCGACGCCGTCCGGCGCCATCCCGAACTGCATGTCTGGGTGGACAACATCGAGCTGGAGATGCCCGCGCCGCACTACACGATCCGCACCCTGGACGCACTCAAGCGGCGTGAGCCGGAGAATGATTTCACCCTGGTGATCGGCGCCGACAACCTCGAGCGCATCCACCTCTGGCGCGACGCCCCCCGCCTCCTGAGCGAATACGGCGTGGTCGTCTATCCCCGCAAGGGCTACGATATGGCCCGCATCCGGGAGATGCTGCTGGAGGAGTGCCGGCACTTCCCCGTCCCCTACGTGCTCGACGCGTCGCAGAACGCCGCCCCGGGGCAGGTCAGCCTCGAGGACCTGGACCGGCTCTACCGGATCCGCCTGCTCGACGCCCCCATCGTGGACATCTCCTCCACCCGCATCCGGGAGATGCAGGCCCGGGGCGAGGACGCTTCCCAATACCTGATGTAAAATCCCAATCAACCGTTTCCCATGAAAGCCAAAATCATCTTCGCGATCCTGCCCCTGCTGGCCGCCTGCACGCAGGATCCGGTCAGCTATTTCCCCGCGAAGGGGGCGTCCGGCGTCAACCCCGACACGCACCTCGTGCTCACCTTCCCCGAGCCGCCCGTGCGCGGCGAGGCGGGCTTCATCCGCATCTTCGACGCCCGCAGCGGCGAATGCGTGGACAGCCTCGACCTGAGCCTGCCCGACGGGCTGACCCAGAGCCGCCAGTACGGCCCCGAGTGCGACTACACCCCCGTCCCCTACGACTATAGCCGGGACTTCGTGGCCACCAACAAGAACACCCTTCCGGGCACGCCCTCCGGGGTCGCGGAACCCACGCCGCGCGACATGCAGCTGACCATCATCGGCGGCTTCACGGACGGATTCCGCTTCCATCCGGTGATCATCCACGACAACACCGCCACCATCTATCCGCACAACAACCTGCTCGAGTACGGCCACGACTACTACGTGACCATCGATCCGGGCGCACTGGTCTGCGGGGAATTCGCAGGCGTAAAGAAAGGCGCCTGGAAGTTCTCCACCAAGGCCTCCGGCCCCGCCGATCCCCGGCACCTGAGCGTGGCGGCCGACGGCAGCGGCGACTTCAATACCGTGCAGGGAGCGCTCGACGCCGTGCCTGACTTCTGCCGCGACACCACCTGGATCACGGTCGCAGCCGGCGACTACGAGGAGCTCGTCTATGCCCGCAACAAGACCAACGTCGTGATCCGCGGCGCCGGGATGGACGCCACCAAGGTCCACTACGCCAACAACGAAGTCTTCAACCCCCATCCCCTCCGGGTCAAGACCAACGAATGGCCGGGCACCTTCCCCTCCCGCCGGGCCGCCTTCGCGCTGGACAACTGCGACGACATCGTCCTCGAGGACATCTGCATCGCCACCGACCTCTTCGGCCAGGCGGAAGGCCTCCTGCTGCACGGCGAGCGCATCGCCATGTACCGCGTCCGCATCATCGGCTCCGGCGACGCCCTCCAGGCCAACGGCACCGTCTATATGCAGGACAGCGAGCTGATCGGCGACGGCGACACCATCCTCGGCCGGGGCAGCCTGTTCGCTTACCACAGCAAGTTCTACAACCACGGCGGCCCCTTCTCCTGGGTACGCAACGTCAAGCCCGCCCACGGCGACGTCTTCGTGGAGTGCCACTTCGAGGGCCTGCCCGAGCGTCCCGCCGACTACGGCCGGACCAATACCAACCACGGCACCGCCTACCCGGATGCCGAGTTCGTGGTGATCAACTGCACCACCCGCCACTTCAACCCGCAGGGGTGGAGCGCCATCGGCGAGAAGAGTTCGACGATGCTCGAGTTCCAGACCCGCGACGCCGACAGCGGCGAGCTGGTGGACGTGTCGAAGCGCCACCCGTTCTCCCGCCAGCTGGACGCGAAGCGGGACGCCGACCTGATCGCGAGATACCAGGATCCGGCATTCGTCCTGGCAGGATGGACTCCCAAGCGCTGATCACGACATGAGAAAGATCTTGCTCCTGATTGTACCTGCCCTGCTCGCGGGTACAATCGCTTTCGCCGACGGGCGCGACGACTACCTGCGCTGGATGCAGGAGGCCCTCCCGCCCTGCCCCGAATTCGATGCCTGGCAGCAGAAGAGCGGCGCGCTTCCCCCTGATTTCGAGTCACTTCCCCGCACGAACCTCCTTCCCGACGCGCGGACCTTCCTGGACGGCTCCCCCGTCGTCACGGACGCCGACTGGGAGCGCCGCCGCGCCGAGATCCTCGACCTGTTCATCCGCTACGAATGGGGCACGATGCCGCCCAAGCCGGCCATCTCCCGGGTCGAAGTCCTCGAAGAGAGCGAGACCGCGGGCATCCGCTCCCGGACGGTCCGGCTCTGGTTCGGGCCGGAAGGCAAAGGGAGCGTGCGCGCCAGCGTGAGCATCCCGGCGGGAGCGGCGGGACAGCGCTGCCCCGTCCTGCTGTCCACCAACCTCGGCGGCCAGGGCAACCTCCTGCTGCAGCGGGGCTGGATCAGCGCCGGCTATGCCGGCAATGACTTCATGGATGACGGCGCCGCGCTCAAGGAGCTGTATCCGGACTACACTTTCTCCGCGCTCACGCGCCGCGCCTGGCTGGTCTCCATCGTGCTGGACTGGCTCGGCACGCTGCCGGAGGTCGACACGGAGCGGGTGGCCCTGTACGGCTATTCCCGCGACGGGAAGATGGCCGCCATCGCCGCCGTCCTCGATCCCCGCATCGCCGCCCTGGTGGCCGGAAGCACCGGCGTGGGCGGCTTCGTCCCCTGGCGCTATGCCGGGGAACGCGGCGGCGGGGAGAGCATCGAGAGCACCACCCGGATGTTCCCCGACTGGTTCCTGCCCGGCCTGCGCTTCTTCTGCGGCCGGGAAGACCGGCTGCCGGTGGACGCCAACCTGCTGCTGGACCTCATCGCCCCGCGTGCCGTGCTGATGGAGTGGGGCCTCAACGACGAAGTCGCCAACGGATGGGCCCAGGAGCGGGTCTATGAGGCCTCCCTGCCCACCTACGCCCGCTACGGGGCGGAGGACCGGCTCAGCCTGCTGCGCGTGCCAGGCTTCCACGGCGGCAATGACATGGCCGCCTGCCTGGACTTCCTCGACATCCAGTTCGGCCGCAGCACCCGCAAATGGGACTACCAGCCCCTGTTCGCCTGGGACTGGGAAGCCTGGCGCCGCAGCAGCGGCGAAATGTTCAAACTCTCCGACTATCCCGCGCACCGGCCGCAGCAGCCGGTCGCCCGCGACCGGCAGGACTGGGAGCGGCGCAAGGGGACCCTGCTCGCCGCCGTCCGGCAAATGCTGGGCTCCGCCCCGGCCGCCCTGCCCGCCGCTCCGCGGCGTTTCCCGGGCCGGCCGCAGGCCGGGCCGCTCGAATCCCTCAAGGGCCCGTACAATCCCGGTCAGCTGGGACCGGACGTCCCCGCCTGGGTGATCGGCCGCGGCATCCCCGAGTTCGGATGGCTCGCCGCCGACAACGAAGGCATGGCCTCCAAGCGCATCAGCTTCGGCCCCGAGGGCATCCGCGGCGACCTCTATTATCCGGCGGACACGCCGGAGGGGACGCGGCTGCCGGTGGTCATCTGGCTGCACGGTTACCATTTCCCCCTGGGATACATGTGGGTCTATCATACGGACACGCATCCCATCCCCGCGCTGGTCAAGGAGGGCTTCGCCGTCCTGGCCTTCGACCAGAGCGGCTTCGGCTCCCGCTGCAGCGAGTACGCCCCCTTCTATGAGCGCTACCCGCAATGGTCACGCCTCGGGCGGATGGTCACCGACGTGCAGGACGCCGTCACGGCCCTCACGCAGGAACCGCTGGCGGATCCGGAGCGCATCAGCCTGCTGGGCTTCGCCCTCGGCGGCACGGTCGGCCTGTATGCCGCCGCGCTCGACCCGCGCATCCGCAACGTCGTGTCCGTGTGCGGCTTCACGCCGATGCGCAGCGACACCGGCGCCGACGGCCTGTCCGGAATGACGCGCTACAGCCACCTCCACAACCTGCTCCCCCGCCTGGGCCTGTTCGCCGGGGCGGAAGAGCGGCTGCCTTATGATTTCGAGGACTTGATCGCCCTGACGGCCCCCCGCGGCGTGCTCGTCATCCAGCCGGCACGCGACCGCGACGCCGACCCGGCTGCGGTCCGGACCGCCGTGCAGCATGCTGCTGCGGCGTACGCCTGGGAGGGCGCCTCCTGCCGCATCGGCGAGCAGCTGACCGGCCCCGCCGGCGCCCCGGTCCGCCTCGAACTCCGCGAGCCGGACGATTACGGCCGCCTGACGCTGGAGATGCAGATTCCGCTGATCGACTGGTTGAAAAAGCATTGACTATTTGCTGAAAAAAGCGTATCTTGCAACCGATTAACCGTTACCGAACCAACCCGATGAACCGATCCTTCTTCCGTCCTTTCGCGGTGCTGTGCCTGCTCACCGCCGGACTCCTCACCGCCTGCACCCGTGGCAACGTCTCACTCACGGAAGACGACCAGACCTATACCCTCGACAACGGCCTCGTCAGCGCGGTCGTGGCCAAGGCGTCCGGCGACCTGGTCTCCCTGCAGTACAAGGGACGCGAGATCCTGGCCACGCGCATGGATGCCGAAGGGCGCCCCGACCTGGTCCTGGACCCGCCGGGAGCCAATCCCCATGGCCTGAACCCCGGGATGACGGACCACCAGTACGGCTTCTGGTCGCACGATGCGATGGGACCGCGGGGCACCGGCGACGCCGTCGCCACCGTGACCATCAACCCGGCCCGCAACCGCCGGATGCGCGCCGAAGTCTCGGTCAAGGGCTATTCCAAGGGACGCAAGATGGGCACCGGCCCCGGCGCCACCCAGGACGGACAGTTCGCCTCCGACATCGAGATCCGCTACGCCGTGGAGGAAGGCTCCGCGAAAGTCTATACCTATTGTATCTTCACGCACCCGGACAACTATCCCGCGTCCGCCATCGGCGAGGCGCGATTCTGCGCCAAGCTCGCCCCGATGTTCGACTGGATGAGCGTGGACAAGTCGGTCGATTTCCACTATCCGAAAGAGCATTTCGCCGGCGACAAGTACGTCTATACTGCCGTACAGTCCGCCAATCCGGCTTTCGGCTGGTCCAGCACCACGGAGGACATCGGCTGCTTCTTGCTCAATCCTTCGATGGAGTATATGAGCGGCGGTCCCACGAAGGTGGAATTCATGGGACACCGCGACACCAACGAAGCCGCCGCCCCCTGCATCCTCAACTACTGGCGCAGCAGCCACTACGGCGGCGCGACGGTCCAGGTGGAGCAGGGCGAGTTCTGGGAGAAGGTCATCGGCCCCTTCGTGCTCTACCTCAATGAAGGCGGCGACCACGAGGCGCTCTACGCCGACGCCCGGGCGGAAGCGGCCCGCGAGGCGAAGAAATGGCCCTACGCCTGGGTGGACTCCCCCGCCTACGCGGGAAAGGAGGAGCGGAGCACCGTCAGCGGGCAGCTCCAGCTGGACGACCCGGCCGGGCCGAAGCAGCTGAAGCACCTGCAGGTCGGGCTCGCGGCGCCGGACTGCTGGCAGCGTGACGCCAAGCACTACCAGTTCTGGGTCACGGGCAGCGAAAACGGCAGCTTCACCATCCCGAACGTCCGCCCCGGCAGCTATGTACTCTATGCCTTCGCGGACGGCGTCCTGGGCGAATTCGTCCGGAAGGACATCGAAGTGCCCGCAGGGGGCAAACTGGACCTGGGGAAAATGGCATGGACCCCCCGGCGCGAAGGGCGCCAGGTCTTCGAGATCGGCATCCCCAACCGCAACGGCTCCGAATTCGCGCTCGGCGGCGAATTCCGCAATCCCGAAGTGGTCCTGCTCTACGCGCAGAGCTTCCCCCGGGACGTGACCTATACCGTCGGAGAAAGCGACTACCGCTTCGCCTGGCCCTATCTCCACGTCCCGCACCAGACCGGTGCGGACGTGAAAGTCCTGCCCTTCTTCGGGCTGAAGGGCGAAGGGCGCGCCACGCCCTACCGGATCCGCTTCCAGTTGGACAAGGCCCCTGCCGCCGGCTCCCGGGCCACCCTGCGCCTGGCCATCTGCGGCACGGCCGCCCCGGAGCTGCGCCTGGCCGTGAACAGCCTGTACGCCGGGGACGTCCCCCTGCAGCAGACCCACGACGGGGTCATCACCCGCCACGGCTCACAGGGCATCTGGTACGAGACGCAGTTCGCCTTCGACGGCCGCAAGCTCCGGAAAGGCTGGAACGACCTGACCCTCACCCTGCCCCCCGGCTCGTTGAACTCCGGCATCCTCTACGACTACCTCCGGCTGGAACTGGCCGAATAGACAGAAGTCCGGCCTGCGTTCCCGCAGGCCGGACTTCATCTTTCAGACCGATACGGCTACCGGACCTCCTCCTGGAAGGTCGCGGCTTCGGCGGCGGTGAGCCCGACGCTGGAGAAGCCTCCGTCGTGGTAGAGGTTCTGCATCGTGACCTTGCGGGTATAGTCCGAGAACAGGGTAACGATGTAGTCGGCGCAGTCGTCGGCCGTGGCATTGCCCAGCGGGGACATCCGCTCCGCGTACTTCAGCATATCCTCCATCCCGGCGATGCCCTGCCCCGCCGTCGTCGCGGTCGGGGACTGGGACACGGTGTTGATGCGCACGTGCCGGGCCGGACCGTAGATGGCGCCGAAGCTGCGCGTGATCGACTGGAGCAGCGCCTTGGCGTCGGCCATGTCATTGTAGCCCACGAAAGTACGTTCGGCTGCGATGTAGGTCAGGGCGACCACGGAGCCCCATTCGCGCAGGGCGTCCTTCGTGTAGAGCGTATGCAGGAGCTTGTGAAACGACAGGGCGGAGATGTCCAGCGTCTTGTTCAAGAAGTCATAGTTGAGCGCCTCGTAGGGCTTGTTCTTGCGCACGTTCGGGGACATCCCGATGGAATGCAGCACGAAGTCGAAGGGACCGCCGAAATGCTCCATGGCGCCGTCCACCAGCGCGGCGAGTTCCTCCAGGTTCGTGGCATCCGCCGCGATGACCTTGCAGCCGTGGGCGTCAGCGAATTCCTGCAGGGGGCCCATCCGCAGCGACAGGGCCGTATTGGTGAGCACGATGTCGGCACCTTCGGCCAGTGCCCGCTCGGCCACTTTCCAGGCGATCGACTTGTCATTGAGGGCACCCGTGATGATGCCTTTCTTTCCTTTGAGCAGTTCCATTATTGTCTGAGATCTTGATTGTCCATCAGGTAGAAGGAGAGTTCGCCCTTGCAGGCGAGCTTGCCGTCCACGCTGGCCTGGGCGCCGATGACGTACAGGGCCCCGCGGATGGCGATCGGCTTGGCCGTCACCTCGATCGTGTCGCCGGGACGGACCATGTGCTTGAAGCGCACCTTGTCCAGGCCGGCATAAAAAGGGGTATGTCCCTTGAGCTGTTCGCCCAGGATGAGGGTGCAGCACTGCGCCATGATCTCGCAGATGATGACACCCGGCACCACCGGGAAATCCGGGAAATGCCCGCGGAGGAACCACTCCTCCCCGGTCACGTGGTAAGTCGCCCGGATGCCTTCGCTGTTGCCTTCCGTCCAGTCCACGAGCAGCATCGGCTCGCGGTGCGGCAGGAACGCTTTAATATCTTCTCTAGTCATGATTCTCTCTTGAAACAAATATATCGATTATTTGCTGACTTTGCGCAGGGCGACGCTGGCATCGTGGCCACCGAAGCCCAGCGAATTGGACAACGCGACGGTGACGGGCCGCTCCACGGCCTGCAACGGCGTGTAATCCAGGTCGCATTCAGGATCGGGATCCGTCAGGCCGATGGTCGGCGGGATGATCCCGTCGCGCAGGGCCAGGGCTGATGCCAGAATCTCGACGGCACCGGCCGCCCCGATCATGTGCCCGGTCATCGACTTGGTCGAGCTGATGGAAGCGCGCCGGGCATCCTCCTCGCCGAGGGCGAGTTTGATGGCCGCCGTCTCCGCAGCGTCGTTGAGCCGGGTGCCCGTGCCGTGGGCGTTGATATAGAGATCCTCTCCGGCCCGGTAGCCGGACTGCTGCAGCGCGTCGCGCATCGCCCACGAAGCCGGAAGGCCGTCCGGCCGGGGCGCCGTGGCGTGGTGCGCGTCGCAATAATTGCCGTAGCCGGTCACTTCCGCGATGATTTCCGCGCCGCGCGCGAGTGCGTGTCCGTATTCTTCGAGGACCAGCACGGCGGCGCCTTCCGCCATCACGAAACCGCCGCGATCGGCACTGAACGGCAGGGATGCCCGCAGCGGGTCCTCGGCCTGCGTCAGGGCATGCGCGCTCACGAAGCCGCCGAAAGCCAGCGGATTGAGGACCGCCTCCGTCCCGCCGGCGATGATCGCGTCCGCGAAACCGAAGCGGATGGCGCGGAACGCCTCGCCCACAGACTGCGTACTCGATGCGCACGCGGCCGCGGTGGTCAGGTTGGCGCCCTGCGCCTGGTAGCGGATGGCGATGTTGCCGGCGGCGATGTTGCCGATCATCTTGGGAATGAACAGCGGCGACACGCGGTCAGCGCCTTCCTCCAGCATCACTTTCGTCTGCTCGATGAAGGTCTGCATCCCGCCGATGCCGGTGCCGATATACACGCCGAGCCGCTCGGGGGCAATGTTGACCCCGGCCTCCAGGCCGCTTTCGCGCATCGCCTGCCAGGCGGCCGCCTGGGCGAAGAGGCAGAAACGGTCGTTGCGCCGGCTCTCCTTGACCGTCAGGCCGTAAGCCGCCGGATCGAAATCCCGGACGCAGCCCGCCACCTTGACGGGAAGGCCCCACTCCGCGAGTTCCGGCCAGGCGCCGATACCGCAGCGGCCTGCCCGGAGGGCGGACCAGAACTGTGCGGTATCGTTGCCGACCGGCGAGATCACACCGGTACCGGTGATGACTACTCTTCTTGCTTCCATTATTTATACATGAAGCGCCGGATGCTTCCCTTCGGGGTCTTGGAGAACGGCTCGAAGCGGAGCTCGAAATCGTTGACCGCGGAATAGGCCGGGATCTTGTTGTTCAGGGCCACGATGTTCTGCCGCATGATGGCTTCGAGGCCGTCGGCGCCGAGGCCGGCCTTGTCGAGGGCGTCCATGTTCGGGACGATCAGGGCGACGATCTTGTGGTCGCGCTGCAGGACGATGGACTCGGCGACATAAGGCAACTCATTGAGGATCACCTCGATCTCCTCGGGATAGACATTCTGTCCGTTCTCAGTCAGGATCATGTTCTTGGTCCGTCCGAGCAGGAAGACATTGTTGTTCTTGTCCACCGTACCGATGTCTCCGGTACGGAACCAGCCGTCCTTGAGGACCTCGGCCGTGGCCTCGGGATTCTTGTAGTAACCGCAGAAAACGACATCCCCCTTGACATAGAGTTCGCCCGCGATGTTTTCAGGATCCGGGGAATCGATGCGGAGCTCCATCACCTCGGGGAGGTACTCGCCGCAGGACTTCGGGATGTATTTGCCGACCTTGCCATAGGAGACGATCGGGGCCAGTTCGGTCAGGCCGTAGCCCGTGATGAACGGCACCTTGAGCTTGTCGACAAGCAGGGACTCCACTTCGGAAGGGATGGCGGAGCCACCGGTGGCGAAGACCTCGATCTTGCCGCCCGTCTCGCGCATCAGCTTATCGTAGAGCTCCTTGCAGAATTCCGGATGGTTCTGGTAGTCCTTGAATTTCTCCTGGCCTTCCGGGCTGTGGATGTCCGCGCCGAGGATGTATTCGATGAGTTTGACAAAGATGAGGGGCACCCCGTAGAAGATGCGGGGCTTTACCTCCATCAGTGCATCCTTGACATTCATCGGGATCGGCGGCAGGCCGAGCACGGTGACATGCATGCCCAGGGTCATGGGGATGACCACGTCGCACATCAGGCCGAAGCTGTGGGCATGCGGAAGCAGGCTCAGGTAGTTCTCGCCCTTGTGGAACGGGAAGCCCGGGGTGATGGCCTGGACATTGGCGGTATCGTTGCGGTAGGTCAGCATCACGCCCTTGGGGTTGCCCGTCGAACCGGAAGTATAAAGGATGGCGCAGACATCGTCGAGATCCACGTCCACGACGCGGAAATCGGAGGGCTTCATCCCGGCGGGATAGCGCTCGGCGAGGATCCCGGAGGAGGCGGCATAGAGCTCGCCCACGCCTTCGCGGCTGGCGAGCACCTCGCCGGTGGCGCAGTCGATGGCGCAGAGGATCTGCGGCATCTGCTCGAAATCCATCGCATCGAAAGTACGCTTCTCCGTATAGAGGATACGGCTGTCGGAATGGTTGACCAGCTTCTGCGTATCGGCGGGAGTGAAAGCGTTATAGAGTTCGACGGCTACGTAGCCCTTGCTGACAGCGGCATAATAGATGGAGGCGCCCAGGGCGCAGGGACGGGTGTTGATGGCGATCTTGTCGCCCCGCTTGAGTCCGGCCTTTTTCCAGATCAGGTCCAGGGACTCGATCCGCTCCGCCAGCTGGCGGTAGGAGATGGTAGATTTGCGGAAATCCGTCAGCGCGGGACGGTCCCAGCTGTCGCGCACGGCGCCCTCGAAGAGCTTGATGAAGTTGTCGATTTTGATCATAATCAATTACAGGTTGGTTTTAAACGGCTGCGAATTTATCTCAAAAAACCGCAACCGGACTTGATAAATGAAAAGATGTGGTCAAATTCCCGCACCGCTTGGGCGAAATCTCCCCGGCAGGGGCGAGTCCGCGAACGGAAAACGCGTTTTTGACGGCGCAAAGTTACCCGCCCCCGGCCAAACGCGGAAAAGCTTGGAACCGGCAGATAAAAAAAGTGACAAAAAGGTGGATTTGCGGGAAAAACAGCCTATCTTTGGGACGAATTACAAGAAAAAGAGATTTCGTCCCAGATGAATACACCCTTACGAATCGGCAAGAGCTACCGGCACCAGCTCCTCTACATCTGCTTGATCCCGGCGTTTTTCGTCGGATTCAGTTTCCTCTATAACCCCTTCGGAATGAAGGAGTATTACCAGATCGGGGGGATGGGATTCGGCTTCCACTTCATCATCCTGGCCACGATCCTGATGGCCGTTCTCGCCATCACGCGGCTGATCTTCAGTGCCATCTACCGGCACACGCCTTTCCTGTGGTGGCACTACACGATCTGGTGCTTCGGGGAGGTCTTCGTGTACAGCTTCTTCATGGCGCTCTACACCACCCTGTTCTACGCCGGGCAGTACAACTACTTCGTCGTCCTGTCCAACTGTTTCAAGTTTGCTTACCTGATCCTGGTCTATCCCTATCTCTTCCTGACCCTGATCCAGATCATCCTCAACAAGAACGCCGAACTCAACGCCGCACCGGCGGAGACCATGGTCAAGTTCTACGACGAGCACAAGCGGCTCAAGCTGACCATCGACCCGACCGCCATCATCTGCATCCAGGCCGACGCAAACTACGTCATCATCCGCTACATGGACGCCGACCGGATCAAAGAATACATGCTGCGCGCCTCGATGAAGAGCGTCGAGGGCACGGTGAGCAGCCACGGCCTGGTCCGCTGCCACCGCTCCTTCTTTGTCAATCCCAAATACGTCAAGATGCTGAGCAAGAACCGCGAAGGGATGATCACGGCCGAACTGCTGCATCCCGAGGTGGCGTCCATCCCGGTCAGCAAGCAGTTCTACAAGCAGTTATCAGAATTGCTGTAGCGGCACCGAAGGCGACTGGCCCGGAGCGAATCCGGGGAAGAAACCCGGGAAGCGGGGCGGCTCGGGCGCACGGAACAGTTCGTCCGCCTGTTCGACGCCCAGTTTGCCCTGCGGCCGGAACGCCGGGGAATTCATGTACTCCAGCAGGCTCTTCCGCAAGGCCTGCACTTCCGGCCGCGATACGGCGTCCGGTCCCAGCAGGTCCATCGCGCTCACCAGCAGGCGGCCGCTCTCGCACTGAGCCTCAAAGATATACGCCAGCCTCCGGTTCTGGGTGAAATTGTCCACCGCCTCCACGATGCCATCCACCTGCGGCAGGCCGTCCAGGTTCATGGCCTTCGAATGCTTGGCCAGGTACCACCACTGCCAGTTGCTGTGCATCTGGGTCGGGAAATGCGCCAGCGCGGGGTGCTCCGGATTGCAGAGCAAGCCCATCGTCCCGGCCTCCGCCGGGAAGAAAGCAGGACTCCAGAAGACCGGGACGAACTTGCCCGCACTCCCCCGCAGGGTCTGCGGATCCGGGCTCAGCAGGACGCTGCCGCCCTCCTGCAGGACGGGCAGGGCTTCCGCCCAGGTCCGGGCGACCGTCACTTCGCCGGGATCGTCCTCCCCTCCGGCGGGATAGACCCAGATGTCCCAGCTGTTGTGCCAGGGCGTGCCCTTCAGGCTCACTTCCAGGGTCAGCTGCACCGGCTCGGAGAAATTGCTGAGATCCGCCCGGATACGCTCCGTCAGCACGGCATTGCCCCCCGTCGGCATCTCTTCGTTCTTGAACACGCCGGAGGCGACGGCGTTCTTGCCTTTCCGCAGGCTCCAGACCACATCGGCCGTGAGGTCCTCCGGGCCGTAATTGGCGATCTCCACGCTCGCCGTGAATGTCTCGTCCGGCGTCCACCACGGCTTGGCATAGCGGACCAGCGGCGTCACGGGAGCGCAGGCCTGGCGGAACCACTCCGGGCTCACCAGCCCCTTGTTGTCCCAGAAGGCATCCACCAGCCCGACCAGGGCCGTGGACTGCCCGCTGAAGTCCTGCAGGCCGAGCAGCTGGAAGCCGCTCAGGCGCGGGGTCCGCAGCGCCCGCTCGATCTCCTCCTTGTACAGGATGGCGCCGAGCCGGCCGGAGGCCATGGTCCAGTCTTCCGCCTTGTCCAGCAGCCCCTTGGACTCCATCACGTTGCGCAAGCCCTTGAAATTCAGCGGATCCAGCACGCCTGTATATTTGCTGATCTCCGACAGGTGCGGATAGACGGCGAACTGGCCGACTTCATGGGAGATCATCGGCAGGTCGAAATCCGCCGTGTACGGAGAATAATCATGCGTGAAGTCCGGGGACTCCTTGTCGAGGTAGTCCTGTCCGCGGATCTGCCCCAGGTAGGTCCGGGAGGCCACGTAGAACTGGTCTTCCGGCTCCGGATAGCCCTTGTGGCCGGCACCCATCGAATAGGTGCTGTTGGAGTAGATATGGCGCGGGTCGGCCGCCTTCATGTAGCGGAGCATCCAGTTCAGCCAGTCGTAGCCGCGGTCCAGTTCGTTGCCGCAGGTCAGCATGCAGAAGGAAGGATGGTTGCCGTAGGCGGCGATGATGCGGTCATATTCGGCCTTGAGGAAATTGTCCACGTCCTCCTGCCCGATGGTCCGCGCCCAGTCGGGAAGCTCCACCTGCAGGTAGAGCCCCAGGCGGTCCGCCACGCGGAAAGCGGCATCCGGCGGGCACCAGGAGTGGAAGCGGATGTGGTTCAGGCCCCACTCCTGGCAGACCTTGAACTCCTTTTCCCAAGCGGCGTCATCCATCGGCGGCGTGCCGGTGAGCGGGTAGATGCAGCAGTTGAGCGTGCCGCGCAGGAAGATCCGACGGCCGTTGACCTCGATGTGGTCCCCGGCGCGCTTGAAGTCGCGCAGGCCGAAGCGCACGTCCCGCTTGTCATTCCCGCAGAGGACGGAGACGGTCTGCAGCTCGGGGCTGAACTCATCCCAGAGCTTCGCGCCTTTGAGGTCCATCGTATATTCGACGGCCGTCGTGTCCCCCTGGAGGGTGACCTCCTGCCGGGCATCCTTGCCGCCGGGACGGTATTCGACCACGGCCGCCGACTGCTCCGGCGCGTGGCGTACGAGCAGGGTACGGATCCGTGCCGTGCGCGCGGCGGCGTCCGGATAGACATCCACCTGCGCGATCTCCACCGGCTCGAGGGGCTTCAGGGAAATCTCGCCCAGCACCCCGTTCCACATGATCTGGGTATCATTCGTATAGGCATGCGCCAGGTCGCCCATCGACAGGTCGTAGCGCTTGCGGTTGTCGATGCGGAGCATCAGGGTGTGCTTCCCGGCGGAGAGCCCCCCGGGCAGGACGTAGCGGTGCGGCGTGGTGAGGCTTTCCTGCTCACCGGGCAGCTGCACGCCGTCCACCCAGACCGCGCTCTGCCAGAGCACCCGCTCCAGCTTGAGGGCCAGCGGCTTGCCGGCCATCGATTCCGGAACCGTGATCTCGCGCTGGTAGAAAGCCGCCCCGAGGAAGGAATGCTTGCGGGTCAGGCGCTTGATCTGCTCGCCCGTGATGGCGGGCTCCAGGGTGTTCGGGGTCCCCAGCCCGGCCAGGTCGGTCGTACCCGGCAGGGAAATGGGCTGGAAGGTGGCCAGGCTGTCTAGGCTGACCTGCCACGTGCCGGACAGGTCGAGGCCTTGCTGCTTCGAGCAGGACAGCGTCAGCAGGGCCAAAAGCGGGAGGAAGAAAGCGATGCGTCTCATATTCTCCAAAGATAATACTTTCTGCGGAGAAATTGTTCTGAGCCGCACACAGAAGGGTGTAAAAAATTTTCAAATAAAATTTGGAGAATTCCAAAGAAAGAGATACCTTTGCAATCCCAAAACGGAGGACTCGTTAGCTCAGTTGGTAGAGCACAACACTTTTAATGTTGGGGTCTCGGGTTCGAGCCCCGAACGGGTCACTAAAGTGAACGAGCTTTCGTTTGACATACTGCTTCCTTAGCTCAGTTGGTAGAGCACCTGACTCTTAATCAGGGTGTCTAGGGTTCGAGCCCCTAAGGGAGCACGCAAGCGCCTCAGCATACGCTGGGGCGCTTTTGCGTGCTCCCGGTTCCCTATTCACTGGGGGGCGTTCCCCCCAGACCCCCTGCGTCGCTCCGCTCCGGAAAGCCTGGCGGTGCGGGCTTAAGCGAAAAAGCGCAGCCGCCCGGGGCAAAACAGCCCCCCAGCGCCCCGGGCAGGCAAAAAAACTGGCCGCCCGGGGCAAAACAGCCCCCAAGCGCCCCTGGCACGCAAAAAAACTGGCTGCCAGGGGCAAAACAGGCCCCCAGCGCCCCTGGCAGAGCAACGCTCGCCCCAAATCCAGGGCTTCGTGAGCGGCAATGAGCCCATTACATTTAAGTAAAATGCTATCTTTGCACAGACAAGTTGTAAGAAATGGACATAGCAGAAGAAAAAGCGATTCTCGACAGGGCGACGGAGAAGCTCGATCTTTACCTGCCGCTTCTGCTCGAACACCATTATGTTGACGAAGCGAAAGCGTTCGTCCAGCCGGGCGGGCCATACGTCAGATTCACGGTCAAGGAGTTCATGAAAGAACTGATCTTCGAGCTCATCAGGCCGGTTGGCGAATGGACGAAGGATCCGTACTACATCGACATGGAGCCGGTCTTCCAGACGGTAAAAAGCGAACTTGCCGATCATTTTGAAGTCCGTCACGGGCTGGAAGAATATATTTTCTCCGAATACGTTAACGTGAAGATAAACGATATCCTGTCCTTCGATCTTTTGAGGGGACACCACGCGTTCTCTACCGTCGGGATACGCGTCAACGGCTTTTGGGACGACGACGACAGCGACTGGATGGGATACGTTGCCGAGCAGACGGACGACGAGCTGCTCGCGTGTCAGGCGAGCGGCGACTGCGAGCGATGCTCGGCGTACTTCTTCCCCGATCAGACGGTGGAGTTCTGCCGCATGGCGGAGTATATTTACGACCATATCGGCCGCTTCACGGAAATGGCGGAAGAAAAGGTGCGGGAAAAAAGAAAAAAGTATGACCTGTGAATCAAAAAGATCCGACCCGACCACGGTCCTTAAGGCCGTAAGGAAATGTCCCTCCGCCATCGCTTACGCGTCGGAAGAACTGCAGAACGACCGCAGATTTATCAAGCAGGCGGTGAACCAGAACGCCGGAGTGATAAAATACGTAAGCGAAAGGTTCAGAAACGACAAAGCTCTCGCCCTCCTCGCCGTCAGAAATGACCGGGAAATATTCTCCTCTCTCACGGAGGAAATGCAGAGCGACGCTGACGTGGCAGAAGCCTATCTCGGCGGAAAACCGTTCAAGTTGAAGAACGCGCCGGAAAAAGTACGGGACAACAAGGAGTTTGCGATCAAAACGCTCTCGACGTACGGCGGCGTGCTCAAAGACGTGAGCGAACGCCTCCGTGCGGACAAGGACGTCGTGACGGCTGCCGTCGGCTCGGCATGGAACGCGCTCGGATATGCCGCCGAAGAATTGCGGGCCGACCGCGACGTGGTCCTGGCCGCCGTGAGGCATGACGGATACGCGCTTCAGTTCGCCTCCGACGAATTGAAGGACGACAAAGAGATCGTCCTCACGGCGATAGAGACCTACGAAGGCGACGTGCTCGAATACGCGTCAGAGCGGCTTAAGGACGACAGGGAGACGGTCCTTGCCGCTGTAAGTAGATGTGAGAATTCGATCGGCTTCGCATCTGAGCGGTTAAGACACGACGACGAAGTGATCCGCACGGTCCTTGACGCTCATCCCGGTCAGTTTGAAAATCTGCCGGAGGACGTACAGGAGGATCTTGACTATATTCTTTTCGGCCTTGAGAGTGTCGTAAAACACCTTCCCGATCCGGAGGACTACAGCTTTTTCGACGACTCGACAAGCGAATACTACGCGGATTTCGATGAGGCGGAAGAGGCTTTTCTCGACATATTCGAGTCGATACCGCCCGAAGCGCTGCAGGACGACCCGGACCTGAACGACAGGGTCTGCCGGCTCGCCATCGAGCTCAACGGCGCCTATTACCAAGAAGGCCATTCTCCGTCTGATGACGTTCACGACGAAGTCGTCCGCCGCGTGGAAGCGCTCTGCGAGGAACACGATATCCCCGTAAGCCCGGTCCTGAAAGAAGCGATCAACGTGCTTCGCAAAGAAAGCGACAAGAAGAAAGACGACAAATACAAAGATCTCAGTCTGGAGGAGAGATTGTTTTACGAAAACCTGGACAGGTATGAGGCGATCGTCGGCAAATCCGCGTTGAAATTCGGAGCGGAAAATGAAAGAGCGTATCTGGGCCCGGACGGCGGCTTTGTGAAAAACTGCATGCTGTCATTCGTCAAGGATCTTGTTTACGCACAAAACGGGCTTTACCAAGACAGCGATCTCTGGGAGGACGGCGGGGACGAGGTTAATCTGGACGAGACCTACAAGCAGATCCGCGCAAGGCTGTCTCCCGGGATCAGGGTCGTGAGAGAGGCGTACGAGTATTACTACTCGGAAAACATCACCGTGGACGTGAGCGACGACATTCATCTGATCCTGGTCAGGGCCGTATCGCCGAAAATCCTCGAAATATGGTTGAACAAGGTCGATTCCGGGCGCGAACGCGGCAAGTGGCTCGCCCCCGACAGGCTCAGCGAATTCTGCGACATAGTCGAGCATATCTGCAGCATTTACGGCAAGTACAGGGCGATCGCCGGACAGCGCGCCGCGGAACTGAGAGCGAGATTCGGATTGTCATAGAAACCGCCTGCATCCTCAATTGTTCCGCGAGGACAAGGGTTATTCCCCCAGCCGCTTGCGGATGGTGTAGTAGGTGGAGCGGGAGCCGAAGCCGGCGGCGTCGATGAGTTCGCCGATGGGCGTGTCCGGCTGCTCCACCTTCAGGCGGGCGACATGTGCATAGCGGCAGCGGTTCACGTAGGCGAAGAAGCCCCCCAGCCGCGCGTTCATCACGGCAGACACATAGCCGCGGTTGATCCCGACGCCGCGCGCCAGGTCTGACAGCGTGAGATGGCAGTCCAGGAACGCCCGCTCCTCCTCCACATAGCGCCGGATGGCGCGGACGATCTCTTCCTGCCGCTCCGGCGGGAGATTCAGCTCCAGCTCCGGCACATCCTCCGCCTCCGGTCCCCCCGGCACGCCGCCCGTCTCCAACTGCTCCACATCCATCTCCCGGTGCGGCGACAGCGCACCGATCAGGAACAAGACCGCCAGCACCGACAGGGCGAACAGCCCCACGCTCAGCGCCGCGTACGTGCCGACAAAAGCCGCCACCCAGCTTGCGGCCAGGTGCAGCGCGGAGATCCAGATCGCCTTGCCGGCAAAGCGGGTCGGGAAATCCTCCGGGTTCGACCAGTTCTCCTCGGAGAAGCGCCGCATCGCGCGCGCAATCATCCGGAAAGCGGTCACAAAACAAGCCAGGAACGCCAGCGCCAGCACCCCGCCCACGGCGAAAAACCAGCGGCAGAACGCCGCGTCCATCTGCGTCCCCGGCACCAGCGCCAGCGTCGTCGCCGTCAGCGCCATCACCCCGAATGGACATGCCAATGCGTACACGGGCATGCGCCAGGTATTCACTTTCAGCACCTTGCCGAAATAGCTGAACATCAGCACGGCGCAGAAAAAGGGCGACGCGAGGATCAGCAGCAGGCGCAGCTGCAGCAGGGCGTCCCGCTCCTCCGGCAGGAAAATGGCCGGGCACATCAGGAGATTGCACAGGAAGCAGGAGATGACCGCCCGCCAAGCGGGGTAATAATAATCCATGTGCCGGCCGTACGGCTCGCAGCGATGCCCCCAGCGCACCATCGCGACGAAGACGCTCGTCGCGACATACACCGCCAGTGACGCACTGAAAAGGATGTCCTGAAGGGAATACATGCCGACCAATCGTTGGAGGAGAAGCAAAGATACCGCTTTTGGCTTTAAAAACCAACAACTTCCCACCGGGTGTGCACAGGGGACCCAAACACCCTTGTGCACAGGACGAGCGGATGGGGAGGGCTTCAAATTTTCGGTCAGAGTTTTTTGGAAATTCTTGTGGAATCGGAAAATTAGTTCGGCTGCGTACATTTTTGTCGAAATTGACGCAGCCGGACAAGGCTTTGCAGAATAATCACGATATTTAACCTGGTTAATTAGTAATCTCCCGACGTGAGCTGGAAAACCATTCTGCTGATCGTGATCACGGCGCTGCTGCTTCTGGTGTGGCTGCCGTGGATCATCGTGTCTGTCCGCAAAGTCCTTCGGGAGACTTCCGGTCCTTCCGTGCCCTGTCATCCTGAGCCCACGGCCTGTCATCCTGAGCTTGCCCAAGGATCTCATCCCGCCCCGCGCTTCGGAGCATCCCAAAACGACAATGAAAACAAAAAATAAGCATATGAAACCACTCGACAAACATCCCTACGAACCACCCGTAGCAGAGATCTTCGAACTCAAGACGGAATGCGTCTTGCTGTCAGCCAGCCCTCTTCAAGCCAGCCCTAATCAGGATTATGAACTGACCGGTGAGAACCCTTTCGCTAGCAACGAACCTTAAACGACACGACCATGCGAATCCACAAGATACCCCTGTTCCTGATGCTCGCCTGCCTGGCAGCCTGCACCAAAGGCGGCCCGGACGACGGCTACGTCCAGGACCCCACGGACCTCCTGCCGCCCAGTGAGGAGATTGCCCAGACCGCTTTCACCGCCACCCTCGCCGCCCGCAGCGAAGGCAAGACCTGGCCGCTGAACGCCCGGCTCACCCTGCAATACGAGAAGGCTGACGGCAGCACCGAACTGACGCTCGCCACCATCGAATCGGTCGAGAGCGACGGCAGCGCGAAGATCGCCGCCACGCTCACGGACGCCCGGGACGGCAGCCCGCTGAGATTCGTCTATCCCGCCACCCTGGTCAATGAGGCGGGCGACGACATCGACACCGCCCTGCTCGCCGACCAGCTCGGCACCCTGGAGGACATCGCCAAAAGGTTCGACGCCGCCACCGGCTCCACCACCCTCCAGACAAAAGCCGGCGAGAACGGCACTCAACTCAAGCTGGAGGACCGGGTATCCGTCAGCAAATTCACCCCGGCCGTGGACGGTACCCCCATCGAAGGCATCCTCAGCCTGACCGTCAGCGACGGCACCCACAGCTACACGGCCGCCCCGGCCGAAGGCTGCTTCGGTACCGACGGCATCTACCTGGCGATGCTTCCCGTCCACAACCTGGCGCTGAACTGCACCGCCACCACCGCCGCGCAGACCTACAACTTCCTCAGCGAGAAGCTCACGCTCCAGGTGAACGTGCTCTTCAACGACCTGCCCCTCTCGATCCACGAACCCGCGGTGAATCCGGGCACGGCCCCGGGCACCCCGCAGGAGCCGACCCCCGGAACGCCGCAGGAGCCAGCCCCGGGCACCTCGCAGCAGCCTGCCCCCGGCACCCCGCAAGCGCCGGCTCCCGGCACCACCCCGGGCACCACACCGGGCACTACGCCCGGCACCACACCGGAGCCCACCCCGGCGACCCCGCCCGTGACCACGCTCCGCTTCAGCTCCACCCTCGCCTCCAAGGGCCAGCCGCAGACCAAAGCCGTCGATGCCGACGGGAAGAAAAACTGGGTTGTGGACGAACAGCTCAACCTCTACTACGAGAAGACCGACGGCACCTTTGCTTCGGTCACAGCCACAGTTGACGCAGTAGCTACCGACGGCTCAGCCACCTTCACCGCAGAGCTGACAAATGCCCGGGACGGCGGCACGGTCAAATTCGTCTATCCCGCCACCCTTGCGGGAGCCACCGGCGAGCTGGACCCGTCCAAGCTTGCCGCCCAGCACGGTACCATCGCCGACATCAGCGCCAACTTCGACGCCTCCACGGGCAGTTCCACCCTCATCATCGACGGCGGGACCTGCACCACGGCGCGCGTCTCGATGACCAACCGGGTACTCATCGGCAAATACACGCCGATGCTCGGAAGCGACGCCATCTCCGGCATCACCTGCCTGACCATCAGCGACGGCACCCACAGCTACACCGTCACGCCCGCATCAGGCACCTTTGGCACCGACGGCATCTACGTCGCCATGCTGCCCGTCAACGCGGCGCAGATCAGCATCGTCGCGGTCACCGCCGACGGGAACTACTGCTACAAGAGCAGCAAGCCCATCACGCTGTCCGCAGGCAAACTCTACAACAACCTCGCCGTCCCGATGGTCACCGGCGACTACTCCCGCGCCGGCTACCCCGGCTACAACATCTAAACCGAGGAGGCATGAAGATGAAAACGCGCACACTCCTACGACTCGCAGCCCTGCTGCCGATCGTCCTCACGATACTGGCCGCCTGCCAGAAAGACCTCGACACCGGCGCCCTCCGTGATCCCGCGGACGTCTGCGACTCTGTCTGGACCCTCACCCTCGACGCCACCAAGGCGGAGATCGGGACCAAAGCCCTCTACCAGAATACCGGCGATCCGGGCAGCCTGTCTGCCTACTGGCGCAATAGCGAGATAGTCACGGTCTACAAAGACGGCTCCTTCCTGGGCACGCTAAGTGTTGTCCCTAAAGATGGCGAAAGGCCCAACGCCGCCACCCTGTCCGGCACCATCACGGTGTCAGGCATCGCCCAGGGCGATGCCCTCACCCTGATGATTCCCCGCGAGAACTGGGACTACACCGGCCAGAACGGCACCCTCGACACCATCCAGGACAGCTTCGACTACGCCACGGCCACCATCACCGTCCGCACGGTCAACACCGCTGACCACACGGTCACCGCAGCCGGCGCCATCTTCCGCAACCAGCAGAGCATCTACCGATTCGGCTTCAAGTCGGGCGGCAATTACATCGACCCCAAGGACTTCACCGTGACCGCCTCCGGCGGCAAACTGGTGCAGGGCCTCAGCCTCGAGAACAATGTCTGGACGCCCGCCTACGGCGGCATCACCGTGAGCGCCACCTCCGCACCGGCCGACCATCTCTTCTACGTCTCGCTCCGCAACGAGCAGACCGCGGAAGACAGCTACTCCTTCCTGATCACCGGCTCCGACCACGCCCTCTACACAGCCGTGAAAGCCATCCCGGCCGATGTGCTCGACGCCCCGGGCAAGTTCATCAACGCCAGGGAGATCGAAGTGTCCCAGCCCGACTTCAGCCCCGAGAGCGGCAGTCTTGGCGAGAATCCCGTCATCTACTAAAGCGTGTCCGTTATGAAAACAAGAAAGATATTCCAGATAGCCTTAGCAGCCCTGGCGATGCTGCTTATCGCCGGGCATAGCGCAATGGCGGCAGAGAACGGCTGGACCATCCAGACCAGCACCAGCGGCAGCGTTACCACCTTTACCATTTCCCGCACCAACACGGCGGTGGCCGAGACGGTGAAGTACCGCTTTGTCAACCTTAGCGCCTACGCCGGGCAGCACTATAAAGTTACGGCGATCAACGATGAGCCTGTAGAGACAGCACAGCAGACGGCAGCGCTGAGCGGCGAGTTCTCCTTTGCCGCGGGCGACACTGAAAGCAGGACCATCCAGGTGACGGAACTGGCAGGCAGCGGAGCCTACGCCTACCAGACGGGCACCACCCGCAGCTACAGACTGGAGGTGACCGACATCGGCGGCTTCCACCTGACAGAATGCGACCGCAGTTTCACCACGGGAACCAAATTCAGCGCCGACAAGGTGAGCAAGAGCATTACCAACCTGGTCTATTTCAACAGCAGCGGCAGCTACACCAGCGATGTCAGCAGCAGCAAATACGTGGACGTGGCATACACTCCGCCCACCAGCCAGGTGGAAACCAGCGGCACACTCAGTGGCTACGTCCTCATCGACGATAGCTACGATTATGCGCAGAAACCCGCCACCGTCTCCACTTCATCGCTTATCAACTCTACTGGCGCCACGGCCAGTTATCTACAGAACACGCTGAAATATAAGATCTACGCCACCGTCTGCTTCACCGAGAAAGAGAAGGACGACGGTTACCAGTATGTCCAGATTATCGCTGGTACCAGCAGCACAAGCTACGATACCGGCTATGACCCCGAAGGAAGTGTCAACGATCCTGTTAACTCGGCCTACAAGGTCTGTTTTGAGCTGTCCGACGGCAGCAATGCCGAGGGCAAGCAGTTCTTCCCCCACCGGTACAGCTATGCCAACAAGACAGCGGAAACGAGTGCGGGCATCAGTATCACCGAGTTCTCCCAAACCAACGGCAAACTCTGGCAGCAGAAGTTCAAGTCTGGCTATCAGGCCACCAACTCCGGCTCCCTGAT
This sequence comes from uncultured Bacteroidia bacterium, assembly GCA_902790635.1. Lineage (GTDB taxonomy): Bacteria > Bacteroidota > Bacteroidia > Bacteroidales > UBA932 > Cryptobacteroides. The sequence goes on along the minus strand of CADASN010000013.1, from coordinate 130,439 downwards.
CTTCGATGCCGACGTGACGAACATTACTACCCGTTTTGATGCTGGTGGCAACAACGATGATACCTGGGGCTACAAGGACTTCTTTGTCCGCATGGCTCTTGTCGACGCCACTGCCCCTACCAAGCAGACAGTCAGCGTGGCTCCCGGCAAGCATGCCAAAGGCAATCCCATTTATGTATCTGTGACCTTCAATGAGATTGTCAAAGTGACGGGCAAGCCCACGCTGAGCACCAATAACAGTTGGGGATCACTCAGCTATTTAGATGGCTCCGGCACTAACGTGCTGACGTTCAGTGGTACAATCGGAGACAATGCGAGCGGCAACCTCATCGTCACAGGGTATAGCGGCACCATCACGGATTTGGCAGGTAACGCGCCCGCAAGCATCACGTCCAGCAACCTCTGCTCCCTCGACGACAGCTACGCCTACTCCATCAGCTACGACCTGGCCGACGGCGCCGTGGCCACGGCCAACCCGACGACCTACACATACGAGACGGCCGTAACAATCAATAACCAACCCATCCTCGCAGCGGGAGGCTATGTCTTCGCTGGCTGGACGGGCAGCAACGGCAACACGCCGCAGACCACCGTCACCATCCCTGCAGGCTCCCACGGCAACAAGAGCTACACCGCCAACTGGACACCCCTCTGGGGCCAGGACAACGGGGCAACCGGCGAAGAGGCTCATCCATACATCATCTCCTCTACCGCCGGCCTGGACATGCTGGCCAAAGTGGTGAACGGCACTGACAGATATAATGCCAATGACTTCTCCGGCAAGTTCTTCAAATTGGCCAATGACATCACCTATACTCACACTACCGACTGGGACAATGCCAACAGTACCGAAAATAACTATACGGCCATCGGCCGGCAGTCCGGCATTACTTATTTTTTTTTCAAAGGCACCTTTGACGGCGACAACCATACCATCAGCGGCATCCGCATATATAAGGGTGGCAATAACAATGCCGACTCCTGTCAAGGGCTTTTTGGATGCGTTGGTGCGTCCGACACTGTAAAGGGCACTGTAAAGAACGTAACCCTCTCTGATACCCGCATCGCCGGTTATACCGCAGTTGGTACCATTTCAGGCGAAAATAATGGCGACGTAATCAACTGCCACGCCGCAGCCACAGTCGTCATCTCCGCTGTCTCAATTTATCCGGCCAATTATCATGGCGGCATCGTTGGTCAAAATGGAAAAGGAGGAACTATCTGCAACTGCACCGGCGCTGCCAGACTGACGTCTAACTTTCAATCCACTTGGTATTACGGCGCCATCGCAGGACAGAACGCCGGCACCGGCAGCGTCAAAAACTGCCTTGCCGTGGGCGCCAGCATTCCTTCAATGGAGAAAAATTATGGTGTTATTGTTGGGTACAATAATGGCGGCACGCTTACTAATAACTACTACCGGAACTGCACCGTTGGCGACACCGCCAATGCCACCAACGTTGGCGTAGGCAATAGCACCAACGCACCGGCCGACCAGGACGGCGCCCGCAGCGTCCACGAACTCGCCCTGCCGACGGGTGTTACCGCAACGGGCGAGAGCGTAGAAATCAGCAGCAGCACCTACTATGCCGCCGGCACCACCGTTACCCTGAGCTACAGCAACCTCCCGGACGGCGGAAGCGTCATCTACAATGTGAACGGAACCGCCATCGACGGCAGCAGCTTCACCATGCCGGCCGGGGATGTCACGGTTACAGCCCAGCTTCTGAACACTGTCAGTTACATCGATGCCGACGGCAACGAACAGACCCACGCCTGCATCCCCATCGTCAGCGGCACCACAACTTACGGTGATTCAAACAACGCTGAGGGCTGGTACAGCGTGAGCGGAGATGTGACCATCGACGGCACCCGGGGCGTCAAGTTCCTGGACCGGCATGTGAATATCATCCTCTGTGACGGGGCCACGCTCACCAGCAACGCCACCACTGAAGACTTTAATGGCATTGATGCCAACAATGGTTCTCTGACTATCTACGCCCAGAGCGGGGGCACCGGCCGTATCGTGGCCACAGCCAAAGACATGTCGGCCATCAACGCCAAACTGGACATGGATATCAATGGCGGCATCATCAGTGCAATAACTGAGGGGGCTATAGGTATAAATACGGATTTCGGATACGTCACCATTCGTCGTGGTAGAGTTACTGCCCAGGGTACCATCCGAGGTATCTCAGCTTATACTAACCTTACCATACTCGGCGGCACCGTCAGTGTTACCGCCACCCGCACCGATGCCGGAAGTGGCCTCTCAACATTTCATGACGACGTCAGCATCTTTGGCGGTAATGTTACCGCCAAAGGCTACAATGGCATCCAGGCTGGCATCGGGAATCCCACCTCCATCACCCTTGGTTGCGTCACCCCCGCCGACCGCATCATCGTCAGCAGCTATGCGTGCTCAACGCTCACTATTGCCGACGGCCAAACCCTCACGGACGGCACCGCCACCTACACCGGCACGCTGAACGCCGAGCAGATTGCCGCCATCGCCGGCAAGACGATGACGCCGTACGTGGCCCCCTCGCCCGACCTGACTCTGGTGCAGGGCACCAAGGACGGCGTCACCGCGTACTGGGGAACGTTCTACGACAGCGGGTCCGGTTATACCCTCCCTGCGGGCGCTGCGGCCTATACTATGGACGCGGAGTATCACCTCTACCGCCTGGGAACCGACGGCAGCGTCATTCCCAAGGCCACGGCCGTAGTCATCATAGCGGACAAGGCCGATGTCTCCCTCACCACTTTGGCTGAAGCATCGGCCGCCGACAACGCCCCCGGCGGCAACATCCTCGTGGGCCGGGATGTGGCCACCAGCTTTGACAGCGTTATTTGCGTACTCAGCGTGAGCGCTTCCGGAGCGGTGGGCTTCTATCCGCTCTCCGGCATCGCCCTTCCCGCCCACAAGGCCGGATATGTGGCCAAAGACGGCCTTAAGGATTATCATAAAGAAGACGGACAGCAATGGTAAGAAATATGAGACAGCATAGCATCATCGCCCTCGTAATCCTGGGCGTTATGGCTCTGGGGTGCACAAAAGAGATTCCCGATCAGGTCGGGAATGACGGAACTGTCATCCCCGGCTCGACCGGGGATCCCGTGACGCTGACAACTACCGTCAGCCTGGGCGGAACTCCCGCCAGCAAGGCCCTGACGGCCGCCGGTGTGAAGACCTTCGCCCCGGGCGACCGGGTGGCCATCGTCTATACCAACACCGCAGACGCCACGGTGAAGGCCGTGTGCGAGCCGCTCACCGCCTACGACATTCGGGACGAGGGCAAGACTGCCGATCTCACCGTCACCCTCACGGAACCCAAGCCTTCCGGGGCCGTCCGCTACATTTACCCCGCGGCCATGGCCACGGCGGACGGTTCGGTGAACTACGCCGCGCTTTCCGCGCAGGACGGCACGCTGGCGTCGCTCTCCGCTGCGCTGGACCTGGCCCTTTTTGAGGGCTCGCTCACCGCTTCCGCCACCCTGCCGGACAAAGTTTCCCTGGACAATCCGCTGACCATCGGTGAGTTCACGGTCAGTGACGGCACCTCCGACATCACTTCCAGCATCGTCTCCTTCTCCGTTTCCGCCGGCGCCGACACCTACACCGTCAGCCGCGCCGCGGCAGCAGGACCCATCTATGTGGCCATGAAGCCCGTCTCCGGGGACCTTTCCTTCACTGCGTTCGACGGCGGACTCGTTTACGAGAAAGCGGTGACGGGCAAAACGATGGCAGCAGGGAGTATGTATCCAGTCAGCATCAGTATGACGGGCACTTTCAACGCCCTGGCCACGCCGCTTACGTTCGAAGCCATTGAGGCCGGAACGCAGGTATCCTTCCGTCTGCCCTCCAACGAAGGAACGGTGCAATACCGCGTGAATGGCGGCGACTGGACAGACTATACCTCCGAGGCAGCTATTACTCTCCAAAACGTCGGTGATAAAGTGCAGTTCCGGGGTGATAGAAGTACATATTATGTAAATACAACCGATGGAGATTATGGCCAGTTCTCCGCCTCGGCCGACTGCTATTTGTACGGCAATATTATGAGTCTGGTGACGGTTTACGCTACAAACGAGAATGCCTTCGCAAGTAATGTCAAATTGACAGGTGAATCTGCCTTTTACAGGCTGTTTAGGAATACAACCATCAAGAGTTGTGGCACCAAGCCCCTGGTTCTGCCTGCCACAACACTTGCGGAACAATGCTATACAGAGATGTTCTCTGGCTGCACCAGCCTGAGCACGGCCCCGGCCCTGCCCGCCACGACCCTGGCTTCTAAATGCTACCAGTATATGTTCGGTGGCTGCACCAGCCTGAGCACGGCCCCGGCCCTGCCAGCGACGACCCTTGCTTCAGACTGCTACACCCAGATGTTCTATGGCTGCACCAGCCTGACCACTGCCCCGGCCCTGCCAGCGACGACCCTTGCTTCAAGCTGCTACAAGGAAATGTTCCATGGCTGCACCAGTCTGACCACTGCCCCGGCCCTGCCAGCGACGACCCTTGCTTCATACTGCTACAGTTATATGTTCTATGGCTGCACCAGCCTAACCACTGCCCCGGCCCTGCCAGCTACGACCCTGGCCACATTCTGCTACCAGGGTATGTTCCGTAAATGCACCAGTCTGACCACTGCCCCGGCCCTGCCAGCTACGACCCTGGCCACATTCTGCTACAAGGATATGTTCCATGACTGCACCAGTCTGACCACTGCCCCGGCCCTGCCTGCCACGACCCTGGCTTCAAGCTGCTACGAATATATGTTCTCTGGCTGCACCAGCCTAACCACTGCCCCGGCCCTGCCAGCGACGAACCTTCCTTCATACTGCTATCAGTATATGTTCTCTGGCTGCACGAAGCTAAGCAGTGTCACTTGCCTCGCGATCCAGCGTGCTCAGAATTCTACTACATCCTGGCTCCGAAACGTCGCCAAGAACGGCACGTTTTACATAGCAAAAGGTGTTGGTTGGCTTTCAAGCGATAGCGGCATCCCCTCCGGCTGGACCGTCGCGGAATACGTCGCCCCTTAGCCCGCTGCCGGGGATGCAGCAATCTATCCCAGCCTCCCCAGCCGGTCCTCCAGCAGGCGCAGGTAGGCGTCTTTCATCGGCCGGGGAAGGAAGGACTCTTCAATCAACTGCCTCCAGGCAGGGGCGGCGGAGGTGATTCTCCGGATGATGGTCCCGGCCTGGGCATCGCTCAGGCCGCTTTCTGCCATGGCAGAAAGGAAGGTCTCCCGGGTGAATCCGGCTCTCTCTCCACCGGTGCGGAAAGACAGCGCCATTTCTTCTGTGTCGGCCGGATCTGCCAGCAGGACGGCCAGCAGATCGTAGGCGGGTGCCAGACTATACTCCCCGCCTCCGGAGTCTATCAGCGAGAAATTCTTGCAGTGCATGTCGGAGTTCCCGGTCATCCAGGAAAACAGCACCACCTCCCAGAAGCGCTGTACGTCCAGCATGGGGGCCGACGAATACGTCTTGATTGTTTCAGCCAGTTGCAGATAGGTCCCGTAATACTTGTGCTCCGTGAGCCGGTTGGAGAGTTGGCACAGATCCAGCATGGAAATCTTCCCGCCTTTGCGGCCACGGTCCATCCGCAGGGTAAGATAGCCTAATTCTCCGTCTGCCAGGCGGATCAATGTATGCTTTGCCGTGCGGATATGGGCGGCCGCGGCCATTTTCATCGTGAGGTCCTCCACCTCCGGCAGGCAGGGGTATTTCCCGCTCTGGGGCTTGAAGATGTATTTGCCCCAAAGGCCTACGATGGTGAATTTGGCGGGTTCGTTCTTCCCGCCGCGGTCCACATCCAACGACATCTTGGCCTGGACCCCCGTAACGGAAGCGCTGCTGCGGATAACCTGGCGGGCCAGTTCTGACATATTGTCCCGGGTATAGGGAAGCAGGGGCGCACTTTCAGTGCCGAAGAACGCCTTGGCGCAGCCGGGATGGAAATCCACCTGGCCTTCTTCCAGTTCTTTATAGCAGTACAGGCACTTACTCATGGTGACGGGGCATTACACTTATGTTGCCGATACAGTCTTTGCAGCAGGCAATGAGCAGGGACATCCGGTCCCGGGGGTCGATCTTCCAGGAAGAGGAGGCGATGTCCAGCAGCCAACCTTCCGGGATCAGGCCGTCAAAAACAGGAAACATCATTTCCTTCTCATAAGGTGCGGTGGTTAAAGGCATCGTGGGGGATAGCGGCACGGCATCCGGCCGGTCAAAGTATTCCCGGTCATAGGAGAAGTGATACCCTTCTTCGTCCTCCGTGAGAATGCCGCAGAAAATGTCCTGGATATAGATATCGGCCTGTTTCATGCTTCTTCATTCTTTACCGGTCCCAGATGTTCCCCGAAGAGGGCCAGGACCTCATTGACCTTGTCCATCCGAAGGCTTTTCTTGCCCTGCTCCATGTCCCGGACAAAGCGAAGCCCGACGCCGGCCCGAATGGCAAGTTCTACTTGCGTGAGGCCGAATTTCTTCCGTTTTTGCTTGATATGAGCTGACAGTGTCATCTGATTTATACCTATTCGGGTACAAATATAGCAAATATATTGGATATTATACTATATGGGGTATAAATTATATTGCCTGCGTGTAGATTATAATCTTAAGGGTATAATTTATTCGGGCATATCGTATCCTATCCCAGCCTTCCCAGCCGGTCCTCCAGCAGGCGCAGACAGGCGTCTTTCATCGGCCGGGATGTAGCAAGTTCCGGCGAAAAGCCTTATCTTTGTGCGTTATGCAATATCGGACTGACAAATACGGTGACAAGCTGTCCATCCTGGGCTACGGATGCATGCGTTTCAGCCGGACGGGCACCGGGATCGACATCGACAAGACGGAGCAGGAGCTGATGGCCGCCTACCGGGCGGGCGTCAACTACTTCGACACCGCCTACATCTATCCCGGCAGCGAGGCGGCGCTCGGGGAGATCGTGGAGCGCAACGGCATCCGCGACAGCATCCGCATCGCCACCAAGCTCCCGCAGTACCTGATCAAGAACCGCGCGTCGCTCGACAGATACTTCGAAGAAGAACTCGCCCGCCTGCGCACGGACCGCGTCGATTACTATCTGATGCACCACCTGACGGACATCCAGCAATGGCTGCGGCTCAAGTCCGCCGGCATCCTGGACTGGATCGCAGAAAAGAAGCAGGACGGCTCCATCCGCAACATCGGTTTCTCCTACCACGGCAACTCCGACAATTTCCTCAAGATCCTCGCCGACTACGACTGGGACTTCTGCCAGATCCAGTACAACTACGTGGACGAGCATTCCCAGGCCGGCGTGACCGGGCTGAAGGCCGCTGCCGCCCGGGGCATCCCGGTGGTCATCATGGAGCCGCTGCGCGGCGGCAAGCTGGTGGGCCGCCTGCCCGAGCAGGCGAAAAGGCTCATCGCCCGCGACCCGCGGGGCTGGAGCCCGGCCGAATGGGGCCTGCGCTGGCTGTGGAACCAGCCGGAGGTCACGGTCGTGCTCTCCGGCATGAACTCCCTGGAGATGGTGGAGGAGAACGTCCGCACGGCTTCCGACGCCTGCCCCGGGGAATTCACCGCCGCGGAGGAGACATTGCTGGACCAGGTCCGGCAGATCATCCGTGAGAAGGAGAAGGTACCCTGCACCAGCTGCCGTTACTGCATGCCCTGCCCCAAGGGCGTGGACATCCCGGGCATCTTCGCCTGCTACAATACGATGTACACCGAATCCAAGGCCTCGGGACGCAACCAGTTCATGCAGACGGTCGCGCTCACGGCCGAGCCGGCCTTCGCCTCCCAATGCATCGAATGCGGCAAGTGCGAGCTCCACTGCCCGCAGGAGATCCCGATCCGGCAGAAGCTCAAAGAAGCTGACCGGGCGCTCCGGCCCCTCCCCTACCGGATCGGAGCCTATTTCTTCCGGAAATTCATGCTGCGCAAGATCAAAACTCAAAATACACAGAAATGAAAGCGTTACGCATTATCTCCGCGGCTGCGGCCGCACTTCTGCTCCTGGCAGGCTGTACGCACGAACTGAAGACTGCCCGCGTCTCCGACGAAGGGAACCAGCCCCTGATGGAAGGCTCCGAAGTGGGCATGTCCTACAGCTACGACGTCGAATACGTCACCGGCGGTGTATCGGATGATGTGAAGGACAAGATCAACAACTACATCATCCGCAAGAATATCTTCTACGACGAAGAAGAGACCGGCACCGACATGCCGGAAGCCTGCGCCCGCTGGGCCCGGAACTGTGTCGAGGGCTACCAGTCCGACATCGAAGACTTCCTCTCCGACTACGACGAGGAAGCCAGCTGGATGTTCAACTGGTCGTCTGACATCTCCGGCAGCTTCGAAGCTTCCTGCCCTTCCCGGAGCCTGGTCAGCTACTGCATGAGCAGCTCCGACTATACCGGCGGGGCGCACGGCATGTACGGGGAGACCTACACGGTCTTTGACTTGAAGACCGGCGAGGTGGTCACGGAGCAGGACCTCTTCACCGATGACTGCGAGGAAGACCTCGCGGTGCTGCTCGGCGAGTCCCTGTACGACGGTCTCGATGAGGAAGACTACGATGCCATCTACGAAGAGCCCGCCCCCAACGGCAACTTCTACGTGGACGAGACGGGGGTGACCTGGGTCTTCAACCCCTACGAGATCGCCCCCTACGCCATGGGCCCCATCCAGGTCTGCGTCACCTGGGACAATCTCAAACCCTACCTCAGGAAATAAACCAAACGACCCCGGAACGCTGGTTCCGGGGTCGTTTGTCTCAGGGAGCGGGTATCAGAAGACCATACCGAAAGCGAGCGTCAATCCGAAGCCCGTCTCGTTGCACCAGTGCAGGCCGAGGCGCAAAGGACCGGCGATGGTCTTGCGGCCGTACTCGAGTCCGATGGCCCACGGGGTGTAGCCATAGCCTTCAAACAAGTCTTTGAAACTCGCGCTGTTCTGCAGGAATCCCGCCTGCAGGGTGGCGTAATTCACATGGCTGAACTGGTAGCGCAGGTCCACCTGCTCCATCAGCACCAGGTCCTCCATCATCTGGAAGCTCGTGCTGAATCCGAAGAACGGAATCTGGTTCTCCAGGTAGCGTCCGCCCTGGATGCCTCCCGCGCCCATGCAGTGCAGCAGGTGCATCTGGCCGGAATACCTGGAAGCCCAGCCCAGCCAGCCGGCAGGCTGCAGGGTCAGGCGCTGTCCGAGCGGGATGGCGCCGGTAATCTGCATGCTGCCCGTATAATAAGGCGCTACCGGACCTTCCCGGGACTGGCCGAGATCCATATCCGGGTCCTCGAGGTAGGTCGAATACCCGCCGAAGACATAGCGGGCATTCGCCCCGATCAGGAAACCGCGGGACGGGAAATAGCCGTCATCCAGGGTGTCGAAGCGGAACTGCGCGAACGCAGACCACCAGCGGCTCGTGAAATCAAAGCCCTTCCACGCCAACGCCTGGTCCAGATAATTCTCGAAGGGCTCCATCTCATAGGAGAGGCCGAGGCGGAAAGAGCCTTTCGTCATGTAACTATCCTCCAGGTATGCGTCGAAGCGGCTGGTGACCGCCTTGATCTTCACGTCCTCCAGCAGCTCCGTGTACATGATGTTCAGGTAACCGGTCTGGGCTTTGAGACCGATGGTCGGCAGGCGTTTCAGCGGCTTGTACGACAGGTCCAGGGAGATGGATGCGGCATTGCCGAGTTTGCCCTCCGTGACGAAACGCACGCCGCTCAGGCGGCGGGTGCCGAGGCCCAGGCGGAAGGACGCATACACCACTTCATCGTTGTCGATATGGATGCCGGCACCCAGCTCGTTGACCTGTCCGCGCTGGCATTCAAATACCAGGGTATAAGGCTCTTCCGTCCCCTCCAGCCGGTAAGTCACCGACTCGAAGGCACGGGTCCCGTAGATCGTCTCGATGATGTCCTCGATCTCATCCCGGCAATACATCTTGTCCTTCTGCAGGGAGCGCGGGTTCAGCAGATAGGCCTGCTCCTTCTCGGTGACGCCGTCGATGCGGATGTCTCCGACCAGCACATCCCGGTTGGAAATGTCGGTCGCGGAATGATGGGCCAGGGTCTGCTTCACCGGGGCACCCACCCGCCGGGCGATCTCCTCGAAGGCCTCCTTGTTCTCGACGGCCTTGTCATAACCCTGCTGGATGATGTCCGCCACGCTCTCCTTGTCGAAAGAGAGCATGTTGTAGCCTTCCAGCGTATGCTGGAGCAGGATGTCGGTGAGCTTGCGGTTGGATTCGGCGGACTCGAAGGACATCATCGTGATGTTCTGCATGGCCAGGTTGGCCAGCGAGTTCATGTCCGTAAGATCCCTGGGGACCGGCATCTCCGAGCCGATGATGATATCGGCGCCCATGGCCTTGGCGATATCCGCCGGGAAATTGTTGCGCGTGCCGCCGTCCACGAGCACTTCATCGCGGATACGTACCGGCCTGAAATACAGCGGGATCGCCATGGTCGAGCGCATGGCGTCCACCACGCGGCCGGAAGTCCAGTTCTTTTCCTTCATCGAGACCATCTCCGAGGCCACGCAGTAGAACGGGATCGGCAGCTGGTCGAAGGCCAGCGAATCCTGGTAGCCGACGGACACGGAAGACAGCGTATTGCGGACATTGAAGCCGAAGAGGAAGCCGTCCGGCAAGCCGAGACCGATCTTGTTGATGGACTCCTGCGCCATGTCGGACGTACGCGTGTTCATCTTGTCATAGGACTTGTTGATGATCTCCATCTGCTTGCGGATCCGCTCTTCCGCCTCGTTGTGGTCGTAGTGGAAGGGGACGTTGATCACGAAGCGCTCCTTGTTCTTCCGGACGCGGTAGGTCTGGAACGAATCCGGGACGCGGTCGGACATCATCACGCCCCAGTCGATGGAGCGGACCAGTGAATCCAGGTACTCCTGGCCGTAGCCGAAGGAGTACAGGCCCGCGATCAGGCCGCCCATGCTGGTACCGCCGACCAGGTCCACCGGGATGCCCAGTTCTTCCATGTAGCGCAGGACACCCAGATGGGCCATGCCCCGGGCGCCACCACCGCCGAGCACCAGTGCAACGGTCGGGCGGTACTGGCGGATGGAGTCCATCCGGGCACGCACCCGGGCAAAGGAAATCGAATCCCCGACAGGGTCCGTACTCGCCATATACGGCTTGTACTGCCCGAATGCCGCAGTCGTGCAGCATACGAGCAGCAGGGTCAACAGGCGCCTCATCGCTTAAGCTTCGCTGAAATCATCCTTTCCTACACCGCACAGGGGGCATACCCAATCTGCGGGAAGGTCCTCGAAAGCCGTACCGGGAGCGATGCCGTTGTCCGGATCACCTGTCGCGGGATCGTACTCGTACCCGCAGACGTTGCAAACATACTTACTCATGGTTGGTTGGGTTTGAATCTTGCTTTACAATGTTGTTGTAATTCTTACAAATATACAAAAATCTTGTTATCTTTACCCTACACAACGAAGTCTCCCCATGAACAAGCGACTGATTTCCCTTCTTCCAGCACTCCTGCTGTTGCCTCTCTGCCTTGCGGCAGCCCCCCGCCATTTCGAACTCAGCTCCCCCGACGGACGGCTGGTCCTCGGCGTAGATGCCGGTCCGCAGATCCGCTACACGCTCCGCTGCGGGGACACCCCCGTCCTCGCGCCCTCCGCCCTCTCCGTCAGCCTGGACGACGGCACCGCCTATGACGGCAGCGTCCGCTTCGAGAAGGCACTCCGCCGATCCGTGGACGAGCATTTCTCTGCGGCGGTCTATAAGCGTTCGAGCGTGCGGGACCATTTCAACGAACTGACCCTCCGCTACAAGACCTTCGACCTGGTGCTGCGCGCCTATGACGCGGGCATCGCCTGGCGCTTTGTATCCCGCGCGAAGAAAGCTTTCATCGTCCGGGACGAGCAGGCCGAATTCCGCTTCGCGGAGGACGTGGAAGCCACCGTTCCCTATGTCAAGCCCGACTCCCCGCGGGATCCCTTCCTCAACGGCTTCGAGGCCTACTATGACATCCATCCCCTGAGCGCCTGGAAGGAGGCCCAGAAAGCCTTCCTGCCCGTCTCCTTCCGGATGGCGGACGGCCGGCGGATCAACATCACCGAATCCGACCTGCTGGACTATCCGGGCATGTACCTGAAGCACCTGGGCGGCACGGCCCTGGGCGGTCTTTTCGCCCCCTACCCCAAGCTGATCGAGCAGGACGGCTACAACAACCTGCAGGGTATCGTGCGCACCACCGAGGACTACATCGCGAAGCAGCCCGCGGGCGCATCCTTGCCCTGGCGCATCGTCGCCGTGGCGTCGGAGGACCGCCAGCTGCTGGACAGCGACCTGGTCTATGTCCTGAGCCGGCCTGCGGCCGACACGGACTGGAGCTGGGTCAAACCCGGCAAGGTCGCGTGGGACTGGTGGAATGACTGGAATATCCGCGGCGTGCCCTTCCGTGCCGGCATCAACACCGAGACCTACAAATACTACATCGACTTCGCAGCCGCGAACGGCATCGAATACGTCATCCTGGACGAGGGCTGGGCCGTCCTCCGGCAGGCCGACCTGTTCAAGATCGTCCCCGAGATCGACATGAAGGCCATCGTGGACCACGCCAACGCCAAGGGGGTCGGCATCATCCTCTGGGCCGGCTACTGGTCCATGCAGCGCGACATCGAAGGCATCTGCCGCCATTATTCCCAGATGGGCGTGAAGGGCTTCAAGATCGACTTCATGAACCGCGACGACCAGCTGATGGTGGACTTCTATACCCAGGTGGCCGAGACCGCCGCCCGCTATCACCTGCTCGTGGACTTCCACGGCGCGTTCAAGCCCTGCGGGCTGCAGCGCCCCTACCCCAACGTCATCAACCATGAAGGCGTGGCCGGCCTGGAGCAGATGAAATGGGCGCAGCCCACCGTGGACCAGGTCACCTACGACGTGCAGATCCCCTTCATCCGCATGTTCGCGGGCCCGCTTGATTATACCCAGGGCGCCATGCGCAACGCCACCCGCCGCAGCTACCGGCCCGTCAACACCGAGCCGATGAGCCAGGGCACCCGCTGCCGCCAGCTGGCCGAATACGTCATCTTCGAGGCCCCGCTGACGATGCTCTGCGACGCTCCGACCAACTACCTCGCTGAGCCGGAATGCCTGAAGTGGATGGCCTCCGTACCGACCGTCTGGGACGAGACGGTGGCCCTTGCCGGCCAGGTTGGGGACTATGCCGCCATTGCCCGCCGCAAGGGGGGCGACTGGTATGTCGGCGCCATGACGGACTGGGATGCGCGCGAACTGACGCTGGACCTGTCCCGTTTCCTCCCGGATGGGCGCTACCGCCTCGAGATCTTCCGCGACGGCATCAACGCCGACCGCAACGCCCGCGACTATGTCCGTGAGATACAAGACATGACCGTCAGCGGTGCGCAGCACACACTGACGGTCAAGATGGCTCCGGGTGGCGGCTGGACCGCGAAGTTCACGAGGCTGTAACCGCTTGAGCCTTTCCACCGGGGGGGGCGTTCCCCCCGGACCCCCCGCGGCGCTTCGCCTCGAGTTTCGAGGCAACGGGGCGGATTATTTCGAGAGCCGGCTGAGTTCCCAGTCGGCTTTGATTTTGTCGATGATGGCCGTAACGACGCGGTAGGCGGGGCTCTCCGCCGTGTAAACCGCCGGGACGGCGAAGGTCACGCGGCCCTGGCGCTTGAGTTTCGCGGCCGTGGCCCGCTTGCGCTCGTTGTCCGGATCGAATACGGCAATCGAGTGGCCGCCGAACATGCCCACGATCTTCATGCAGGGCACATCCGTGTCGCCGTCACCGAAATAGATCATCTGCGAGAACGGGATGCGTTTCTTGTCCTCGGCCATGGATTCGTTGACCTGCTTGTTGTCCCGGGCGCTGAAGATGCCCTTGCTGATCTTGAAGAGGAACTGGGTCTTGGCCGTGTAGTCCACGGCGACGCCCGGCCACACCGCCTCGCCGTTCTCGTCATAGATAAAGGCCCCAGCGAAGACATGCTTGAATTCCCGGGCGATCGGGCTCCCCTCGATGATCTCCTTGAGTCCGGAAGAGTTGATGTAGTGCTCCACCTTCACGCCGTGGCTTTCACCGTAGCGGTTGATCAGGCCGAACCACTCGCGCACGCCTGCGAACAGCTCGATGTTCTGTCCGAAGCGCTCGAAGTCCTCGCGGCGGAGTTTGATCCCGTTGCGGCGCGCTTCGTCGAACATCAGTTTCATATAGGAGAGGACATTGGTCGCATCCTGGCCGATGGCGATGCTGTCGCTCATCCGCCAGAACTCGTCGGCGGTCTTGCCGACGGCCTGGATGAAGCCGAATTCCTGCATGTTGCCCGGCGAGAGGGTCCCGTCATAATCGTAAATCAGCGCGACGATCGGTTTCTTTTGCTTCATGACTCACCACGTATAAAGAGATTTCGCCCCAAATATCGGAATAATTCGCCACATACGCACGCGCGGGATTGCAAAAAAGCAGGCAAGGCCGTACTTTTGGCATCGTAAACTGAAAACCATTTCATCCTTCATCTATGGAAAAATACCCGCATTATCTGGAACGTTTGCAGAACGCCACCCGGAAATTCTGGGACAAAGCCGCCCTCAATACGCTCGGCGGCGTGTCCTACACCTATGGCCAGATGGCAACTCAGATTGAGAAATTTCACCTCATCTTCGACAAGATGGGGATCAAGAAAGGCGAGAAGATCGCCCTGTACGCCCGCAACGGTGCCTGCTGGGGCATGGCTTACCTGGCGGTCAACACCTACGAGACCGTGATCGTGCCGCTGCTCGCCGACTTCACCCCGGAGAACGCCTCCTTCCTGGTGAACCACTCCGAGAGCATCGGTCTCTTCACCAACGAAGACAAATTCAAGCAGATGGATCTCGCCAAGATGCCGGACCTGCGGTTCGCCGTCGACGTGGATACCTGGAACCTGCTTTACGCTGCGACGGACGAGATTTCCGCCGTCTATGCACAGATGGACGAACTCTTCGCCACCAAGTGGAAGAACGGCTTCGGCCCGGAAGACGTGGTCTTCCCGACGGACAACTGGGACAATCTCTCGACCATCAACTACACCTCCGGCTCCACCGGTGACCCGAAGGGCGTTATGCTCACCTACCGCAACTTCAGCTCCATCGTGGACTACAGCCAGCGCCATGTACCGGCAGGCGACAAGATGGTGTCGATGCTTCCGATGGCCCACATGTACGGCCTGGTGATCGAGTTCATCTATCCGCTCTGCAACGGCACCGCGATCTACTGGCTCGCCAAGGCCCCGACCCCGGCCACGCTTCTGAAGGCTTTCGCCGAAGTCAAGCCGTACCTGCTGATCACCGTCCCGCTCGTGATGGAGAAAATCTACAAATCCAAGATCAAACCCACCCTGGACAAGCCTGCCGTCAAGTTCCTCCTCAAGGTGCCCGGCGTCAACCAGATCATCTACAAGAAGGTCAAGGACGGTCTCGTCCAGGCTTTCGGCGGCAACGTGCAGGAGTTCATCATGGGCGGCGCCGCCCTCAACCCGGAGGTCGAGAAGATCTTCAAGAAGATCAAGTTCCCCTACCTCGTGGGCTACGGCATGACCGAGGCCTGCCCGCTGCTGGCCTATGAGCACTGGACCAAGTACGTCCCGGGCTCCTGCGGCAAGCCGGTGGACTGCGCCACCGTCCGCATCGACTCCGAAGATCCCCAGCACATCGCCGGCGAGATCCAGGCCAAGGGCGAGAACATCACCATCGGCTACTTCAAGAATCCGGAGGCTTCCGCCAATGCCTTCACCGCCGACGGATTCCTGCGTACCGGCGACCTCGGCATCATGGACAAGGACGGCAACATCTTCATCAAGGGCCGCTCCAAGAGCATGATCCTCACCGCCAACGGACAGAATGTCTATCCGGAAGAGCTGGAGGCCCTGGTCAACAACCAGCCCTACGTCAGCGAATCCGTGGTCGTGGACCGTGCCGGCAAGATCGTCGCACTGGTCTATCTCGACAAGGATGCCATCAAGAATGCCAAGCTCGACGACGAGACCGTGGCCGACCTGCCCGAGCGCATCCGCACCGGTGCCAACCGCCATCTGCCGAACTACAGCCAGATCGCCAAGGTCGAGCCCGTGCTCGTGCCCTTCGAGAAAACCCCGAAGATGAGCATCAAGCGCTTCCTTTATAAATAAAAGGGTGACATTTTGTCACTGGAACAGCATTTGAATCAACAGGGTCGGCCGCTTGGCCGACCCTGTTGATTATCAAAACGCATACAATATGGCAACCCAGAAACTCAAAGGCAAAATCGGCGTGACCACCGAGAACATCTTCCCGGTGATCAAGCAATTCCTCTATTCCGACCACGAAATCTTCCTGCGCGAACTCGTCGCCAATGCGGTGGACGCCACGCAGAAACTCAAGGCACTCGCCTCCAGCGGCGATTTCAAGGGCGAGCTCGGCGAGCTCAAAGTCCGCATCGAACTGGATGAGAAGAAAAAGATCCTGAAGGTCATCGACTCCGGCATCGGCATGACCGAAGACGAGGTAGACCGCTACATCAACCAGATCGCCTTCTCTTCTGCAGGAGAGTTCCTCGAGAAATACAAAGACCAGCTCAGTTCCATCATCGGCCACTTCGGGCTCGGCTTCTACTCCGCCTTCATGGTCTCCAAGAAGGTCACCATCGACACGCTCAGCTGGCAGGAAGGCGCCAAGCCGGTCACCTGGTCCTGCGACGGCTCCCCGGAATACACGATGGGCGAAGGCAAGCGCACCGAGCGCGGTACCGAGATCACCCTCTACCTCGACGACGACTCCGAAGAGTTCGCCGCCAAGGGCCGCATCAGCCAGCTGCTCGGCAAGTACTGCAAATTCATGCCCGTTCCCGTGGTCTTCGGCAAGAAGACCGAGTGGAAGGACGGCAAGAGCGTCGAGACCGACGAGGACAACGTCATCAACCACCTCGAACCCATCTGGACCAAGGCCCCGTCCGAGCTGAAGGACGAGGATTACCTCAAGTTCTACCGGGAGCTCTACCCGATGGAGGAGGAGCCGATGTTCTGGATCCACCTCAACGTCGATTACCCCTTCACCCTCACCGGCGTGCTCTACTTCCCCAAGATCAAGGAGCGCATGGCCATCGACAAGAACAAGATCCAGCTCTACTGCAACCAGATGTTCGTCACGGACCACGTGGACAACATCGTCCCCGACTTCCTGACCCTGCTGCACGGCGTGATCGACTCTCCGGACATCCCGCTCAATGTCAGCCGCAGCTATCTGCAGAGCGACAGCAATGTCAAGAAGATCAGCACCTACATCACCAAGAAGGTCGCCGACCGGCTGGAGGAGATCTTCAAGGAGCAGCGCGAGCAGTTCGAGCAGAAATGGGACAACATCAAGCTCTTCATCGAATACGGCATGCTCTCTGACGAGAAATTCTGCGAGCGCGCCCTCAAGTTCGCCCTGCTCAAGAACACGGACGGCAAGTACTTTAGCCTCGAAGACTACCGCACCGCCATCGAGCCGGCCCAGACCGACAAGGACCAGACCGTGGTCTACCTCTACGCCACCAAGCCTGCCGAGCAGTACAGCTGGATCGAGGCGGCCAAGAACCAGGGCTACGACGTCCTGCTCATGGACTGCGAGATCGATAGCCACTTCGTCGGCCTGCTGGAGACCAAGATCGAGCACACCCGCTTCGCCCGCGTGGACAGCGACTCCGTGGGCAACCTCATCCCCAAGGAGGAAAAGGTCAAGCCGGAGATGAGCGAGGACGACAAAAAGGTCCTGGACGAGCTCTTCAAGGCCGTCCTGCCCGAAGGCAACGACTACCTGGTCGATGCGCAGAACCTCGGCGAAGGCGCCGCTCCGGTGCTCATCACCCAGAACGAGTTCATGCGCCGATACCGCGAGATGAGCGCCCTCGGCGGCGGGATGAATTACTACGGCTCCATGCCGGAGGCCTACAACATCATCGTCAACATGGAGAACCCCCTGATCGCCAAGATCTGGGGCGGCAAGAAGGACGCAGCCGACACCGCTGCCGCCGACTTCGCCAGGGACAATGAGCTCCTGCACCAGGTCGTCGACCTCGCCCTGCTCGGCAACGGCATGCTCAAGGGCAAGGCCCTCGCGGACTTCATCGCCCGCAGCGAGAAGCTGCTGCAGTAATCCAGCCGCGCCCCCAGCACAAAAGATTCTGTCGTCAATGCCCAGTTTTGGGGGCATTGACGACAGAATCTTTATAGGATTTGCAAAGGGTTAGCTCGCTTTTTTATTTGTTCTCACCAGTCCGCCGCGGCCCGAAATTCACGGCCGAGGCTCCTCTGCTGGACTGGTTGAACTCATAGTCGTTTCCCGGTAAAATGGCGTTGAGCAGGATGCCCACGATGGCTGCGACGGCCAGGCCGCTCAGCGAGGTGAAACCGATGCTGATGGCATCGTTCGCGCCGTACTTGATGCCGATGGCGAGTACCAGGATGAGCGCAGCGATGAACAGGTTGCGCGAATGCGTGAAGTCCACCTGGTTCTCGACGATGTTGCGCACGCCGACGGCGGAGATCATACCGTAGAGTACCAGCGACACGCCGCCGATGGTCGCCGCGGGCATCGCACCGATGAGCGCGGAGAACTTCGGGCAGAATGACAGGAGGATGGCGAAGCAGGCGGCGATCCGGATCACGCGCGGATCGAAGACCTTCGTGATGTTGAGCACACCCGTGTTCTCGCCGTAAGTCGTGTTGGCCGGAGCGCCGAACAGGGAGGCGACCGCGGTGGCGAGTCCGTCACCCATCAGGGTGCGGTGCAGGCCCGGATCCTCCAGGTAGTTGACATCCGTCGTGGAAGAGATGGCGCACATGTCACCGATATGCTCCACCATCGTGGCCAGCGAGATCGGCAGGATGGCGATGATGGCGGCGACAATCAAGCCCCAGTCAGGATTCTGGAACACGGCGAAAGCCGTATTCTCCCAGCGGAACGGCAGGCCGATCCAGGCCGCTTCCTTCACCTGCGTGAAGTCCACCTGGCCGAAGCAGGCAGCAACAAGGTAGGAGACGAGCACGCCCAGCAGGATGGGGACGATCTTGATCATTCCCTTGCCGAAAATGTTGCACAGGAGGATGACGAGCACGGCCACGATGGCCAGCCACCAGTTCTGGCTGCAGTTCTGGATCGCGGAGCCGGACAGGGTGAGGCCGATGGCGATGATGATCGGGCCGGTCACGATGGGCGGGAAGAAACGCATCACCCGCTTGGGACCGAAGGCCGCGAACAGGCCTGCCAGCACGAAATACATCAAGCCGGCGCAGAACACGCCGATGCAGGCATACGGCAGCGAGTGGACGAGGTCCAGCCCCCGTTCGGCACCGATCTGCGTCACAGCGGCGTAGCCGCCCAGGAAAGCGAACGACGATCCGAGGAAGGCGGGGACCTTCAGCTTGGTCAGCAAGTGGAAGAGGAGCGTACCCAGACCCGCGAACAGCAGTGTCGCGGACACGGAGAGCCCGGTGATCACCGGGACGAGAATCGTGGCCCCGAACATCGCGAAGAGATGCTGGAGGCCGAGGACGGTCATCTTGCCCGCACCGAGCGGCCGGGCATCATAAATTGCCTTTTGTACGTCAGCCATTTGTATATCAGATTTGGTTTATTCCCACTCGATCGTTCCCGTCGGCTTCGGGGTGAGGTCATACAGGACGCGGTTCACGCCCGGGACTTCCGTCACGATGCGCTGCGTGATGTGGTGCAGCAGTTTGTAAGGGATCTCCTCGATGGTGGCGGTCATGGCGTCGCGGGTGTTCACGGCACGGATGATGACCGGCCAGTCCCAGCTGCGCTTGTTGTCTTTCACGCCGGTGGACTTGTAGTCGGGGACGACGGTAAAGTACTGCCACACTTTGCCTTCCAGGCCGTTCTTGGCAAATTCCTCGCGCAGGATGGCATCACTCTCACGCAGGGCTTCCAGCCGGTCGCGGGTGATGGCGCCGGTGCAGCGGACACCCAGGCCGGGGCCGGGGAACGGCTGGCGGTAGACCATGTTGTCAGGCAGTCCGAGTTCCTTGCCGACCACGCGGACCTCATCCTTGAAGAGCAGCTTGATGGGCTCCACGAGCTCGAACTTCAGATCCTCGGGAAGACCGCCCACGTTGTGGTGGGACTTGACGGGACCGGATTCGACGATATCGGGATAGATGGTGCCCTGGGCCAGGAAACTGATGCCCTCCAGCTTGCGGGCTTCCTCTTCGAACACGCGGATGAACTCGGCGCCGATGATCTTGCGCTTCTGCTCGGGATCCGCCACGCCGGCCAGCTTGTCCAGGAAGCGGTCCGTGGCATCGACATAGACCAGATTGGCGTGAAGTTCGTCGCGGAAGACCTTCACCACCTGCTCGGGCTCACCCTTGCGGAGCAGCCCGTGGTTGACGTGGACCGAGACCAGCTGCTGGCCCACGGCCTTGATCAGCAGGGCGGCTACAACCGAGGAATCGACCCCGCCGGACAGGGCCAGCAGGACCTTCTTGTCACCAATCTGAGCACGGAGTTCCCGGATCTGCTCATCAATGAATTTCTGGGCCAGGGCAGGAGTGGTGATGCGCTCCATGTCGGCCGGACGGACATTGCCTGTAGTCATGATCTATCTATATAATACGTTAATGATCAAATTCTTATTCCCACTCGATGGTTGCCGGCGGCTTCGAGGAGATGTCGTACACGACGCGGTTCACGCCCGGGACCTTGTTGATGATCTCGTTGCTGATGTCCGCGAGGAAATCGTACGGGAAGCGGAACCAGTCGGCCGTCATGCCGTCCGTGGAGACTACGGCGCGGATGGCGACGGGGTGCTTGTAGGTCCGTTCGTCCCCCATGACCCCGACGCTGCGGACCGGCAGCAGGATCACGCCCGCCTGCCAGATGGCATCGTAGAGGTTGGTGGCCATCACGCGAGGATCGGAAGCGCAGGGGAAGCCCATGCCGGTGCAGTCGTAGCGGCGCAGGCCGCGGATGAAGATGTCGTCGGCATCGCGCAGGGCGTTGAGCTTGTCTTCGGTGATCTCGCCGACGATGCGGATCGACAGGGACGGGCCCGGGAAGGGGTGGCGTCCGATCAGCTCTTCCTTGATGCCGAGCGCGCGGCCCACGCGGCGCACCTCATCCTTGAAGAGCATCCGGAGCGGCTCGACGATCCGGAGATTCATCTTCTCGGGCAGGCCGCCGACGTTGTGGTGGCTCTTGATCTTGGAGGCGATGCCGGGGATGCCGGCGGACTCGATCACGTCGGGATAGATGGTCCCCTGGGCGAGCCAGCGGGCCCCTTCGATCTCCCGGGCATAGCGCTCGAAAGTCTCGATGAAGAGCCGGCCGACAACCTTGCGCTTCGCTTCCGGCTCGGACACGCCGGCGAGCGCATCCAGGAAGGCCCGGGAAGCATCGGCCCCGATGACGTTCAGGCCCATGTCCCGGTAGGACTCGAGCACGTCTTCGTATTCGTTCTTGCGGAGCAGTCCGTTGTTGACGAAGATGCAGGTGAGCCGATGGCCGATGGCCTTGTTCAGAAGGACGGCGGTCACCGTGGAGTCCACGCCGCCGCTCAGGCCCAGGATGACCTGGTCGTCCCCAAGCTGCGCCTGCAGGTCCGCGACCGTCGTTTCGATGAAGGAAGCCGGGGTCCAGTCGCCTGCGCATCCGCAGATGTTGATGGCGAAGTTGGCCAGCATCCGGGAGCCCTCCGTCGTATGGTACACTTCCGGATGGAACTGGACGGCAAAGGTAGGCTCCCCGGTGAACTGGAAAGCGGCATTGGCCACGTCCTGGGTCGAGGCGATCACCTCTGCACCTTCCGGCAGGCGGGAGATGGTGTCGCCGTGCGACATCCAGACCTGCGAGCGGGCGCTGATGCCCTGCATCAGGGCAGAACCGGGCCGGACCAGGTCCAGCATGGCCCGGCCGTATTCGCGGGAGTTCGTCTGTTCGACCCTGCCTCCGCAACGGTACGCGAGGTACTGGGCGCCGTAGCAGATGCCGAGCAGCGGGAGCTTTCCCCGGAAAAGGGACAGGTCCACCTGCGGCGCATTCGCGTCCCGCACCGAGCAGGGACTGCCGGACAGGATGACTCCCTTGACGGAGTCGTCCAGCGGCGGTATCTTGTTGTAAGGATAAATCTCGCAATAGACATTCAGCTCCCGGAGGCGGCGGCCGATCAGCTGGGTCACCTGGGAGCCGAAGTCAAGGATCAGGATCTTATTCACCGCGCGAGTAGTTGGGGGTCTCCTTGGTGATCGTGATGTCGTGCGGGTGGCTCTCCGCCATGCCGCTGGCCGTGACGCGGGTGAACTTGGCCTTCTTGAGGGCCGCGATGTCGCGGGCGCCACAGTAGCCCATGCCGGAACGCAGGCCGCCCACCAGCTGGTAAACCGTCTCGGAGAGCGTCCCCTTGTACGGCACGCGGCCGACGATGCCCTCCGGGACCAGCTTCTTGAGCTCGACCTTGTCGTCCTGGAAATAACGGTCCTTGGAGCCGGCCGCCATCGCGTCGATGGAACCCATCCCGCGGTAGGCCTTGAACTTGCGGCCGCTGTAGATGATGGTCTCGCCCGGGGACTCCTCGGTGCCGGCGAACATGGAGCCGCACATCACGCTGTCGCCGCCGGCCGCCAGGGCCTTGACGACATCGCCGGAGTAGCGGAGTCCGCCGTCGGCGATCAGCGTCACATCCGTGCCCTTGAGGGCCTGGGAGGCATTGTAGATCGCGCTCAGCTGGGGTACGCCCACGCCGGCGACGATGCGCGTGGTGCAGATCGAGCCGGGGCCGATGCCCACCTTGATCGCGTCGGCGCCTGCCTTCACGAGGTCGCGCGCGGCCTCCTCCGTGGCGATGTTGCCGACCACCACGTCCAGGGACGGAAAAGTGGATTTGACCCGCCTGAGCAGCTCGATGACGCCTTTGCTGTGGCCGTGTGCGGAGTCGAGCACGACGGCATCCACGCCCTCGGCGTAGAGCGCGGACACGCGGTCGAGGGCATCCGGCGTGATACCGATGCCGGCGGCGACGCGCAGGCGGCCCTTGCCATCCTTGCAGGCATCCGGATGCAGGCGCTCCTTGATGAGGTCCTTGTAGGTGATCAGGCCGACGATATGGCCCTTGGCATCCACGACGGGGAGCTTCTCGACTTTGTATTTCTGGAGGACGGACTTGACATATTCGCGGTCCGTGCGGGTGTCCGGGATGGTGACGAGGCCCTCGGCCGTCATCACGTCGCGCACCGGGATGGTCAGGTTCTCCTGGAAGCGGACGTCGCGGTTCGTCACGATGCCGACCAGGTGGTTCTCGCCGTCGGTCACGGGGATGCCGCCGATGTGGTTGTCCCGCATCAGGCGCAGGGCGTCACCCACGGTCTGGTCCTGGTTGATCGTCACGGGATCGCTGATCATGCCGTTCTCGGAGCGCTTGACCTTGCGGACCTCGGCGGCCTGCTCGGCGATGCCCATATTCTTATGAATCACGCCGATGCCTCCTTCCCTTGCCAGGGCGATGGCCATCGGCGCTTCGGTGACGGTGTCCATGACGGGTCTGCAGGGAGACTTCCCGCGGCAGGACTTCGGAGTACGCCGGAATCAGGAGTACATCGTCAAAAGTCAAGCCTTCCAGGGCGATTCTTTCATCGATAAAGGACATAGCGGAGGGGACTTTTATTTGACTGACAAAGATAAATAAAAATGCCCTCCGCTACAAAAAAAGTTTTCAACAATTATTGCAACAACCCCTCGCGGCGGGCAGTGCGATAGCCGTGCGCGGGCCTGGCACTACTGCTGCTTGGCTTCGTCCCGCTTGCGCTTGCGGTACATCTGCCAGGTATTATAGCAGTTATGCCAGATGGAGTAAAAGCCTCCGGCAACGGAGATGACAGGGGTCATGAAGGTGTACCCCATCCAGATGCCGAACACGGTGTTCTTCTGGCCGAGGGCCTGCCCCGCGGAGATGGGGCTGCGATAGCGCCTGCCGATGCTGCGACCGACCCAGAACTGCAGGGCGCAGGCCAGCAGCGAGGAGATGCCGATCTCCCAGAGGATGCTGGCGCCGGAATCGTTCTGTACGATGGCCCGGGTGCTCATCAGGATGGCCAGCGTCAGCGAGACAGCCCAGATATAAAATGACAGATTGGTGTACTGCAGCAGCCAGGCATGGAACTTCGGCAGCAGGTAACGCACCAGCCAGGCCGACAGGCAAGGCATGATCAACAGCGGGAACACCTTGGCCAGGATCTTGACGAAGGCCTCCGAGAAGCTCAGCCCCGCCATCGGGTGGATGAGCGGCACGATCAGCGGCACCAGCACTGCCACGGCCAGGTTGATCAGCACGGTGTAGGTCACCACGCCCGCCATGTTGCCCCCCAGCTTGCCCGTCACGACGGCACAGGCCGTGGCCGTGGGGCAGATGATGCAGAGCATCGCCGACTCGATCCCGTAACGCAGCGGGATGTGCGGGAAGAAAATGAGCAGCAGGGCCAGCCCCACGAAAAGTCCGCACTGAAAGAGCAGCAGCCAGATCATCCACCGGTGCGGCCGCATCTGGCTGGGCGCAATCTTGTTGAAACTCAGGAACAGCATCGCGAACAGCAGGACCGGCTGCACATGCTTCACGATGCGCTCCAGCACCGGCCCGGCGGGATGCAGGGCCGGAATGGCATGATAGACCAGATAAAGGGAGGCGCCCACGATCATGCCGATGATGAGCGCCCAATCTTTCAGGAATTTCCAGAATGTGTAGCGATACTCCCCCATGGCTTACTGCCCCACACGGGCGAGGAAGCACTCGACCGTATTCTCCATCAGCATCGCGATGGTCATCGGCCCCACACCGCCCGGCACCGGCGTGATCCAGGAAGCGCGCTGGCGGGCGGCGACAAAGTCCACGTCGCCGCAGAGCTTGCCTTCCGCGTTGCGGTTCATACCGACGTCGATTACCACGGCCCCGGGCTTGACCATGTCGCCCGTGACGATATTCTCCCGGCCGACGGCCACCACGAGCACGTCCGCCTGCAGGGTGATGGACTTCAGGTCCTTCGTGCGCGAATGCGCGATGATGACGGTCGCATGGCGGTCCAGCAGGAGCTTCGCCACGGGTTTGCCGACGATGTTGCTGCGGCCCACGACCACGGCGACCTTGCCGCTCAGGTCGAGGCCGCTCTCGTCGATCAGGCGCAGGATGCCCTTCGGCGTGCAGGGCACGCTGCAGGGACGTCCGAGCCAGAGGTCGCCCACGTTGAGCACGTGGAATCCGTCCACGTCCTTCTCCTTGGCGATGGCATCGATCACGCGCTCCTCGCAGATCTGCTTCGGCAGCGGGAGCTGGACGAGGATCCCGTCCACTTCCGGATCCCGGTTGAGGGTATCGATCATCTGCAGCAGGGACTCCTCGGAGGCGTCCTCGGCCATCGTGATGAGGCGGGAGTTCATCCCGACGTAGATCGCGGTCTTGACCTTGTTGCGCACATAGACCTGGCTGGCCGGATTGTTGCCCACGATGATGACCGCGAGCGAGGGCTTGCGTCCGTATTTGATTTCCAGCTTGCCGACCCGTTCGCGCAGCTCCTCCTTGATGGTGGCGGAGAGCGCCTTGCCATCCAGCAGGCGGCCGTCCAGGGCCACGTGGGCGATGTCGCGGCGGTAGAACAGCGCGTCGCAGGAGATCTTGCCGAGCTCGGCATACACCTTGCGCTGGGCATCCCGCACGTCCTTACCCTCAGCCACGACCATCATCACGCGGCCGCCGTTCGTGAGCAGGCGGTCGCCTTCGCACCGGGTCCCCATGTGGTACACTTTGGCATCCACCTGGTCCACGCCGCGGATCTCGGCGCCCTTGGGATACGATCCCGGATAGCCCTTGGAGGCCAGCACGACGCCGAGCGAGACGGCATCGCGCCACACGGGCTGCGCCGCAGGGCGTCCGCAGGCCACGGCCTCGAAGATCTCATAGATGTCGCTCTCGAGCAGCGGCAGCACGACCTCGGTCTCCGGGTCGCCGAAGCGCGCGTTGAACTCGATCACCTTGATCCCCGCAGGGGTCTTCATCAGGCCGCCGTAGAGCACGCCGGAGAGCGGGCAGCCTTCGGCGCACATGGCCTTGGCCGCAGCCTCCAGGATGCTGTGCAAGGCGAACTCCCGGTCCTCGTCCGTGATGAACGGCAGGCCCGTGTAGGCGCCCATACCCCCCGTATTGGGACCCTTGTCTCCGTCGAAAGCCCGCTTGTGGTCCTGGGCCAGCGGCATCGGATAGACCCGCTCCCCGTCCACGAAGGCCATGAAGGAGAACTCCGGCCCAGTGAGGAAATCCTCCACCACCACGCGGCCCTTGCCGAAAGCCTCGTCCAGCAGCATGCTGCGCAATGCGGCCTCGGCTTCCTCCGGCCCCGCGGCGATCACCACGCCCTTGCCGGCGGCCAGGCCGTCATACTTGAGCACGGCCGGGAACGGACGGGCATTCACGTAGTCCAGCGCCTCCTGGAAATCATCGAAACTCCGGTAGGCCGCCGTCGGGATGCCGTATTGCTCCATGAGCTGCTTGGCGAACTCCTTGCTGCTCTCGATGCGCGTGGCAGCCTGCGTGTGACCGAAAATCCGAAGGCCGGCAGCACGGAAGGCATCCACGATGCCGACGGCGAGGGCCGCCTCCGGCCCCACGACCGTCAGGTCGATCCCCTCCCGCTGCGCGAAGGCGAGCAGGCCGGGCACGTCGGTATCCTTCAGGGGCACGTTCTCCGCCTGGAGGCCGATGCCGGCATTGCCGGGGGCGCACCAGATCTTCGCAACCTGCGGAGAGCGGCTGAGCGCATCCACGATGGCGTGGCAGCGTCCGCCGCCGCCGACTACGAGCACTTTCTTATCTTTCATATCGACTAATGCTTGAAATGTCTGACTCCCGTGAAGAGCATCGTGATGCCGAGTTCGTCCGCCTTGGCGATGGCATCCGCATCCCGGATGCTGCCGCCCGGCTGGACAATCGCGCTCACGCCGTACTGCGCGGCCAGGGCCACCGTATCGTCAAAAGGCAGGAAGCCGTCGGAGGCCAGGATGAGCCCTTCGGTGAATCCGGCCGCCTGCGCCTGCTTGAGGGCGATCTCGGCGGAGCCGACCCGGTTCGTCTGCCCGGCGCCCACCCCGATCGTGTGCTTGTCGCGCACCACCGCGATGGCGTTGGACTTGATGTGCTTGACGATGCGCCAGCCGAAATCCAGGTCGGCGAGCTGTGCCTCCGTCGGACGGACCTTCGTGACGCACATCTCCGGGGTGACCGTCTCCATCGCCGTGTCCAGCTGCTGGGCCAGCAGACCGCCGTTGACGCCGACATACTGCATCGGGGCCTGCTCCTCCCGCTCCATCGGGACTTCCAGCACGCGGAGGTTCTTCTTCGCGGACAGGATCTCGAGGGCCTCGGGGGTATAGGACGGAGCGATCACGATCTCCAGGAAAATGGGCTTCATCCCGCGCGCCACCTCGGCGGTCAGCTCGCGGTTCACGCCCACGATGCCGCCGTAGATGCTGACTTTGTCCGCCTCATAGGCGGCCTGCCAGGCCTCCTCGACGGTGGCGCCCACGGCTGCGCCGCAGGGATTCATGTGCTTGAGCGCCACGCAGAACGGGGCATCGAAGTCGCGAAGCACGTTCAGGGCCGCGTTGGCATCCTGGATGTTGTTGTAGGACAGTTCCTTGCCCTGGATCTGGCGGGCGAAGGCCAGGGAATAGGGCGCCGGCTTCAGGGCGGCATAGAACTTGGCGGACTGGTGGGGATTCTCGCCGTAGCGGAGTCCCTGCTTGAGATCGTACTCCAGGAAGAGCTTCTCGTTCAGCCCGGCCTGCGCACGCATCCAGCCGGCGATGCACATATCGTACTCCGCGGTATGCGTATAGGCCTTGGCGGAGAGCTTGAGCCGGGTCTCGTCGGAGGTCTTGCCGTTCGCGCGGATCTCCTCGAGAACCTGGCCGTAGTCGGCAGGATCGCAGACGATGGTCACGTCCCGCCAGTTCTTGGCAGCGCTGCGCACCATCGAAGGTCCGCCGATGTCGATGTTCTCGATGGCATCCTCCATGCTGACCCCTTCCTTCGCGATGGTCTGCCGGAAAGGATAAAGGTTCACGCACACCAGGTCGATGGTCCCGATCCCCTGCTCCGCGAGCGTAGCCATGTGGGCCGGCAGGTCGCGGCGCGCGAGGATCCCCCCATGCACCTTGGGATGCAGGGTCTTCACCCGGCCGTCGAGGATCTCCGGAAAGCCCGTGACCTCGCTGATGCCCACGGTGCGGACGCCCTGCTCTTCCAGCAGTTTCTGCGTCCCGCCCGTGGCGATGATGGTCCAACCCAATGCCTGGAGTCCCTGCACGAACGGCACGAGACCCGTCTTATCGCTTACGCTGACAAGTGCCCTCATAGATTCTTCAATAACTTTTGGATGGTTTCGATGTATAATGCATGTTCGATCTTCTGACCGATACGGTGGACTTCCGCCGGGTCGCTGCCGTCATAGTCGAAAGCCCGCTGGGCGATGATCCTGCCACCGTCCAGGTCGGCATTCACCCAATGGATGGTGATGCCATAGACCTTCACGCCGTAGGCCACGGCGTCCTCCACCGCATGCGCGCCCTTGAAAGCCGGCAGCAGCGAAGGATGGATGTTGATGATGCGTCCGCCGTAGGCTTCCAGCAGCACGTCGGAGACGATGCGCATATAGCCGGCCAGGCACACCAGGTCGATGCCGAGGGCATCCATACGGCGGATGATCTCCCGTTCGTAGTCCCCCTTGGAGGCATAGTCCTTCGGGTTGAAGACGAACGACGGGATACCGAACCGTTCAGCGCGTGCCACCACCGCGGCTCCGGGCTTGTCACAGACCATCAGGGATACTTCCGCATCCAGGCGCCCGTCGGCGCAGGCCTGGGCAATGGCCTCGAAATTGGTCCCGGAGCCGCTGGCGAACACCGCTAGCTTCCCGTGCATGCTCAGATGATGTTGATGCCCGGGACATTCGTCACGCGGCCGATCACACTCGCCTTGTCGCCGTAGCTGGCGAGGATGTCGATGGCGGTCTGCGCTTCGGAAGGATCCAGGACGATCATCATGCCGACGCCCATGTTGAAGATGTTGAACATCTCGCGGTGCGGGATGTTGCCCCAATCCTGCAGCACGTCGAAGATGGCGGGAATCTCCCAGGTCCCTTCCTTGATCTCCAGGCCCTGGTCCTCGCTCAGCACGCGGGGCATGTTCTCGTCGAAACCGCCGCCGGTGATGTTGGCCACACCGTGCACGTCGCAGTGCGCGAAGACATCGAGCAACTGCTTGACATAGATGCGGGTCGGGGTCAGCAGGACGTCGCCGAGGCGGCGGCCGCCCAGTTCAGGCACGCGCTCCGAATAGAAATGGTCCCCGTCGAGGACGATCTTGCGCACGAGGCTGAAGCCGTTGGAGTGCACACCCGTGGAAGCGATACCCACCACGACGTCGCCGACCTTGACGGTGGAGCCGTTGATGAGCCGGCTCTTCTCCACGACACCGACGGTGAATCCGGCCAGGTCATATTCGTCGTTGCCGTACATACCCGGCATCTCGGCCGTCTCGCCGCCCACCAGGGCGCAGCCGGCCTGACGGCAGCCTTCCGCCACACCCGCGACGATCATCTCCGTCTTCGCAGGGATGTTGTGTCCCATGGCCACATAGTCCAGGAAGAAGAGGGGCTCGGCACCCTGCGCCACCACGTCGTTGACGCACATGGCCACCACGTCGATACCCACCGTGTCATGCTTGTCCAGGGCGAAGGCAATTTTGAGTTTCGTACCTACGCCGTCGGTCGAGCTCACGAGCACGGGCTCCTTGTAGCTCAGGGAGGAGAGATCGAACATGCCGCCGAACGAACCGATGTTGCCCATGTAGCCCGGGCGGGAGGTCGTGGCGACGTGGGCCTTGATCCTGCGGACCACCTCGTAGCCCGCTTCCAGGTTGACACCTGCTTTTTCGTAAGATTTTGCTACCATATCATTGAAATTTAAAGAGTCTTGAAATAACGGACTGCATTGTCGAAGAGCGGCTGGTACAGCTCTTCTTCGATGTTCTTGAAGACATTCGGCTCCCAGCGCTCGGTGTGGCCCATCTTGCCGAGGATCTGCCCGGTGGGGCTGAGGATGCCCTCGATCGCATAGTAGGAGCCGTTGGGGTTGGCGGGTGCCTCCATCGTGACCTCCTCGCTGAAGGGATCCACGTACTGGAAGGCCACCTGCCCACGGGCGAACAACTCTTTCGCCAGGGCTTCGGAGACCATGAACTTGCCTTCGCCGTGGCTGACGGCGATGGTATGCAGCTCCCCGACGGTCATGCCCGCGAGCCAGGGCGAGCGGGTCGAAGCCACGCGCGTGGTCGCCATCTGGGAGATGTGGCGGTTGATCTCGTTGCGGAACAGGGTCGGGGAATCCTTCGTCACGCAGCCGAGGTGCCCGTAGGGCAGCAGGCCGCTCTTGACGAGCGCCTGAAAGCCGTTGCAGATCCCGAGGATCAGGCCGCCACGCTCCAACAAGCCCTCGATCGCAGCCGCCACCTTGCTGTTGTTCAGCACGTTGGCGATGAATTTTCCGCTGCCGTCCGGCTCGTCTCCGGCAGAGAAACCGCCCGAGAGCATCAGGATCTGGCAGCCGTCGATGGCCCGGGCCATCTCGTCGATCGAGCGGAGGACATCCTCCCCCGTCAGGTTGCGGAACACGCCGAACCCGACTTCGGCACCTGCCTTGCGGAAAGCCTTGGCGGTGTCGTAGTCGCAGTTGGTGCCCGGGAAGACCGGGATATAGACCAGCGGCTTTTCGACCGGCGGGCCGCTCCACCGCACAGGACTCCCGCACGGCCCGCTGACCTTCACCCCCTGCGCCCCCTCAAGGGGGATGGCCGGATAATCGCTATCGCGAGCCGGCATGCACTGCGGCAACTTCTGCAATTTGCAGGCAAAACCAGGCAGCGACGTATGTGAGGCAGGGACTTTGGCGGGGTACACTTTCGCGTACGTGCCGGCATTGGCCTCCATCAGGCGGTCGATCGAGACGCGCTCGCCGTTGATGTGCAGCAGGCCGTCTTCGCCGTCGGTCACCTTGCCCAGCAGGATGGCCTGCGGGAAGTCCAGCTCCCCTTCCGCCTCCACCAGGAGGGAGCCGTAGCCCAGGTCGAAGAGCGTCCGTTCGTCCATCCGGACGTCGATGCCGAAGAGGTTGCCGAAGGCCATCTTCGACAGGCCTTCCGCCACGCCGCCCCGGCCCAGGGCCCAGGCGGACACGATCTTGCCGGCGGCAATCTGTCCGTGGACATAGTCCCAGTTGGCCTGCAACTGCGCCGTATCCGGCATCCGGTCGGGCAGCGGGGTATGCTTGATGAGGTAGAGCCGGTTGCCCTCCCACTTGAGTTCCGGGGAGATGACGCGGCGGGCGTCCACCATCGCCACGCCGAAAGCGATCAGCGTGGGCGGGACCGAGATGTGCTCGAAAGTGCCGCTCATCGAATCCTTGCCGCCGATGGACGGCAGGCCGAGCGCGAGCTGCATCTTCAGCGCGCCGAGCAGCGCGGCCAGGGGCTTGCCCCAGCTGTGCGGGTCGGCGGTCATACGCTCGAAATACTCCTGGTAGGAGAAACGCATGTGCGACCAATCCCCGCCGGCGGCCACCACCTTGCTGCAAGCATCCACTACGGCGTACGCGGCGCCGTGATACGGGCTCCAGGAGGTCAGGAAAGGGTCATACCCGAACGCCATCATGCTGGCGGAATCGGTGTAGCCGTCTGCGGGCAGCTTCTGGACGGAGACCTGCGTCTCCGTGGCCTGCAGGGCGCCGCCATAGGGCATCAGCACCGTCGAGCGGCCGATCGTCGCGTCGAACATCTCCACCAGGCCCTTCTGCGAAGCCACGTTGGGGTCGGACAGGGTCGCGACAAGCTTCTCCCTGAGCGTCCCGCCCGCCGGCTCCCGGCGGAACGGGTCGATGTCCTCGACCGCCCCGATGCACGCCTGCGCATAATGCTTCGCACCGGCGCTGTCGATGAATTCGCGGGAAAGGTCGGCAACCCGCGTGCCATGGTAGAACATCCGCATCCGGCCGCGGTCCGTCACGTCGGCGACATGGGTCACCTCGACGTTCTCGCTGCCGCAGAAAGCCTCGAACGCTTCGCGATCGCCGGCCTCCACCACCACGGCCATGCGCTCCTGGGACTCGCTGATGGCGAGCTCCGTCGCGTTCAGGCCGCTGTATTTGACCGGCACGCGGTCCAGATAGATATCCAGCCCGGGGGCCAGCTCGCCGATCGCGACGCTGACGCCGCCGGCGCCGAAGTCATTGGATTTTTTGATCAGGCGCGTCACCTCCGGCCGGCGGAACAGCCGCTGGAGCTTGCGCTCCTCGGGGGCGTTGCCTTTCTGCACCTCGCTGCCGCAGGTCTCCAGGGACGTGCCGGTATGGCGCTTGGACGAGCCGGTCGCCCCGCCGATCCCGTCGCGGCCCGTCCGGCCGCCGAGCAGCAGGATCACGTCGCCCGGCGCCGGGCTCTCGCGGCGGACGTTGTCCGCCTTGACCGCTCCCACGACGGCCCCCACTTCGAGGCGCTTGGCCGTGTAGCCGGGGTGATAGATTTCACGCACATGCGTGGTGGCCAGGCCGATCTGGTTGCCGTAGCTGGAATAGCCGGCGGCCGCCTTGCGGCTGATCATCCGCTGCGGGAGCTTGCCCGGCAGGGTATCCTTCACGGCGGCATTGATGTCGCCGGCCCCGGTCACGCGCATGGCCTGATAGACATAGGCCCGGCCGGACAACGGGTCGCGGATCGCGCCGCCCAGGCAGGTGGCGGCCCCGCCGAAGGGCTCGATCTCCGTCGGATGGTTGTGGGTCTCGTTCTTGAACTGGAGGAGCCAGCGCTCCGGCCGCCCGTCCACCTCCACGTCCACGTAGATGCTGCAGGCGTTGTTCTCTTCGCTCTGCTCGAGGTCCTCCAGCAGGCCGCGCTTCCGCAGGACGCGCGCCCCGATCGTGGCCAGCTCCATCAGGCAGAGGCTCTTCTGCTCACGGCCCAGTTCGCGGCGGACCGCCAGGAACTCGCGGTACTGCGCCTCGATCTCCTCCTTGATGAAGGAGTCGTCCACCTGCACGTCGGTGAGCTCGGAAGTGAAAGTCGTATGGCGGCAATGGTCGCTCCAGTACGTGTCAAGGATGCGCAGCTCCGTCTCCGACGGGTCACGGCCTTCCTGCGTGAAATAACGCACCACCTCCGCGAGGTCGTCGGTGTTCATGGCGAGCCCCCAGCGCTTGCAGAAAGCGGCATAGTCCGCGGGCTGCATCTGCGTGAAACCGGCGAGCGAGGCGAGCGGCTTGACCTCCGCCTCCCCTTCGGGCTGCAGGCGGCCCAGGTCCTTGGGGCGGGACTCCACGACGTTGATGTAGTAATGGCGGATGGCGGCGAGATCCGTCTCCGACAGGTCGTCGTCGAAGATCAGCAGGCGCGAAGAACGGATCTGCACGTCCGCGGACGGATCGATCAGGTGGACGCAGTCCAGGGCCGAGGAAGCCCGCTGGTCGAACTGGCCGGGGATGTATTCGACGGAGAGGTATTTCTTCCCCTCCAGGGGGCAGGCGTCCGACACGAGGTCGGTCACGACCTCGCCGAACACCGTATAGCGGCACTTCTCCAGCAGTTCGTCGGAGAAGCCGAACAGGTCATAGACGTTGAGCAGCCGGAGGGTACGGAGGGAAAGAGAAAGGTTTTCGTTGAACTCGCTTCTGAGACTCTGCGCCTCTACCTGGAACTCCGAATACTTTTCTACGAAAATGCGGTGCGCTTTCATCTTACAGTTCGGTTTGGAGGACCTTGTCGGCCTGCTGCATGCGGAATGCCTCCAGCTTTTCCGCCAGCGCAGCATCCTGGAGGGCCAGCATCGAGACGGCATAAAGGGCGGCGTTCTTCGCCCCGTCGATCGCCATCGTCGCCACGGGGATCCCGGACGGCATCTGGACGATGGACAGGAGGGAATCCAGGCCGTTGAGCGCCTTGCTCCGGATCGGAATCCCGATCACGGGGAGCGTCGTGAGGGCCGCGGCCATCCCGGGCAGGTGCGCGGCACCGCCCGCGCCTGCGATGACGACGGACACGCCGCGTTCGCGGGCGCCGGCCATGTAGTCGCAGAAAAACTGCGGCGTGCGGTGGGCACTGATAACTTTCTTCTCGTAAGGGACCCCGAACTGGTCGAGGGTCTCACAAGCGGCTGACATCACATCCCAGTCGCTTTTGGATCCCATGATAATGCTGACTTTCATGCTTTGAACGACGTACCAAAGCACAAATTTACAATAATCCTGCGCTCCTTGCAAGATTATTTATTGACAATTATTCGGGAAAATTGTTGATAACTTCTCTCAGTCGTTCTCGACCGACTCGTCATACAGCAGGGTCGGATACTCGCCCGTGAAACAAGCCTGGCAGGGATCCGCGCAGCCGAAGCAGGAGTCCCGCGTCGATTCCGGGCTCAGGTAGCCCAGCGAATCGGCCCCGATGGCCTGACGTGCCTCTTCCAGCGTCCGGTGCGAGCAGAGCAGTTCCTCCGGCGTAGAAGTATCCACCCCGTAGTGGCAGGTGAAGCGCATCATGGGGCTGGCGATGCGTACGTGCACCTCCGTGGCGCCGGCATCCCGCAGGAGCCCCACGATCTTGAGCGAGGTCGTGCCGCGGACGATGGAATCGTCCACCAGCACGATACGCTTGCCCCGGACGATGCTCCGCACCGGGGACAGTTTCATCTTCACGCCCAGTTCCCGGAGCGACTGCACCGGCTGGATGAAGGTACGTCCCACGTATTTGTGCTTTACCAGGCCCATTTCGAAGGGGATGCCGCTCTCCTCGCTGTAGCCCATGGCGGCGCTGAGGCTCGATTCGGGCACACCCACCACCATGTCGGCCTCGACGGGGCATTCGCGGTAGAGGCGCCGTCCGGCTTCCTTGCGGTAGGCGTGGACGTTGCAGCCGTCGATGTCGCTGTCCGGACGGGCGAAATAGATATATTCCATCGCGCACATCCGGTGGCGGTTGAAATGCGAATACAGGGTGCTGCGGATCCCGTGCCGGTCCAGGGTGACGATCTCCCCGGGCTGCACGTCGCGGATGAACTCCGCCCCCATGATCTCGAAGGCGCAGGATTCGCTGCTCACGGCGTAGCCGTCACCCAGCTTGGCGATGCACAGCGGCTTGATGCCGTATTTGTCGCGGCAGGCATAGATGCGGTTCGGGGTCATGATCACGAAGGTGAAACCGCCTTCAATCATGTTCAGGGCCTTGACGAGCGTGACGATCCGGTCCTCCGATTTGACTTTCTTGATCAGGGACGCCAGCAGCTCGCTGTCCGTATCGGTCTGGAAGAGGGCGCCGTGCCGCTCCAGGTACTCGCTGATCTGGCGGGCGTTGATGAGGTTCCCCTCCCCGGCGATGGCGAAATCGCCCGTATGGTGCCGGAAAAACAAGGGCTCCACGTTGTCCAGGCCGCTCTTGGAGGCATTGGCGTACTTGACGCTGCCGATGCCGATGCTGCCCGGCAGGTGGTCCAGTTCGCCGTTGGTGAAAATCTCGCTCAGCAGGCCCTGCCCGCGGTAGCGATGGCAGTCCCCCTTCTCGTCGAAGGTGATGATGCCGCCGCCTTCCTGTCCCCTGTGCTGGAGGTTATGCAGTCCGTAATAGATAAACGTCGATGCGCCCGGCACGCCGGATACAGCCAGTACTCCCATATTATGAATTGATTACTTTGGTCAAACGTTCGAGGACATTCCGGTAGCTCTCCACCACGCGGCTGAGATCCAGCCGGAAGCGGTCCTTGTCCATGCGCTCGCCCGTGGCTTCGTCCCACAGGCGGCAGGTGTCCGGACTGATCTCGTCGGAGATGATGATGGCCCCCGTATCGGACGCCCGGCCGAATTCGATCTTCATGTCCACGAGCTCGATGCCGGCCTTGTGGAAGAGCGGCACCAGCAGTTCGTTGACCCGGCGGGCGATGTTGTACATCTCGTCCAGCTCCTGATAGCTGGCGAGGCCCAGGGCGAAAGCATGGTCGCGGTTGATGAAGGGGTCCTCCAGTTCGTCGTTGTTGTAGCGGAGATCCACGATCGTATTCGAATGGCGGAAACCCTCTTCGACACCCAGGCGGGCTGCCAGCGAACCGGCGATCCGGTTGTGCACCACCACCTGCAGGGGGATGATCTCGATCTTGCGGCAGAGCTGCTCCTGCGGACCCAGGAGGCGGATGAAATGGGTCTCTACGCCGTTCTCATTCAGATAGTTGAGCAGGATTGCGGAAATCTGGTTGTCCAGGGCGCCCTTGCCCTTGAACCGGGCCCGTTTGACATTGTTGTAGGCTACGGTCACATCCTTGTAGCGGAAGATTACCTGATCGGGATGGTCAGTAGCGAAAACCTGCTTTTCGTTACCTTCGAAAATCAACGCACCTTTCGTCATAAAACGGGGGTTTAACTCTTACTAACTTTGACTAACCAGGTGCAAATTTACAACAATCCTGCACTCCTTGCAAGGAAAGTTATTGACAATTTTCGGTTTTCCTTTGTTGATAACCTTTTGCCGAAGCTGCCGGCAAATGACTATATTTGCAATATGAAACGAAACCCCCTCATCATCTGCCTGATCCTGTGTGCGCTGGCGGCCTGTTCCAGCCCGCGCAAGCTGCAGGGTCCCTTCGAAGTCTGGGAGCGCACCGTCATCACGATGTCCGACAGCGTCATGTACGTGAGTGTCGTGACGGACATGATGGACAGCCTCGAGCTGCGCGGCACCTGCCGCGACCTTTCCGAAGAGGAGCTCCGCAGCGACCTCTATCCGATGCTGGCCGCCAAGATGCTCAGCACCGTCCGTTCGCCCCAGCAGGGCGGCGTAGGCCTCGCCGCGCCGCAGATAGGCATCCTGCGCCGCATCGCCGCCATCCAGCGCCTGGACCAGCCGGGCGAGCCTTTTGTCGTGTACCCCAACCTCCGCATCGAGAAGCATCTGGGAGATACGGTCCGGGGCCGGGAAGGCTGCCTGTCCATCCCCGGCAAGCGCGGCCTGGTCCCGCGCAGCGAAGGGGTCGTCGTCTCCTGGACCGATCCGCAGACGCTGCAAACCGTCACGGAGGAGGTCCACGGTTTCACCGCCATCATCTTCCAACACGAGATCGACCACCTGGACGGCATCCTCTATACTGACCGGGCCGAGGAGGTCTGGGATGACCCGGAATGGGAAGCGGAGCGCGCTCCGTATGCCGCCCAGGGCGCCTATGACAAGCCGCAATGGCGCCGGGGCCCGGGGTACTGATTTTTTATTATCTTTGTAGGATTTAACAAAACAGATGGACAGACTCCTCAAAGGCGGCATCCTCCTCGACGGCAGCGGACAGCGGCGGGGGGATGTCCTGATCCGGGACGGCCGCATCGCCGCCATCGGACCGGATATCATCTTCGCCTCCGGCACCGAAGTCACCGACTGCAGCGGCCGCTTCGTATCCGCCGGTTTCACCGACATCCACGTCCATTTCCGCGAACCCGGACAAAGCTATAAAGAAACCATCCGCACCGGCTCCCTGGCAGCGGCGCACGGCGGCTACACCACCGTCTGCGCGATGCCCAACCTCAACCCGGTGCCCGACAGTCCGGACACCCTGGCCCTCGAACAGGAGATCATCGACCGCGACGCATGCATCCGCGTCCTCCCGTACGCAGCCATCACCCGCGGCCGCAAGGGCCTGGAACTGGTGGATTTCGCAGCCCTGAAAGGGCGCTGCGCCGCTTTCTCCGACGACGGGAGCGGCGTGCAGGACGAAGCGATGATGCGCCGGGCCATGGAAGCCGCCGCCCGCGAAGACGTCATCATCGCGGCGCACTGCGAGGACAACAGCCTGCTGCGCGGCGGCTACATCCATGACGGTCGCTACGCAGCCGCCCACGGCCACAAAGGCATTTGCTCGGAGAGCGAATGGGGCCAGATCCGGCGGGACCTGCTCCTCGCGGAGCAGACCGGCTGCCGCTACCACGTCTGCCACATTTCCTGCGCGGAGAGCGTGGAACTCATCCGCCGGGCCAAGGCCCGCGGCGTGCGCGTCACCTGCGAGACCGGCCCCCACTATCTCACCCTCTGCGAAGACGACTTGCAGGAGGACGGACGCTTCAAGATGAATCCCCCGCTGCGCCGCGCCGAGGACCGCGAAGCCCTCATCGAAGGCCTCAAGGATGGCACGATCGATGCCATCGCCACCGACCATGCGCCGCACAGCGCCGAGGAGAAATCCCGCGGACTCGCCGGCAGCGCCATGGGCATCGTGGGGCTGGAGACGGCCTTCGCGGTGCTCTATACCGACCTCGTCCTGACCGGCCGGGTCAGCCTGGAACGCATCATCGAGGCCCTGACCACCGGCCCCTGCAACGCTTTCCGGCTCTCCGGCGGCCTGCGCCCCGGCGAGGCCGCCGACCTCACGGTGATCGATCCCGACGCCGCCTGGACCGTGGATCCGGCGGACTTCCTGTCGCTCGGCAAGGCCACGCCCTTCGCAGGCAAGGCCGTCCGCAGCCGCATCGTACTGACCCTCAAGGACGGAGAACCCGTCTGGCAAGCCGCATAGCCTATGCAGAAACGCATTTTCAAGATCGAATGCAATGACCTCGTGGCCCGGGACACGTTCCGCCTCGTGCTGCGCACGGACGGGCCGGTCGCGATCCGCAGCGGACAGTTCGTGGACATCGCCATTCCCGGCTATTACCTGCGCCGTCCCATTTCGGTCAGCGACTCGCTGCCCGACGGGGTGGTGCTCTATTATAAGGTGGTCGGCGAAGGCACACGAGCCTTGGCGGCGATGCCGCCAGGCTCGGTACTCGAGCTGCTTTGCAGCTCGGCTTATGACCGGGAGGCGTTCCCCCCGGACCCCCTGCGTCGCTTCGCTCCGAATCCTCCCGCCGATACGGGACTGGCCGGCCTCGGCTCCGGGTTCCATCCGGAGAAGTGCCGCGAGGCGGCGCTGCTGCTCGGCGGCGGCCTCGGTGCGGCTCCGCTCTACCTGCTGGCCAGGGAGTTGCTGGCGCTGGGCAGGCAAGTGACCGCCGTGCTCGGCTTCAACCGCGCGGACGAAATCTGCCTGGAGCAGGAACTGCGCGCGCTCGGCGTGCCGGTCCACATCGCCACGCTCGACGGCTCCGTAGGCACGAAAGGCTTCGTGACCGACGCCGTCGCGGCGGTGAAGCCCGCCTTTGACCGCTTCTACACCTGCGGCCCGCTGCCGATGATGAAGGCGGTGTGCGCCGCCCTGGACGCTCCCGGCGAAGTGAGCCTTGAGGAGCGGATGGGCTGCGGCGCCGGCTTCTGCTACGGCTGCACCGTCCAGACCGCATCCGGCCCCCGGCGCGTCTGCGCCGACGGCCCCGTTTTCGACAAGGAGGAAGTACTATGGTAGCGAAAGACCTTTCCGTCAGCCTCTGCGGCCTGCCGCTGAAGAATCCCGTCGTACCCGCCAGCGGCACCTTCGGCTTCGGGCTCGAACTCGCCGATACGATGGACCTCAACGTGCTGGGCGGCATTTCCCTGAAAGGGACCACCCGCGAGGCCCGCTTCGGCAACCCCACCCCGCGCATTGCCGAATGCACCGCCGGGATGATCAACTCCGTGGGCCTGCAGAACCCGGGCATCGAGGCGCTCGTCACCGACAAGGCCCCCGCCCTGCGGCGCATCTACGACGGGGTCATCATCGCCAACATCAGCGGCTACAGCGTCGAGGAATACGCCTTCAACTGCGCCCGGGCGGACGCATGCCCGGCCATCGATCTCCTGGAGGTCAATGTCTCCTGCCCCAACGTGCACGGCGGCGGGATGGCTTTCGGGACCGACCCGCAGTCGGCCGCAGCCGTCACGCAGGCCGTCAGGGCCGTGACCCGCAAGCCCGTCTTCATCAAGCTCAGCCCCAACGTGACGGACATCGTGTCCATCGCCCGCGCCTGCGAAGACGCCGGGGCGGACGGCATCACGCTGATCAATACCCTGCTGGGGATGCGCATCGATATCAGGAAGCGCAAGCCCATCATAGCCAACAAGATGGGTGGCTTCTCCGGACCCGCGGTCTTCCCGCTTGCCCTGCGGATGGTGTACCAGGTGGCCCACGCCTGCGCCATCCCCGTGATGGGATGCGGCGGCGTGGCCCGCGCCGAGGACGTCATCGAGATGATGATGGCAGGCGCC
Source organism: uncultured Bacteroidia bacterium (assembly GCA_902790635.1). Taxonomy (GTDB): domain Bacteria; phylum Bacteroidota; class Bacteroidia; order Bacteroidales; family UBA932; genus Cryptobacteroides. Next base: position 90,192 of record CADASN010000013.1, on the reverse strand, counting down.
ACGGCCGTGCAGGTGGGCGCGGAAAACCTCCGCAACCCGCTGGCCTGCCCCGAGATCGTCCAGGCCCTGCCGGCGCTGATGGATCAGTTGGGAATCAATAGTTTACAAGAAATCATCGGTATCGTACAATAATGGCAAAAGACGTGATCATCGCCTGCGACTTCGCCAGCAGGCAGCAGACCCTCAGCTTCCTCGACGCGTTCGAGGGACGGCGCAAGCCCTTCGTCAAGATCGGCATGGAGCTCTTCTATGCGGAAGGGCCCGAGATCGTCCGCGAGCTCAAGCGCCGCGGACATCCCGTTTTCCTGGACCTCAAGCTCCACGACATCCCCAACACCGTGAAAAAGGCGATGCGGGTGCTTTCCAGCCTGGACGTGGACATCTGCAACGTCCACGCCGCCGGCACCATCGAGATGATGCGCGCCGCGCTGGAAGGCCTGACCCGGGAGGATGGCTCCCGGCCGCTGCTGATCGCCGTCACCCAGCTTACCTCCACCAGCGAGGAGCGCATGCAGCAGGAGCTGCTGATCGGAGCCGGCATCAACGAGACCATCGTCAAATACGCGCAGAACGCCCGCGAGGCGGGCCTGGACGGCGTCGTCTGCTCGCCGCTGGAAGCGGCCATGGTCAAGCAGGCCTGCGGTCCGGACTTCCTCACCATCACGCCGGGCATCCGTTTCGCGGATGCGTCCAAGGATGACCAGGTGCGCATCACCACCCCTGCACGCGCCCGGGAGATCGGTTCCGACTACATCGTGGTCGGCCGCCCGGTGACAGCAGCCGCCGACCCGGTGGCCGCCTATGAGAGGTGCCTCCAAGAATTTTTGAATCCATAAGATATGCAGAAACTCATCGCCAAAGAACTCCTCTCGATCGGAGCCGTGTTCCTCCGTCCCGAGGAGCCGTTCACCTGGGCCAGCGGCATCCAGAGTCCGATCTATTGCGACAACCGCCTCACCCTGTCCGCCCCCGCCGTGCGCAACCTGGTCGAGGCCGGACTCGCTTCCCTCGTCCGGGAGCATTTCCCGCAGTGCGAAGCCTTGATGGGCACCTCCACCGCCGGCATCGCCCACGCCGCCATCACCGCCACCCTGCTCGGCCTGCCGATGGGCTACGTGCGCGGCGAGGCCAAGAGCCACGGCCGTACCAACCGCATCGAAGGCCGGCTGGACCCCGGCACGAAGGTCGTCGTGGTCGAAGACCTCATCTCCACGGGCGGCAGCGTCATCGACGTCGTGAATGCGCTGCGCGAAGCAGGCGCCGAGGTGCTCGGCATCGTGAGCATCTTCACCTACGGCATCCGCAAGGGCCTGGACCGGCTCGCCGCCGCACAGGTCGTCAATCATTCGCTGAGCAACCTCGACACCCTCGTGGACGTGGCCGTCGAGAACAACTATATCACCCCCGCACAGAAAGAACAGATCCTGGATTTCCGCAATTCATTATGAAACACCTCATCGATCCCACCGACCTCAGCAAGGAAGAAATCGACCAGATCATCGCCCTGGCCGAAGACATCATCGCCCACCGCGAGCGCTATCAGGGCAGCATGGCCCACAAGAAGCTGGCTACCCTGTTCTACGAGCCGAGCACCCGCACGCGGCTGAGTTTCACCGCGGCCATGATGGAGCTGGGCGGCCAGGTCCTCGGCTTCTCCAATCCCCAGAATTCCTCCGCGGCCAAGGGCGAGACGGTGCAGGACACCGTCCGCGTGGTCGGCTGCTTCGCCGACATCATCGCCATGCGGCACCCCATCGAAGGGGCGCCACTGGTCGCCTCCGAGGTGTCCCAGGTGCCGATCATCAATGCCGGCGACGGCTCCCACAGCCACCCGACCCAGACCCTCACCGACCTGCTCACCATCAAGCGCGAGCTCGGCCACATCGACGACATCACCATCGGCTTCTGCGGCGACCTCCGCTTCGGCCGCACGGTCCATTCCCTGATCAAGGCCCTGTCCCGCTACCGCGGCATCAAGGTCGTGCTGATCGCGCCGGATGAGTTGCGCCTGCCGGACTATATCAAGCAGGATGTCTGCGACAAGATGGGCGTGGCGTACCGCGAGACGGATTCGCTGGACGAGGCGATCCCGGAGCTGGATGTCCTCTATATGACGCGCGTGCAGAAGGAGCGCTTCCTGGATGAGGACGAGTTCGACCGCGTCAAGGACAGCTTTGTGCTGGACAACCGGCGCATGGCGCTGGCCAAGGAGAAGATGGCGGTGCTGCACCCGCTGCCCCGCGTCAACGAGATCCTCACGGAGGTCGATGACGATCCGCGGGCGGCCTATTTCCGTCAGGTCGAGAACGGAAAGCTCGTCCGTATGGCGCTCATCATCAGTCTGATGGAGTGGAAGAACGACCCGGCGCACACCATGCCCGAGCACGAAGCTCCCGTCCTCAACCCGTCGCTGCACTGCACCAACGCCAAGTGTATCTGCAACAACGAGAAGCACGAGCGCCGCTTCCGCCTGGCCGAGAACGGCATCTACCGCTGCTGGTATTGCGATAGCAAAGTCCGTTAACGGACTTTGCTATCGCAATACGCCTATGACTGAGGGGGCGTTCCCCCTCAGACTCCCCTGCGTCGCTTCGCTCCGATTCCCTGGCCTTGTTCCCCAATCCCTTGTGCCGGGTAGCGCCCCGCGCGCCGGAAGTGCAGGCGGCCGGGCGATCAGGAGGAGAAGGGACAGCGGGACCCGGCGAAGGCAGCGGTGCGAATGAGGAGACGGCGCGGATGGATGCCCCAGCATCCTCCGGCGCCGGCGACGAAAGAGCAGGACGGCGTCTGTCCGACGACTGTTGGGCAGGACCGCAGGGCCTGGCCAAAAAGGAGGAGTCAGCCGTCCAGCAACTGAGGCGGAAAGTCCCGCCCTTCTCCGACGTCAGCCCGGTTGCCTGCAACTTCCGGCAACGGGGCCTCCCGGAAAGAGCAAAAGGCCGCCCTTCCGGAGCTCTTGGCAAGCGGGAAACGGCTGCCAGGGGCAAAGTGACCCCTCCCTGCCCCCGGGAAGCAGAAATTGACGCTGCCAGGGGCGAAACAGCCTCCCAGCGCCCCGCGCGCCGGGAGTGAAACGGCGAGTGGCGAAAAAAGTGAAAAAAGTTGTAGCTTTTCGGGGCAGGGAGCCGTCTAACGGGTGAAGTTGAATTTAAAAATGTATTTGTTATGATGAACCCTTTGATGTTGTTGTTGGCGTATGGCGGATCGGCTCCCTGGGATGCCGTGGATCGTATCTTCTGTCATTTATTTGATGCTCTGATCCCGATCGGCATCTGCGTGATCCTGCCGATCATCGTGATCACCCTGGCAATGCGTACCCGCCGCCACGAGATTGACAAGAAGACGGAAGTGATGATGAAGGCCATCGAGAACGGCGCGCAGCTGGATCCGGCTTTCTTCGAGAGCGCCGCCAAGGTAGGTTGCAAGGAGAAGACCGTCAAGGACAAACTGATGGGCTACCTGACCGCCGCCTGTGTTACATCGGCGCTCGGCCTGCTCGTGGGAATCGTGTTCACGATCGTGTTCACGAACATAGGTTTATGGAAAGATGACGTGGGCGTCGCCATCACCTGCATCGTTCCATGCGTTATCCTGCTGGCCATCGGCATCGCCTTCTTCATCGTGTATGCCATCGGGAAAAAGACCTGGGCGAAGGAGCTGGCGGAACTGGACGCAAAGGAAACCGCTGACCAGCAGTAGATTCTTCGCTGCGCTCAGCATGACAGCGCTTTGACCCGGGAAGAATTCATATCACTGGCCACGGCCGAGCAGGAGTCCCTGAGGAGATTCCTGCTCTCGCTGTGCGGTGATCCGGCCGAGGCAGACGACATCGCGCAGGATGCGCTGGTCAACGCCTACGTCGCCTCAGGGTCCTTCCGCGGCGCGGCGCGCTTCAGCACCTGGCTCTTCCGCATCGCCTACAACTGCTTCATCGACCGGCTCCGCGGCCGGAAAATGCAGACATCCCCCTTGGAAACGCCCGCCGCGCAGGCCGTCCCCGGGCCGGACGCCACCGACGGCCGATTCCACCACGAAGACCTCCACCGCGCCATCGGCCGGCTCCCCGACAAGGAGCGCGCCGCCCTGCTGCTCTTCTACATGGAGGACAAGCCCGTCAAGGAGGTCGCCGCCATCCTCGAAATCCCCGCCGGCAGCGTCAGGGCCTACCTGACCCGCGGCCGGCAACACGTCAAAGAATACCTGGAAAAATGGAAAACGAGATAAAAGAATTCTTCCGCCAGACAGCCCCCACGCCTGCGGACCCCACATCGTTCACCCTGGAGCTGAACGCCCGTCTCGCCGCCGTAGAGACAATCAAGGCCTACCACGACCGGGAGATCCGCCGCACGCGCCGGATCTTCCTTATCGTTTTCGCTGCCGGCCTGCTGCTCGGCGGAGCGCTCGCCGCTTTCCTGATCCTCTACCCGGTCCGGATGCCGGACGCCCCCACCGTCATCGAATCTCCCTGGTTCTGGCCCGTCGCCATCGCCGGCACCCTCCTTGCCGTCGGCTGCCCGATGCTCCTCACCCGCCGCATCTCCCCCACCAGATTCCTGCGCTAACGCGCCACCGGCGAAGTGCCTACACCAGCCCGCGGCGGTGGGCTTCGTTCGTGAAAGCGGCGGCCGAGTGGACATCCAGCTTGGCGTAAAGCCGTTTGCGGTACCAAAGCACGGTATTGACCCCGAGGCAGACTTTGTCTGCAATCTCCTTGGTACTCAATCCTTCCACCAGCAGGCTGGTGATTTTTCGCTCTTGCTCCGTCAAGACGATTTCGTCATCCTGCGCCGCAGGCCGCAGCTCCTCGATGGTCTCGTCCAGCACGGCAGAAGTCTCCGTAAGTTCTTGCTTCGTAAGTCTGAGACGACGGACCAGAAGCGTTCCGCCCAGCGAGAGAAGCAAAACCAGGAATGAAGTGATGGCAAGCATCCGGGCGTTGCGGTAAAGGTCCTCACGGGCGGCGTTCATAATGGCCAGCGTATTCGCACGGCCTTCCGCTTCCTCACGGGGATGATTGCCGAAATATTCCTCAGCCTGGGTCAGATACTCCAGCGCCTTGGTCGTCTTCCCGGATTCCTGATACCAGCGGCCGAGACCGTAGAGGGCGTGCGCAATCATCAGGGAGTCCCCGGACTGCCTCGCATACTGCAAGCCCAATTCGTACTCCGGCTTGGCCTTCTTCAGCTCTCCATTGTCGGTATAGACTTCACCGATGTTCCGGTGAAGCGTGGAGCAATCTTCCCACCATTCCCATTTCTCGAAGACCTCTCCGGCCTTGGCGTAGTAATATGCGAACTTATCCAGAGAGTCCTGCACGGCGTAGAAGTTGCCCAGCGTGCCCCAAAGCCGCGACTGCATCGCCTCCAGGTCGTGTCTGTCGGGATTGGCCCAGCTTGCCTCCATCTTTGCCAGCGCATCGAAGGCCTGGGTGTAATAGAACCGGGCACTGTCCAACTGCTCTTTTGCCCAGAAAATCTGGCCGATCAGGATGGAATTCCTGTAGATGGATTTGCTGTCGCCGGAGAAACCGGCGGTCCGGATGGCCCGCTGCGCATAATAGATGGTGCGTGGGCTGTCCACCTGAAGGTAGCCGTAGGCGATGTCGTAGCAAGTCTGGCAATAAGCGTCCTGCTGCTCACGGGGAGCCGCTTTCAGGGCTTCGGGCGTCCAGTGGCTGATGCTGCGCTCCAAGGAGTCCAGGTCACGGCCCCGGTGGTCCCTGTAACCCCAGGCGGCAACGGGAAGCAGTAACAGGGCAAGCAGCAGGGATCTCTTCATACCTGCAAAGATAATCATTCTTTAATGAAGCGCATCACTGCAGGTCTTGCTCTTCCTGCCCTTGGGCGCCCGCCTCGTTCTGCACGACGACCTGATCCCCGGCGTCGCCCAGTTTGCAAGCAGCCATGAGGCACAACAGGGACAACAACGCGAGGGCCGGCTTCTTCATGGACGCTTACTTTTTGACGGGACGGATGGGAAGCCCGTTATACCGATACTCCATGCCGGCCGTCCTGGCCTTGACATCGAACCTTCTGCCGTACTGCTCCACATAGACCATTTCCTCTCCACCCAGGAAATTCGTTCCCTTCTGGGAGTACAACTGGTTGGTCCAGTAGGAAGTCGTCTTCTCCCCACGAAGTTTCTCGCCTTGTTTGGAGCCGCCGTACGGGATGCAGATGCTGTTGCCGTTGGGACCGGTCAACTGGATACCCTGCTCCCAATACTTGATCTCGCACTTGTCCATCAGTTCCTGGGCTTCCTCCGGGGTGGGCATACGCCAGCCGTCGCCGAGGATGGCGGTCGCGGCGTCATCCTCAGGAAGCAGCGTATCCCTGTTGTCGGCCTGGGCCACATCCGCATCAACGAGCGCATCTGCCTTGAATGCATACTTGATCCAATTGCCGTTTGCGTCACGGTGCTTGTAGTTGTCAGCAAGGTAGCTTGCTTTCGGCTGAACCTCACCCCAGGCAAAATAGTCGCCGATTTCCCATTCGGACGTGGCCCCCAGGTTGCAGGAGGCCCACTTGACACTCAGACCGAGGTCAACGGCCTCGACGGAGACCTTCGCAGATTTACTCGCAGAGTCAGCCTCCGTCTTGGTACCGCCGGAATTGCCGCCGCAGGAAACAATCGCCAGCATGGCAGCGAGAATGAAAAGTAAAGCAGTCTTTTTCATATCAGTTTCGTATTAGAGGATTCCCTGCTCGGTGGCGGCGACGACCAGTTCGGCGATGCTGTGGACGTCGAACTTGAGGTGCAGGCGCTTGCGGTACCACAGGATCGTGTTGGGCCGCAGATGCAACGCCTCCGCGATCTGGGTGGACGACTGTCCCTTGGCGATCCGTCGCAGAATATCCAGTTCCCGCCCGTTCAGCGGCTCGTTCAATGTCGTCATAGCTTTTCCACCTTTAACTTCCCCAAAATTCGCAACTACCCGGGAGAAAAACACCACACGATTATGTGGTTTTAACCTCTCCGCCAGCGGAAATAGATAAAAACCAGGGAAAAAGACGGAAAAGAGTACCGCTAGAACTGGAAGTAGATGAACGCCTGGAGATCCGCGGTGATGAACTGGTACACCACGAAGACGACGGCGACGACCACCAGGGCCATGACGGGCAGCGGGAGCATCGCGAAATTGATCCGGTACCAGCGCTTCCAGCGCGTCGGCAGCCAGTGGATGACCATGCCGGCGATGACCAGCGCGAAGACCTTCCAGTAGGTCGCGCAGATCTCCGGGATCTGGGCCCAGTTCCAGGCGGATCCGATCTGAGTCACCATCTGCCGGGCCGTCTGCCAGGCGACCTCATTGGCCGTGGCAGGATCGAGGTTACTGCCGCTGCGGAAGAACAGGCGCGTGAACGTGATGAAGGTAAAGGTCTGGATCACACCCCAGTAGTAGCCCAGCAGCTGGCAGCCCTTGCCGCCGCAGAGATGGTAGATGAAGCGGATGAGCGTCCCGGCCCAGATGAACAGCGACCAGACGAAGAGCAGGTTCCACACCGGCGCTCCGACGGTCCAGTGCATGATTCCAAGGAACGCGCACACGGCCGTCACGACGCCGAAGCGCACCCCCCACTTCATCTCCTTCCAGAACTGGTACACCACCAGGCCGATGCCGTTCAAGCCGCCCCAGATGATGAAATTCCACGAAGCACCGTGCCACATGCCGCCCAGCAGCATGGTGATGAAGCGGTTGATGTTGGAAAGGATCTTCTTGCGCCGGTCCGGATTGAAATAGGCCACCAGGCCGACCGTCGCGGCCAGGACCACGAAGACCAGCGAGACCACCCAGCTCCCGGACAGGATCGCCGCGATCACGGCGAAGAGGATGATCCAGAAATAGGTCCCGAAGGTGGCGTTGCGGTTGCCGCCCAGCGGGATGTAGAGATAGTTCTTCAGCCAGTTGCTCAGCGACATGTGCCAGCGCCGCCAGAAATCCTGGGGGTTGGAGGCCTTGTAGGGCGAGTTGAAGTTCTGCGGCAGGTAGAAGCCCATCAACATGGCCACGCCGATGGCGATGTCGGTATAGCCGGAGAAGTCGGCATAGACCTGCAGGGAGTAGCCGAAGAGCGCGGCGAAGTTCTCGAAGCCCGTGAAAAGCTGGGGATTCTCGAATACGCGGTCGATGAAGTTGACGGCGATGTAGTCGCTCAGGATGAGCTTCTTCGCCAGACCGTTCAGGATCCAGAACACGGCGATTCCGAACTGCTTCCGACCCAGGAAGAAAGGCTTGTAGAGCTGCGGGATGAAGGTGCTCGCCCGCACGATCGGACCTGCCACCAGCTGCGGGAAGAAGCTGACATAGAAGCCGAAATCCAGGATATTGTCCACCGGCTTGACCAGTCCGCGGTACACGTCCACGGTGTAGCTGATCACCTGGAAGGTGAAGAAGGAGATGCCCACCGGCAGCACGATGCTGTCCACGCTGAACCGCTCCGCGCCGGTCAGGACGTTGCCCAGCATCCCGAACACGTTCACCACCTTCAGTTCCAGGCCCGTCAGCGAATGCACGAAATCGGCGAAGAAGTAAGAATACTTGAAATAGCACAGGATCAGCAGGTCGATGCACACGCTCAGGATCAGCCAGGCCCGCTTGCGCCCGGGATGCGTCGCGGCGGCGATCCGCCGGGCGATCAGGAAGTCCGAACAGGTCACGAAGATCAGGATCAGCACCGACAGGCCGCTGGTCTTGTAGTAGAAGAACAGGCTGACCAGGAACAGGAAGGCGTTGCGCAGCTGCAGTCGTTTCCGGCCGATCAGGGCAAAGATGGCGAACACCAGGGCGAAGAACGCCCAGAAATAGAACTGCGTGAAAAGCAGCGGCGAGTTCGGGTCAAACCCGAACAGTCGCTGCGCAAAACCCGATATGCCGCTCCAGTCCATTATTTTTCTCTGTTTTCTTTATCTTCCATCAGCGCCTTGACGAACAGGTCGCCCAGCAGCGCGTAGCCTTCTTCCGTGAAATGCAGGCGGTCCGCCTTGATCAGTCCGGCATCCCGCCAGGCCTCCACCGTATGGGCGCCGCCCATCACGGCGTAGAGGTCCCAGACCCCGGCGCCGTATTCTTCCGCCAGCTCCATCATCGCCTTGCGGACCGCTTCCGCATTGACATTGTAGGTCATCCCGCGCCGCACATAGCGGTAGCTGTCGTTGTTGGTGATGAAGATGAAGGCGCATTCCGGGTTGGACCGGCGCACCTTGGCGATCAGCCGCCGGTACCGCTCCTTGAAGCGGTCCGGCTTGAAATCCTTGGCGCTCACGGCGGAGTCATTGATCCCCACGCCCAGGATGGCCATGTCCGGCCGCACCAGGTTCAAGTCGCGCTCGAGGTCATCGCAGCGGTCCACCCAGTGGGTCAGCGCCGCCCCGTTGACGCCGGAGGCGAAATAGTTGACACCCGGCCGCCAGCTGAGCGGCTCCAGCCCGTTCAGCACGAATTCCTCTCCCTCCGGGATGTGGAACTGCACCAGCACGGAGTCGGTCGGGGCCGGCAGGTCAAACAGATAGGTGCCGGTGTGCTCTTCGTACTCGAAGCGGAGCGTGTCCGCCAGGCAGATGATATAGGGGTATGCCCGGCGCGTACTCCCATAGCCCAGCACCCGGAGACTCTCGCAGCTCCAGCGGTCGGAGCCGTCCGGATTGAGATTGAATCCAACCGACGCGTCCGGACTGGACGTCCGCGCGCCGAAACCGGTGATGCCGTATCGGGGACGCCGCAGGTCGGAGGGCTTCGTCAGGATGGGCGCCTCCCACGTACCCGTTGTCCGGATCCGGTAGGAGCGGTCGGTATTGGTCTCCGTCAGGCGCACCGGGAAGAGGAAGCCCCGGTCGCCCCGCAGGGTCAGCGAATCGATGTTGTCGCGGATCCGGTTGGGCAGGGTGGCCGCCTGGACGTGGGATCCGCCCACGTGCCAGATGTTCACGTTGCCTTCTCCCGACTCCACCATCTCATCCAGTTTGGCATAGAACACGTCCTGCGCCATCCGCGAGCCCGGGAACGTCAGGACCGAGAGGTCCGGACGGGCACACGGAGGCAACTCCTGCCCGGGGAGCAGCCCCGGCAGGCACAAGGCCAGAAGCAGGAGTAGCAGGCGCGTCCTATTCATTCTTCTTTCTCCAGCTGTAGTACTCGTAGTACACCATCAGGGACTCGCTGAAGAGCTCGCCCACCTTCTGGGCGCCCGCCAGCGTGAAATGCACATAGTCGGATCCGGCCAGGGCCGGGCGGGCCTGCACCCATTTGACCATCGAGTTCTCGCCGCCCATCACGCCGTAGATGTCCCAGTAGGCGGCGCCGGACTCCGTCGCGGCCAGCCTCAGCGAATCCACGACGCCCGGCAGCTTCGGGTAGGTCTGGCGCTTGCCGTTCACCACCGTGGCCATGTCGGACGGGCCCATGAAGATGATTTTCGCGTTCGGGGCCAGCGCCTGCAGGAAGCGGATCTGCTTGCGGATCGACTCCGCGTAGGTGGAGATGCCCTTGTCGGTCTTGAGATAGGGCATGCTGTTGCCGCCGTACTGCAGCAGGATCAGCCGGACATTCTCCTGGCGGTAGTAGGTGCGGAGCTGCTCCTCATCCATCGTGGTGAAGATGGTGCCGGAGCATCCGCGCATCGGGACATTGTCCATGCGCACGCCCGTCTTGCTGTCCAGCAGGATGCCGTAGAGGTCGGCATACCCGGACACGGTCACGGAAGCGCGCGTGGAGCTGTCCGGCAGGTTGAAGCGGACGAAGGAGATGCTCTCCCCCGGCTCGATGACCTGCTTCTCGCCCTGGTTCGTCACCGTCAGCTTGCTGCGCAGGTTGCCGGCGACCAGGGTCAGCCGGTCGAAGGTGCTCTGCCCCTTGTCCTTGCCTTTGACCGGATAGAAGGAGAAGGTCGCCACGCTGATGGTGTCCAGCCGGGTGAAATCGGCGAAAGGCCCGTACTTGCGGATCCCGGCCCGGTGCTCCGCATCGCCGAAATTGTAGAAGCGGGACAGGCTCGCGGAACTGCTCCCGCCTACGCGCGGAGTACCGCGCCGGCGCGCCGGCATCATGCCCGGACCGCTGCCGCCGAAGCGCTGCTGGAGGGCCTCCCGGATCGTGCCGGTGATGCGGTCCTCCTCAATCTGGGAGTCGCCGTAGTGCACGATGCGCAGCGGCGTCGTCTCCGCCCGTTCCAGCGCCTGGAAGAGCGGATCGAAGAAACGGATGTCCCCGTCCGGTAGATAGAAGCGGGACGGATCCTCCCGGAAAAAGGTCTGGTACTGGTCTTTCTCCGCGGCGAGGATCGACTTCTTGCGCTGCTCGAGCAGCTCCTCCGGGGAGGGGCCGGTGTCCGGTTCGGCGGCGGACAGCACGGAAGAGAGCTGCGGGAAACGCAGGCCCAGCCAGCCTTCCTCCGGGAAAATGGCACACAGGACCGCCAGCACGGCGATCACGGAGAACATGAAGAGCGAGATCTGGTATCTTTTCATTTTTCTTTCCAAACTTTGAGGTATTCCTGCAGGGCCCACATCTCGTCGCGATAGCGGGCTGCCTGCGCGAAGTCGAGTTCGGCCGCCGCCTTCTTCATCCGGCGGCGGTCCTCTTCGACCATCTTTTCTATCTGTTCCCGGGACATCGAGCGGATCACCGGATCCTGGAGGACGGCGGCCAGGTCGTCCGTCACGAAGCCGTCCCGGTAGGCGTCGCCCGCCTCGCGCCGCGAGTCGTGCCCGAAGCCCACGCTCACCGTGCCGCGTCCCAGGTCCGAAGGATTGGGGATGTAGGTCGGATCGTCGTAGGAATTGGCGGCGCTGACCCGGCCGGTCGTACCGTTGGACAGACCGGCCCGGACGGGCTTGCCGTGGGAAGTGAGTTCCCCGGCGAGGATATTCTGTTTCACCTCGATCTGCTTCGGGGTGATGTGGTGCAGCTTGTTGTATTCGATCTGCTTCTTGCGCCGCCGGTCCGTCTCCCGGATGGTCTGCTCCATCGACGGGGTGACCGCGTCGGCGTACATGATGACGAGGCCGTTGACATTGCGCGCAGCGCGGCCGGCCGTCTGCGTCAGGGCGCGGGCGGTGCGCAGGAAACCCTCCTTGTCGGCGTCCAGGATGGCCACCAGCGACACGGTGGGGATGTCCAGCCCCTCGCGCAGCAGGTTCACACCCACCAGCACGTCGAAGAGCCCGTTCTTGAAATCCTCGATGATCTCCACGCGGTCGGCCGTGTCCACGTCGGAATGGATATAGCGGACGCGGATGCCGATGCGGCGCAGGTATTCGTCCAGTTCCTCGGCCATCCGTTTGGTGAGCGTGGTTACGAGGGTGCGTTCGTCGCGCTCGGCCCGGACGCGGATCTCCTCCACCAGGTCGTCCACCTGGTTCTTGGTCGGGCGGACCTGGATGGGCGGATCCAGCAGGCCGGTCGGGCGGACCACCTGCTCGACGACCAGTCCTTCGGACTTCTCCAGCTCGTAATCCGCGGGCGTGGCGCTGACATACACCTTCTGGCCCGTGAGGGCCTCGAATTCCTCGAATTTGAGGGGGCGGTTGTCCGCAGCCGCGGGGAGCCGGAAGCCGTACTCGATCAGCACGGACTTGCGCGAATGGTCCCCGCCGTACATCGCATGCACCTGCGGGAGCGTCACGTGGCTCTCGTCCACGAAGGTGATGAAGTCCCGGGGGAAATAATCGATCAGGCAGAAAGGGCGCTGCCCCTCCTTGCGGCCGTCGAAGTAGCGGGAATAATTCTCGATGCCCGGGCAATAGCCCATCTCCTTGATCATCTCCAGGTCGTACTCGACCCGCTGCTTCAGGCGCTTGGCTTCCAGCCCCTTGTCGATGCTCTCGAAAAACTCCATCTGCCGGACCAGGTCATCCTGGATGTGGGACACGGCGGCGATGCTCCGCTCCTTGGTCGTCACGAAATTGCCGGCCGGATAGATGTTGATCTCGTCGAGTTCCTCCCGCTTGGCGCCCGTCACGGGGTCGATGAGGCTGAGCCCGTCCACCTCGTCGCCGAAAAACTCGATGCGCACGGCGTCGTCGGAGCCGCCCAGATAGACGTCCACCGTATCGCCGCGGACCCGGAAGGTCCCCCGCTTGAAATCAACCTCGGTTCGGTTGTAGAGCGCATCCACCAGGCGGTAGAGCAGGCCGGTGAGGCTGCGGGTCTCCCCGCGCCGGACCGGAACGGTCTGCGCATGGAAATCCTCCGGATTGCCGATGCCGTAGAGGCACGACACCGACGAGACCACGATCACGTCGCGCCGCCCGCTCAGCAGGGCGCTGGCGGCGCTCAGGCGCAGCTTCTCGATCTGGTCATTGATACTGAGGTCTTTCTCGATGTAGGTATCCGTGGTCGGGATGTATGCCTCAGGCTGATAGTAGTCGTAGTAGGAGACGAAATACTCCACCGCGTTGTGCGGGAAGAAGGACTTGAATTCGCCGTAGAGCTGGGCCGCAAGGGTCTTGTTGTGGCTCAGGATCAGGGCCGGGCGCTGCAGGCGTTCGATCACCCCCGCCATCGTGAAAGTCTTGCCCGAGCCCGTGACGCCGAGCAGCGTCACGTCCCCCACCCCGGCATCCAGGGCGGAACAGAGCTGCGCGATCGCTTCCGGCTGGTCGCCGGCGGGTTTGTATTCGGACTCGAGCTGAAATTTCATAAATCCCACAAAGATAACGATTCCTCGCTATCTTTGCAATGCCACCGGCGCCTCGTCCGAAAGGTCGGGCGTCGCGCGCCGGCGCAGCAGATCGTCCGGGTGCCACTTGTACAGGTAGCTGCGGAACGCACCGCACCGGATTCCGCAGAGGGTGCAGATCTGCGAGAGCGGAATCGCGGTGGTCTGCAGCATTTCCAAGGCCGGCGCATAGCGCTTCACCGTCTCCGCCCGGGGCAGGTGGCGCTGGTTGTTGCCGGTCTTCTTCCCGTAGCGGAACGGCTCCGCCGCAGCGGCCGCGCGCGCCAGCTGCCGCGCCTCGGCGATCCGTTTGTGGTAATACAGGATGTGCTCCCGCAAACCCGAATAGGAGACCTTGCACCGCCTGGCGGCTTCCAGGACGGTCACGTCCGTCGTCTGCAGCAGGTGCACCGCCCGGGCGTACTGGTTGATGCTCGTCGGGGTCGCGCCCCGGAAATTGCCGTCCGCGATTCCCAGCCGGCGGCGGAGCGCCTCCCGCTCCTGGATGACCTCGGGGAAATGCCGGCGCAGCTGGTTGTTCAGCCCTGCCGGGCTCAGCCCGAATTCCCGGGCAATCCCGGACACGGTCAGTCCGATGTAACTGATGGCCGAACAGGCCAGGATGGCGTCGTGGTACTTCTCGAACGTGCCCGGACGCTGCCCGAATAGCGGGAAAGACGGGGGCAGGGCCGCCTTTCCGTGCCCGGATGTGCCGGCTTCGGCAGCCGGATGGATGCTGTTCTTTCTCATGGCTGGTACCCCGGCGGGCGGTCAGGCCCGCCGGGATAGGAAGGGTGGGCGTTATCCGAGGGTCGGGTTCTCAGCCAGGCGCTCGAAATCCTTGACCGTCTCCGTGACGGTAATCTCGCTGAGGTCGATATCGAGGTTGTAAACATACTTGCAGCCGGCCTGCCAGACCTGGCGGGGCACGTTGCAGTAGTACTGCATGGTATGGCCCCCGACGGTGTAGGTGACGCAGAAGTTCCGCGCCGGCTGCTGCGGGATGAGCAGGGTCTCGCCGAGCTGGACATAACGCTCGCTCGTCAGGGCATCACCGTAATTCACAGCCTCACTGATCGCCGGCGATTCGATGTTGCACGGGCTGACGGCCGGCGTACCGGCGAAGGATGGCATCTTCCAGTTGGCGGCCACCGCCCCTTCCCCGTATGCATCGAAGGTCCAGCGGGCCTCCAGGTCGTTGCGCTGGTTGTCCACCCGGAAGGTGCCTTTGGTCTGCAGCGTCACTTGTTCGAGGGTCGGCGGGGTGCAGTCGGCATACACCTTCGGGGTGGCTGCAGTCAGTTCACCCATCCGCGCGGCAATGTACTCCGGGGTGACGAAAGAGATGTCTTCAATCCTCAACCCGGTACTTCCTTTGCTGATCTTGACGTTGAAAATCAGCAGGGCCTGGGCATGCCGGAACTCCATGCTCACGTAGGGCGTCGCGCGCGCCGTCCGGGAATTCTGCCCGTTGGCGGCCGCGTACAGCAGGTCCACCTGCGTGGCGTAGGTATCCCAGGAAGGGATGGAGAAGTCCCGCGCGGCCGCGGTAGCGCCGAAAGCCGGTGCGGGGATGGTGGCCTGCTTCCCGCGCGGCAGGGCGTAGGCCAGGAAATCCATGCTCGAGCCCCCGACCGGCCAGTAGATGGGCGTCGGGTCCGTGGCGGCTTCGTTGTCATAGTGATGCCAGTCGGGTCTGCCACCGCCAGCGGTAACCTTGTTCATGAACAACTGGTTGTTGAAGAAATTCGGCGTCTCCAGGCTGCCGTCGGCAGCATATTGGGAGGCGGAGGCATAGATGGCGTACCCTTCGTCGTTGAAGCTCGTGCCGTTGAGCTCACCGGCCTTCGTCACGCGCTGAAGGGCCGTTTTGAATCCGATCTCGTCCGGCGTACCGATGACGGTGGTTCCGGATTTGTTGCAGGCGGCCAGCGCCAACAGGGCGGCTGCTGCCAGGAAGATGTTTTTTTTCATAATAAAAAAGATTAGTTGTTAGTATAGGATGGATTGGGGATGTGCATCCGTCTGTCCCAGGACAGGGGCAGTTCGGTGACCTCGGCGTTCCAGTTGCCCACGGTGGGCAGCAGGCCGCCCGTGCCGCTCTCCGGGACCGTGACGGGCTCGTCGATGATGATCTCGTGGCCGATGTTGTCGGGGTTGTCGAACTGGTCGGTGACGTCGAAGGTCCACTGATACCGGCCGCCGTCCTCGGAAGTGGCCAGGACCTGGAGGTACACGTCGCTGCGGACTCCGGGGAGCTTGCCGAAGGTGTTGAAGACCGAGAAGAGATGGCCCTTGCCGGCATCGATCCGGCAGCGGAAGGAGACGGCGCAGGGCTTGTTCTGGAAGCGCCTGTCCCACAGGTATTTGCCGGGCGCCTGCCCGCTGACGTACACCTCCGCTTCCCGGATGCGGCCGGCACCTTCCACGTGTTTGACTTCAAGGGTGTAGGTCTCGAGGATGGTGGTCAGCTCGCAGTTGATGACGACGGTCCGGTCCATTTCCGCCCGCACGGGGACGGTCACGCCGGGGATGCGGCCCGCGAAGAGGTGGTCCGGCTCCTGGATGACGGCGTTTTCGTTCCCTCCGGTGAAGGCATAGACGCCCGTCCGGCCGCCGCCGTCCGAGATCCGGGTGGACTCGCAGCCCAGCGAATAGACCAGCAGGTCATACGTGCCCGCCGGGACGTCGACGAAGCCGCCTTCGGCCGGAAGGAAGTCCTCCGCGGCCAGCGCGTGAGTCACGGCATCGTAGAAGCAGACATGCACGCGCTCGGGCATCCTGCCCCGGACTTTCTCCAGAAGGCCCGGATCGGCATCGTAATCGATGTCCGCGCTGAGTCCCGTCTCGTCGGCGAGGCGGATGTCCAGCTGGAGAAAGATGCCCGAACAGGGATCATACAAGGGGATGCGCCTGCAGCAAGGAGCAAGGACGAGGAGGGCCAATGCGGGCAGAACGCCACGAAACAGACGGAGTATCTGAGGCAAGACAATCATCGGGCACCTCCTCTCTTGCTGCCGTACACGGGAATGGTAATCGAGATCTGTGCGCGTGTGGGACCGAACCACCGGGTATAGCGGGTGACCCCGCTGCGCCGGAAAGCCTTCCCGCCCTCGATAAAGGTGTCATAAGGCCGCGCCGGGGCGTAGAGACAGCCGACGCCCAGTTCGAATTCGAGATGCATCCGGCCGCCGAAGACGGGACAGGCATAGAGGTAGTCCGCCCCGACGCTGGCGAATTCTCCCTGGAAGCCGCTCCAGTCCCGCTCGAAATCAAAATGCCCGGCGGCGGCATAGAGCCCGACGGAGTGCCCCAGCAGGCGCTGCCCGCTCCTGCGGCGCCCGTCCGGGAACCACAGCCGGAGTTCGAGGTCCAGGGCCAGGAGTTCGTTGCAGATGCCGCTGTAGTCCCGGCCTTCGGCATGGTGCGGCCGCCAGATCCAGGGATAATACCAGTCGGCCCCCAGCGACCAGCGTTCTCCCAGGGGGAGTTCCAGGCCGACATTGGCCAGCGGGACGGCGAGCGCATTGGTGCGCAGGGCGAACAGCATCTTCCGCCCGCCGGGGTCGAACCCGCGGCGCCCGGAGGCTCCGGCCTGCGGCTCCCTTGCCTGGGGAACGAGCTGCCTGTCCAGATAGACGGTATCCGGGACGACACGTTCCAGATAGACCGTGTCCGTACGCGCAGGTGCCTGCCTGACAGGATGATAGATGATGCATTGGACCTGTCCGCCGGCCGCGCGGAGCTCCGGGAACACTTCCGGCTCCAACCAGCGCCATACTTCGCCCCCGTGCAGGAGCTTCAGCTGACGCTTGCGTCCTTCCGCGGCCTGGCCGATCACCTCCAGGGCCTCGTCCCGCCAGGGCTGGTCCAGCGTCCGGACGATCCGGGCCAGTTCCTCCCAGGCTTCGCCGACGGTCCCGTCCCGCAGCAGCGGCGTTTCCTGCGGGAGAGACGCCCGCAGGAAATGCTCCAGGCTGCGCGCACGGGCTTCCGCAAGCCGCCCGTTCAGCGCGGCATCACCTTCCGGAGACGCGGACGCGCGCACGTTCACGCAGCGAACGACGGCGCTGCTATCAGCCAGCAGCGCCTGCAGGCCGGCACGGAAGCCGGCCAGGCGCGCCCCGTTCCCGCGAAACGCCGTATCCACCTGCGTCTCCCCCTGCCGGAAATAGATTTTCATCTCCAGGGTGTCGCACTGCCGGGGTTGTGCGTTTGCCGCCACCGTCCCGAAGAACAGCGGCAGCAAACACATGAGTTCAACCCTTACCTTAAAGAACACTGAAAAAGTTTGCATTTTGTCCCCGTCTCGGTTGCGCGACCAGGCGTAACAAATAAAGGAACAATATATTAGCCTATTTTCAGGCCTCCGGGTATCACTCGAGAATGGATCAAAAAAACCTAAAAATACCGGGATTTGACCCTCCCGGTAGAATTTGTTGTTTTTTTACTATTTTTGCTTTGAAAAAGAAAAAAGGTTTTCTACCTTTGCACTGTTTAACGTTCGATTTATCAACACTTTAGCCAACTCCCGTTTATACACTCCTTAGCTTCAGTTATTCTAACTGGCGGCCCAGCCATCGCGTGAGCGTCCTTCTCGTGACCCCGCAACGGCGGGCCATTTCGGCCTTGGACGTGCCGGCGGCGGCCATTTGGCAGATCTTCTCGCGCTTCTCGTCCAGTTTATAGCGCCGGTTCCCGGCCCCCGGCGGCCTGCCGAGCTTCATTCCTTCCGCCTTTTTGCGCGCGAGCGCTTCTTTCGTCCGCTGGCTGATCAGCTGGCGCTCGATCTCGGCCGACAGGCCGAAGGCGAAAGCCAGAACCTTGGACTGGATGTCATCGCCCAGCCGGTAGCCTTCCTTGACCGTCCACACGCGGCAGCCGCGCTCCATGCAGATGCTCAGGATCTCCATGATCATGAACAGACTCCGCCCGAACCGGGAGAGTTCGGAGCAGATGATGAGGTCGCCGCGGCGGACTTCCTGCAGGAGCCGCCCCAGCTCGCGTTTGTCGTAATCCCGGCTTCCCGAGATCGTCTCCTTGACCCAGCTGTCGGCGGAGATGCCTTCCCGCCGGCAGAACTGGTCAATCTCGTAGTGTTGGTTCTCGACCGTCTGACGGTCTGTGCTGACCCGAATGTAACAATACGTCATAAATGGGGTGTATTTTTCCGGGTAAATATCGTAAATCATCCCGATGTGATGGAAATCCAAAATGGGTCTGTTACGGAAAAATGCTTATATTTGTTACGGATAGGACCAAACAGTATGGAAAATCTGATCGAACAGGCCCGCGCCCTGGCGTTTGAGACGCTCAAGGACGACGTCCGCCACGACGGCACGCCGTTTTTCGGACACCCGGACAACGTGGCCCATATCGTGGAGGACGAAATCGGCCTCCCGGATGCCTGCGTAGCCGCGGTCTACCTGCACGAAGCCGCCCGTCTCCACCCGGACGTCGACCTCAGCGCCTTCCCGCAGGACGTCCTTACCCTCGTGGACGGCCTCAACAAGATCTCGACCATCAAGCCCAAAGATACCCGCCTGGAAGCGGAGAACTACAAGCGCCTCATCGTCCAGTATTCGACCGATCCCCGCGTGACCGTGATCAAGATTGCGGACCGGCTGGAAGTGATGCGCCAGCTGCAGATGTTTCCCAAGACTTCCCGCGACCAGAAACTCCTGGAGACCCTGATGCTCTACATGCCGCTGGCCCACCAGCTCGGCCTGAGCAAAGTCAACCGGGAGCTCGGCGACATCTGGTTCCGCTATTCCGATCCGGAGCAGTTCCGGGCCATCACCAACAAACTCAAGGCTACGGAGAAGGACCGCGAGCAGATCATGGCGGAGTTCATCGAGCCCCTCAAGAAGAAGCTCTCCGACGCCGGCATCGTCTATAAACTGAAGATCCGCACCAAGAGCGCCTACTCCATCTACCGCAAGATGCAGGTGCAGAAGGTCCCCTTCGAAGGGGTCTATGACGTCTTCGCCATCCGTTTCATCATCGACTGCGAGGACGATCCCAAAGTCGAGAAGGACCTCTGCTGGAAGGTTTTCTCCTACGTGACCGAAGAGTACGAATCGGACACGAAGCGCCTGCGCGACTGGCTCACCACCCCGCGTCCCAACGGCTACGAATCCCTGCATATCACGGTCAAGAACCGCAGAGGCAAGGCCCTCGAAGTCCAGATCCGCACCAAACGGATGGACATCGAGGCCGAGAGCGGCAATGCCGCGCACTGGGCCTACAAGGGCATCCGCCACGAAGCCACTCTGGACCGCTGGCTCCAGTCCGTCCGCGACGCCCTGGAGCATCCGATGGACGCCTCGCCGGAAGAGATGCCGGCACCGCCGGACAAGGAGATTTTCGTCTTCACGCCCAGCGGCGAGCTCCGCATCCTGCCGGCGGGCGCTTCCGTGCTGGACTTCGCGTTCAACATCCACTCCGGCCTGGGCTGCCGCTGCATCGGGGGCCGTGTCGGCGGACGGGGCGTCCCGATCCGCGAAAAGCTCAAGACCGGCGACGTCGTGGAGATCCTGACCCGCAAGGACCAGCGCCCCAGCCGCGACTGGCTGGGCTGGGTCGTGACCTCCAAGGCCCGCACCAAGATCAAGCAGGAACTCGACGCCGACGAGCGCAAAGCGGCCGTGGCCGGCCGCGAAATCCTCGAACGCCGCCTGCGCAACTGGAAACTCGAACTGCCCGACGAGTGGCTCATGGAGTTCCTCAAAGCGCGCAAATACCCTTCCATCCTCCCGTTCATGGCCGCCCTCTCCCGCGAGGAAGTGGACGTCAACGACATCAAGCTGTTCATCCAGCAGAAGCAGTCCGCCGCGCAGGAGCGTCCCGCCCAGCCGGAGGAGAGAGCCGTGGAGAGCGCCGCGCCGAAGGGATATTCCGGGTCCTCCGCCGACGATATCCTCGTGATCAATGCCAAGAATGTCAAGGGCTTGGAATACAAGATGTCCAAGTGCTGCAATCCGGTCTTCGGCGACGACGTATTCGGCTTCGTGACCCGCACCGAGGGCATCAAGATCCACCGCATCTCCTGTCCCAACGCCGCCCGGCTCATCGAGCGCTACCCCTACCGCATCCAGAAGGTCGTCTGGCAGGACAATCCCAATACCGGCGACTTCCAGTGCACCCTCACGGTCACGACCGAACTGGACCATCCGGTGCTCAGCGCCATCATGAATGTCATCGGCCAGTTCAAGGTCTCGATGCGTTCCTTCAATGTCAAGGAAAACCTGCGCGCCGGGACCTATGAGATCACCATCCGCCTGCTGGTGCCGTCCAGCGCCGAGCTGGACAAAGTCCTCTCGCAGGTCGGCAGCCTCAAGCAGGTCATCAAAATCCGCAGAAACTGATGCAAGAAGAAGATACCCGCGACCTCGACCGCTTCGAGCAGACGCTCGAAGACGGCCTCGTGAAAGTCTGCAGCGGCGCTGGTCTGCTCCCGGCCGAACTGGTCCGCAACCCCGATATCGACGGCGTCTGGGACCGCTATATCAAGGACTACATCGCCGACGCTGTGGTCAATTTCAACGACTACCCCGAAGCGGCGATCGCCTGGGCCGGATTCCTCGGCATGGGCGTTGCCTGGGGCTGGGATGCCGACTGGCACCGTTACCGGGATCTCCCCTACCGGCGCTGGTACGGCCCGCGCGGCTGGGACGACATGGACGAGCACATCCTGCGGGACGTGCTGGGACTGCCCCTGGACGGAGCGGAAGCCAAAAAACTCAGTGATACCCTGCAGAGCTGCTCCCTCGCCGTACTGGGCCTGCTGCAGCACGAGGGGGTGGAGACCCAGACCGCCCGCGGATTCTACCTGCTCGCCCGCGCCTACACGGTCCTCTACCGGATCGGTGCGGCGATCGAACTCCACCGTCTGGGATATAAGAAGATTGTATTGAACGCCGGCTAATTGCCGGGGGCCTGATTCACAGGACGGACGCGCTTTTTCCATTTCTCCCGGGCCAGCTGCTGCATGTCGCGGACGGTGTCGTTCTCGTCCACGATCTCGCTGCCGAGCAGGGTCTCGATCACGTCCTCCAGGGTCAGGATCCCCTGGAAACTGCCGTATTCGTTGATGATGATGGCGATCTGCTCGTCCTTACTCAGCATCTCGTCCCAGATCACGTCGAGGGTCGTATCCTCGTCGAAGGTGGCCACATCGCGGCGGATCTCGCCGAGCGTCAGGTCGAACTTGTCCTCCGCCATCAGCTGCAGGGCCTCCATCCGGAGGATATAGCCTGTGATGTATTCGTCGTTGTCGGCATAGACCGGGATGCGGCTGTGGTGGCGGAATCGCTTGTTCTTGTAGAAGGATTTGAGCGTCATCGACTCCGGCGCGATCTCGCAGACGACCCGCGGGGTCATCACGTCGAAAGCCTTGATCTCGTCCATGCTGATGAGGTTCTGGATGATCGTGTTCTCATCCTCTTCGAGGTCGCCCTCCTCCTCCGCCACATTGGCCATTGCACTCACCTCGTCGCGGGACACGACCGCCTCCGCGGCATCCTCGGGCGTGATCAGCCGGGAGAGCAGCTCGATGAGCAGCACCAGCGGATACATGATGAAGATCAGGCAGCGGATGCCAGCCGTGGCAAAGCCCATCAGGGAGCGCCAGCGGGTGGTACCGAGGGTCTTGGGGATGATCTCCGAGAAGAGGAGGATCAGGATGGTCATCACGGCGCTGGCCAGGCCGAGCCACTGCGAGCCGAAGAGGGCCGTGACCTGGCCGCCCACCCCGGCGGCGCCGAGGGTGTTCGCGATGGTGTTGAGCGACAGGATGGCGGCGATCGGCCGGGAAGAGTCCTGCTTGTATTCCTTGAAGCGCGCGGCAGGCTTGTAGCCTTCCTCCTCCCGCATCGTGATGTAGGAGATCGGGGTGGACATCAGCGTCGCCTCCAGGATGGAACAGACGAACGAGATGACCATCGCCCCCAGCAGGAAGGTCAGCAGGAGAGCCATGCCGGAAACCTGTTAAAGCGTGTATTTGAGCATGAGCTGGATGCGGTTGTTGCGCACCCAGTGCAGGTTCTCCGTGGCGAGGCCGTACTTGTCAAACGCACCGAAGCTGCCGTACTGGATGCCGGTCAGCTCATATTCGATGCCCAGCGCGACCTTGCCCCAGTTGAAGATGAGTTCGGGGCTGACGCGGAACAGGCGGTTCATGTTGGAGAAACTGTTCTTGCTGAAATAGAGGTCGCCGACCAGGACGTCCTTCGTGCCGAAGTTGCGCACATAGCCGCCGAAGAGGACCACCTGCACCTTCTTGCCGTAGGACATGCTCAGCCAGGAAGAACTGTTGCGCGTCGGGCTGTAGGACCAGCTGCCGTCGCTGTTGATGGCGCTGACGCCGTAGCCGCCGTTGAGGCTCATGTGCTCGCCCGCCTGGGCGAAGATGGTTTTGGCCTTGATGGAGAGCAGACCCTTGCTGTACTCGGCGTATGCGAACGGGCTGAAGGTGGTGATGCGGTCAGAGACTTTCCGGGTGCCGGTAGCATCCAGGTGACGCGGCCGGATGGAGAGCATGTCCACGCCCACGCGTCCGGTAAACCCGCCCTGCTTTAGGCTCAGGCCAAGGTACAGCTCCGGGATGCCGCTGTACTTCATGTACTCACCGGAGGCGCCGTTCGGGCCGGCAGACGTGTACTGCATCTGCCAGAGGATAGCGGTGGTCAGGGTCACGTTGTCCGAGAACTTGCCGTCCATCACGATTTCGGGGGTCCGGCTGAACGGGCCGAAGGGAGCGCCCGTATTGATCGCGATGACATGCGGCATGTCAGCAGCCATCGGGTGCCAGCCCTGGCCGACCTTGACGGAGAAGGATTCCTTGGCCAGGGCGACGTAGGCCTGGCGCAGGCGGAGGAGTGCCGTGCCCGTCACGCCGGTCACGCCGGCATAGAAGTCCGCTTCGAACTTGGCAGTCACGTTCCAGCCATTGATCTGGTAGCCGGAGACATCGAGGCCGAGACGGGAGGAGAGGGCCGCAAACGTGAAGGTGTTCTGCGCGTTGAGGTCCTGCCCGTTCACGATCTTCGTGTCCTTCGGGACCCAGTAGAAGAAGTCCTCGATGCCCCAGACACTCTCGCGGGTGTCCATCACGGCATAGTTGCGGATGAAGCCGTACGGCTTGAACTTGAGGGCGTTCACCTCCTGGGCGAAAAGGCCGCCCGACAGGGTGACGGCCAGCAGCGCGGCTGCAAAGATTTTCTTGGTCATTTTGTATCTGATAGATGAAAATCTGGTGGTCCCGGCTTCGGAGCCACCAGATCGGGAATGTCAATTTATACGGTCGGGAACGGATAGATGGCGGTCAACAGGAAATAACCGAGCACGAATCCGATTACGCCGATGATGATACCGACCTTGGTCATGTCCTTGGTCTGGACCAGACCGGTGGAGGACGCGATGGCGTTCGGCGGCGTAGAGATCGGGAAGAGCATCGCGATGGAGGCGCAGACCGCGATGAACGGGATCATCGCATTCATGCCGCCGAGGGCGAGGAACTGGGCGTTGTTGGCAGCAGTCGGGTCGGCCATGGCCGTGCCCACGACCACGAGGATCGGGACAAGCAGGGCGGCCGTCGCAGAGTTGCTGATGAAGTTGGAGAGCAGGTAGCAGATCAGGCCGGCGATGATCATCACGATCACCACGTTCATCGTGCTGAACGGGATGGCATTGATGAGCGTCGCGGCGAGTCCGGTCTTGTTGAGGCCCGTACCGAGGGCGAAGCCGCCCGCGACGAGCCAGAGGACACTCCAGTTGATCTCCTTGATGTCGGACTTGTCGAAGACCCCGGTGGCGGTATAGACGGCCAGCGGGATGAGGGCCACGACATTGGAGTTGATCTTGGTCCAGGTCTCCGTCACCCAGAGGAAGATGGTCAGGAAGAAGGTGATCCAGGCCACGTAGGTCCGCCAGTCTTTCTTGCGCTCCTTGACCTCGATCTTGAGCTCGATCCTCTCGCTCTTGAAGGGGAAGAACAGCTGCAGGAGGACCCAGGCGATGGCGATCATGATGATCACGTACGGGACCATGCGGGTCATCCAGGTCACGAAACTGATCTGGTAGCCGGCATTCTCCAATGCACCGAGGGCGATGGCGTTCGGCGGGGTGCCGATCGGCGTGCCGATACCGCCGAGGTTGGCGGACACCGGAATGGCCAGCGCCAGGCCCACCTTGCCGGTCTCATTCTCCGGGAGGGACTTGAGCACCGGGGCCAGGAAGGCGAGCATCATCGCGGCCGTAGCCGTGTTGCTCATGAACATCGAGAAGAGGGCAATCACGATCAGGAAGCCCAGCAGGACCATTTTCGGCTTCTTGCCGAAAATGCCGAGGAGGACTTTCGCGATGGCGGCGTCCATGCCGTATTTGGAGGCGATGATGGCCAGCACGAAACCGCCGAGGAACAGCATCACCACCGGATCCGCGAAGGAGGCCATGATGCTCTTGTAGTCCACCAGGGTCCCGAACTCCGGCTTGCAGAAGAAGCCCAGGCCCTTGTCGGAGACGCTCAGCAGCATCACGACGATGACCAGCAGGGAGGTGGTCCAGTTCGGGATGATCTCGAACATCCACATGAGGGCGGCGAACACGAAGATGGCGATCATGCGCTGCTGCACGACGGTCAGCCCGGCGATGCCGAATGATTCAACGGGGAGAGCCCACAGAAGGATTGTGAGGATCAGCACGATCGGCAGGACCACACAAAGCTTAAGAGAAAATTTACTGCCAGACATATGATCTGAATACTTATCTTACTTATCACGAAAAAGCGGCGCAAATTTAGGCAATAAATAGATAATTGCAAAGTTCTCGGAAGGATAAAAGAGGTCGCGACCCCGGAAAGGACCGGAGCCGCGAACTTAAACACACTAACTTTTATCCGAATGCAAAAATAGCATATCCCGAGTGAACGGAAAATCCCCATTTATGGTTATTTTTGCGTTATGGACAATCCGCTGCTGACTATATCCTCCCTTCCGTTCGGCGCGCCGCATTTCGACCGGATCCGCGCGGAGCACTACCTGCCTGCCTTCCGGGCGGCCATTGCCGAAGGCAAGGCGGAAGTCGATGCCATCACCGCCAACCCGGACGCTCCGACTTTCGCGAACACCGTCGAGGCCCTCGAGTTCGCCGGGAGCGCCCTGGACCGCGTCAGCGGCATCTTTTTCAATTTGCTGGAAGCGGAAAGCGACGACCGGATGCAGCAGATCGCCGAGGAGGTCTCGCCGCTGCTGACCGAATACGAAATGTCCGTCTCGCTCAACGAGCGGCTCTTCGCCCGCGTCCGGGCGGTCTATGAAGAACGGGACCGGCTCAGCCTGGCTCCGGACCAGCGCAAACTGCTGGAGGACAGCTACAAGGGCTTCGTGCGAAGCGGCGCGCTGCTCTCCCCCGCGGACAAGAAGAGCTATGCGGCCCTGGAGGAAGAGCTCTCGCTGCTGGAGTTGAAGTTCGGCAAGAACGTCCTGGATGCCACCAACGCCTTTTCCCTGGAGATTACCGACGAGGCCGAGTTGGAGGGGCTGCCGCAGTATGTCCGCGACGCTGCCGCGCAGGCCGCCCGCGAGAAGGGCACGGCGGGCTGGCGCTTCGACCTTTCGCACCCCAGCTATGTCCCTTTCCTGCAGTTCAGCGCCCGTGCGGACCTGCGGGAGCGGCTCTGGCGGGCGTACAATTCCCGCGCGCTCGGAGGCCCTTTCGACAATCGAGATATCTGCCTGAAAATCACTGACCTGCGCCGCCGCATCGCGCAGTTGCTCGGCTATGCGACCTGGGCCGACTACGCCCTGGAAGACCGCATGGCGAAAGGCATTCCCGCCGTGCGGTCCCTGCTGGACCGCCTGATGGCGCCTTCGCTCCCGGCCGCCCGGCGTGAAGTCGCAACTCTGCTGGATTACGCCCGCGCGCACGGCTATGCGGAAGCGCAGATGCAGCCGTGGGATTTCAGCTACTGGTCCGAGCGCTACCGGGCGGAGCATTTCACGCTCAGCGAGGAGCAGCTCAAACCTTATTTCCGGCTGGAGGACTGCATCGAGGCCGTGTTCGGCCTGGCCACACGCCTCTACGGCGTGCAGTTCGTCCCGCAGCCGGAGCTGCCCAAGTACCATCCGGACGTACGTGTGTACGACGTGCAGGATGCGGACGGACGGCACCTGGCGCTCTTCTACGCCGATTTCTTCCCGCGTCCGGGCAAGCGCGGCGGCGCCTGGATGACCAATTTCCGCGAACTGTCCGCCCCGGGCGGCGTGGAGCAGCGTCCGCTGGTGAGCATCGTGACCAACTTCAGCAAGCCCGGCCCGGACTCGCCCTCGCTGCTGACCCATGACGAGCTGACCACCTTCCTGCACGAGTTCGGGCACGCCCTGCACGGGATGCTGGCCGAAGGGCGCTATCCTTCGCTGACCGGCACCAACGTGGCCCGGGACTTCGTCGAGTTGCCCTCGCAGCTGATGGAGAACTGGGGCTTCGAGCCGGCCTGGCTGCAGACTTTCGCCCGCCACTGGCAAACGGGCGAGCCGATCCCGGAAGCCCTCGTGGAGCGGCTGGTCGCCGCACGCAACTACCACGCGGCCTATTTCCAGGTGCGCCAGCTGCGTTTCGGAATCCTCGACCTGGCGTGGCATACCCTGCGGGAGGAGATCCTTCGACAAGCGCAGGACGACAAGGAGCAGGCGGAGAAGCTGGAGCGGCGGGCGCTCGCGGACTGCGCCGTGCTGCCCGACATCCCGGGCAGCTGCATCTCCACGGCCTTCCACCACATCTTCGACGGCGGCTACTCCGCCGGATACTACTCTTACAAATGGGCGGAAGTCCTCGAGGCCGACGCCTTCTCCCTCTTCCGGGAGAAAGGCATCTTCAGCCGCGAGGCAGCCGCCGCCTTCCGCGACCATATCCTGTCCAAGGGGGGCAGCGAGGACGAAGCCGTCCTCTACCGCCGCTTCCGCGGGCACGACCCCGACCCGGACGCACTTCTCAAGAAACTGGAAATCATATAGATATCATGAAACCGATCATCACCCACTTCACCGACAACGACCTCTACACCTTCACCTGCCAGTACTACATCCTGGAGACCTACCCGCGTGCCGAGGTCGAGTACACCTTCTTCGACCGCAACCACCAGGTCTATCCCAAAGGTTTCGACAAACTGCTGCGCGAGCAGCTCGACCACATGGCCGAGGTGCATATCACCGACGAGGAGATCGAATACATGAAGACCCGCTGCGTCTTCCTGCCGCTGTGGTACTTCACCTACCTGCGCGGCTACCGTTTCCGCCCCTGGGAGGTGGACATCAAGCAGGACGAAGAAGGACACCTGGAGATCAAGGTCCGCGGGAAATGGTTCTCCACCATCATGTGGGAGATGCCCATCCTTTCGTGTATCAGCGAATTGATGCACGGGCTGCGGGGCGACTTCGAGCGCTACGACGCCGCCCATGAGGAGGCGAAGGCGCGCGCCAAGACGGAGCGCATCTTCGGCAGCGGCCTGGTGCTCGGCGACATGGGCACCCGGCGCCGCTTCAGCTTCGCCCACCATGACATGGTGGTGCGCGTGATGAAGGAGGTCTATGACTCCCGCCCCGACTGGCCGGGCAAGTTCACCGGCACTTCCAACGTCTATCTGGCGATGAAATACAATTGCGTGCCGCTGGGTACCATGTCCCACCAGCTCATCAGCTTCGAGGAGAACGTCAGCGGCGTGTTCGAGTGCAACTTCAACGTGATGAAGAAGTTCAGCGACGTCTATGACGGCGACAACGGGATCTACCTCTATGACTGCTTCGGCGACGAGGTCTTCTTCTCCAATCTCTCCAAGCGCATGGCCATGATGTACAAGGGCCTGCGCGTGGACAGCGGCGACGAATTCGAGCAGACGGAGAAGATCATCGCCAAGTACAAGTCCCTGGGGATCGACCCCGCCACCAAGCAGGTCTGCTTCTCCAACGGCCTGGACATCGACAAGGCCATCGAGATCCACAAGTACGTCGACGGCCGCGTGCAGGACTCCTACGGCGTGGGCACGCACCTGACCTGCGACGTGACGGGCGCGGACCCGATGAACATCGTGGTCAAGCTCACCCGCGGCCGCATCACCGAGCTGCGCGAATGGCACGACTGCGTCAAGCTCTCCTGCAACCTCGGCAAGACCCTCGGCAACCCCGAGAAATGTGCATATTTAAGCCGCCTCCTGCAGCAGAAGGCGGCTTAAACAAGCATTGTTTCTGTTTTAGCTAGACAATTCCCTGCTCCAGCATCGCCTGCGCGACTTTCATGAAGCCGGCGATGTTGGCGCCCTTCACGTAGTCTACGCTGCCGTCCGGCTGGGTGCCGAACTTGACGCACTGGGCGTGGATGTTATCCATGATGAAGTGCAGCTTCTCGTCGACCTCCTTGCCGCTCCAGCTGATGTGCTCGGCGTTCTGGGTCATTTCCAGGCCGGAAGTGGCCACGCCGCCGGCATTGACCGCCTTGCCCGGGGCGAAAAGGATGCCGTTGTGCTGGAAGAAGTGGATGGCGCCGGGCTGGCAGCCCATGTTGGACACCTCGCAGCAGCACCAGCAACCGTTGGCCTTGAGCTCCTTGGCATCATCCTCGGACAGCTCGTTCTGGAAGGCGCAAGGCAGGGCGATGTCACACGGGACGCTCCAGGCCTTCTTGCCGGGGGTGAAGCGGGCCTTGCCCGGGAAACGGGTCGCCATGTCCTCCACGCGGTCGCGGTTGGAGGCGCGCATGACGAGCATGTAGTCGATCATCTCCGGGGTGATGCCGTCCGGGATCTCGCAGACGCCGTCCGGGCCCGAGATGGCCACCACCTTCGCGCCCAGTTCGAGGGCTTTGGTGCTCGCGCCCCAGGCCACGTTGCCGAAGCCGGAGAGTGCGACCTTGCAGCCCTTGATGTCCTTGCCTGCATGATGCAGGAGGTCCTGGGTGAAATAGAGCGCGCCGAAGCCGGTGGCTTCCGGACGCAGGATGGAGCCGCCCCAGGTGGCACCCTTGCCGGTCAGCACGCCGGTGTTGTACTGGCGGGCGAGTTTCTTGTACATGCCGTAGAGGTAGCCGATCTCGCGGCCGCCCACGCCCACGTCGCCGGCCGGGACGTCCTGGTCGGGACCGATGCACTGCCAGAGCTCCCACATGAAGGCCTGGCAGAAGCGCATGATCTCCTCATCGGTCTTGCCCTTGGGATCAAAGTCGCTGCCGCCCTTGGCGCCGCCCATCGGCAGGGTCGTGAGGGCATTCTTGAACGTCTGCTCGAAGCCGAGGAACTTCAGCATCGAAGGGGTCACGGCACGGTGGAAGCGCAGGCCGCCCTTGTAGGGGCCGATGGCGCTGTTGAACTGCACGCGGTAGCCGGTATTGGTCTGGACCTCGCCCTTGTCATCCACCCAGGTGACCCGGAAGGAGAAAATGCGGTCCGGCTCGACCATCCGCTCGACGATCTTCGCCTTCTCGAATTCAGGGTGCTGGTTATAGACCTCCTCGATGGACTCGAGGACCTCCTGTACCGCCTGGAGATACTCGCTCTCGCCGGGATACTTGGCCCGGAGTCGGGCCATGATGTCGTTTGTCTTCATTCCGAAAGAACTGTGTTATAGGTTTTGTGTTAAGTGGTTATTCAACTTCCCAGGTGGAGCCGCTGTGCAGCAGCTCGTCCACGCTGTGGATCTTCGAGCTGGCCATCACGTCCTTGACCTGGTCGCGCACGCCGTCGTCGTAGGTGATGTCCTTGACGTCGCGGATCACACCGAGGGCGACCGGATAGAGCGGACCCTTCATGTCAGCCAGGGCCATGTGGATGCCGATGTTGTCGGTGTGGGCGTCGTGCACCAGCACGTCCTCTTCGGTGAAACTGCCCTCGCCGATGCGCACGGCACGGATCTTCTTGCCGTCGTAGATGAGGCCCTTGTCGCGGTTCTTGCCGTAGATCATCTTCTCGCCGTGGCGCAGGATGATCGTATGGTCAGCCTTGACCGCCGGATCGGACAGGTCCTTGTGGGCACCGTCGTTGAAGATGACGCAGTTGGTCAGCATCTCCATCACGGAGCAGCCGTCATGCAGGGCGGCCGCCGTCATGATCTCTTCATTGAGCTTCAGCTCCACGTCCAGCGAGCGGGCGAAGAAAGTACCCTTGGCGCCCAGCACCAGCGAACCCGGATTGAACGGGTGCTCGACCGTGCCGTACGGCGAGGTCTTCGTGATTGCGCCGAACTTGGAGGTCGGGGAATACTGTCCCTTCGTCAAGCCGTAGATGCGGTTGTTGAAGAGGATGATGTTGATGTCGATATTGCGCCGGATGGCGTGAATGAAATGGTTGCCGCCGATGGCGAGGGCGTCGCCGTCGCCACAGGCCTGCCAGACCGTCAGCCAGGGATTCGCCACCTTGATGCCGGTGGAGACCGCCGTGGCGCGGCCGTGGATGCTGTGGAACCCGTAGGTATCCATATAATAAGGAAGCCGGGATGAGCAGCCGATGCCGGACACCACCACGTAGCGCTCCTTGTCATAATTGAGCGGTCGCCGCAACCCGGGCACCAGCGGACTTCCTGGTCGCTCTTGAAATCTTTGAATGTCAGTGTTGCCATAATCTACATCTCCTTCTGGATGGCCGCGACCAGCTCGCTCACGAGGAACGGCTGTCCCTGGACCTTGTTGAACTTACGAATGTCCCTGCCGGGGAACCTGGCACGCAGGTAATCGGCGAACTGCCCGCTGTTGAGCTCGCAGACGAGGATCTTCTCAAAGCGCGAGAAGACCTCCTCCGTGTTCGCGGGAAGCGGGTTGATGTAGTCGAAATGGACATAGGACACGTCCCCGATCTCGTGCACGGCACTGAGGATGTGACCATAGGTGCCGCCCCAACCCACGACCAGCAGTTTGCCGGAGTCGGGGCCGTTCAGCAGCTCGAGCGCCGGGAGATCCCGGGCGATCCGCGCCACCTTCTCCGCGCGCTCCTCGACCATCTGGGCATGGTTGGCCGGATCCGTCGAGAGCACGCCGGCATGGTTCTTCTCGAGGCCGCCGACGCGGTGCTCGAAGCCTTTCTGGCCGGGCAGGGCCCACTTGCGCACCAGCGTCTCGGGGTCGCGCTCGAAAGGTTTGAATTTCTCGCCATCCGGCAGAACCCCCCGCACGAACGGCGGCTTGATCTCGGGATAATCCTTCATCGAAGGGATGCGCCAGGGCTCGGAGCCGTTGCCCAAGAAGCCCTCGGAAAGCAGCATGACCGGGGTCATGTGCTCCAGGGCGATCTTGGCGGCCTGGAAGGCGGCGTCGAAGCAGTGAGCCGGGGAATGGGCGGCGATGACCGCCATCGGGCACTCGCCGTTGCGGCCGTAGAGTGCCTGGTTGAGGTCGGACTGCTCCGTCTTGGTCGGCAGGCCCGTGGAAGGGCCGCCGCGCTGGACATCCACGACGACGAGCGGAAGCTCGGCCATCACGGCAAGTCCCAGCGCTTCGGACTTCAGGGAAAGTCCGGGACCGGAAGTCGTGGTCACGGCCAGGTTGCCGGCATAGGCGGCACCGATGGCCGTGCAGATGCCGGCGATCTCGTCCTCCGCCTGCAGGGTCTTGGCACCCAGGCTCTTGTGCAGGGCGAGCTCCTCCAGGATAGCCGTGGCGGGCGTGATCGGATAGGAGCCGCAGAAGAGCGCCAGGCCGGACTTCTCGGATGCGGCCAGCAGGCCCCAGGCCGTCGCCTGGTTGCCCGTGATATTCCGGTAGGTCCCCTTCGCGAGGTTGCCGACAGGAGCGACCGTGTAGGTATTGGGAACCGCCTGGATGTTCGCGGCATAGTTGTAACCGTCGTTCAGCACCTTCTTGTTGGGCTCGATCACCTCGGGGTGCTTCTTGGCGAAACGTTTCTCCAGATAGGCATAGATGTACTCCAGCGGGCGGTTGTAGATGTAGCAGGCCATCCCGAGGGTGAACATGTTCTTGCACTTGTGGATCGCCTTGTTGTCCATCCCGCTGTCCTTGAGGCTCTCATAGGTAAGCGTGGAGATCGGGGAGATGATCAGCGTGCGGTCCTCGACCCCGAGTTCCTCGAAGGGGTTGTCGGTGGTGAAACCGGCTTTTTTCATCCCCGTCTCGTCGAAGGCGTCCTCGTCCACGAGGATCATCGCATGGCGCTTGCACCATTTGGCGTTCGCCTTGAGAGCTGCGGGGTTCATGGCTACCAGCAGGTCGCAGAAGTCGCCGGGCGTGTTGACCTTGTCGCTGCCGATATGTACCTGGAAACCGGACACGCCGGAGACGGTCCCATGCGGGGCGCGGATCTCGGCCGGATAGTCCGGGAAAGTGGAAAGACCGTTGCCGTAGATGGCTGACATATCCGCAAAAAGAGATCCGGTGAGCTGCATACCGTCACCCGAATCTCCTGCGAATCTGATTACAACATCTTTGGCGTCAATGACTTTGTGTTGCATCGCGTATGTTTAGTGTTGAATAATTGTGGTTCAGGTTAGAAAAAGGGGAAGCTGGCCGGAAGATCCTAAGCTTCGCTCAGAATGGCAGCCGGCCAGCTTATCCTTCCCGCTTACTGCTGGGCAGCCGCCTGCTGGGCCTGGAGCTCAGCGGCGAGGGCCTCGAGGGTCCTGTCAGCCGGGATGTTCATCGCCTTGCGGGCGTCCGGCGTCAGGTCGATGCTCTGGGCAGGATCGACATAGAGGACAGCCTGGGTGTCGAAGACATAGATGTAGCCGCCCTTCTTGGCAAGGTCCTGGATGGTCTCGTTGACCTTCTGGTAGATCGGCTGCATGAGCTGCTCCTGCTGGGCCTGGAGCTCGGCCTGCACGGTCTGGGAGAACTCCTGGATGCGCTGCTGGATCTCGGTCAGCTCTTTCTCCTTGCTCTCACGGGTCGCGGCGGTCCAGGTGCTGCCCTTGGACTGATAGGCCTGGAGCTTGGTGTTGAACTCCGTCTGCATGTCGTTGAAGGTCTCCTGGGCCTCCTGGCTGGCGGCGTTCATCGTCTCACGCGCCTTGTCCATCTCCGGGCAGAGCTGGACGAGCTCGGTAGTATTCACATGGGCAAACTTCGGCTGGGCGAAAGCGGAAACCGCAGCAAATGCCGTAACGGCGATCAAAAGGATCTTTTTCATATTGTTCTGGATTTTAAAGTTATTATCTGTCTGTTATCAGTTAAAATTGTTGTCCGATCACGAAGTGGAACTGGCTCTTCTGTCCGGCCGGGCCGTCGAATCCGTATCCCCAGTCCACACCGAGCAGACCTACCATCGGTAAGAAGATGCGAACACCGACGCCGGCGCTGCGTTTCATCTGGAAAGGATTGAATTTCTTGATGTCGGACCAGCAGTTACCGCCTTCCGCGAACACGAGCGCGAAGATCGTGGACGAAGGCTGCAGGATGATCGGGTAACGCAGTTCGACGGTGAACTTGTCGTAAACGTTGCCGGCATAGGCATAGCCGTTGGTGTTGTAGCGGGAAGGCTCGTACGGCGTCAGCGAGTAGTTCTCGTAGCCGCGCAGGGAGACGACCTCCGTACCGTAGGAATAGTAGCCCGACATGCCGTCACCGCCGACGAGGAAGCCTTCGAACGGGGAGTAGCCCCACTTGCGGTTGTAGTAGCCGAGGTAGCCGAACTTGGCGCTGGTCATCAGGACGAGGTCGCCGATCAGCTTGGTATAGTTCGTCGCGGAGAATTTCCACTTGTGGTATTCGATCCAGCGGTAACGGTCGCGTCCGGACCAGTTGTCGTAGTTGACATCCTTGTAGCTGGCGACGGGGAAACGGTTGCCCTTGTCGTCGAAGTCATACTTGCGGAACAGGGAGAAGGGCGGGGTCAGCTGCAGCGAGAAGTTGAACTCGGAACCGGCACGCGGATAGATCTGCTGGTCGGTGGAGTTGCGCACGAGGTTCAGCGTGTAGTTGATGTTGTTGGCGATGCCGTCATCGAAGATGAAGTAGCCTGCGTACCAGTTGGTCAGCTTGTAGGTCTGCCAGTTGAAACCGTTGTACAGCACGAAGTAGTTGTCCGGCCACTTCAGGCGGTTGCCCAGCGAGGCGGAGAAGCCGAAGACCTCCATCTCGCGGTCGTGGCTCAGGATGTTGAGGGCCAGGTAGGAATTGGTCTGGCGCGTATAGTAGGCGCTGAGGTTGAGCGCGGTCGGTTTCTTGCCGAAAAGCCAGGGCTCCGTGAAGCTGGCGGTGAGGGCCGTGTAGTAGGTACCGTTGGTCTGGAAGCGGAAGGCGAGGTTCTGCGCGTCGCCGAGCGGGACGGGGCGCCAGGCCCCCTTCTCGAACATCCGGTGCGTGGAGAAATTGTTGAAGGACACGCCGACCGTGGCCACGAAGGTACGGCCGCCCCAGCCGCCGGAGACCTCCAGCTGGGAGGAAGGCTTCTCCGTGACGTTGTACACCAGGTCCACGGTATTGTCCAGGGCGTTGGGGATGACCGAATAACCGCCTTCCTTCATGATCGCTTCCGGGTCGAACTGGCCCAGCGAGGCGATCTCGCGGATGGACCGCTCGAAGTCGCTCTGGCTGAAGAGGTAGCCCGGACGGGTGAAGATCTGGCGGCGGACCACCTTCTCGTTGGTGAGGTCGTTGCCGTTGATGATGATGTTGTTGAGCGTGGCCTGCTTGCCCTCGGTGATCCGGAATTCGACATCGACGGAGTCGTTCTGGATGTTGGTCTCGACCGGGGTGATGCCGAAGAAGAGGAAGCCGTTGTCCCGGTACAGCTTGGTGATGTCCAGTTCGTTCTGCTTGCCGCCGCCGTAGAGGCGCTTCTCCATCGTGATCATGTCATAGACGTCGCCCTTCTTGATGCCGAGCACCTCGTTGAGGGCATCCGTGCCATAGACGGCGTTGCCGGTCCAGGTCAGGTTGCGGAAGTAATACTTGTCGCCCTCTTCGAACACGAGGTCGATCCCGAGCTTGCCCGGCTCGATGAAATAGACGGAATCCCGGACGAGACGGGCGTCGCGGTAGCCGGCTTCGTTGAAAGCGGTCACGGCAGCCTTCTTGTCGTTGAGGTACTCCTTCTGGTCAAATTTCTTGCTGTGGAAGAAGTTATAGATCTTGGGAGACTTCGTCTTCTTCATCGCCCGGGCGATCTTGAACTCACCCACATGGTCGTTGCCGATGAAGTTGATCTCCTTGATGCGGACCTTCTCCCCCTTGTCGATGGCGAAGTTGACGCGGATGGCGTTCTTGACGACGGAGTCGCGCTGCACTTCGGCCTTGACGTCGCAGAGCAGGTAGCCCTTCTCGGCGAAATAGCGCTTGATGATATCCGAAGAAGTCTTCTCCACATATTCGGAGAACTCGCCGCCGCGGCGGAGGTTCAGGCGTTCCTCGATATCCTTGCGCTCACCGGACTTGACACCGGAGAAAGACCAGCGGGACACGCGCGGGCGCTCCTTGATCCGGATGCGGAACCAGGCGGAATCCCGCGAGGTGCTGAGGCTGTCGATCTCCAGGGCGACATCCTCGAAGAAACGCTGCAGCCACAGGCGGCGGACCACGTTGGACAGCTCGTCACTGGGCACGGTCACTTCCATGCCCGGGTGCAGACCGGTCTGGTTGATGATCTGCTGCGATCCGAAATACGTGTTCCCCTCGACCTTGACGCCCGCGATGATATATTTCTGGGGATGGGTGTAGTCCACTTCGACATCCGTCCCCTGCGCCCGGAGCACGACCGGTGCAAGAAGCAGAGCCAGAAGGGTCAGAATCCGTCCTATTCTCATGTCCATTCGATAAATGTGCAAATATACCCAATTATTTGATTTTTCCGAAACGCCGGTCACGGGAAGCATATTCTTCCAGGGCCGCCCGGAACGCTTCCTCCCGGAAGTCCGGCCACAGGGTCTCGGTAAATACAAATTCGGTGTATGCTGTCTGCCATAGCAGGTAGTTGCTTATTCTCTTCTCTCCCGAGGTGCGGATCAGCAGATCCGGGTCCGGGATGCCCGCGGTCACCAGATGGCGGCTCAAATCCTCCGGCCGCACCTGATGCCCGGGGTTGTCAATCAAATCGTGTGCCATCTTTTCAGCTGCCTGCAGAATATCCCACTGGCCGCTGTAACTCAGGAAAAGAATCATCGTGAGTCCGTCGTTGCCGGCGGTGGCGGCCATCGACCGGTCAATGTCGGCGTTGATCTCGTCCGAGAGCCGGCTGCGGTTGCCCAGCACGATGAAACGGACATTGTATTTTTGGAAAGTGGGAAGTTCGCGCACCATCGCGCGGCCCATCAGTTCCATCAATCCGTGCACCTCGTCCTTCGGACGCCCCCAGTTCTCTTCCGAGAAAGCGAAAAAAGACACATAGGGGATCTTCCACTCCACCGCCGCACCCATCACGGCACGGACGCTGTTGACGCCTTCGAAATGTCCCTGAATCCTCTCTTTTCCCCGCTCCCTGGCCCAGCGGCCATTGCCGTCCATGATGATGGAGACGTGCTGCGGTAATTTACTCGGTACTTGCATGTTCTTACTCTGGGTCGCTGCCGTTCCGGACATCCTTGCCCCACAACAGGCGGGAGCGCAGCGCATTGATAAAATTGGAATGGCCGGGACGCAGGCGCTTCAAGCGTACGGGCGCGGCACAGACTTCGATCCGGCAGTCCGCCGGGACCGTATAATTGCGGTTGTCGATCGTGAGCACC
This sequence comes from uncultured Bacteroidia bacterium, assembly GCA_902790635.1. Lineage (GTDB taxonomy): Bacteria > Bacteroidota > Bacteroidia > Bacteroidales > UBA932 > Cryptobacteroides. The sequence continues at coordinate 52,889 of CADASN010000013.1, read as the reverse complement.
GCCCGGTCGTCGCGGGAATGGAGCGAGATCCGCAGGCGGGAGCTCTCCGGCACGATCAGAGGCCGGACATTGAGGTTGTGCGGGGAAATCGGGGCGACGATGAACACCTTGGTCTCGGGCAGGCAGATCGGCCCGCCCACGCTCAGCGAATAGGCCGTGGAGCCGGAACTGGTGGCCACCAGCAGCCCGTCCGCCCAGTATGTAGGCAGGGCGGAACCGTCCACCTCCACCTCCACGCCAAGCATCGAGGCGCCCATCCGCATGACACTCATCTCGTTGAGGGCGAAAGAGCAGTTCTCCCCGGCCGGCAGTGCATCGCAGCAGACCTGCAGGAGCTCCCGCTCCTCCACGGTATAGTCCCCGCCGGCGAGCGCATCCAGAATCTCGTCCGGGTCGCTCTCGGACAGGAAACCGAGACGGCCGAAATTGACCCCGAGCACCGGTACGCCCACCGGAGCGGCCAGGCTGGCGGCCGACAGGAAAGTCCCGTCGCCGCCCAGGCTGAGCAGCGCATCCGTCCCCGGCTGGAAATCGGAAGTCTGTCCGACAGGATACAGGACGTGCCCCGCCCCGCGGAAACGGTCCAGAAGCGCTTCCACGCGGGAATCGCTCTTGAGCCGGACTTTCTTGATATAATAGGCCAATTTCATTTCGGACCTCAAATTTAGCACTTAATTTATAATAATTGTATAGAAATGCTTACTTTTGTGCGTTTTAATCATCACTGAAATGACCCGGTTAAGTGTAAATATCAATAAGATCGCCCTCCTGCGCAATGCGCGCGGAGGCAACATGCCCGACGTCCTGAAAGCCGCCCTCGATATCGAAGGTTTCGGCGCGCAGGGCATCACGGTCCATCCCCGTCCGGACGAGCGGCACATCCGCTACAGCGACGTCCGCACCCTGCGTCCCGCCCTGCGGACGGAATTCAATATCGAAGGCAATCCGACCGGCAGCTTCACCGCCCTGGTCTGCGAGGTGGTCCCCGACCAGGTAACCCTGGTACCCGATGCGCCGGACGCCCTGACGTCCAATGCCGGCTGGGACACCATCCGCAACCACGCCTTCCTCAAGCGCATCTGCAGCAGTTTCAAGGAGCGCGGCATCCGCACCTCCATTTTCATCGATCCCGACCCGAAGATGGCGGAAGGCGCCTTCAAGTGCGGCGCCGACCGGGTCGAGCTCTACACGGCCGGTTATGCCGCCGCCTACGCCGACGACCGCGAGGCGGCCATCGCTCCGTACCTGGAGACCGCCCGGGCCGCACGCGACCTGGGACTCGGCCTGAACGCCGGACATGACCTCTCGCTGGAGAACCTAGCCTGGTTCATCCGCACGATTCCCTGGACCGACGAGGTCAGCATCGGCCATGCCCTGGTCTGCGACGCGCTGTATATGGGGTTGGAGACAACTATCCGTCAATATTTGTCGCAGATTCAGAATTTTTGACTACTTTTGCAAACTTGAAGAGTTTCGCGTAAAACGGCAATAAACAACACAAAATAACAATGAAGAAATTACCGCTTATCCTCAGCATCATCGCCCTCGCCGGCGTGATTGCCCTGGCCGTCATCGACCTCACCAAAGGCAGCAAGAAGCCGGCCCCCGTCCAGACAGAAGCCACCAACCTCGAGGGCGCCATCGTCTATTTCGATCTCGACCGCGTCCTGGCCGAATATGACATGGCCAACGACCTGCGCAGCGTTTTCGAGACCAAGGCCAACAGCATCAACCAGGAAGTCCAGCGCCGCGTGAACAAGTTCCAGAAAGACCTCAACTCTTTCAACGACAAGATCAACAAGGGCCTGATGACCCAGTCCACCGCCCAGGTGCAGAGCCAGAAGCTCCAGGAGCAGCAGGCCAGCGTGGAGAGCTACGCCAACCAGAAGCAGCAGGAGATCCTCGAGGAGCAGCAGGTGATGCTGAACCAGATCTACGACGCCATCAAGTCCTTCATCGACACTTTCAATGAGACGCAGGGCTACGCCATGGTCATCGCCACCGGCTCCTCCGCCATCATTTCGGGCGACATCTTCCCGAACCCGGTCGTGACCGGCTCCGCCGAGCTCGACATCACCGATGCCCTGATCGAAGGCCTCAACGCCAACTACGTCGCGGAAAAAGGCAAAACGGAATAAGGATTGAAGATCGCCATCCTGTCCTGCTTCCACCCTTATCGCGGGGGTATCGCCCAGTTCAACGCCAACCTTTATGAAGAGCTGGGCAAAGAGCACGACGTACGTGCGTTCAATTTCAGCAGGCAGTATCCCGATCTCCTGTTCCCGGGCAAGACCCAATACGTTACCCCTGAAGATGAAGCCGTATCCATCGAGGCGGAAGCCTTGCTGGATACGGCAAATCCTTTCTCCTGGGGCCGTACGGCCCGCGCCATCCGCAGCTGGGGCCCCGACGTACTGATCGTCCGCTACTGGATGTCCTGGTTCGCCCCCTCCCTGGGCTGGGTGGCCCGCCACGTCGGCAGGGACTGCCGGACCGTCGGCATCCTGGACAACGTCATCCCGCATGAGCGGCACTGGTTCGACGCCCCGCTCACCCGATGGTTCCTCCGGGGTCTGGACGGGGCCGTGACCCTCTGCGAGGAGGTGTCCCACGACCTGAAGGCCCTGCGCCCCGACATCCCCTTCACCGTCCTGCCGCATCCGATCTACACCCATTTCGGGGAAAAGCTTCCCCGCGAGCAAGCCCGGCAACTGCTCGGCCTGCAGCCCGACCGCAAGACCCTGCTCTTTTTCGGCCTGATCCGGAAATACAAGGGGCTGGACATCCTGCTCCAGGCTTTCGACCTGCTGGATGACAGCTACCAGCTGATCATCGCCGGGGAACCCTACGGTTCCTTCGAGCCTTACCAGAAACTTATCGACGCCGGGCGGGATCCCGGCAGCATCCATGTTTTCCCGGAGTTTATCCGGGATTCGGAAGTCAAGCGCTATTTCTCCGCGGCGGACCTGACCGTCCTTCCCTACCGCAGCGCCACCCAGAGCGGGATCAGCTCCGTCTCCAACCACTTCGAAGTGCCGATGGTGGTCACGGATGTGGGCGGCCTGAAGGAGACCGTCGGCGACCGCGGCACGGGAATTGTCTGCGAAGAAGGCACACCCGAATGCGTAGCCGCCGCCATCCGCCGGTATTTCAGCGCCCCGGCGCTGCAGGAGTGCCTGCGCGAAGGGATGCGTGCCGAAAAGGAAAGGCTCTCATGGAGCCGTTTCAGCCACGATTTGACCGGATTTATCGATAGAATATCCTAGTACCATGAAGAAATATTGTCTCCTGCTCCTTCTCTTCTGCGCACTGCCTGTCTGTGCGTCGGCCCAGTGGTACCTGTTCCCGGGCAAGAAGAAGCAAGACCCCAAGCAGACGACCACCGTGCAGGACACGGTGCGCCGCGACCGTCCGGACAGCGTCCTGCTGCGGCCCGGCACCGACCCGCAACTAACGGCTCGGGCCGACTCCCTCGCCGGCCAAGACAGCCTGGAGGTCCCGGACGTCTTTGTCCTCGATATCCCCTCCGTCATCCACGTCGGACTGGTCCTGCCCCTGCAGGCCTCCGACAAGAAACCCAGCGAGAATTTCCTGGACTTCTACAGCGGCGCCCTCCTGGCGCTCCGGGAGCTGGGAGCCGGCGGCGTCCGGGTGAACCTGCAGGTGTTCGACTCCGCCCAGGGGAACACGGCCGTCCCGGCCGCCCTGATCGAGGAGAGCGATGTCATCCTGGGCCCGGTCACGCCCGAATCCATCCGGGCGACGATCCCGTTCTGCGGCAAAGACAAGGTCCTGGTATCCCCGCTGGATCCGAAGGCCGTCGAGCTGGCCGAGTCCGGACCGGTGGTCCAGTCCCCGTCTCCCTGGACGGCCCAGATCGATGAACTCGTCCGCTGGGTCGCTCAAGACCGCCTGCTGGGGCCGGAACTCTATGTGATCCGGGATACCGCCGCCCTCGTCCCCACCGACCAGGCCGCCCGGCTGATCACGAAACTCCAGGAGCAAAGCATCCCGTACCACAGCGTCCTGTCCGTGCGGGACATCCCGTTCCGCAAAGACCAGCCCGTCCATGTGCTGATCGCCTCCGACCGGGACAACTTCATCACCGGCATCGTCCGCAATCTCAGCATCGAGGGGGCACGCAACAGCAATGTCGTCCTGTACGGCACCTCCCGCATCCGCACCAGCGGCACCAGCCAGACAGACCTGCACAATACCAACGCCCATGTGACCGCTTCCTACTATATCGACTATGACGATCCGGCCGTGAAGCGCTTCATCCTGGCGTACCGGGCGCTCTTTCAGGACGAGCCCGGGTCCTTCGCGTTCCAGGGCTATGACACGATGCATTATTTCGTCTCGATCTGCCAGCAGTATGGCCGCCAGTGGTTCAAGAAACTGCCGGAGTACGACGAGAAGGGCCTGCAGGCGGATTTCCGCTTCCGCGAAGAGAGCGGGCGCATCAACCAGGCGGTCCGCCGCATCATCTATAATCCCGATCTGACCCTGACGCGTCAGTAAAGAAAATCATCCGTCAAGCGGACAGCAACTCACGCGCATTGGCCACCGCCGCCGGCGTGATGGTGGCGCCTGAGAGCAGGCGCGCGATCTCCATCGTGCGCGCTTCGCCCTGTACTTCCCGGATGGAAGAAACGGTCCTGCCGTCGGCGGAGACGGACTTCGAGACCACGTAGTGGGCATCGCCCTTCGCGGCGACCTGCGGCAGATGCGTGATGGAGAAAACCTGCATATCGCGGCCCATCTCACAGATCATGCGCCCCATCTTGTCGGCGACACTGCCGCTGACCCCAGCATCGATCTCGTCGAAGATCAGGGTCGGCATGCCCACGAAGCGGGCCATCATCGCCTTGAGACTGAGCATGATGCGGGAGAGTTCACCCCCCGAAGCACATTTGGAGACATCCACGGGATCCCGTCCGGTGGAGGAGAAGAGGTAGGTCACCCGGTCGCTGCCCGTCGCGCTTTCCGGGGCGGCGCTGACCGCCACGTCGAAAACGGCGCGCTCCAGCTCCAGGAAGCGGAGCGACTCCGTGATGGCGGCGGCAAAGCCGGGTGCTGCCTGGCAGCGAGACGCCGTCAACTCCGCGCACACGGCGTGGTAACGGCCTTCCGCGGCTTCCACGGCCTGCTCCAGCTCCCGGATGCGGTCGCCGGCAGCCGTCGCATCGAAAAGCATCTCGCTATAGCGGTCGCGGACGGCGATCAATTCGTCTATCGTGGTGCAATGGTGCTTCTTGAGCAGCCCATACAGGGTGGACATGCGCTCTTCCACCGCCTCCAACCGCCCGGGCGACAAGTCCACGCGGCCGTCCAGCGTCTCCAGTTCGGACTGGATGTCGTCCAGCTCGATCCGCACGGAGTCCAGCCGGGACTGCAGTCCCTCCAGCGCCGGGAGAAAGCGGGACACATGCTCGAGCTGACGGGAGGCTTCCTTGATCGAAGCCGACATGCCGGGGATCTCTCCCCCGGGCGCGAGCAGGGACAGGGCATGGCCGATGCCCTCCTTGATCTGCTCCGCATTGGCGAGGCTGCGCTGTTCCTCCTCCAGTTCCTCCCATTCGCCCGGCTTAAGCCGGGCTTCGTCCAGCTGGCGCCACTGGGCTTCGTTGTAGTCGCGGTCCGCCTGCATCCGGGCCAGGTCCGCACGCGCAGACTCCAGCCGGGCGCGGAGGTCCTGCAGCGAACGCCAGGCCTCGCGGCACGTCCCCACCCGTCCGCCGTTGCCGGCGAAATGGTCCAGCACCGAGAGCTGGAAATGCGGATCGGTCAGCAGCAGGCTCTTGTGCTGCGAATGGATATCCACCAGGCGCTCCGCCACCTGCTGCAGCAGGCCGACCTGCACGGGGCAGTCGTTGATGAAACTGCGCGAGCGCCCGGAAGCCGACACGACGCGCCGGATCAGCAGCCGGTCACCGTCTTCTTCCACGTCCGCCGCGGCCAGCAGCGCACCCAGCGCCTCGTCCCGCCCGGAGAATTCGGCCTCCACGACGCAGGAGTCGGCGCCTTCCGATATCAGGGACGCATCCGCCCGGGCACCTGCCAGCAGGGACAGGGCGCCGAGCAGAATGGACTTGCCGGCGCCGGTCTGGCCCGTAATAATGACCAGACCCTCCGGAAATGAGATATCCAGAGAGTCGATCAGGATGTAGTTGCGGATATGCAGGCTACGCAGCACCGTCTTCCTGCGCTACGCGATAGTAGAGCTCGCCGTCCTCGAACTCGGAGATGGCCACGAGGTCCGGCTTGGGCTGGCGCTCATAATACTTGGAGATTTCGATCTGCTCCTTGTTCTCGAAGACTTCGTCCATCGTGTCCCGCTCGCCGCGGAAATCCTCCAGCTTCTTGGCCAGTTCTTTCTTCTCGGCCAGGGCGATCTGGTTGGCGCGCTTGGCGAGGATGACGACAGTCTCATAGATGTTGCCCGTCGGGGCGGCGAGATCCTTGATGTCCCGCGTGATGGTATTGGTAGGTATTTTCTTTTCCATATCAAGAATACGATAGGCGGCCGTGCAGAAGTTTCATTAATTTTCTTTCACTTTCGCATAGAGGGCATCCAGTTCCTTGCGGTGCTCGGACTCCGGATATTCGCCGATGAAGTTGAGATAGTCGTCCTGGAACACCAGGAAGCGCTCCTTCTGCTTCTCGCGGACGCTCATCTCGGCATACTTGTAGGACGACATCGCCGAATAATAGAGGATCTCCTCGCGGAAGACATTGTCGGCATCGTCCTTCAGGACGTTCTTGAGCGCCACGCGCGCGGCCAGGTAGTCTTCCATCTTATAATACAGCCGGGCGTTCTCGAAGGCCTTGCGGTCCAGGCGCTCGCCGAGCTCCTGGATATAGTGGCGGCAGATGTCGGCATTCGCCCCGGAAGGATGGCTCTCGAGGTACTCGCCGATGGCGTTGATGGCCGTATAGGTCGCCGTCTGGTCCAGCTCGTAACGGAGCGTGGCCCGGTAGAGGCAGTCAATCCGGAGGAAGGCGGCCATGTCCGAGAAGTCCCCCTGCGGGAAATAGGTCAGGTACTGCTGGAAGTTGGTCTCCGCCGTATAGTAATCCTTATAGGAATAATTGCTCAGGCCCAGGTAATACATCACCGTGTCGTAGCGCTCCGTGCCGTTGGTGAGCATGGTGAGCGACTCGAAGAGCTGGGCGGCCCGGTTATATTTGCCGGCATTGAAATAGGCGAACGCCGCCTCGTACTTGGCGTCGGTGTCGTTGCTCTCCAGAATCTTGTCATACTGCGACTTGCAGGCAGGAACAGCCAGCACGAGCAGCAGGACCGCTGCTGTCAGGAAGGTGGATTTTCTCATTGTTTCAAATATTTTTCAGCGTCCAGGGCAGCCCGGCAGCCGGAAGCTGCGGCGTTGACCGCCTGGCGGTAATGCGGATCCTGCACGTCCCCGGCCGCGAAGACACCCTCGACATTGGTCCGGCTGCTGCCGCCCTCCGTGAGGATGTACCCCGCCTCGTCGGTCGCCACCCAGGGGGCGAACAGCTCGGAGGCCGGATGATGGCCGATGGCCAGGAAGAAACCGTCCACAGGGATATCAAAAACCTCGCCATTCTTGCGAAGGAGCCGGGCACCGGTCACGCCGGAGGCGTCGCCGAGCACTTCCTGGGTATTGCAGTTCCAGAGGATCTCGATGTTGGGGGTATTCATCACGCGCTGCTGCATCGCCACGGAGGCGCGCAGCACGTCGCGGCGGACAATCATATAGACCTTGCGGCAGAGCCCGGCCAGATAGCTCGCCTCCTCGCAGGCCGTGTCGCCGCCGCCCACCACAGCCACGTCCTTCTTGCGGTAGAAGAAGCCGTCGCAGGTCGCGCAGGCGGACACGCCGAGGCCGCGGAATTTCTCCTCGGAAGGCAGGCCGAGATACTTGGCGGTCGCGCCCGTGGCAATGATGATGCTGTCCGCCTCCAGTTCCACGGAGCCGTCCACGGTCAGGCGGAACGGACGGACGCCCAGGTCCACCGCCGTCACGGCGCCGCGCCGCACGTCCGCGCCCAGGTTCACCGCCTGCTCGCGCATGTCACTCATCAGCTGGTTGGCGTCCACGCCCTTCGGGAAACCGGGATAATTCTCCACGACGGTCGTCGTGGTCAGCTGGCCGCCGGGGGTCATTCCCTCGTACAGAACCGGCTCCAGGGCCGCCCGGGAGGCATAGATGGCAGCCGTATAGCCCGCAGGGCCGCCGCCGATGATCAAACATTTGATGTGTTCCATATCTTTTTGTGTCTTAAATCTTTTTGACCGGCGCCTTCCGGGTCGGGTGGCAGAGCAGCTGGATCTCGAAACCGTCCAGCTTGTAGCCCCGGAAACGGCGGCCCTTGAAGTGCGTCTCCATCCAGGACAGGAGTTCCTCGTCCTCCAGGTCCCGCCAGGTCTGGTTGCGGGTGTCGTACAGGTGCAGGTGCTCTCCGGTCCGGACGTCGAAAACCATCTTGCCTCCCTGGCTGGAGCGGCGTCCGTAGATCCGCAGGTCCGCCAGGACCGACAGGATGTTGTAGACCGACGCCGCAGAGACGGTCGGCCCCTCCTGCCCTGCCAGGTAGTCGGCCACCGCGTCCGCGGAAGCGTGGCCGAGTGCGCGCATCGCCTCATGCACAGCCACCCGCTGGGGAGTGGCCTTGAGCCCCTTGTCCCTGAGCAGGCGTTTGAACTGGATGATGTCCGGTATGCCGGGGTTCCTGGCTTTCATCTGCTTACAGTTCCTTGCGCCAACGAGCCAGCGGGATGCCGAGCTGGTCGCGGTATTTGGCGATGGTCCGGCGGGCCACCTTGTAGCCGCGCTTGCTCATCTGCTCCACCAGCTGCTCGTCGGTGAGCGGTTTCTTCTTGTCCTCGGCGTCCACGCACTCCTGGAGCACCTTCTTGAGTTCGCGGGTAGATACCTCCTCCCCTTCTTTGTTCTCCATTCCTTCGGAGAAGAAATACTTGAGCGGGAAGATGCCGAAATGGGTCTCGATGTACTTGCTGTTGACCACGCGCGAGATGGTCGAGATGTCGAATCCCGTCTTCTCGGCGATATCCTTGAGAACCATGGGCTTGAGATCCGCCTCGTCCCCGGACACGAAATAATCGTGCTGGTACTCGAGGATGGCGGACATCGTCTTGTTGAGCGTGTTCTGGCGCTGCTTGAGCGCCTCCACGAACCATTTGGCGGAGTCCAGCTTCTGGCGGACGAAGGTCGCCGCCTCCTTCTGGGCGCGCTCCGAGGAGCCCTTGGCCTCGATCAGCAGGTCCGCATATTTCTTGTTGACCCGCAGTTCCGGCACGGAGAAGCGCGGCATGGAGAATCCGAGTCTCCCGTCGCCATACTCCTCCAGCACGAAGTCCGGGACAATCTGCTGGGCCTGGTCGGTATAGGTATAATCCACTTCCCCGCCGGGCGCCGGATTGAGCTTGACAATACGGGCCATCGCCCGCTTCAGTTCCTCCTCGGTCATGCCCAGCCGGGACAGGATCTTCTGGAAATGCTTGTTGGAGAACTCGGGAAAATAATCCTCCAGGATGCGCTCGGCGTTGACCACGTCCCGGCTCTGCTTCATCCCGCGGAGCTGGATCAGCAGGCACTCCCGCAGGTCGCGGGCGCCCACGCCGGCCGGATCGAATTCCTGGATGACCGAGAGCATCTTCAGGACCTGTCCGGCATCCGTCTGGATCCCGGCGCGGAAGGCCATGTCGTCCACCAGCGACTCGACGTCGCGGCGCAGGTAGCCGTCCTCGTCCAGGGAACCGATGATGAACGCGGCGATGTTGTACTCCTCGGGCGTGAGATTGCGGTAACCGAGCTGGTCCATCAGGCTCTGCGTGAAGCTCTGCCGCACGGAGAAGGTATTGTACTCCGGACGCGGATCCTTGCCCCAGTTGTTGACGCGGGTCTTGTAGGCAGGGATATCGCCCTCGTCCGTGATCTCGTCCAGGGACACGTCCTTCGTCTCTTCGGGCTTCTCGGGGTCCGGCGAATCATCCAGCACGGGATTCTCCTCCAGTTCCGTACGGATCCGCTGCTCGAGCTCCTGGATCGGGAGTTCGATCAGCTTGATCGTCTGGATCTGCAGCGGGGAGAGCTTCTGCTGCTGTTTGATTTCCAGGCCTTGCTTGATCATCTCGGGTCTGCGGTTAAGGTTCTACGACGGCCAGGGAGGCAGCACCCGGCTGCCCGATGGACGGATACTTGAAACGCTCCCGGACGATGAACGCATCCGGGAAATCCCCCTTGATCTTGCGCAGGAAGGCTTCCGCGTCCAGGCGCGTCCGGAAATTGCCGACGGTCACCTTGAAATTCGGCGAAGCGTAGGTACGGTATGCCTGGACATGGGGATACATCGTGTTGAAGCGGCGGATGATCGAAGCCGACTCCTCCCGCGCCGTACGCGTACTGGCGAAGTACAGCCGGATGCGGAAGCCGTTGTAGTCGCGGCCGGCGTGCGATGCCACCTGCCTGTTCAGGGCGGAGCGGATCTCATTGCTTTGCCGTACCACCACCTGCTCGGGCAGGGCCGAGAAAATGTCCCGGCCGAACAGGGTGCTGTCCAGCTGGACTTCTTCGCCGGTGTGTTCGATTTCACCCGTCCCCTCTTCGAGGTTCTGCGCCTTCAGGAGCGGAGCCGCGAAGCAGAGCAGGACGAGCATCAGGATCGCCTTATTCCATGTCGGTCGGTAGTTCATTCTGTTCGGGTTTTTTGAGGATACTACTCAGTGGAATATCCTTGAGTTCAATATTCTTGCCAATCCCGCCGCGGAGCGACACTTTCCCCTGGACGGTGAAGGTCACGTCGTCGTAGGAGGATTCGTTGCCGATCAGGCGCAGCAGCTGGAAGGGGTTGAAGCCGTCGGCGATCTTGCCGCGGACCGGGATTCGGTAGACCTTGTCCGCGTGGCCGGCCACGATCAGCTGGTCGGCGTCGGCCGTGAAGGCATCCTCCCCGCAGTACTTCGCCAGGCCGTGCAGGTCGGTGACCTCGAAGGCCATGGCCGGGTTGTGGATCTCCACTTCCACGAGCGCAGCGAGGCCGGTCAGCCCTTCGGGCACGATCGAGACGATCCGGGCCGAGGTGACCGAGATGTCCTTGATGCCCTCGCCCTTGCACCCGGCAAACAGCAGGGACAGGACCAGCAGGATGAGAAGATAGGTTCTCTTCATGGGATTCTTGCACTAATCTATCCTACAAAGATAAGAAAAATCTCTATCTTTGCGAAACGTATGAAAAAGGTATATATAGAGACCTATGGCTGCCAGATGAACGTCGCGGACACGGAGATCGTTTTCTCCATCCTCGCCGGCGAAGGCTATGTCCGGACGGAAGAGATGCAGGAAGCGGACGTGATCCTGGCGAACACCTGCTCCGTGCGGGACAACGCCGAGCAGCGCATCTGGGGACGGATCGAGCAGTTCCATTACCAGCGCAAGACCCGTCCGGGGGTCGTGACCGGCATCCTAGGCTGCATGGCCGAACGGCTCAAGGAAGCCCTCCTGGAGTCGGGCAAGGTGGACATCGTCGCCGGGCCGGACGCCTACCGGAGCCTCCCCCGCCTCATCGCAGCCGCCTCCCAGGGGCACCCGCAGATCGACGTGCTGCTCTCCCGCGAGGAGACCTACGGCGACATCGCCCCGGTGCGCGTGGACAAGAACGGCGTCTCCGCCTTCATCTCCATCATGCGCGGGTGCAACAACGTCTGTTCCTACTGCGTGGTCCCCTACACCCGGGGCGCCGAGCGCAGCCGGGACTGGCGGACCATCGTACGCGAAGCCTGCGACTGCGCCGCCCAAGGCTACAAGGAGATCACCCTGCTGGGGCAGAACGTGGATTCCTACCATTTCGGCGAACTGGATTTCGCCGGCCTGCTAGACCGGGTGGCGACGACGGTCCCCGGCCTGCGGGTACGCTTCTCCACCTCCAATCCGCAGGACATCTCGGACGCCGTGCTGGAGACCATGGCCGCGCATGACAATATCTGCAAGCACATCCACCTGCCGGTCCAGTCCGGCTCGAACCGCATCCTCGAGAAGATGCGCCGCCGCTACACGCGCGAATGGTACCTCTCGCGCGTCGCCCGGATCCGGGAGTTGATGCCCGGCTGCGCCGTCACCACGGACGTGATTGCCGGCTTCTGCTCCGAGACCGAAGAAGACCACCGGGATACGCTCTCGCTCTTCGAAGAAGTGGGATTCGACGCCGCATTCATGTTCTACTACTCCGAGCGGCCCGGAACCCTCGCGGCAAAGAAATATCCCGACGACGTGGACCTGCAGACCAAGACCCGCCGCCTCGAGGAAATCATCGCACTGCAGAACCGCCTCTCGCTCGAGAGCAACCGCCGCGACCTCGGCAAGACCTTCCAGGTGCTGGTCGAAGGCCCCTCCAAGCGCAACCCGGCCGAACTCTGCGGCCGCAACAGCCAGAACAAGATGTGCGTCTGGCCCGATACGGAGCACCGGGCCGGGGATCTCGTGGATGTGACCGTAAAGGATTGCACCCAGGCTACGTTGCTTTGCGAACCCGCCTAGCAGACGGATCCTTCCGGCTTTCCCGGGCCAGACCGGAATCCCCTGCACTCCGGGCACACCCCATGTGCCATGTATTCCACGCTCTCGACCTCGAATCCGGCAGGATACCGGACCGCGGGGACGGGCAAGTCTTCGATGCAGAACGTCCGTCCGCACAGCTCGCAATGGAAATGGACGTGACGGTCGCTGTCCTCCTCTTCTTCCGCACAATGGCAGACCTCATACCGCACGCTTTCCCCGTCGGCAAGCGCATGCAGTAAGCGATGCTTCCGAAAAACGGACAAAGTCCTGGAAATGATGGATTTATCCACGGACTCCAGGCCGATTTCGATTTCTGTCATAGAGAGCGGACGGCCTGCGGCCAACAAGGAACGCAGGATCAGGATCCGGTTGGCGGTGGGCTTGATGCCATGCTCGAGCATCAGGCCTTCCGGGGTTTCATCGCGATGCATCATACCGCAAAGTTAGGCATTAATAATCGTAAAAATCGGTCCGCGGGAACGGTTTTTTATCGTTATTGTTGTTTTTTGTCCATATCCTTGCCCCGCTATGAAAATCAAAGATCTCAGCGCGGATGAAAGGCCGCGCGAAAAGATGCTCGCCCGCGGAGCGGGCAGCCTCAGCAACGGCGAACTGCTCGCCGTCCTGTTGCGCAGCGGCAACCGGGAAGCCAGCGCCCTGGACCTCGCCCGGGCGTTGCTCGCCCTGGCCGACGGCCATTTAAGTACCTTGTTCCATCTGTCCCAGGACAAAATGTTCTCCCTGCCCGGTATCGGTCCGGGCAAGGCCTCCAGCGTACTCGCTGCTTTCGAATTGGGGCGGCGTTTCCTGCAGGAGGAATCCTCGGCCGTCAAGACGCCGATGCTCACCGCCCGCCAGGTCTATGACCGGATGATCCCCCAGCTCAAGGGCTTGCAGCACGAAGAATGCTGGATCCTGTTTCTCAATGACCACAACTACCTTTTAAGCATGCATCAGCTCAGTTCCGGCGGCGGGAATTCTACGGTCATCGACATACGGCAGATCATCCGGATCGCGCTGGACAAAGGAGCCTCTTCCTTGATCCTGGTGCACAACCACCCGACGGGGAATCCGACGCCCAGCCGTGCGGACATCAAACAGACAGACGCCCTGCGCAAAGGGATCAACGCGGTCGGACTCACCCTGCTGGATCATGTCGTCGTCGCAAACGATTCCTTCTTTTCCTTCGCTGAAGAACGGTGTTATTCCGCCGTATCAGGGGAATAATGGCATCAGTCGTCGGCTTTCATCGTCTCTACCATCGCCTTGGCGCGGCGGATGCGCGTGCGGACGGTATTCAGCTCCATGCCGAGCTCTTCGGCAATCTCCTTGTACTGCAGCCCGTCGACCAGGCGCATCCGGGCGATGGTCCGGTAGAGATCCGGCAGGCCCTCGACATAGCCTTCGAGTTTCTCGGCATCTTCCTCTTCGACAATCTGTTCCAGCGGGGTGGCGGATTCGTCCCCGATCGTGTCGATGATCTGTCCGCTGCCGGCGCTCTCCTTGTCGAGCGAGACCAGCCGGCTCTGCGAGCGGGTCTCGGCGTCGATGGTATCGAGCGCCGTGTTGTGCGCGATCCGCCGCAGCCAGGTCGAGAACTGGCTGCGCGCCGGATCGAAGCTCCGGATCTGCCGGAAGGCTTTCTCGAAGCTGCGCGAGCAGATGTCGTCGATATAGAAGTCATCCAGATGCTTCATGGCACTCCGGAGGTAGCTGCGCAGGGACCCGATGTGGGTATCCCAAAGTTCGGTGAAGGCCGTGCCGTCACCGATGATCGCCCGGCGGATCAGTTCGTCAGTGGGCTTCGAGCCAGGTGTTTCCATCATTGCATTCTACGGTGAGGGGGACAGACAAGGGGATGACATGCTCCATCTCGCTGACCAGCAGCTCTCGCACGGGGGCGATTTCTTCCTGCGGGACCTCGAGCAGCAGTTCGTCGTGGATCTGCAGGACCATCCGCGCGCGGAAGCCGCCTTCGCGAAGGCGCCTGTCCACCGCATTCATGGCCAGCTTGATGATATCGGCCGCCGTGCCCTGGATGGGGGCGTTGACGGCGTTGCGCTCCGCCAGGGCACGCACGGTGGCGTTGCCGGCGGAGATGTCGGCGATGTAGCGGCGCCGGCCGAAAAGGGTCTCCACATAGCCCTGCCGGCGTGCCTGGGCGATGGTGGCGTCGATGAAGCCGCGGATGGCGGGGAACGAGGCGAAATAATCGTCGATGAGCTGCTTCGCCTCGGAACGGGAGCAGCGCAGGCGCTCCGCCAGCCCGAAGGAGGAGATCCCGTACATGATGCCGAAATTGGCCGTTTTGGCGAAACGGCGCTGGTCGGCCGTCACGTCCGCGAGGGGCACGCGGAAGATTTTCGCCGCCGTGGCGGCGTGCACGTCCACCCCGTTCCGGAAAGACTCCACCAGGTGGGCGTCGCCGCTCAGGTGCGCCATCAGGCGCAGTTCGATCTGGGAGTAGTCCGCCGACATCATCACCCAGCCCAGTTCTCCGGGCACGAAAGCCTTGCGGATCTCGCGGCCCTCCTCGGTGCGGATGGGGATGTTCTGGAGGTTCGGGTTCGAAGACGACAGGCGGCCGGTCGCGGTCAGTGCCTGGTTGAAGGTCGTATGGACGCGCCCGTCCACCGGGGAGATGTAGCCCGCAAAGGGCTCGATGTAGGTCGAAAGGAGCTTGCGCAGCCCGCGGTAGTCCAGGATGGCGTCGATGATGGGACTCCGGTCGGCGAGATGCTGGAGGGTCTGCTCGTCCGTGGGCCAGTTGCCGGACTTGGGCTTGCGGGCCTTCGGATCCAGTTGGAGCTTCTCGAAGAGGATGACACCCACCTGCTTGGGAGAGAGGATGTTGAGCGTCGGTTCGTCCGCCAGCTGCCGCACTTCCGTTTCGCGGACCACCATCTTGCGGCGGAGGCCGTCGGCGTATTCGCGCAGCGAGTCCAGGTCCACCTTGACCCCGATCTGCTCCATCCGGGCAAGCACGTGGATCAGCGGCTCTTCGATCTCGTCATAGAGCCGCTGCATGCCTTCGGTCGCGGCGATCTCGCGCTCCAGGCAGTCGGAGAGTTGCAGGATGACGGCCGTCTCGAGCGTCCGGTCAGGGCCGGTCTCCTCCGGGACCTCGTCGAAGAGGGAACCGGTCGTCTGCGGCGCGGCGGCCTCCAAATCCACGCCCAGGTAGCTGCGGGCGAGGGTCTCGAGTTTGTGGCTGCGTTCGGGGCCCAGGAGGTAGTGCATCAGTTCGATGTCCAGCAGGCGCCCTTCGACGGTGATGCCGCGGGTGGCCAGGCGGTTCATCTGCGCCTTGATGTCCGTGCCGGCCTTCGTCACGCCAGCATTCTCCAGCAGCCCCCGGAACTCCTCCGGATCCCCGCTCGCCACGCCCGCGTCGCCCGACACATACAGCATCTCCCCCTGGAAGTTGATCGCAATCCTGTCACCTTTAATATCTTTTGTAGATACTATATTATGATAGATTTCCGTCGACGGAGCGTTGTCCGGTGGGGTACTGCCCCCGGCAACCGTAGCCGCCCGTGGCTCGTGAACGGGAGGGGCCCAGCCGTTAGGCTGGGAGGGATAGCGCGAAGCGCGTAGTTGTCCGGGGGCAGTAGCCCCACCGGCAGCGGAGGCGACGGAAACCTTCTTAACAAGTCGTTTCAGGGAGGGCATTTCGTAAAGGTCGAGCAGGGCGTTCAGTTCGGGCGTTTCGACCGTATCAAAGACCAGCTGCTCCGCCGTCACGTCCAGCGGGATGTCCGTCTTGATGGTGACGAGCTGCTTCGACAGGGCGATATGGCCCTCGGCGGCACGGAACTGCTCCTGCTGGCGCGCCGTCAGCTCGCCGAGATGCGCGTAGATCCCTTCCACGGACCCGTATTTACCCAGCAGCTTGGCGGCGCCGACCGGCCCTACCCCCTGCACGCCCGGGACGTTATCGGACGAATCGCCGCAGATCGCCAGGATGTCGATCACCTGCGCGGGGGAAGCGATCTTCCATTTGTCGCAGACCTCCGCCTCCCCGAGCAGTTCGTTTTCGCCCCCGGCCTTGCCCGGCTTGAGCTGGAAGACCTGCGGCCCGACCAGCTGGCCGTAGTCCTTGTCCGGAGTCACCATATATACTTCGAAGCCCTCCCGGGCAAAACGGAGCGCGGCCGAACCGATCACGTCGTCCGCCTCGAAGCCGGGAAGCATCAGCACCGGGATGTCAAGGGCCAGGACGATCTGCGTGAGCGGCTCAAGCGCATCGATGACCAGCTGGGGCGTCTCGCCCCGGTTGGCCTTGTATTCCGGATAGAGTTCATTGCGGAAGGTTCCCCCCGGCGGATCGAAACTCACCGCAATGTGCGTGGGGTGCTCCCGGTCAATGAGTTCCAGCAGGTATTTGGTAAATCCGAACAGGATGGAGGTATCGACCCCCTTGGAATTGACCATCGGACGCCCAAGAAAGGCGTAATACATCTTGAAGATGAGCGCGTGGCCGTCAATCAGGAAAAGTTTCATGCCGTAAAGATGAAACTTTTTCTCGAAAGTTTCAAGAACAGTTTCGCGAAATATACATGGCCGGCCGAATGCGACTCCCGTAGGCACAATCTCAGCACCATACCTCTTATATATGCAACTTATTTATTAAATATCGGGTCATTTTTTGAAATAAGTTCAAAATATTACAAAATCGCATCATTCCTTTTATTAACGAATGGAAAGGATTGCCGGGTATGATATTTTGCTTTACATTTGGGTTACCAAACACAACAAGCGAGTAATTATTATAGATATTTAACCCTATAAATTAATCCTTAAACAAAACGCGCAATGCTTAAAAATCTGATGAGAGTGTCGAGTATCATGATGATACTCCTCGCTTCGCTCGGAAGCTTCAACGCTTCCGCACAGAATCGCACCATCAGCGGCACAGTCGTTGACTCCGGCGGACAGCCGGTCATCGGCGCAGCCGTGACGGTCGTCGGCAACACCCGCATCGGTGCCGCCACCGACATCAACGGTGCTTTCACGCTGACCGTTCCCGCCGGTGCCAACTGCAACGTCGAGAGCATCGGCTACAAGAGCCAGACTTTCGCCGTCGGCAACCAGACCACGTTCAACATCGTGCTCGAGGATGACACCGAGATGCTCGAAGAGACGGTGGTCATCGGTTACGGTGTCCAGAAGAAAAGTGACCTGACCGGTGCCGTGGCATCTGTCCGTTCAGGGCAAGGCTGCCGGTGTGCAGATCATCAACACTTCCGGCGCTCCGGGTGAAGGTGCATCCATCCGTGTCCGCGGTTACTCCTCGAACTCCGGTTCCATCGGACCGCTCCTCATCGTCGACGGTCTGAAGGTGGACAATATCCAGTACCTCGATCCTTCCATGATCGAGTCCATGGAGGTCCTGAAGGACGCCGCCTCCGCCGCCATCTACGGTGCGCAGGCTGGTAACGGCGTCGTGCTCATCACCACCAAGAGCGGCCAGGACGGTCACGCTTCCGTGACCTACAACGGCCGTTTCACCCTGCAGTCCCTCGGCAAGAAGGCTGACATCTTCGCCGCCAAGGAATACATCGAGTACCAGACCTACATCGGCAACCTCTCCCAGGAGCTGCTGAACGCCAATGGCTACAACGGCATCGACAACAACTGGTACGACTCCACCTTCCAGCCCAGCTGGAGCCAGCAGCACGGTATCACCTTCCAGGGTGGCAACAGGAACGGTCACTTCTTCACCTCCCTCAACTACGTCAACAACGACGGTATCGTGGTGGGCAAGAAGGACGTGTACAACCGTCTGACCGCGCAGATCAACGCCGACTACCAGATCTTCAAGTGGTTGAACGTCTCGACCAACAACTCCATCGAGAAGTGGAACCGCCGGTCCGTCTCCAACGGTTACGGCTCCGTGCTGAACTCCGTGGTCTCCATCGACCCGCTGACCCCGGCCTACATCCATGACCTCAAGGACACCCCGGGCGGCATGCAGGAGCACTACGCTGCCGGCGACCCGATCCCGACGGATCCGACCCACAACAACGACTTCTACGGCACTTCCAAGTACCTCGAGGAAGCCACCGGTAACCCGCTCTTCCAGCGTGACAAGTCCGACAGCTACAGCGGCGGTATCAACATCCGCGGCGCCCTCGCTGCCAACTTCACCCCGATTACGGGCCTGACGATCACTTCCCGCTTCGGCTACCGCATCGCCCAGAACAGCAGCCACAGCTACACCAAGCCCTACTGGCTGACTTCCATGGCCCAGTCCGCGAACCATGACATCTCCGCGAACGTCAACACGAGCTACTACTACCAGTGGGAGAACTTCGCCAACTACAACCGCACCTTCGGCAAGCACAGTGTCGGCGCCATGGTCGGTATGTCCTATATCGAAGACCACAGCGACAATGCGAGCATCTCCTCCAACGGTAAGGACATCCTCAGAGGTTACGAGCCGAACTTCCTCTACATCGACTACCTGACCTCCGACGCCACCAAGAACGTGGGCAACGCTCCGAACATGAGCGCCCAGCTGTCCTACTTCGGCCGTCTGATGTACTCCTTCGACAACCGCTACAGCATCCAGGCCAACTTCCGTGCCGATGCCTACGACTCCTCCAAGCTGTCCAAGCAGGCCCGCTGGGGTTACTTCCCCTCCGTGTCCGCCGGCTGGACCATCAGCAACGAGCCGTTCTTCCGCGACAACGTGAGCCGCGACGCCGTCTCCTTCCTGAAGCTCCGCGCATCCTGGGGTCTCAACGGTAACGTCAACGTCCTGAACGGATACCGCTACTCCACCTCCATCGCCATGAACGGCCAGTGGTACCAGTACAACCCGTCCAAGAACGACGGTACCCCGACCTACGGTTCCATGCCTTCCGGCCTGGCGAACCCGAACCTGAAGTGGGAGACCTCCGAGCAGTATGACGCCGGTATCGACGCCCGTTTCCTGAACAACCGACTGACCTTCACGGCCGACTGGTACCGCAAGTACACCAACGACCTGCTGATCTCCATCTCCCCGCTGCCGGAAATCGGTGTGTCCAGCACCACGGTCAACGCCGGTAAGGTGCTCAACACCGGTCTCGAGTTCGAACTCGGCTGGAAAGACAGCATCGGCGACTTCCACTACAGCATCAACGCCAACCTCTCGACCCTGAAGAACCAGGTCCTCGAGGTCCACGCGCTCCTCGACCGCCTCGATCAGGATCCTGTCAGCGGTCTGAATGAGAAGATGACCACCTCCTTCAAGGCCGGTTACCCGATCTGGTACTTCCGCGGCTTCAAGTACAAAGGCGTGGACCAGGCCACCGGTGCTCCTGTCTATCTTGATAAGGATGGCAACGACACCTTCACCCCGGGAGAGAACGACAAGCAGTACCTCGGCGAGGGTATTCCGAACCTCACCTACGGTCTGACCGTCAACCTCGCCTGGAAGGGCCTCGACCTCGTGATCTTCGGCACCGGTGTCGCCGGCAACGAGATCTACAACCTGATGGTTTCCGCCGACCGTCCCAAGACCAACGGCCTGAACTACTTCTGGAGGAACTCTGTCAGCAACCCCAACGCCGTCAGCAAGAAGTTCCCGGATTCGAAGATCGTCTCCACCAGCTGGGATTTCTGGAGCTCCAGCGCCGCCGTGTTCAACGGTGCGTTCTTCAAGCTCAAGCAGGTCCAGCTCGGCTACACCTTCCCGCGCGCCCTGACCCAGCGGGTCAAGATCAACGATCTCCGCATCTTCGTCTCCCTGGATGACTACTTTACCTTCACGAAGTACCCGGGTGCCGATCCTGAGACCGCTTCCCTCAACAATTCCACGTCCCGTGGCGTTGACTCCGGTTCGTATCCGACCATGAAGAAAGCCGTCTTCGGTGTGAACCTGACGTTCTAATGCTTAAAAGAATACGGAATATGAAAAAATTAGTATACTCGGT
>CADASN010000013.1:0-32391 GCA_902790635.1 uncultured Bacteroidia bacterium | reverse complement strand
CTCGACATTCCGCAGAAGGGTGTCGTCGCTATCGAGAATTTCTACCAGACCGACGCGGACGCGGAGGCAGCCATGGCTGCGGCTTACGCCCGCTTCGTCACCCGCGTGACCGGTCAGGACGGAAGCTCCATCTACACCGACTACAAGGCCGCCCTGAACAACTGCGGTGACGATATGTATGCCGCCGGCTCCAACTTCGGTGACAACGACTTCATGGCCCAGCTGGACGAGTTCCGTCTCGACTCCGGCAACCAGGTGGTCGACCACTTCTACAACAACCTGTTCCAGGTCAACTACGCCTGCAACCTGGTGATTGACAACTTCAAGAATGGCCTGCCCGAGGGCGGCCCGACCGCCACGACCAAGCGCGTGGTCGCCGAGGCCCGCGTCCTGCGCGCCTACCTGTACTTCCTCCTGACCTCTTGCTGGAACACGCCGCCGATGGTCGACCACGTGCTCTCCGACGAGATGCCGTACAACTCCGACAAGGATCCGGACAACCCGATGTCCCATGAGGACCTCTACCGCTGGGTCGCCAGCGAGTGCGAGGCTGCCGTTCCCGACCTCGACGAGCGCAAGAGCACGGCCGACAAGGACGGTGCCGTGAAGGTCACCAAGGGCTTCGCATGGGCTGTCGAAGGCAAGGCGCTCCTCTTCGTGAAGGACTACGCCGGTGCCAAGGCTGCACTCAAGAAGGTCATCGACTCCGGCAAGTACGCCCTCGTCCCCGGCGAGAAGTACTGGCAGAACTTCCACGTCGAAGGCGACTGCAACGAGGAGAAGGTCTTCGAACTCAACATCGAGCCCAACTCCGGCATCAGCGCCTGGGGCGGCATGATCCAGCGCTCTACCTGGATGGAGGCCAACATCTGGAACTGGCGTTCCGACCACTTCGTGGCAGGTGCCTCCCCGCAGGGCAAGTACACCGGCGGTGTCGACGGCTGGGGCGGCCTGGGTGTCCCGCAGTGGTTCGGCGATGAGTTCTTCGCCAACGACGGCCATTCCTTCCGCTTCGACGCTACGCTCAAGCACGTTGACGATGCAATCTATGGCATGGAATACAACAGCGCCGACATCAACAAGATGTCCCTCGAAGAGAAGAAGGCTTCCAAGCTCATCGGTATCGCCGATGTCGAGCAGGGTCTCTATGGCCAGTCCTTCTGGCTGCCGTTCAAGCAGCTCGTACGTTCGACCGACGCCGCCAACTACGGCAGCAATGTCCGTATGAACAACGGTCTGATCATGCGCTACGCCGAAGTGCTCCTGCTCTACGCCGAGGCCTGCCTCCAGAGCGGCGACAACGCTTCCGCACTGGCCGTCATCAACCAGATCCAGAGGCGCGCCGGTTCCAAGACCATCAGCACCTCCGTGGACATGGACGTCCTGAAGAAGGAGAAATCCTACGAGCTCTGGCTCGAGGGCAGCCGCTGGCTCGCCGAAGCTCTTCGACAAGCTTCACCGCGCCCCGAAGTCCGGTGAGAAAGTCACCTGGGAGCATGGCACCGAGGCTGACAGCCGCTTCTACACCGTCGAGACCCACGAGGCCATCGACCGCGGCTTCAAGGTCGGTTTCCAGGCCGGCAAGCACGAATTCTTCCCGTATCCGACCTCTGTGATGGACAAGAACCCCAACATGGTCCAGAACCCGGGTTGGTGATGAATGAAACCTGACCGTTAGCATTCAGTGACGATCGGAGCGGGCCCCTTGCAGGGTCCGCTCCTTTTTGATTTCGGTGCTGCCACTTTAGAAATCCTTTCATTCCTGCCAAACAGGCCCCAGAGGTGTGGCAGATGGTTGATGATTGATTGCAAATGGTCTGGTTTTGATATTCCTTTCGGAAAAATACAAATACTTTTGCATTGCGGAATTCTTTGAAAACCGTAACGGGAAGGGCTTTACCCGTGGCTCTCCCGTCTGACATAAATACCGGGTGGTAGATTTTGGTTAATTGTATTGTGGGAAACGGGCCCCGCGTGAGCGGCGCCCGTTTTTGCTTTCATGACGGGGGAAGGATCCCCCGGGCCCCCTCGGTCGCTGACGCTCCGAGTTTGCGTGAGCGGCGCCCGTTTTTGATTGGGGCTCCGCCCCAAACCCCGGCGGCCATAAACCCCTTTCCGACTTTGCTCACGCAAAGTCCCGGGGCCGGCCGGTCCGCTGATGCGGACTTCGCTTCGCTCAAAGCAAGCCAGGCAAGCGTATACTAACAAAAACTGAAACCAACGTACTCAGATATGAAAATCAGAACTCTTCTCACGGCAGCCTTGCTGGTTTGCACGACGGCGGGCTTCGCCCAGATCCTTCCCGGGGAGCAGGCTCCGCCGGCCGACCCCGGTCAGCGCAATTTCGGCGGCATGCACACGACGGATACGACCGGCATGGCGGCGCGCATGCGCGCCCGGATGGCCGAGATGAACCGCATCCGCACCGTCCCCTTCGAGGAACTTTCGATGAGTGACCCTTACATCCTGGCCGACCAGGCTACGAAGACCTATTACCTGACCAGTTCCGGCGGCCGGATGTACAAGAGCACGGATCTCAAGATGTGGACGGGCCCCTACAATGTCATCGACATCAAGGGACTCTGGCTGGAGCGCGCCGGTTTCGCGGCCGCGGCCGAGATCCACAAGATCGGCGACTATTATTATTATGCAGGTACCTGGAGCGACCATTCCGACCTCATCCAGCAGGTTCCGCGCCGCTACAACGTACCCCACAACCAGACTTACATTCTCCGCTCGGACAAGCCGGAGGGTCCGTACAAGTCTTTCGCCATCACGCCGGGCTATGACTATCAGCCCCGCGACTGGGACTGCATCGACGGTACGCTCTATGAAGAAGACGGCAAGATATACATGATCTTCGTCCACGAATGGACCCAGCTGATCGACGGCACGATGGACTACATCGAATTGGCTCCGGACCTCTCCTATACCGTGTCGCCGAAGCCCGTGACGATGTTCCGTGCCAGCGAACTGCCCTGCTGCGGCGAGATGAACTCCCTGGGCGAGGCCACCTTCGGTCTCAAGATGCCCGGCTGGGTGACCGACGGCCCGCAGATGTTCCGCACGCAGACGGGACGTCTCGGCATGCTCTGGTCCACCTGGGGCAAGGAGCGCTACATCCAGGCCGTCTGCTACTCCGAGTCCGGCAAGATCTCCGGACCGTGGGTACAGGAGCCGGAGCCGTTCCTGGGCAACAATTCCGGCCACGGGATGCTCTTCCGCACCTTCGAGGGCAAGCTCCTTTATGTGGTGCACCATGTGGAAGGCGACGGCCCGCGCAAGCCCCAGTTCTGGGAGGTTGACGACAGCGGCGACAAACTCGTGCTGCTCAAACGCTGGTATCCGTAGTTCCCCTGACATTCTGAACGAAGTGAAGAATCTGTCCTTTCTTGCTCCTGCGTGTATTGCAGGAGCATTTTTTTGTTTATATTTGTAAATATTTCACTGATGAATATGGAGATATCCCAACGTGCCCAGAACATGCCTTCTTCCCCGATCCGGAAGCTGGCTCCGTACGCCGACGCTGCGAAGCGCAATGGCGTGCACGTCTATCATCTCAATATCGGCCAGCCGGACATCCCGACCCCGCAGTGCGGGCTGGATGCCGTCCGGGCGATTGACCGGACCATCCTCGAGTACAGCCCTTCCGACGGCTACCTGAGCCTGCGTACCAAGCTGGTGCAGTATTATGCCCAGTATGGCATCTACCTCTCTCCGGAGGAGATTATCGTCACGGCCGGCGGTTCCGAAGCGGTGCTGTTCGCATTCCTGGCCTGCCTCAGCCCCGGGGACGAAGTGATTGTCACGGACCCGTTCTATGCCAATTACATGGCGTTCGCCATCTCCGTCGGGGCGGTGGTCAAGAGCGTCAAGACCAGCATCGACAACGGCTTCCGCCTGCCTTCGGTCGAGGCCTTTGAGGAGCAGATCACTCCGCGCACCAAAGCCATCCTGATCTGCAATCCGAACAACCCGACAGGGTATCTCTATACCCGCAAGGAGATGCAGCGCCTGCGCGACATCGTCAAGAAGCACAATCTGTTCCTCTTCAGCGATGAGGTTTATCGGGAGTTCATCTACACCGGGATGCCGTATATTTCGGCTTTCCACATGGAAGGGATCGAAGAGAACGTGGTCCTGTTCGATTCTGTGTCGAAGCGCTATTCGGAATGCGGTATCCGCATCGGCTGCCTCTGCACGAAGAACCGTGCGGTCCGCGATGCGGTGATGAAGTTCTGCCAAGCCCGCCTGTCCCCGCCGCTGCTTGGCCAGATCGTAGCGGAGGCTTCCGTGGGGGTGCAGAAAGAATATCTGCGCAATGTGTACGAAGAGTATGTAGAGCGCCGCAATTTCCTGATTGACGGACTCAACAAGATTCCGGGCGTGTATTCCCCGATCCCGATGGGTGCGTTCTATACGATGGCGAAACTGCCCGTGGACGATGCGGAGAAGTTCTGCATCTGGTGCCTGGGCGACTTCCAGTATGAGGGCGCGACCATCATGATGGCGCCCGGTGCCGGTTTTTATACGGAGCCGGGGGAGGGACGCCAGGAAGTCCGTATCGCCTATGTTTTGTGTAAAGAAGACCTGGCCAGGGCCCTCGTTGTGCTCCAGAAAGCCCTCGAGGCCTACCCGGGCAGACAATAAGAACCGTCACCCGCGGTTCTGGTTAGGTTAGTAGTGCAGGGGTCGGTCCATGTGGACCGACCCTGTTTTTTTCTGCTATTCTGTTACGGTGAGGGTGATCTCTGCAGGCGGGAGGAGCGGAGTGCTGAAGCGGATGGTCACCGGGCCGGCCGGGCGAGCCGGGCCGCCGTAGGCGGGGAGCACTGCGCCCGGCCGGGTACGGACCGGGACAGGGGAGAGACCGCCACGGACGTAGGCCAGCAGGCGACCCTGGTAGGCCCGCTGCACGTTATCCGTGTAGTCTCCCATGTCGCGGTTGTCGCTGCCTTCCAGCCCGAGCAGATGGGCGGGGCCGTCGATGGAGCAGGTGATCTCGTTATCGCCGAAGGGCACGAAATGGCCGTTGTCGTCAAGGATTTCTACGGTGAGGTGGGCAACCTGGCCCGGCCGGAGTTCCGTACGGTCTGCGCTGACCCGCAGGGAGGCAGGGCGCAGACAGGTATGGATCTCATAGGAAGACTCTTCCCGACCGGAGGCATCGTAAGCGACGGCCTTGAGCGTGCCGGGTGCGAAGGGAACGTCCCAGCCGATGATGCCGGTCTCGCGGTTGTAGGGCTGCCGCTCTCCGACCTGGCTTCCATTCAGGAAGAGAGCTGCACTTGCGGCGTTGGTATAGCAGACCACGCGGATCATCTGCCCGTCTTCGTAGTTCCAGATGTCACGCGCATCGGTGCTGTCGCCGCGTCCGGGGCGTCCCTGCACGGCAGGAAGCTTGGGAGAAGTACCGACATAGCAGACCGGGCGCTCGCTCCAGAGCGAGGCGAAAAAGCGGCCGCGCGGCTTGGGGAAGCTGCCGAAGTCCAGCAATCCGGTATGGAAGCCGCGGGAAGGCCAGGCGTTGGATTCGCCGAGGTAGTCCGTGCCGGTCCAGATGAACTGCCCGAAAATGAATTCATTGTCTCGGACGGCCGTCCAGGCGGCATAGTTGCCGCTGTTTTCCGATCCGTAGAGAATACGGTGCGGGTAGGTCGCGTGATCCGCCGCATAGCGGGCCTCGGTGTAGTTGTAGCCGACCACGTCCACGGCCTCGGGATAGGCGGTCTGGTTGGACATCGCCACCCCCGCGAGAGCTCCGGTAACGGGGCGGGAGGTATCCACGGAGCGGACCACGGCGGCAAGCCGCTGCGCGATCTCGCCGATCCGCTCTGCGCGGGGAGCGTCGGGGTTGTAGCCACCGTAAGCCGGCTGCTTGAAATCGTTGTTGCCTCCGTCCAGGATGGGGTGCGAATAGGGATCGTTGGGATAGTCCACTTCGTTGCCGATGCTCCAGAGGAAGATGCTCGGGTGGTTGCGGTCGCGCCGGACCATGTCGCGCAGGTCCGTCTCGCCCCAGGCTTCGAAGAAGTCGTAGGTGCCGTCCAGGGCAGGTGTGCCGACGTTCCAGCCCTCCACCCATTTGCGTTTGGGATATTCCCATTCGTCGAAGGCTTCGTCCATCACGAGCAGGCCCAGGCGGTCACAGAGATCATAGAAGACAGGGGACTGCGGATTGTGCGAAGTCCGGATGGCGTTGGCGCCGATGCCCTTGAGCGCCAGCAGGCGACGCTCCCAGACCTCCTCCGGGACGGCCGCGCCGAGCACGCCGGCATCGTGGTGCAGGCAGACGCCCTTGACCTTCATCCAGCGGCCGTTCAGCGCGAAGCCCTTGTCGGCGTCGAACTGCAGGGTGCGCAGGCCGACGGTCGTCTCCGCATGGTCCAGGACCTCCGGACCGGAGACGATCTCCGCGCTCAGGGTGTAGAGATACGGGTCGTCGAGGTCCCAGCGATGCGGCCTAGAGAGCTTGAGCTCCGTCGTCTGCCTGGCGGCGGCCTTGGCGGAAGCGCGGGCCACGACCGTGCCGGCGGCATCCCGCAGGGTCAGCTGCAGCTGCGCTTTCCGGGCGCCGAGTCCTTCGATCTCCGTATCGACGGCGACCACGGCCTGCCTGTCGTCGAGCGACTTTGCCCGGTAGCCTACGCCCCATTGGGCGAAATGCACGGGGCCGGCCTGGACAAGCCACACGTCGCGGTAAATGCCCGAACCGGTGTAGAAACGCGAATCGGCGATGCGGCTGTGGTCCACGCGGACGGCAAGGGTGTTCGTCCCTTCGCGGTTGAGCCAGGGAGTCAGGTCATACAAGAAAGAAATGTAGCCGCTGGGACGTTCTCCCAGCAGGTGCCCGTTGAGCCAGACGCTGCTGCGGTTATAGACGCCTTCGAAATAGAGATATACTTCCTCAGCGGAAAGGTCCTTTCCGTCGAATTGCTTCCGGTACCAGGCGATGCCGCCGGGCAGATACCCGGTGCCGCTGGCGAATGCGGGCGAAAGCGTGCCCAGCACGGACCAGTCGTGCGGCAGGGATACCGGCTGCCATCGACTGTCGTCGAAAGCGGCGGTAATGGCTTCCGGGGTGTCTCCGAGGTGGAAGCGCCAGTCGTTATTGAAGCGGGAAGCGTCTCCGAAGGAGACCTGGGCTGAGACGGCAGCTGCCGTCAGCAGCAGGAACAGGCTGGAAAGAAGACCTTTCATGATCGGTAGAGATGGGTTAAACTTTCCAAAGATACGTTTTTTTGCTATCTTCACGCAGCAAAACTACGATACTTGATATGAAATTGGACAAAATCTTCGCCCTTGGCGTGGCAATGGCCCTGACGGCCGGGGTTTCCGCCCGCACCATCGACATCAACCTGGCCAAACCGGGAGCCCCGATCCAGCCGACCATGTACGGTATCTTCTTCGAGGACATCAATTTCGCGGCGGACGGCGGCCTGTATGCCGAACTCGTCAAGAACCGCTCCTTCGAGTTCCCCCAGGATGCCCTGCAGGGCTGGAAGGCTTTCGGGCGGGTCGAGGTCCGGGACGACGGCCCCTTCGACCGCAATCCGCACTACGTGCGCCTCATCGATCCCGGACATGCCCATAAGTGGACCGGTCTTGACAACGAAGGATTCTTCGGCATCGGCCTCAAGGAAGGCGACACCTACCGCTTTAGCGTGTGGGCCCGCGTTCCTGCAGGCGGGGAGGCGACGCTCCGCATCGAGTTTGTCGATACCGCCTCGATGGGCGAAGAGCAGTTCTTCACCCGGGAACACATCAAGGTCGATTCCCGCGAGTGGCGCCAGTACGAGGTGGTGATGAAGTCCGCCCGGACCGATCCCAAGGCTACCCTGCGCATCTTCCTGGAGTCCCGGGGCGTGACGGTGGACCTGGAGCACGTCTCGCTGTTCCCGACCGATACCTGGATGGGACACCGCAACGGTATGCGCAAGGACCTGGCCCAGGCGCTCGCTGACCTGCATCCCGGCATCTTCCGCTTCCCGGGAGGCTGCATCGTCGAGGGGACTGACCTGGATACCCGCTACAACTGGAAAAACACCGTCGGTCCCGTCGAGAACCGGCCGCTCAACGAGAACCGCTGGGAATACACCTTCCCGCACCGTTTCTTCCCGGACTATTTCCAGAGCTACGGCCTGGGATTCTTCGAATTCTTCCAGCTCAGCGAAGAGATTGGCAGCGAGCCGCTTCCGATCCTGAGCTGCGGCCTGGCCTGCCAGTTCCAGAATGATTCCCCGGACGCGCACGTACCCGTGGCCGAGCTGGACCCCTACATCCAGGATGCCCTGGACCTGATCGAATTCGCCAACGGCCCGACGGACACCCGCTGGGGTGCGCTCCGCGCCGAAATGGGCCATCCGGCCCCCTTCAATCTCAAATACCTCGGCATCGGCAATGAGCAGTGGGGTCCGGAGTATCCCGCGCATCTGGAGCCTTTCGTCAAGGCCATCCGTGCTGCGCATCCCGAGATCAAACTCGTCGGCTCCTCCGGCCCCGACTCCGAGGGTAAGCAGTTTGACTACCTCTGGCCTGAGATGCGCCGCCTGGGTGCCGATCTCGTGGATGAGCATTTCTACCGTCCGTACGACTGGTTCCTTCGGGAAGGAGCGCGCTACGATAACTATGACCGCAAAGGTCCCCGGGTCTTCGCGGGCGAATACGCCTGCCATGCCCGCGGCCGAAAACTCAATCACTTCTATGCTTCGCTGCTTGAGGCGGCCTTTATGACCGGCCTGGAGCGGAACGCCGACCTGGTGCACATGGCTACCTACGCTCCGCTCTTCGCCCATGTGGAGGGCTGGCAGTGGCGTCCGGACCTGATCTGGTACGACAACCTGAACTCCTTCCGGACGGCCAGCTGGCATGTCCAGCAGTTGTATTCCGCCTACAAGGGACAAAACGTGCTCAAGACCACGATGGATGGCGCTTCCGTATCCGGCGCCGAGGGGCAGGAGGGGCTGTTTGCCAGTTCCGTGATTGACGGCGACAAGGTCTATGTCAAGGTGGTCAATACCGGTGATGCGCCGCGGACGGTGGCACTGAACTTCTCTGGCCTGAAGAAAGGCCGGACCGTAGTCCCCGCCGAGCGGGTCCGCTTCACGACCGACAGGCTCTACGAAGACAACGCCCTGGACGCTCCCGACCGGATCGCTCCGGTGAGCGGTCCCTTCGCGGCGGAAGTCCGCACGGCTGCCGAGGCGGCACGCGCGGCCGGTACCATTCCCACACGCGCCCAGCTCCGCTCGAACGACCGTTCGGTGGAAGTCACCCTGGCCCCGTACTGCTTCGATATCTACGTATTTGATTTGAAGTAGGATCCAGCCTTCTACTGGCTCAGGAGCCGGAAATACTGCCGGGCGTCCCGAAAACAGGATTCGCCCTCGCTGATGGCGCAGTACGATGAAGGGGCGATGATCCCCTGGTAGACCAGATACGACCTGGGCAGGGGCAGCAGGCGGCTGCGGGAGATCCTTCTCCGCTCCGCCTGCGACAGGCTGGAAAAGGGGACCTTGGGCAGTTTCAGGATCAATGGATTGAAATACAGGATGCCGGCACTCCAAGGATAGGAATAAGGGGTGTACCCAGGCTGTCCGGAGGCGCCGTAGCCATTGATCCGGAGGATCTCCTGACGGAGCGTCTGCGGATCACGGATCATCGTCAGTCCAGGCTCCAGCCGGGCCAGGTCCGGGTAGCGGAAGCGGTCTGACAGGTAGCGCTTCAGGCGCTTCTTGTAACTTAGGAAAAACAGTACAACAGTCTCTTGCGCCCCGGACAGCAGGAAGAGCAGTTGGTTGCTGACCAGGGTGAAGGTAAGTAGCCGTAGATCCGGATACAGTGCAACGCAAACCGCGGTCAGGTTCATTCCGAAGATGAAGTCTTCCCGGTTCGAGAAGAGCGTACCGGCCAGGTCGGCAGGCGTCTGGAGTGCCCAGAAAGGGCTGTCCTGTGTAGCGTCCGTGCAGGAACCGGCCGGAGGGCCCGGCGAGGGAAAGGGGACTGAAGCTTCCATGGGTCAAAGTTTGGTTCGACATGCAAGATACGGAAAAAGGAGCAAATCCGAAATACTGAATGACAGATGTTTCAAATTCTGCATCAAATTCGTAACGGACGCAGCGAAATACGGATTTTTTTGCATCTTTGTATTGTGAAGAAATTGTTTACGGCTGTCGCGTGCCTTTTGCTTTGGGGGCTTTCCGCCTGGGCGGGTGAGCCGTATTTCTGCATGCAGCAGGGGCGCACGCTTTTCTATGAGAGGCGGGTTGCCGCTTCCGGTAAACTGGAGCGCACCACCACCTGGATCATCGGGGACGTGCATGCTGAAGGGACGCTTTCCCGCGTGGATTATACTTTCGCGCTGAACAAGCCCAACGGTTCGCCCATGTATGGGGGACCGTCGGAGATGAGCGTGCTGGTCGAGCGGGACGGAAGCGTGCGGATGGATGTCGGAGGTACGATGAAGGCTGTTTTCTCCAACATGTTCCCGAACGCGGAGATCGTCTCGGCCGGGGAGCCGACACTCCTGCCGGCTGATATGCGCCCCGGCGACGTGCTCCCGGACGCCCGTTCGGTCGTCACGGTGCACGGTTTGAAATATAAAACGGAGGTCACGGAGCGGCAGGTTCTCCGCGAAGAGCGCATCACGGTTCCCGCGGGCACTTTCGACTGTATCGTGGTGCGGGAGCACAAGGTGGAGCGTGGTCCGGGCCGCAACCGGACGACGACCGGCGAGACCTGGTATGCCCGCGGGATCGGCTATGTCCGTCACGATACTTATGACAAGAATTTGAAGCTCGAGACAACGGAAGTCCTGAAAAAATACTAACTTTGTATTTTGCCAAAGAGATTTTTATGAAAAAACCTTTCCTGTACCTGCTCTGTCTGCTGGCTCCCTGGGTTGCCCTGGCGCAGAACCAGACATCCGAGGCCGTCGAGAATACGGCCCGTCTGCTCGCTGAAGAGGGCTTTGCAAACGTGCGGGCGATCGAGACAGAGGACTTCACGGTCTTTACCATCGAGAATGATCGGTTCAAGATCCCGGCGGAAGGTTTCGCCTATGCCGCCCGGCTTATCGAGTCTGCCGGGTTGGATCAGTCCAAACCGGTCAAGGTCATCGGTACTTCACACAAAGTACCCGAGCTTACCCTTACATATAATAATGGTGCATGGAGTACGACCAAGCGCTTGGATGCTTCCTGGGATGCCGTCCGCAGGCAGCCCAAGCTCAATAACTCTTTTGCCAAGGTGGATATCATGATCTATCCCCAGGTTGATTTGCAGAATCTGATCATCAACCAGGTCTACCAGTCGACATGGAAGCTCAGTCCTGCCATCCATGTCGATCTGTGGCCGGGCGCGCGTCTCACGTATCAGCTTGTGCTTCCGGTGTTTTCAGATATGCATACCAGCAAGGACCCTTATCTGATTCATCCTGGCTTTATCTCATTGTCCCAGCGGTTCCGGGATCCCTGGCACCTGAATATCCAGGGCAAGGTTACGATAGGCCAGTTTTCCAATGATACGGCTGGAATCGCCTTGGAAACCTCCTATGTTTTTCCCAACGAGCGATTCTCCGTTGATGCGCAGTTGGGGCTGATTACTACCCTGGCTCACTTTGAGGGTTTTATCTGGAAACATGCCATTGAGCCCATTTTCCGTTTCAATGTCGGGGCCAATTACTATAACGCTGCCTTGAAGACACAGTTTTCCTTGCGTGCGATTAATTTTATGCGTGGTGACTATGGTTTCAAATTTGAGATGGTTCGCCATTTCCGTCACTGCTCGATTGGTTTTTATGCGATAAAAGGACATCATATCCCGCCTGGGATTCCCTGGACCTGGTACAATATGACCCATTCCGATGCGCAGGGTGGATACGTGACCAAGACCAACGGCGGCTTCCGTTTCCAGATCGCGCTGCCGCCTTACAAGATGAAGCGGCACGGCTATATTCCGCGCATCACGACCTCCGGTCAGATCGGCATGGCATACAATGCCAACAATGAGGAAAGATACTATTATGAGTACCGGACCGAGGTAGACGACAATATCATGACAAAGAATTACTATAACCCTTATTATATAAATAGTGTATTGCAGGAAACAAAATAAAATTTTTCAGAATTATTTGGTTTTTTCTTTTTCTTGAAGTATCTTTGTCAACTGTAAAGTAGCATGTCCCGATATGGGCATGCGTGACTATGGGCAAAAGAAAATTTGTTTAATGTTTAATATTTATTTTAAAGAAATGAAAAAGTTTTTTTCACTCATCGCGTTAGTAGGTGTATTTGCCGCTTGCCAGCCTGAGCAGATTGAGACTGCATTCAAGGTTGCCGGTGCCAAACTTACCGTCAACGTACAATTCGTGGATCTGGCAGGCAATGCCTATGCCGACGCATCCATCGCTTCTTCGACTGCCGGTACCGTTTCCGGTAACTCTATCGTTTTCGAGGCTGCCGAGAACTCGGCTGTTCCTGCCCAGACCATTACGGTCACCGCTTCCACCCCGAAGCTTGCCGAGAAGACCCGCACCATGAGCGTTGCTGTCCCTGATGTCATCGCCGGTGGCGTTGGTAGCGTCAATGTGCAGTGGCCGGTTGGCGACCAGCCTGGTGACTGGACCTTCGAGATGGTGCCTGGTACTCCTGAGCAGACGCTTTGGGATGTCAAATTCCTTGACAATCCTCACTACGATACCTATGATCACGCTTACAAGCACAACGAGATTGATATCGATACCTGGTATCTCAACGACAGCGATTATATCCTGACGGGTAAGGTTACCTACAATATGTGGATGAAGTCCGAGGTTGCTGCTATCAGCTACAACTTCGATGCTTTCAAGCCGGTTGTTGACGCTTATGCATATCCTTTCGAGGATCTCGAGGTTGACCTGGGCGAAGGTGTCCTTGATTTCAAGGTTTCCGCTTACGGTATGTGGGCTGCCTGGCAGAAGGCTTACCTGACCGAGCAGACCTATGAGGTCATCGCTACCAAGGGCAGCGAGAAAGTCGTCGCCGGTACCTTCATGGTCCTTGCTGAGAATACGCAGGTTGCTGAGGAGGTTGAGTTGGGTATGCCTGTGCACCTTGTCGGCCACGGCACTTCTTCCCACACCTCTTATCACTCGGTCTTCACCCATGGCCACGATGAGCATGGCCAGCCGCATGTCTATGAGCATACTTATTCTCATGATTATGAGATTTCGTATCCGATCTATTCTCACTATGTCCCCGGTAAGGGTCACGCTGGTGGCTCCTCCAACGCCGGTGGTGGTATCATCTTCTCCGAGTAATTCTTCAGGCTCCTTTGTTTAACGAATTTAAAAGAATCAAGATATGAAACTTAAAGTTCTCGCACTGTCTCTTGCGCTGGCAGCAGGTATGTTTGCTGCGAATGCCCAGCAGACTTACAAGGGGAATGACTGGTTCGTCGGTGTCGGTGGCGGTATCATCTCCGTCAACAACGGTGGCTTCAACACCCCTTCCTTCTACGGCAACATCATGTTCGGTAAGTATGTTACCCCGATCCTCGGTGTTCGCGGTGTCATCGGCGGTCCTTTCCAGACCCTCGATGCCAAGGCTGGCAACGCCATCAACTACGGTACGATGGGTACGCTCTATTCCAAGAAGAACAAACTCTTCGGCGAACTCAATCTGGATGCCATGGTCAACTTCAGCAACATCTTCGCTGATGACCTTGCCAAGTTCGATGTCTATGCTTTCGTCGGCCCGAGCATGAATATCTCTTCTGTGGGTACCATGTTCAAGGGTGGTTCCACCGCTGGCAACTTTGTGCTGGTTGAGGAGAACACCGCTGCTACCAACAAGGCTAAGGCTCGCTTTGGTGCGACCGCTGGTCTCGGCCTCGGCTACAACATCACCGACGCTATCGAGATCGCTCTCGAAGGCCGCTTCGGGATCACCCCGTCCGTCTTCGGTGACGCCAGCCAGTATCGCAAGGGCGAAGGCACCGGCCGTCTGACCCTCAACGCCATCTGGACCATCGGTGGCAAGCATGGCAAGTATGCCCGCGCTGCTGCTGCCGCTGCCGCTGCCGGTTACATCTCCAAGGAGGCTGCCCAGAAGCTCGCCGAGCAGTATGCCAAGGATCACCCGGTCATCAAGACCGAGACGAAGACCGAGACTGTCATCAAGGAGGTCGAGAAGATCGTCAACAAGGAGATCCCTTCCTCTACCGCTGTGTTCTTCAGCAAGGGTAAGGCTGACCTCACCCAGGCTGACAAGGCTCGCCTGAACCTCTTCGCCGAGGGCATCAAGGGTGTCGACTCCAACTTCACGATCGACGGTTACGCCGACAAGAAGACGGGTTCTGCCAAGACCAACCAGAACCTTTCCGAGAAGCGTGCAAAGGCTGTTCTGGACTACCTCGTAAGCCAGGGTGTCCCTGCCAGCAAGCTCTCCATCAACCCTCACGGTGGTGTTGATCCGATCTTCTTCAACAACGACGTTCTCAGCCGTACTGTTATTATCAAGACGAAGTAATTCTCTTTAGATAAATATTATTCCTTGGGACCTGCGGAGCTTATGCTTCGCAGGTCTGTTTTTTTGTATCTTTGTGGTGTAAATTGTTTTCGAGATGAAATGTTTGATTCTTGCTGCAGGATATGCCACCCGCCTCTACCCGTTGACGGAGAATTTCCCGAAGCCGCTGTTGAAAGTTGGTGACAAGACGATCCTGGACTGGTTGATTGATGATATTGCCCGGTCTGGCCTGGTCGATCAGTTTGTCGTGATCTCCAACCATAAGTTTGCGCCGGTGTTCGAGCAGTGGGCGCCTGCCGGCGTGACGGTCGTTGATGACGGGACGACTTCCAATGAGACACGTCTGGGTGCCGTCTGTGACATCCAGTTTGCCATTGACAAACTCCAGCTGGATGATGACATGCTGGTCATCGCCGGGGACAATGTCCTGGACTTCAGCCTCCGTCGTTTCATGGATTATGCCTTGGAGAAAGGCACTTCCTGCGTCATGCGTTATTATGAGCCGGATGAGGCCCGCCTGCACAAAAGTGCCAATGTGCGCATCGATGCACAGGATAAGGTTCTCGCCATGATCGAGAAGCCGGAGATCCCGCTGAGTCACTGGTGCTGTCCGCCTTTTTACTATTATACCCGGAAAGATGCGCGAAGGGTCCGTGAGGGAATCGATTCCGGTTGCGGGACGGATGCACCGGGTTCCTTCCTGGCCTGGCTTTCGGGTCGCTCGCCCGTCCACGCGATGGAGATGCCCGGCCATCGTTATGATATAGGCAACCTGGAAAGTTACCGGCGTGTCTGCGAGACGTATAAAGGTATCACAGAGATTTGACAATCTCTGTTTTTTTCTTATATTTGCATATTGTAGATTAGGCATTATCCGATATGCTTGAAGATATTAAGTCAAATATCGCCAAATTGGTTGCCCAGTACGAGGCTGAAAAGCAGCGTGCGGACAACTTGGCGGGCCGGCTTGCTGCGAGTGAGGAGAAGTGCCTGCGATACAAGGAGCAGATAACTGATTTGAACCAACAGATAGACAATCTCGAGTTGATGCGTGCTTTCCAGGCAGCCGGCGACCCGGCCGATGCCAAAGATCGCATAAACAAGCTGATCCGTGAGATTGACAGGTGTATAAAACTGCTGGAGAACTGATATGGCCCAGGATATCACGTTGAAAGTTGCGGGCAAGCCTTACCGCCTCAGCGCTGCATCTCCCGAGATGGAGCAGTTGATGCGACTCGCTGCAGCGGACGTGACCTCGATGATGACCAAGTTCGATGCCCGCTTCCCGGACAGCAGTCCGGAGGACAAGTTGGTCTTCGTGGCCATCCAGGAGGCTGCAGGCAAGCTCTCCGCGCAGAAGAAGATGTCCCGCCTCGTAGAAGAGGTGGAAGCCCTGCAGGGCGATGTCGCCGCCTATCTCGAGGGGATGAAAAAGTGATAAGCCGTCAGGCCCATCTTCTGAAAACAACAAGTTCTTCGGAACCGGGTCTACTCGCACTGAGGAAGGCAAGCCCGCCCGACGGGAAGCCCGAGACAGCACGGAGCCCAAAACATAATCAGAGGCTTTCTGAAAGTTCGGCTGACGGCTTTTTTTCTATACAGTATCTGCTTCGTTGGAGTGGATACTGTTTTATTTATATATATTATGTTTTTGTACTATATCCTAGCAGCAGTTGCCGGTGCGGTATTGGCCCTGGCAATTTATATACTGGTCAGCCGTGCCGCGTCCAAGGGCCGGGCGGATGCCATTATCGAGAAAGCCAATCTCGAAGCTGAAAGCATCAAACAGCAGAAGATTCTCCAGGCCAAGGAGAAGTATCTTCAGCTTAAGAGCGAGCATGAGAATTTCGTAAACAAGAAAAATGGCGAATTGCGTGACCGTGAGAACAATATCAAGTCCCGCGAAGGCCAGTTGAAGCAGCTGCAAGGCGAACTGGACCGCCGCCAGCATGACCTGGATTCCCAGAAAGGACAGGTAAATGCCCTCAAGAACAAGCTGGATACCAAGCTCGAAGAGTGCGAGCGGATCACGGCCCAGGTCAACAAAGAACTGGAGAACATCGCCGGCATGACTGCGGAAGACGCCCGCAAGATGCTTGTGGAGAATATGAAGGCCGAGGCGCGTTCCGAAGCGCAGGCCTATATCAATGACACGATGGACGAAGCCCGGCTCAATGCCGCGCGGGAAGCCAAGCGTATCGTGATCAATACCATCCAGCGTACCGCGACCGAGACGGCGATCGAGAATGCCGTTACGACCTTCCCCATCGAGAATGACGAGGTCAAAGGCCGGATTATCGGCCGGGAAGGTCGCAATATCCGGGCCCTGGAGGCTGCTACGGGCGTGGAGATCGTGGTGGATGACACGCCGGATGCCATCCTGCTTTCCGCTTTCGACCCGGTCCGCCGCGAGGTAGCCCGTCTGTCCCTGCACCAGCTGGTGATCGACGGCCGCATCCATCCCGCGCGCATCGAGGAAGTCGTGACGAAAGTCAGCAAGCAGCTCGAGGACGAAATCCTCGAGACGGGCAAGCGGACCTGCATTGACATGGGCATCCACGGCCTCAATCTGGAACTGGTCAAACTCATCGGCCGGATGAAATACCGTTCGTCCTATGGCCAGAATTTGCTCCAGCACTCCCGCGAGGTTGCGAACATCTGCGCCATCATGGCGTCCGAACTGGGCTTGAATCCCAAGATCGCCCGCCGGGCCGGTCTGCTGCACGATATCGGCAAGGTCAGCGATGTGGATCCGGAGCTGCCGCACGCCATCCTGGGTGCCAAGCTGGCCGAACAGTACAAGGAGCGTCCCGAGATCTGCAATGCCGTCGGGGCTCACCATGAGGAGATGGAGATGACCTCCATCTACGCGCCGCTGGTGCTCGTCGGTGATGCCATCTCCGGCGCCCGCCCGGGAGCCCGCCGCGAGGTGATCGAGTCCTACATCAAGCGCCTCAAGGGAATGGAAGACCTGGCGGCCTCCTATCCGGGCGTGACGAAGTCCTATGCCATCCAGGCCGGTCGCGAACTGCGTGTGATCGTGGGGGCAGAGGAGGTTTCCGACGAGCAGGCTGCCCGCCTCTCCACGGATATCGCCCAGCGCATCCAGGACGAGATGACCTATCCGGGGCAGGTGAAGATCACCGTCATCCGGGAGACCCGTTCCGTCGCTATCGCGAAATAAATCCGCGCGCCTATGATATCCCGCCTGGTCCTGCTGGTCACCCTGCTGCTGCAGCTGACGCCGCAAATTCACTGGAAATCCGAGGTCAAGTCCACCCCGGAAGGAAACCGTCTGGTCCTGACCGGCGAATTGGATGAAGGGATAGACCATGTCACCGGCACGGTCACGTACATGCCCTGTAAGGGCGACGCGTGCTACATGCCCGTCGACTGGGATTTTGAAGCCTTCGTCGAGGCTACAACCCCTTCCGGAAGTCATATTCCGGAATTAAACGCAAACGAGGTTTCATCCGGCGGAGGTTCAGCTGTTGCTGCCGTCCCCTCCGGAAACCGTGCCACCCTCGGCATCGTAAGAGGGGGGACCGCAAGCGAAGCGCAGCGGTGGGGTCCTGCGGAGCAGGACGTTTCCGGAGGGGAGCGGCAGAACAGCTCCGAAGCCGGAAATCTATGGGCATTAATCCTGGAGGCAATCCTCTGGGGATTTGCGATGCTGCTGACCCCCTGCGTGTTCCCGATGATTCCGATGACGGTATCCTTCTTCATGAAGGGAAGCGAGACACCCCGCCAGGGGCGCCTCAAGGCCGCCCTATACGGCTTGTTCATCGTCCTGCTCTACACCGTCCCGATCAGCCTCATCATCGGCATCACGTGGATCGTCGGGGGCAGCGGCGTCACGGCCGATATCTTCAACTGGCTCTCGACCCACTGGCTGCCCAACATCCTCTTCTTCCTGGTGTTCATGGTTTTCGCGGCCAGCTTCTTCGGCGCGTTCGAGATCACGCTTCCGTCCCGGTGGACCAACAGCGCTGACAAAAACAGCGACCGGAAAGGCCTCGGCGGTATCTTCTTCCTGGCACTCACGCTTGTGCTGGTGAGTTTCAGCTGCACCGGTCCAATCGTCGGTACGGTCTTGATCAAGAGCACCCAGGGCGAATTCTGGACACCGATGGTCACGATGCTGGCCTTCAGCATTGCCTTCGCGCTGCCTTTCACGGTCCTGGCACTTTTCCCGTCCCTGCTCAAGAAACTTCCGAAGAGCGGTGGCTGGCTCAACGCCGTCAAGGTGGTCCTGGGCTTCATCGAGATTGCCCTGGGACTGAAATTCCTCAGCACGGCGGATCAGACCTATCACTGGCACCTGCTCGATCGGGAAGTGTATCTGGCCATCTGGATTGCCGTTTTCACCCTGCTGGGCCTGTATCTGATCGGCAAGATCCGCTTCAAGAACGACTCACCCCTCGAATACCTGGGCGTTCCGAGACTGACCCTTGCAATTATCGTCTTTGCCTTTGTCGTGTATCTGCTGCCCGGCATGTGGGGCGCTCCGCTCAAGGCGATCTCGGGCTATCTGCCGCCGATGGAGACGCAGGATTTTGTGCTGGGAGGAAATGTGACGGGCCGGACGGCGAATGAAGCCTCCGTCCCCGCCGGCGAAGTGCCTGCTGGGATGATTACCATTGCCCACGGGCTGCATGCCTACGACAAGCTTCCCGCTGGTCTGGCCGCCTCGAAGGCGACCGGCAAGCCGGTCTTCCTGGATTTCACGGGTTACGGCTGCGTGAATTGCCGGGAGATGGAATCGCGCGTATGGTCGGATCCGGAAGTGCTGCGCCGCCTGCGCGATGATTTCGTGATCGTCGCGCTGCACGTCGATGACAAGACGCGCCTGCCCGAGTCGGAGTGGGTCACCAACGACCAGGGTCGCCAGCTCAAGGATGTCGGCCGCGTCAATTCCTACATCGCACTCAAAGAATTCGGTGTCAATGCCCAGCCGAATTACTTCCTGTTAGACGGAGACGGGAACCGGCTTGCCGGTCCCCGTCCTTACAACCTTGATATACAGGGTTTTATTGATTTCCTCGATTCGGCGCTATAATGCCGAGATCATCTCGGTGAAGAGGCTTGTCATCCGCTCCGCCGCTGCATCCGCCTGCTTGACGACATCGTCACCGTCGTTGACGATGTGCGGCGTATTGTCGAAATTGGCACAGTTGGTCACGACGGACATGCCGAAAACGCGCATGCCGCAGTGCCGGGCGACGATGACTTCGGGAATGGTGGACATTCCAAGCAGGTCGGCTCCGATCTGCCGGTAGAAGCGGACCTCCGCCGGCGTTTCGTAGGTCGGCCCCGTACTGCCGAAGTACACGCCTTTCTGTACCTTGACGCCGATACGCCCGGCGCAGTTTTCAGCCAGTTGCTGCAGTTCGGAATCATACGCGCAGGTCATATCCAGGAAGCGCGGGCCCAGGTCGTCCATGTTCGGTCCGATCAAGGGATTGGGGAAAAAGCTGATGTGGTCGCGGATCACTACCATGTCGCCGATGCGGAAATCGGGATTGGCAGCACCGGCGGCATTCGAGACGAATAGATACTGGATGCCGAGCATGGCCATCGTGCGTACGCCGATGGTCACCAGTTCCATCGGATATCCTTCGTAATAATGGAAACGACCTTGCATGGCCA
Organism: uncultured Bacteroidia bacterium; assembly: GCA_902790635.1. Lineage (GTDB taxonomy): Bacteria > Bacteroidota > Bacteroidia > Bacteroidales > UBA932 > Cryptobacteroides. The sequence goes on along the minus strand of CADASN010000013.1, from coordinate 12,235 downwards.
TGACTTCCTTGCCACCCAGGTGGCCCAGGATGAAGTTGCCCTTGTGGCCCACCGCGGTGGAGACGGGGAATCCCGGGATGTCCCGGTACGGGATCACGACCGGATTCTCGATCTGGTCGGCCAGCCGGCCGAGGCCGCTGCCGAGCACGATCCCGACGACGGGGGAGATGCCGCCGATCTTTTGGCGGATGTAGTCGGCAGCAATCTGGTATGTGCGGATTCTGCTATCCATAATAGTAAGCGTGTTAAATGATTATGCGATTTTTGCGAGAACTTTTCGGGCTTCGGCGAGGATCTCCCGCTCACCGGGAATCTCCCGGTGACGCATCAGGAAGCGGCCGTCACAGATGACGGAATCAATGCAGTCGGAATGCGCCGAGTAAACCAGGTTCGCGAGGAACGGGCCGGGGGAGAGGAAGAAGGTATTGTCCGTCTCGATCAGGATCAGGTCTGCCACGGCGCCTTCCTCAAGCCGCCCGGCATCTAGCCGGAGCGCCCGGGCGCCGTTGACCGTCGCCATGTCCATCAGCTCGGGAAGGGGCAGGGCGGCGGGATCTCCCCGCCAGGCCTTCTGGAAAATGGCGCTGGTCTTCATGGCCTCGAGCAGGTCGAGGTTGTTGGAGGAAGCGCATCCATCCGTACCGAGGCAGAGATTGATGCCGGCATCCCGCATCTCATTGTACAGGAAACGGTAGCCGGAGGCGAGCTTGGTGTTGGAGTTGACGTTGTGGATGCAATGCACGCCGTGCGCGGCAAGCAGTTCGATATCGTGCGGAGTCAGCCAGAGCGTATGTGCGGCGAGCAGGCGGGGTGAGAGAACGCCCAGGCGGTCGAGATACTCGACCGGGGTGAGTCCGCCGTGCGCGGCCTTGCAGTCTTCCACTTCCTTGCGTGTCTCGCAGAGGTGGATGTGCAGGTTGACATCGTATTTCCGGGCAAGTTCGCTGGTCCAGACGATCATCTCCTCGCTGACGGAATAGACGGCATGGAAGGCCAGTTCGTAGATATGACCCGGATCGCCGGCATGCAGGTACGCCTCGCTCTTGGCGATGCACTGGTCTTTCTGGCGTTCGGCTTCCTCCTGGCTGCCTTTGTCCATCACGTCATAGCCTGTGGCGATGCGCATGCCCATCTCCCGGGCCGCCTTGACGGAGGAGTCGAAGAACCAGTACTGGTCGTTGAAGGTCGTCGTCCCTGTGCGGATCATCTCCAGGCAGGCGACTTTCGTCGCCCAATAGACGAAATCATGGTCCAGGTGCTCTTCCACCTTCCAGATCTTGCCCAGCCATTCGTGGAAGAGCATATCCTCCCCGATGCCGCGCATGAGCGACATCGGCGAGTGGGTATGCATGTTGATGAATCCCGGGATGGCCACTTTGCCGGAGCAGTCCATGATCTCGATGTCTCCGGCCAATTGCCAATCTCCGCACGAACCCGCGGGACCGATCCTGGCGATCCGTCCCCGCTCGATCAGGACGTCCTTCCGGATGTCACGGATGGTGACGTCGCGAAGAAGGATGGATCCCATCAGAGCTCTTCAAAATCCACGGAACCGAATCCTTCAGCGGTGCGCTGGGGAATCTCTCCATGGAAGCAATTGTCCCGGATATAGGCGATCACCTCGTCCAGCCCTTCGGCAAACTTTTCAAAGTCTTCTTTGTAAAGGAAAATTTTGTGTTTGTCATAGTTGAAGGTGCCATCCGGGTTGTTCCTACGCTTGCTCTCCGTGATGGTCAGGTAGAAGTCCTTGCGGCCCTTGGTGGCCTTGACATCGAAGAAGTAGGTGCGCTTTCCGGCCCGGACGGGCTTGGAATACACATCCTCCTCGTCTCTCCTGTCGTACCTTCCCGAATCGTAATCCTCTCTGTACATAGCGTTATTTTTATATGATAAGTACCTACAAAAATAGGATTTTTTATCGATTACTTGCTATCTTTGCAGACAAATTTGTTTGAAAGTATGCTCAACCGAAGAATTCTCCGTATCAAGGCTTTCAAAGCCATCTACTGCTACGCGGAAAACCACGGTATGACTCTCAAGGAGGCGGAGGCCCTGCTCGAGATCTCGTGTGAGTCCACCCGGGACCTGTACCTGTTCCTGCTGGCGATTGTGAATCCGTTGACGGAAGAAGCCCGGGCCCGCATCGAGTCGGCCCGCGCCAAGTTCAATCCTACCGAGGAGGAGCTTCATCCCAATCTCAAGTTTGTCCAGAACCGGATCGCCCCCATCTTGCGGGAGGATCCCGATTTCTCCAAGCTGGTCACCCGCAAAAAGCTCTACTGGGACCAGTATGACATGCTGCTGCGCCGCCTCTACGAACGGATCCGTTCCCGGAAATATTTCAAGGACTATCTGGCCAGCGGAGAAGATTCGCTGGAGGAGGACGCCCGCCTGTGGGTCCGGATCTTCGAGCGGGAATTCCTGGAAAACGAAGACCTGGCCGGGATCCTGGAGGACCTCTCCATCTACTGGAACGACGATCTGGACTTCGCGCTCAGCTGGTGCTGCCGCTCCGTCCGTGCCCTGGGGCAGGGGGAACGCTGGAACCTGCCGCCGCTCTACCAGAGCGACCTTCCCGGCAACGAATCCTTCGACAGCGACAAGCGCTTCGTCGTCGGCCTGCTGCGCGCGGCTTTCCTCAATTACGACAAGTTCAGCGCCCAGGTGGCCGGGCTGACGCCCAAATGGACGCTCGACCGCCTCTGTACCACGGACCTGGCCCTGATCGCCTGCGGTATGGCCGAGGCGCAGATGTGCCCGGAGGTCTCTCCCAAGATCATCATCAACGAATACGTGGAGATCTCCAAATACTACAGTACGCCGGAGAGCAGCGGCTTCGTCAACGGCCTGCTCGATAAATTGATTAACCAACACAACGAAAAGATATGATTACGATGCTTTTACAGGCAGCGGGCGCCGCTGCCGGACAACAGGCTGCCGGTGGCGGCAGCTGGAGTTTCCTCCTGATGCTGGGTGCGATGTTCCTGGTGATGTGGCTGTTCATGATCCGTCCCCAGCGTCAGCAGCAGAAAAAACTCGAGGAGATGCGCAACGCGCTCAAGAAGGGTGACAAGGTCATCACTTCCGGCGGCATCTACGGCGTGATCGCCGATGTGGACGAGCGCACCGTCCTGATCAAGGTGGATGGCGAGACCAAGCTCCGCGTGGACAAATCCTCCATCCAGAAGGACATGTCCGAGGCTCCCGCCCAGACTGAGAAGAAATAAGTGAAAAACTGGGTACAGTTCCTCCTCTGTGTCCTCCTGTCCGCCGGCGTCTGGCTCACGCTCAACCTTTCGCAAGACTATGTCTCGATCGTCAGCGTGCCGGTCGTAGCCGTCAGCAACATCGAGGGCAGGGCGGGAGTGTCCACTTCCGAAGCCACCGCGACCGCGCAGGTCTCGGCGAGCGGCTTCCGGCACCTGTTGCTCGGACGCAAGCACAAGCGTCCCGTCCAGGTGACGTTCAATGCGGTGGACTTCCGTCACGAACAGGAGGAAATGTACGCCATTGCCAATGCCAGCCTCTACCGCTACGCCTCCCAGATTTTCGGGGACGACGTGACGGTGGACAGCTTCATCTCGGAAGACCTGGAGTTCTCCTTTCCGGAGGAGACCTACCGCAAGGTTCCGGTCCGTCCGGTCCTCTCCATCTCCTATGACCCCCAGTTCATGGCGCTGAAGCCCATGAGCCTGCAGCCCGATTCGGTGCTGGTCTATGGAGAGCCTTCCCGGCTGGAGAATGTTCCTTTCGTGCTGACCAAGCCGCTGGAACTCACGGACTTGCGCAGCAGTGTCCACGGCAAGGTGCGGCTGGAGGTCCCCTCGGGCGTGCGCCTTTCCCACGAAGAGAGCATCTATTCGATGGAGGTGTCCCGCTACGTGGAGATCTCTTCCGAAGTCAAGATCGGCACGCGCAACGTCCCCGCGGGCGTGCATCTGGCCGTCCTGCCTTCGACCGCCAAAGTGGTGTACCGCTGTGTCTTTCCGATGACTTCGGACCCGGCGGCGAATGCGGCGTATTATATCGACTACCGTGATTTCGCCGGCTCCCGGACGGGGCGGTGCATCGTCCACAGCGAGGGGATCCCTTCCAATGTGATTGATTTCACGGTCGATCCCGAAGTGTTCGACTGTCTGGTCAGGGAGGCGGAGTGATGGCGAAGACGATCCTGGTTACGGGCCCCATCGGAAGCGGTAAATCGGCCGCCTGCCAGTACCTTGCGTCGCTGGATTTCCCGGTCTATGAATGCGATGCGCGCACCAAGATGCTCTACTCGCTCGTGCCGGGCCTGAAATGCAGCATCGAGGAGCGGCTGGACCTGCCCTGGTCGCAGATCGGCCGGGTCTTCTCCGAGCCGGACAAACTCCGGACGCTGGAGGAGATGGTCTATCCTTACGTGGTGGAGGACCTCAAGGCCTGGAAGGCGCAGCAGACGGCTCCGCTGCTCTTCGTCGAGTCTGCCATCGCCCTGGACAAACCGGCGTTCGACGGCCTCTACGACGAAGTGCTGCTGATCACGGCCCCGAAGGAAATCCGCGTGCAGCGGAATCCCAAGGTCGCGGAACGCGACGCCCTTCAGTCGTTCGACCCCGCCCGCATCCGATATACGGTCGAGAATGCAGGCACCCAAGAAGAATTATACCTTAAAATACGACAATTGATATGCAAACTGATTTAGCACGGATCCTGTTCGTCTCCGGCCAGCACGGCCTTTTCCAATACATTGCCCAGGCCCGCAACGGCGCCATCGGTGAGAGCCTCTCCACCAAGCAGCGCAAGGTCTTCTCCGCGAACAACCGCATCTCCACGCTGGCCGACATCGCCATCTACACCAGTGAGGGCGAGATGAAGCTCGATGAGGTGTTCCTGGCCCTCAAGGGTGTGCTCGGCGATGCCGATGCCCCTTCGTCCAAGGCTTCCGAGGAGGAGCTGGTGGCCCTCTTCCAGAAGGCCATCCCCAACTACGACCCCGACCGCTTCTACGTCTCCCACATGCGCAAGGTGGTGGACTGGTACGACCAGATCGCCAAATACGCCTCGTTCGATTTCGTCAAGGAAGAGCAGGGCGATGCGCAGGAGGCTTAGGGTCATCACCCTCGGCTGTTCGAAGAACACCGTCGATACCGAGCATCTGCTGGGACAACTGCCGGCGGATGCTTTTACCATTGTGGACGGGGATGAACCCGTCGATTGTCTGCTGCTCAACACCTGCGGCTTCATCGGCGATGCCAAGGAAGAGTCCGTGAATGCCATCCTGGAGGCCGTGGAGGCCAAAAAGCGGGGTGAGGCAGGGGAGCTGATCGTTTTCGGCTGCCTGAGCCAGCGCTATGCGGCGGAACTGCCTGCGGAGATCCCCGAGGTGGATGCCTGGTTCGGGGCCCGCGACCTCGCACCGGTCCTGCGCCACCTGGGCGTCGAGCCCGGCCCGCTGGTGGCCCGCCGCCTCACGGAGACGAAAGGCTATGCCTACCTGAAAATCTCCGAAGGCTGCGACCGGCGCTGCTCTTATTGCGCCATTCCCTTCATCCGGGGTGCGCACCGCTCCGTCCCCATGGAGCAACTGGTGGCCGAAGCGGAGGCGCTGGCCGCCCGGGGCGTGAAAGAATTGATCCTGATTGCCCAGGACACCACCTGGTACGGCCTGGACCTGTACCACCGCCGGGCCCTGGCAGAGCTGCTCGAGCGGCTTTCCGCGGTCCCCGGCATCGCGTGGCTGCGGATCCATTATTCCTATCCGGCTGATTTTCCGGAGGATGTATTGCAGGCCATGGCGCAGAATCCCAAGGTTTGCCGTTACCTCGACATTCCGCTCCAGCACATTTCCGATCCGGTGCTGGACCGGATGCACCGTCACGTTGACGGAGCCTGGACGCGCGCGTTGATCGCCCGGCTGCGCCGGGAAGTGCCGGGTGTCGCCTTGCGCACGACGATGATCGTCGGGCATCCCGGGGAGACGGAGGAGGCATTCGGAGAGCTGCTGGATTTCGTGCGCGAGGCCCGTTTCGAACGCCTGGGTGCCTTCACTTATTCCGAAGAAGAAGGGACCTACGGGGCGGAGCATTTCCGCGACGAGATCCCGGAGGAAGTGAAGCAGGAGCGTCTGGGCCGGCTGATGGAACTGCAGCGGGAGATCTCCCTGTCCTGCAACCAGGCCCGCGTGGGTACGGAATGCCTCGTGATGGTGGATGATATCCTGCCAGGAATTGCCATCTGCCGGAGCGAATTCGAGAGCCCCGAGGTGGACGGGGAGATCTTGGTCCGCAACCCTTGGCCCGGCCTGAAGGCCGGCGATATGGTCCGCGTACGGATCACGGCTGCCGAAGAATATGATTTGGCAGGAGAGTTGATTGATTGAGAAAAAAAACTATATTTGTATCTGACTAAAACCGAACCCCATGACGCAAGAGCAGATCAACGACAGGCTTCTTGATCTGGACAGCATCGTTGCTGAAAAGTTCAAGGGCAAGAAGTTGCCCGGGTGGGTCCTGCGTTTCCTCAAGCGCTTCATCCACCAGGATTGGATGAACAGCATGTTGTCGCGCGGCTATGACGGCGCCGAGTTCTGCGATGACCTGCTGAAGCAGATGGACGTGAAGATCGAGGTGGAAGGTCTGGAGAAGGTCCCTGCTGACGGCACCCTGTACACATTTGCCTCCAACCACCCCCTCGGGGCGGTGGATGGCGTCGCTCTGTGCGGCTTGATCTCCAGGCAGTTCGGTTCCGTGAAGATGCCGGTCAATGATTTCCTGCTGTACCTCAAGCCCCTGGCACCGCTGTGCGTGCCCATCAACAAGGTGGGCGGTCAGGCGCGCAACCTGCCGCAACTGCTTGACGACGCCTTCCGCTCCGGCGACCAGATGATGATCTTTCCGGCTGGGGTTTGTTCCCGCAAGATCGAGGGCAAGGTGCAGGATTTCCCCTGGTCCAAGACCTTCATCACCAAAAGTGTGGAGACGGGACGCCCGGTCGTGCCGGTCCACTTCATCGGGCAGAATCCGCCGCGCTTCTACCGGGCCGACTGGTTCTTCCGCAAGTTCCTGAAGCTGAAGTTCAACATTCCCATGCTCTTCCTGCCCGACGCGCTCTATCACGCGCAGCACAAGACCTTCCGGATCGTGTTCGGGGAGCCCATCCCCGCTTCGACCTTCGACAAGACCCGCCGGCCGGCAGCCTGGGCAGCCTGGGTGCGCGAAAAAGTTTACGCATTATAGTCTCGATATGGAAAAGATCATCGATCCCGTAAGCGTGGAGGTGCTCAAATCCGAGCTCACGCCGGACAAGAAGCTCTGCAACACCAACAAGGCGAACAACGAAATCTACGTCATCGACGGCAACGACGCACCCAATGTCCTGCGGGAGATCGGGCGGCTCCGTGAGATCGCGTTCCGCGATTCCGGCGGCGGCACGGGCCAGGCCCTTGACCTGGACGAGTTCGATACCATGACGGACCGTCCCTATAAGCAGATGCTCATCTGGGATCCGGATGCTTCCGCCATCATCGGCGGCTACCGTTTCATCCTCGGGACGGATGTCCGGCTGCAGGAAGACGGACAGCCTTACATCACCTCCGCCCACATGTTCCATTATTCGGAGAAATTCATCGAAGAATACCTCCCGCATACGATCGAACTGGGCCGCTCCTTCGTGACTCCCGAGTACCAGAGCTCCAAGGCGGGTGCCAAGGCGATTTTTGCCCTGGACAACCTGTGGGACGGCCTGGCGGCCATCGCACTGCAGCATCCAGGGATGATGTATTACCTGGGCAAGATGACCATCTATCCCAGCTACGACCAGTCCTGCCGCGAGCTGATCCAGCATTTCCTGTGGAAGCATTTCCCGGATCCGGACGAACTGGCCCGGCCCAAGCAGCCGGTGGACGTGACCGTGGACGGCCGCCTGCTCGACCTGATCCTGCGGGACGACGACTACAAGGCGGACTACCGCAACCTCAAGGACGCCGTCCGGCGGCTCGGGTTCAATATCCCGCCGCTGGTCAATTCCTACATGAATGCCTCCCCGACCATGAAGATGCTCGGGACCGGTATCAACGATGAGTTCTTCGACGCTTACGATACCGGCATCATGATCTGCTTCGACGAACTGTACGCCGACAAGCGTGACCGTCACAAGACGCCCTACCTGCGGCATCTGGCCGAGAAGATCCGCAACCGCTTCCCGGGCATCAGCCAGGGAGCGGAAGAACTCGTGGACAAGCTCTCCCACCGCAAGGATCTCCAGCGCCTGGGACGCATGGATGCATTCCTGCTGCGCCAGCGGGAGAAGGAAGAAAGGAAAAAGAAGGGTTTGCGCGGGCGCTTCGGCCGCTGTTCACGGATTTTCTGTCATTTATCTTCGCAACCTACCCCCTGGCATCGGACGGGCCGTCCTCGTCTGCCAGTATATTTGGTCTTGCAGGTCCCGGTGTCGTACCCGCACGGCATCGCTGCCGGTGCGTCGTGGGCTCTTGCCCCGCGTTTTCACCCTTACCGGGCCTCCCGGAGGAGGTCCTGGCGGTTGTTTTCTGTTACGACGGGCGTAAGGTTACCCCTACCTGCGCTTTCCGCAGCGGGATGCCCTGTCCTGTCCGGACTTTCCTCCCTTTCGGGCGACAGATCGCTCCACCTTTTTCCGCAAAAATAGCAATTTTTGCGGAAAAAGGTGGAGCTTTCGCTTTTCGATAGATCATTCAGCGATGGAGAGGGGCGTGAGCGTGACCGGGCCGAGGAGGCCGGAGGGACGGATGTCCCAGCCGGCGGCGGTGAAGCCGCCCTGGGCGTCGCGGCTGACCGGCAGGCGCGGCTGGATGTTGGCGTTGTAGAAAATCTTCCACGGCTTGCCCTTGCGGTCCATGTCGATGATGCGGTTGGTCATCAGGTTGGACACCTTGACCACGAGTTCTCCGCCGCGTTCGGCCTGCTCCTGGGTGAGGCGGACCGTCCAGGGCTCCTCGAAGAGCGTGCCCAGGCAGCGACCGTCCAGCCAGACGCTGGCGCTCTCGCGGACGTCGCCCAGGTCGATCTCCCAGGAGTCGGCGCTTTCCTTGACGGGGGCGAGCCGGTACAGGTATTCGGCCGTGCCGGCAAAGACCTCGTATTCCCGGCCGTAAAGGGTCCAGGAGCCGAGGCGGCTGACGGTGCGCATCGCGGGCCGGACGGGACCGCCTTCGGTGAAGCGGACCGACCAGTCCCCGCTGAGCGTGCGTGCTTCGCCGCTGCGCTGGTAGAACACGAATTCCGGGCCTTCATACACGCCGGAGAAAGTCTCCAGCAGCAGGGCCTGGTCGGGCTCCAGCCGGAGCCGGATCTCCGCCTTGCCGTCCTCGCCGGTGCGGATGCTGCCGAAGCCGCAGCGGCCGTCCATCGGATCGTAGATGCCGATGCTGCCGCAGACGGCATCCACCGGGATCCAGTCCTCGATGGCTTCCGCCGTCGGATTCTTGACGAAATAGTAGCGGCCGCCGTCTTCCTTGACGCGGCTGATGCACTGCAGGCCGCGGTCATACATCCGTTCGCGGCTGACGCCCGCGCTTGCGAGCAGCTTGTCCAGGTCGTCGGAGATGCAGATCCGGCCCTTGCCCACGCGGGCGCTGCGGACCCCCTCCTGCTCGGAGAAATGCAGTCCTGCCTGCAGGCGCTGCATCCGGGCGCGGTTCTCTTCGAGCCCGCCCAGTCCGGGCACATCCTGCGGCAGTTCGTGCTCCACGAGGATGGTCGCGCCCTGCTTGGCCAGGTCCAGGAGCCGCTCGAAGGTGGACAGGTACATCTTGTCGCAGGCGGGGACGATGAGCGTCCGGTAGCGGCTGCCGGCAAGGGTTACAAGCTCGCCACGGTCGGCGCTGATGTTCTCCAGGACCATCTTGTCCGTGATGTAGTCCCAGGTATAGCCCTGGTTGTAAAGGTATTCGGCGGACTTGCCGATGGCGCTCTGCGCCGGCGTGTTCTGGTTCATGTGGAAGAGCAGCGGCTCCCGGCCGCGCTCGGAGAGCAGGTCGGTGGCGTCGAAGAAGAGCAGGATGTCGGAGTCCGGATGGCCTGCCTGCAGGAAGCTCTGGCAGCGGGCTACATAGGTATTGAAGGCACCGAAATCCTTCCAGAACGGGTTGACCGGCTGGAAATGCACGGCGGCATAGAACATCCAGCCCGGCCAGGGTGCATCGTTGGGGGAGAGGCAGGTGCCGTGGTAGAAGATGTGGTTGACGCCGGACAGGAAATAGGTGTCGACGGAGGTCTTGACGTCGCCGAGCGTGGAGAGGAAGTGCTCGTTCAGCCAGGTGCAGGCTTCAGCCGAGGTGAGCGGCTTGTCGGTCACGTGGGCGGCCGACGAGGCGGTCTTCATGCCGATGATGCTGCGGCCCTCGGTCTCGGGCACGTCGCTGACGCCGTACAGGTCCATGATGTTGGCGGGGGAGCCGTGGGCCTGGTTGCGGATGCCCTTGCCCTGGGCGGCGGCCCAGGCCTGCCAGCGGGCGGAGTAGGTCTCGCGCAGCAGCTCGCCGATGGTCTCGCGGTAGTCGAAGACCACGCGGTCCTGGACGTCCTTGTCGCCGGCCACGCCGAGGAGCTCGGCCATGTGCGGCTTCAGGTCATAGCCGCGGCGGGCCTGGAACTGCTCGAAGAAGTCCGGGGTCCAGTCGGAGTTGCCCCGGGCGTCGTCCACCTCGTAGGAGTCGTTGAAATAGTAGCGGATCTTGCTGACGTCGTAGCCCTGGAACGCTTCGTCGAACTTCTTGAGATAGCGGTCGATGGCCTCGGCGGAGAAATGGTCGATGACGTCGCCTTCGCCGCCCGGGCCGGCGCGCTCCACGAGCTTGCCGTGCCAGCCGAGGAAGAGGGCGCAGACGGTCCAGTCTCCATCCGGCGCCGTCCAGTCGAGGGTGCCGTCGGTCTGGACCTTGGCGGTCAGGTCTTCATAGGCACCTGCGGCGCTGTGGGCCGTGACGGCGAGCAGGGGGAGGTCCTGCGGGTAACGGACCTGCTCGTAGGCGTGCTGCTGCAGGCTGTCGTTCTGGGCGATGGGGTAGGCCATGCGCGAGATGTCATCGGGCGTGCCGATGGTGCGGACCATGGCAGGTTCGGTATACTGGATCTTGTCCGCGAGCCTTTCGCCGCCTTTCAGGCGGAAAGTCTTGTTGGCCAGGTAGCGGCAGGCGTAGTCCGGGGTGACCCAGGGGCCGCCGAAGGGCCAGCCGGAGGCGTTGGCCAGGTCGATGCCCAGCCCGTGGGCGTCGGCTTGTTCCAGGGTATAGGTGAAGAGGTCCATCCAGGCGGGGGTAAGGTAGTCCAGGAACTGGTCCTCGTAGCCTTTGGCGCCGTAGATGGTGGTCACCTCCATGCCGCCCAGGCCGGCGTCGGCGTATTGCTCCACCATCGTGTCGATGTCGGCTTTGCCCACGGCGCTGGCGGGCCACCACCAGCGGGTCCAGGGTTTGTTCTCCCGGGTGATCTCGGGCCAGCCGAGCTCGCCGGTTTCGGGCTTGGCCGGGGTGGCGGGCCGGTCGCAGGCGACCAGCAGCAGGGCTGTCGCCGCGGTCGTCAGGGTCGTGCGCAGGATGCGCTTGAGAGTCTGTTTCATATCGTTGATAATTGGTGTCTTCGCTTGGGGCGCTATCATACAAAGATAAGTATTTTTCACGGACTTGGAGAAAAATGGTATCTTTGTGGACATGAAAGGAATCATTCGGATCGGATGGGCGCTGGTGCTCGCCCTGCTGTGCACGGGCTGTGCCGCGCGCGTGAAGCAATACAAGATCGAGGTCGTGAAGGAGTATACGCACGACACGAAGGCTTATACCCAGGGACTGTTCTTCGACGGAGGACGTTTCTACGAGAGCACCGGCCAGTTCGGCGAGTCCTCCTTCCGCGAGGTGGAGCTCGCCACCGGCAAGGTCCTCTCCCGGTTGAACTTCCAGCAGAAGTATTTTGCCGAAGGCTCCGTCATGTTGGACGGCAAACTGTATATCCTGACCTGGCTCAACAAGGTGGCTTTCGTCTATGACGCGGCCACGCTCGAATACAGGCAGACCTATTCCTACCCGCGCGAAGGCTGGGGCCTGACCACGGACGGGAAATCGCTGATCGCATCGGACGGATCCTCCCGGCTGTACTTCCTGACGCCGGAGTTCAAGCAGGAGCGCTCGGTGAACGTGACGATGGACGGACGCCCGGTGCGCTACCTCAATGAGCTGGAGTATATCGACGGCAAGGTCTGGGCGAATGTCTACACGACGGACCTG
>CADASN010000012.1 GCA_902790635.1 uncultured Bacteroidia bacterium | reverse complement strand
CCCGCCTTCTTGAAGCGGCAGTATTTCTTCTTGCGAACCTCTACGGTAGGAGGGTTCAGATAACGGATTTCGTTGTTGTTTGCCATAATGATTCCTCCTGATTATTCTTCGGTTTCGATCTCTTCGGCCTCGGCCTTGGGAGCTTCCTCCGGCTGCGGGGCAGCGGCGGCGGCAGCCTTGGCGGCGCGCGTCTGGCGACGGTGCTCGGCGTAAGCGACGGCGTTCTTGTCCAGGGCTACGGTGATGTAGCGGAGGATGCGCTCGTCACGGTGATACTGGGTCTCGAGGGTGCCCACGAACTGCGGGTCGGCCTTGAACTCAATCAGGTAATAGAATCCTGACGTCTTGTGCTGGATGGGGTAGGCAAGCTGCTTGAGACCCCAGTCCTCTTCGTACACGATCTCTCCTCCGTTGTCGGCAATGAGCTTGGTGTACTTGGCAACCGCTTCCTTCATCTGGGTGTCAGACAAAACGGGAGTTGCAATGAAAACGGTTTCGTACTGTTTGATCATTTTGTTAATAATTAAGTAAATAAACAACCCCTCACAAAAAGGGGCTGCAAAGATAGGAATTTTCCGTAGAAAATCAAATATTTTTTGCGGAAGGATGACGCAACTACTGCCGGCCAGCCAGCTGGAGCTGCGTAGCGACGCAGTTCAGCAGTTTCTCCAGGATGATCGGCTTGGTGATGAAGTCGTTGGCTCCCAGCTGGTAACCGCGGACGATGTCTTCGTTGGAGTTGAGCGCGGAGAGGATGACGATGCGGATGCCCGCGGTCGCAGGGGCCTCGCGGAGGCGCCGGATCACCTCGAACCCGTCCATCACCGGCATCATCAGGTCGAGCAGGATCAGGTCCGGCTTCTGCGCGGCTACGGCTTCCAGCGCCTGTACGCCGTTGCCGGCGGTACGGACCTGGAATTTGAATTTGGCAAGCATCTTCTGGATCAGGATCAGGTTCAGCGGGACGTCATCTACCGCCAGCACGTTGTATCGGGAGAGGTCCAGATCCTGGGCGTACAAAGGAGTCATGTCTGTAAGCTATTATTCTTCAGTGACTTCGCCGTTATTCTCCTCTTGCTCGGAAGTCTCGCCGCTGGCGAGACCTGCCTGGTGGTCGAAGGTGGCGAGCCAGATCTTCGGGGTCATCCCCGTGACTTTCTTGAAGGTGTTGTTGAACGAAGACGCGCTGAAGAATCCGCACGCCGTCGCGATGTCCGCCTGTTTGGTGCCCCGGTGCGTGACGATGTACTGCTCGGCGTAATCTACGCGCAGGGTGTTGATCAGGTCCGGGAAGGCCATGTTGTAGGTGTTGTTGACCAGGCGGGAGATATAGGTCTTGTTCGAATGCAGCCGCTCCGCGACTTCCAGCAGGGTGATGCCCGGCTCCAGGAAGATCTGGTCGTGCAGCATCAGGTTCTCGAAGCGGGCGAGCAGGCTGTCGTCGTCCCAGGACTTGGCTACGGCCGAGAAGATGCTGTTGGTCAGCGATTTGGGTGGCTCTATCGGAACGGTCGGATGCTGCCATTCCTCGATGTTGAGGTTGCGTCCGATCTTGTCCTTGATGCGCAGGAGCGCCTCTTCTTCGGCTTCTTCCACCAGGTCGGTCATGATCTCCTCGACGAAGGCATCCTTGTCCTCGCTCCTGTAGTTGAAGCGGAAGGCGTTGCGCACCTCGCGCAGGGAGATGTGCTTCCTCGCGCTGAACATGCCCACGAAGCAGAACAGGAACAGCACCGCCGACAGCAGCAGGGCGAAAATGGTGGGGATCCACTGCCGGTCCTCGATGAAGTTGCGGAACAGGAGCATCTTGAAGACCAGGATCACGGCGAGGATGATGACCATGTACACCTGAATCTCGATGACGCGGATGGAGCCGCCGTGCAGGACTTTGTTGAAATGCCGCAGGCGCAGGTTCTCCTGCCGCTGCATGCGGAAAATCAGCGTACCGTAGAAGACGAGCTCGCCGCCCAGCACGATGCGGAAGCCGATGGTCGTGACGACATAGTAGAGATACAGGGTGGTGTTCCGTTCGCGCAGGGTCGGATCGAAGCCTTGGGTGTACAGGCGTTCGCAAAGGTCCGCGATGGCATCAGGCCCCGCCAGGATCATCAGGTTGAGGCCGGAGCCGAAGAGCATGGCCGAGAAGACGAGCCAGAGCAGGTGCGCTGAAGGGATGTGTTCGTTGCTGCGGAGGCGGAAGAGATAGATCCAGAAGAGCGGAGGCACGCAGGGGCCTACCAGCTGCGCCAGCAGGCCGACCTGGGAGAGCAGTTTGTAGGATACTCCGTGGGAAGCGGCGTAGCAACTGTCCGTGTAGAGGAAAATTGCCAGCACAGCCAGCAGGATGACGAGGCTGTGGAATGCCGATATCCTGGATGCCGTCATCGAGAGGAGGACGATCCAGAATACGCAGAGCGCGACCGGCAGGAATATCAGAAAGTCATACAGCATCCGTTAGAAGGTGTCGTTGTTCTCATAAATCTTGGTCTCCCAGTCTCCGACCGAAGCGGTAAAGGTGATCTCCCGATAGACGGAGCTGAGGTCCAGTCCGATATGGAAGGTATATTGCTTGCCATAGACGAACTCGTTGTTGGGCAGCAGTCCGTACAGCATGTATTTTGCGACCTGCCCGGTCAGGGGCTGATAGTAGAAGCCTCCCAGTTCGAAGCCCTCCACATCGTAAATGACTTCCACGCACTGCTTGCCGATCTCGATCGTATCCGGGATGGAGTAGTAGCGGTGGCTGTTCATCATCCGGTCCTCCAGGGTGCTGAAGCCGACGAACTTCTCGTTCTCGGAGCCGACCCCCACCTTGGCGTCGCCCTCGAAGACCACCACCTTGCGGTAATAGCCCTGGCGCTGCCAGCTGCCGCTGTCGTTCTCCATGTCATTGATATACACACCGGCGGAAGCTACGTTGGTCGCCGTCAGCTTGCGGAGGTGGATGAGCCCCTGGAGCTCGGGCTTCGGGGTGGCGTCGCAGATCTTGTAGCCGATATCGTTGGTGATGTGCTGGAAGACGAGGGGAACCATGTTCAGCTGGTTGATCGCCTTCTCTACGGTCTTGGACACCAGCGGACCGGCTTCCGTCTCCTGGACGGTGTAGGGGATGGAGTAGTTCGTGAGGTCCGAAGCGTACTCTACCTTATTTACATGCGGATAATAGGCGCTGAAGTTGATTTTGTTGGCGGAGGACCAGAGGTAGTTGTCGAAGCTGCCGCTGGACTTGCCGGAAGCGTCCTGGAAGATCTTGGCATTGTTGATGATCAGTTCATGACGCTCGGGATCGATGCCGATCAGGCCGTAGGGGATGTCCGGATCGAGCATGGCCTGCTGGGTGCCCTCCTCATAGGCCTCGTTGCCGGACTTGGTCATCACGCCCGAGCCGGCTTTGGTCACCACCTTGCCTTCACGGGTGACGAGTACGTCGAAGTTGATTTTCTGCTGGGTCGCATCGGCCGGATCGGGCAGATCGGCCAGATTGTCCATCTTGTTGCATGCGCCGGCGAGGAGGAGGCTGGCGCTGAGGATCCAGAATAAAAATGATTTGTTCATACTCGTATCGGCATCTGAGAGCATTCTGCTCAGATACGAAGGCAAATATACACCAAAAAAAGATAATATCCAAAAAAACTTTCGAAAATATCAAAATATTTTTTCAAACGGAAAACACCCGCCTCTGGGTGTATTCTGGGCCTATTTTCAGTAGGGGGGGGGCGAAACTGAATTTTAAGTTTTACCTTATATATATTATATATATGTTACACGCCATTGAGAGCCGTGAATGATTCGCGACCCATTTCGCCCCCAAATTTATGCGTTTTTGAAAATATTTTTGAAGTATTAAAAAATTATTTTTTGTTTTATCGAAATTAATATTTATCTTTGTGTCGAAAAATATAGGCTTTAATTCAGAGGGCGTGATTTTCATCCCTGCTCGTAATGAAAAGCTGAATTTGGCAAGGCAAGAAATTTGATTTAGACCGCCGCAAGGTTAGACGCATGAACAGTTTCAAGAATCAATCTCGGATCGCCGGAAAGGCCTGGGGCCTTTTCCCGGCGACTGTCTTTGTTCTGTTCGTGCTGTCCGGCGCGCCCGCCGGTGCCCAGCAGCATCATCGCGAGGCTTCCGACGAGTTCCGGATCACCTTCCCGGTCAGCAAATATGTCCTGGATCGCGAGTATCGCTACAACGCCCGGGCTTTCGCCCACCTCGACAGCTTGCTGGCTGTCCGCGGCCAGGTGTTCGTAGATTCCGTGATCGTCGTCTCCAAGTCCTCCCCGGAGGGCCCGTTCAAAGGCAATGAGGCGTTGTCCGTGAATCGTTCCAAGGCCATTTACGACTACGTCGTGAATGCCTATCCCAACCTGGCTGACAAGGTGCGGGTCTCCTCCGAGGTTGAGTCCTGGGGAGAGTTCGCACAGATGGTCTCAGAGGACCCCACGCTTTCTTCTGCTACGCGCGCGGATGCGCTCGCGATTATAGGTTCTGAGCTCGCTCCGGACGCCAAGAAGGCGCAACTCCGTCGTTTGAAGGAGTATAACTACTTCCTGAAGTATTATTTCCCGGCTCTCCGCTTCTCCGCCATCATTGTGGTCTTCGACCGCGTGGCCGAAGCGGTCGCCTCCCTGCCGGTTCTCGATGACGTGACTTTCGAGGAGTTCCCTTGGATCGACACCCGCATCGAGCTTCCGGAGGAGCACCTGGTAATCCCGGCCCTGACGCGTTCCCTTGAGGAGATCCGGCCCATCCTGGCCGTGTCCACGAACCTGCTTTACGACTTCGGTTCTCTCGCATACGATATGGCGTTCACACCGAACATCGCCGTCGAGGTCCCGATCGGCCAGAGCTGGAGCGTCTATGCCGAGTACGCCTTCCCCTGGTGGCTCACGCCGCAGAATGACCGTGCCTGGGAGATCCTCAAGTGGGATATCGGCGGCCGCTGGTGGTTCTCCCGTCACAACCCGTCGGATCGTATGGATGTGCTCCGCGGCCACTTTATCGGACTGGACTTCGGTGCAGGCTACTACGACATCGAGCCCAAGCACACCGGCTATCAGGGTGAGTTCCAGACGCTTGGTCTGGAGTATGGCTACGCCTTCCGGCTCAGCCCGCACTGGCGCCTCGACCTCTATGCCGGCGCCGGCTGGATGGGCACGCACTATCGCTACTATGAAGGTACGTCTGACGACGTCCACCTGATCTATCAGCACCATGGCCGCCTGCAGTGGTTCGGACCCGTCAAGGCCGGTGCCAGCATCAAGTATATTTTCACCCGCAAGGTAAGGAGGAGTGTACGATGAGAAAGAACCGGAAATCCTTGTGGCTGATCGCCCTGCTGCTGCTCGTGGCTGCCGCCGGCTGCCAGCGCCGCCCGCTCGAGTTGATGTACCGCTCCACCGTCCGCGTGATCGTGAAGTGCATCTGGAATGCCGAGGCTTATCCTGAGGGGATGAAACCTACCGGTGTGACGTTGTATTTCTTCCGTGACGGTGAATACTATTCCTCTGTTACCACGGCCAATGTCGATTCCTGCGAGGTTGAGCTGGGTGCGGGGCACTACAAGATGTTCATGATCAGCCAGAGTCCTGAGGAGTACTGGCGCATGGAGTTCTCGGACATGACCTCCTATGATAAGGCATCCACGTACCTTCGCGAGAGCGAGTCCAACTGGGCGACCCGTGCCGGTGCTGACGAGAAGGTCGTTGAGAATCCTGAGGTGCTGTGCGCCGGCGTGGCCGATGAATTCGACATCACCGACGAGATGACCGAGGAGTACCAGTACTACTATGCCAACCTCACGAAGCTCAAGGCGATGATGGCCGACGGCACCAAGTCCAAGGCTGAAGATATCGACTACTATCAGGAGCGGGTCGAGTTCTACACCATCCGCATCCCGGTCTATCCGAAGAACATCGTCTCCCAACTCTGGGTCACGGTCTATGCCGGCAATGCCGATGTACTCAAGTCGGTCCGCGCCTCGATGAGCGGCATGGCCCGCACCTTCGAGCTTACGCAGAATACTACCGATGCCGATGAGGCCATCCAGCTGATCAACCAGTGGCAGCTCACGATGGACAATGAGACCACCCGTGTGGGCCACATTGACGGCATCATCACCACCTTTGGACTGCCGAACGGAGAGACCCCTTCCGCCGTCCGTGACTCTACGCTCAACGTATCCACGCTGCTGATCGACAACGTGACCACCGCGGACTACAAGTTCCAGGTGGGTGACAAGATCAAAGTCCAGACTCCGACCCGCGGCTACCGCAACATGTACCGCCTCATCTTCGGCACCGTAGACGAGCCGGCCATGATCCTCCCGGATGTCAAACCCGATGATGGCAACAAGAGCGGTATGGATGCCACCGTATCCCCCTGGGAGGACGGAGAGACCATAGAAGTGCCAATGTAATAATTGAAACAATAAATAATATTAACTAATAAAAATTTTCGAAGCTTTATGAAAAAGTATTTGATTCTCGCTGCTTTCGCAGCCGTCGCCCTCGGTGCATGCACCAAGGTCGAGACTACCAAAGAGACCGTGAATGAGCCAATCAATTTCGGTGTCTATGTGCCCAAGGCCACGAAGGCCGGTACTGCCGGCACGATCACAACTGACGGCGCCAACAGTACTGTTTCTCTTCAGACGGAAGGTTTTGGCGTGTTTGCCACCTATTCCAATGGTGGAAACTATGCAGCTACGACGGGTCCTAACTTCATGTATAATACGAAGGTCAGCACTTCTGCTTGGACTTATAGCCCGATCAAATACTGGCCTAATGAGACCATCGATGATAACAACGGAGCCACTGGTCCCGCTGCTGCGGATAAGCTTTCTTTCCTTGCTTATGCTCCTTATGTTGCTGCCGGTTCCGGTACCACGGGTATTACCGCATTGACTACTAACGCTGCTACTACGGATCCGAAAGTTACGTATGCTGTCGCTACCGATCCTTCCGACGCGGTTGACCTTCTTTGGGGTGTCGCTGGTACGGGTGGTTTCTCTTATACGGATGTTCATCATGCCACTGTTAGTGTTGCAGAGGGAATGCCGTTGCTTAACCTTACGAAACCGGCTATCGGTACCAAGATCCCGTTCCTCTTCAAGCACGCGACTTCCCGCCTTGCCCTCAAAATCGTTGGTGCTTTTGATCAGGTTGCAGCCGGTGGAACTCTGGATGCTGCTACGAAGGTGACTGTGGCGCAGATTCGTATCGTCGATCTTCCTGTGTCTACTTCCGGTGTTCTCAACCTTAACAATACTACGACGGGTGCGGGTGTTCCTAATTGGGAGAGTGTTACTGGTACATCCACGACGCTTGTTGTTGCTGGTGATGACCTGAACGCGACGATCAAGGATAGCGGTACTGATGCAGTCCAGACTGTTGAGGGTGTTACTGCCTCTCAGAAGAATATTTTCGTGGATGATAACACTTTCTTCACGCTGATTCCGCAATCGAGTTCCACTACTGTTCGTGTTGAGATTACTTATTATGTAACTACCGCGGATGGAGACCTTGCTACCGGTTATTCTCGCGTGCAGAATGTTATTAAGAAGGATATCACCTTCGCGAGTGGTTTCCAGGCCGGCAAGTCCAATACGATTCTGATTACGCTGGGGTTGACTTCCGTCGAACTTTCCGCTACGGTTGAGGATTGGGACAACGTTACTGCTACTTCTGTTGATCTCCCGATCAATAGTTAATCTGACATTACTTTATCCATGCGGACCTGACCGCCCGCATGGGTACCAAGAAATTTGATAACAACTTATATAAAGTAATGAAACGGAACCTGATTCTTTCTGCGCTGGCAGTCCTGGCCTTGGTGGCATGCACCAAGGTAGAGAATCATGTTCCTGTCTCTGAACTGGAGGCGGCGACCCCGGCCGTTCCCATGAACTTCGGCATCTACATGCCCCAGACCAAGGCAGGCACAGGGGGCGTGATGGATAACGCGAAGCTCCAGTCCACGGGATTCGGTGTCTTCGCCTATGTCAAGGCTGGCAATTATGATGGAAGTACCCAACCGAACTTCATGTACAATCAGAAAGTCGGTTTTGATAACCCGGATTGGAGCTACAGTCCTGTCAAGTACTGGCCGAACCAGCTTGGCGGCAGCGACGCCCAGAAGGTTTCCTTCTTCGCTTATGCTCCGTATGTGGAGACAGCCGGTGGTACCGAAGGCATCGTTGCAATGTACGACGGTAGCACGCCCGGTGATCCGACCGTGACCTACAAGGTGTCCGATGATCTCGACAAGAATGTCGACCTGGTCTGGGGCGTCTCCAACGGCGGCACCTGGGAAAACGTTGCTGGCAGCACCAATCCGGTCACGGAGGGCCTTCCGTATCTGGACCTGCAGAAGCCGAGGGTCGGCACCAAGGTCACTTTCAAGTTCTTCCACGCGCTGGCCCAGCTGAACCTGACGGCTGTCGGTGCCTACAATGTTCTTACTGCCGGTGGCACGCCCAAGGACGGTGTCAAGGTCACGATCAAGGAAGTGGTCCTGACCATTCCGGGGATGTATGACCGGGGAGTGCTTAATCTCCATAATATTGCTGCCAAAACTCCGCTTTGGGATTTTTCTGGTGTGAGCAGTACCGACATGACTCTGACGGTTAGCGGGACCAAGTTGCACACCGATGTCTTGGATGCCGGTGCCCGGAAAGCTTCCTTGCAGCCTGCCGGTGTGACCGCTTCGGAAAAACCGGTCCTTGCCGCCGGCAAGTATTTCACCCTGCTTCCGAAATCCAGTCCTGTCACAATCGGCGTCCGGATTACCTATTACGTGACGACGGATGACAGCAACCTGGCTGACGGATTCAGCCGTGTGGAGAATGTTATTAGCAAGAGTGTTACCTTCCCTAGCTTCAAGGCTGGTACCAGCAATACGATCCGGATGGTCCTTGGTTTGAGCGAAGTATCCTTGGCTGCTGAAGTTGTTGACTGGAATACTGGAGAGACCCTGGAAGTGGATCTCCCGAAAAACGAATAAACAATAATAATAAATAATTAAAGTTAGTTCAGTAAAGCTTTATGAAACGTTTCACTATCCTTGCTGCTGTTGCAGCCCTCGTCCTTGGCGCTTGCACCAAGACTGAGATCAACTTTGAGCAGACCGAGGCTGACGCCATCAACTTCGGTGCCTACTCCGGCCGGAGCATCACGAAGGCCGGTCCGACTGACGACATGAACCTGAAGGCCCTTGCGACCCATGGTTTCGGTGTCTTTGCTACCTATTCCGGCACGGATGCGTTCGATGTCGCGAAAGCGACTGACAACTTCATGTACAACCAGCAGGTCACCTCTGCTGACGAAGGCGCCAACTGGACCTATGAGCCGGTCAAGTACTGGCCGAACCCGACCAACGGACAGTCTGCTGACGATCAGAAGGTTTCCTTCTTTGCCTATGCCCCGTATGCGGATCCCGCAGCCACCGGTGCTGTCAATGACTATGGCATCACGGGCTTTGCGATCGACGGAACGACCGGCCATAACCTCGTGAACTACACTTTCGCTATCAACAAGCCGAACGTGGACCTGATGTGGGGCTATCGCACTCGTACGGGCGCTGGTACTACCACTGATCCGTATGTCTATACGGTCAACACCGACCAGACCCGCCAGTCGACGAAGATCCCCTTCATCTTCCGTCACCTGCTTGCTAAACTGGGTGGTTCTTATGAGGGCCCGGTACCTACCCCCAACCCGTATGAGGATCCTTCCTATGTAGCGAACGGACTTACCATCGTGGCCAACCCCACTTTGGATCCTACCGCGGCTTATGGCAACGTTACGTCCGGTGATTTCGGTGGTGCCACCGGTACCAAGATCACCGTCTCCAGCATCAATGTGAAGAGCGCCCCCGAGACGGAAGGTACTCCTGCCGTTGCTGTGACCGACATTGAAGGCGTTCCCGTTCAGTATGCAACCGCAGAACAGACCGGTACGCTTGACCTTTATACGGGTGTTTTCACGCTTACCGGTACGCCCACTTCTATCCAGTTTGAGCAGAACATCACTGCAGATGCTGCTGCCGTGGCTGCCGATGCGACCCATTCCCTGAGCGAGCTCGCTGATTTCCTCAAGGAGCCCACCACGACTGTCACTGATTTCAGCACGCTCCCGCTGGGTGTCACCAAGAAGGAAGTCAACGTCTATAAGGACGAGGCCAACCCGATTATCCTTGTGCCTGGCACCAAGCCCGTCGTGGATGTCACGATCACTTATGTGGTGCGTACCTATGATCCCAAGATCCCTGGCAAGGGCTTCACCGAGGTCCCTCAGACCGTCTTCGGCCGTGTCAAGTTCCCGGTAATCGAGGCGAACAAGAAGTACAATCTTAAGATCATCCTTGGCCTGATGGATGTCAAGTTCGAGGCTTCCGTCGAGGATTGGGCTACGGGTGATTCCTGGAATGATGCAAATGGAAACGGCGTTGTCGATCCGGGTGAGATTACTACTGGTGCCGGTGCTACCGAGATTGACCTTCCTGCGAACATTTAATTTTGTCACACTTTATCCATGCGGGCCTGACCGCCCGCATGGGTACCAAAAACAAAGCCCTTAAGGGGCGCTTAAAGGAAAAAATATCGACAGGATGTTTGGAAAGGACACATACAAATCACACGCTTCATTCAGAACAGCTGCGATCCTGCTGGGGGCGGCTTGTCTCTTTGTCGCTTGCGCCAGGATCGACAACCCGGGTGCAGGACCGGACGACGAGTGGAATGAGCTCGGCGGAGATACCCCCGTCAAGTTCACCTCCAGCCTGCGGCCGGTGTCGGAGACCAAGGCGTCGACTGATTTTGCCGACGGCACCCAGATTGGCGTGTTCGGTTTTTATCATGACGGAAATGGAAGCAACGACGGTTCCTGGGAATCTGACGGTACCGGCAATATTCCTGACTTCATGTATAACCAGCTGGTCACGAAAGATGGCAGTTCCTGGACATACACTCCCATTAAGTACTGGCCCAATGAGACGGGCGGTACGACCAGCGCCCATATTGACAAGCTCAGTTTCTGGGGATACTATCCCCGCAATGGTGCCGGGATCGAACTGCTCGGAGCTGGAACCACGGATGCATATACAAACACCACCTCCGGTCTTCCTGACATTCGTTTTACCCAGAATTCCAACGCCAGGGTTGACCTGATGACCTGCGACCTTGAGAAGAATCTCTACAAACACGATTCCGATGGACACGGTGATCTGTCCAATGGCGAAGTTGACTTTACTTTCCACCATCGCCTCTCTTCCATCGGATTCCAAGCGCGGATCGCAGATGACGTTCCGGACAATCAAACGATCAAGATTTCGAAGATCGAGATCCTGTACAACTACGACAAGGCGATCATGGCTCAAACTCCGGCTGCCACGCCCGGCAGTGACGACACGATCTCCTGGGGTAGCTATTCTGATGAAGAGACCGCCGGCATTGTGGCTTTTTCCAACACCTCCGGCCTGCCGCTTACCAAGACCCCCGTCGCCTGTGGCGACAGCCCCGTACTGCTGATTCCGCAGCAACTTCATCACGATGACACCAACAATGATGTTCTCGTGCGTGTTTCTTTCATCCAATCTTCCGGTCCTGCCAGTATGACCCGTGTCAGCAGCATCAAGGTCAGCAAAGATGCCGTCACTTCCTGGGCCCCCAACAAGAAGTATATCTATACGCTTGTTCTTTCTGCGGCGAGTGCCTTCACGCTGGATCTCGTTGTCCAGCCTTGGGAATTCCGCCTGGGCACGAGCGACTACAAGGAAAACGTTACCGTGACCCAACAGCTCTTCTGGGACCCTGACACCTTTGTCGCCAATCCAACCACGCCCGGCGCCAATTATACGTCGACTCAATCGTTTACGATTGACGGCATCACGAGCGAATACAAAGTGATTGCTCTCAAGCCCGGCACGGTCCTTAAAGGCACCTTTACCTTTGACACCCCCTACCATGGCACCTGGGTTGCCATGCTAGAGACCTTTGCCGGGGATCCGGATGCAGCGTTGGTATTTGCAGATGGCCTGACCCAGAACACGGGAACGGTTGGAAGCGAAGTCTCCATCGGAATCAGGGCTGCTTCTGCTACCATCTCGCAGGCCCAATACGCTCGTCTGCGCTTCCTCTGCCTCACTGCGGACAATCAGGTCCTCCCCGTCCAAGACGCCTCTATCGGCGGTCCCTTCGTTATCGTTCAATATGTCAACTAAGCTAACATGAAGCGATTCCTATTATATATAGCGACCTCCGTTCTTCTGGTTTCCTGTTTCGTCAAGGAAGACTTCATCATCTCCCAAGATGAAGGAGGGATCAAGGTCTTCGTAGCTTCCGGTGCTCCCGATACCAAGACTACGGTGACGGACCTCGGGCCGATTGCCGGCGAAGCGGATATGAACGAGAATTATCTTGAGACGCTTGACCTGTTTTTCTACAGGGGCGATGCTGCGCAGGATGCTGCGGCGGTTTACCACCGTTTCGTGGTTGCTGGGCAGAATGACAGTTACCAGGTCTCTGAAATCATCAATGAAGAACTGATCCAGACTATTTTCGGCTCGCTTACAGACGGGGCTACGAGTGAGGTTTATGTGATTGCCAACCTCTGGACCACGGATTCTCAAGGGAAAAAATCCCGCTTTGCCGATGATGCGAGTCGCGCCGCATTGCGCCAGACCGTTATCTCGGCCGATTTCAGCCGTGTGAACGCTGAAAATCCGAGCGGCATCAAGGAGAGCTCCTTTGTCATGGAAGGCGGCAGTACGATCACGCTGGTGAAAAGTGGCGGCCATTATTTCGTATCCGGTTCCGTGGCGCTCTATCGCACGGCAGCCAAGGTCCGCTTGGAGATCGCTGTCCCGGATGCGGTCAATAACAACGTTGCCGGCTCCGTCGGTGTCACGGATGGCAACGGCTTTGTCTGGAAGGCCAAACCGGAGATGATGCAGGTCATGCTGGTTCATGGCGCAAACAAGGGTATTGTCTTCTCTACCAATTACGACAACAATACCTATTCATACGGTTTCTCCGACCCGGATATCTACTATGGGACCGACGAGGCGACCCGGTGGGCCAATTACGGGCATACGATGGCAGAAACAGGACGCAAGGTTGTCGGATTGGATGATTCCAGCAATGAGCTCTATGGCACGAAGTACGAGCACGAGGTCCCGTTTTATTCGTATCCTACACAAGATTGGAAGGCTACTCCAGCCAACGAGGCTTATCTGATGCTCATGCTGCCCTGGGTGCGGGAGTCCAAGCCCAGCGGCGAGACGGAGCCCTATCTTTTCACCAACACCTATTACCAGATTCCCATTCCGCAGAATGAGATGGATCCGACTTATTTTATCAAGAGCAATCGATACTACCGTATGGAAGTCACTGTCGGCATTCTCGGCAGTTTCCATATCGAGGACGTTGTTACCTTGAGTCCGAACACGTTCATCATCTTCGGCTGGGATATCAATGGCGAACTGGATCCTACCGTCTCCAACGTCTCCATGTCGCAGACCTCCTATCTCGCTGTTTCTACCAACGAAGTTGAGATGGCCAACATTCCAACCGGCGCGGTAGAATACGCTTCTTCCCATGAGGTTACGGCACAGTTTACGAAATTGGAGTTCTATAGCTATTATGATGACAATCTCAGAGATAGTGCAACTGATAGCGATCGGATTCGTCGTGTAGTTTATGAATTACAAACAAACGGTAATTGGCGTCGCACTGTTTATGATGCCTATTCTGGTAATACGATTAATGGACAGGGCAGTACTAATGCTGGCAATCCATTTACCTCCACCGGTACATATGGCAAATTCCCTCTCGGAGGATATAGTTTATCCGTTTCAGATGGGAAAGTATCCATGACTCATAATATTCCTGCTACCCAGTTCGTGCCCGCCACGATTACAGTCTCGCTCACGAATTCGAAAATTACTGATCCTGAGATTATTACTTTTACTCAGTATCCGTCGATTTATATTGATGGACATCGTTCTAATGGATCAGTCTGGGTGAATAACAGAACGAATGGCAATACAGCCTATGATGATGTCGGTTCCGGCAATAGTCACTATTTAGGTACAGCAAGAAGCAACGCTGATGGGACTCGGTCGGGAAACAATAATCGCAATCTATATACAATCCATATTTCGTCCTTTTCCGCTTCCGATGAATATATCCTGGGGGATCCAAGGGTGCTGAATCCGGTGAGTTTGCCGAATCTGAGCGGCACGAATGATCATTATCGTCCGGCGGCCAGTGCTTATTCAACGGGTTCTCCTACCCCTTCCGGGACGGATGACACCGAAAACATGGTCAGCCCCGCCTTTATGATTGCATCCTCATATGGTAAAACACAATATACATATCTTACCTATGATCTTGCAAAAAAACGTTGTGCTGCGTATCAGGAAGATGGTTACCCTGCCGGACGATGGAGGATGCCTACGGCTGCAGAGGTGAAGTATATCATGACATTGTCTGCACAGAGTTATATTCCATCGTTGTTTACCCTCACCCAAAACGATAGAACGGGTTATTGGTGTGCGAACGGGAAGATTCAGGGAAATAATCAAAGTTTACCATATTTAGGAACCAATACTAGTAATACGGCCGTTCGATGCGTATATGACGTGTGGTACTGGGGGGAAGAGCCGTATCAGGAGAATGCCACTACGTGGCTCGGATATCAATACTAAGAGGCCATGAAGAAGATTCTAAGCATGCTTGCCGCGGCGCTGCCGCTACTCGTCTCCTGCGTGGATAACCTTGTCCTGGATGAGCCGGCCCTTTCTACGGGTGCTGATGGGGACAAGGTCACCCTCTCGATTGGTTTAGGCATTCCTGAGCTCGAAGCTTCCGGGGTTTATACCAAGGCTTTTGGCGAGATTGATGACGCACGGCGTCTCAGTCTGGCTGTCCGCCTTTTCGTCTTCGATGAGAACGGCTTCTTCGTCGAGTACGCTGACGCTACCAACCGTTTGGAGCCCGGAGATAATGATTTTGAAACTGCCCGACGGAATCAAACGACATTCTCCGTGACGCTCACCCGTTCCAAGTTGCCCCGCCGCATCCATATCGTGGCTGTGGACAAGGGGAGCGCCGCCTCTTTTGACGACGTCGTAACGATGAAGTATCAGTATGGTTCCGAATCCACGGTCATGAATGGCATCAGCGTTGGGGAGAAGGTCGCGAATATAGATGCTTATTGGGGGAAGGTCGTTGTCCAGACTATTGACGAAGAAACCGATGCGACCTATTTTGTCCGTGTGCCTTTACTCCGCAACTTTGCCAAGTTTACAGTTAGGCCCCGGGGGGGGGAGACCACGATTGTGGATAATGTAAATCAGACGGAGTTTACGGCTACGGCATTTGTAGTAGTCAATAAGCCTGTCAGCGGAAGTGTCGCTCCGTACAATACGACTTCCGGCGGATTTGTCGATTGGTCCAAATCGAGTACGGACAAAGAATCGCCCAAAGGCTATAAGGAAGTTCTCGCCACGGGATATTCCGGCTATCAACCTGCCGGTGTGGCGTGGACCAATAAGAAGGAAGAAATTGGTGACTCCGGAGATGGGGGACTCACTTTCATTCCGATTAATGCCAGTACAGGCAGTGTAGACTATATGTACGAGAGTCCCAATGCGGATGGCTCTGATAAGGGGCGGACCTATATTATCATCAAAGGTAATTTTGTAGACAAATCGAGAAACCCTGCAGTTACTTATACCGACCGCTACTATAAGGTGGATATCATTTACCGGGAGACGGATGGATATGGGTATGATCAGCAACAGATTGCGGATGGTGCCGGTATCAACACCTTCTACAACATTCTCCGTAATTTCAATTACATCGTCAACATCAACGGTGTCTCTTTCGAAGGGTATCAATCTGCCAAGGAAGCGGCCTCGATGCCCGCAACCAACAATATCTCTGCTTCCGTCCTGGCTGACAATGTCAACAACGTTTCGGATGGAAACGGGAAAAGACGCTTGTTTATCAACGAGATATACTCTTTATACACATCGGGCGGAGCAAAAGAGGATCTTCTCTGCAAAGCGATTACCGTCTTGGGAGCGAATCAGAACGGGAATATGAAGATTCGTATCCTGTCTGATGACGGAATCTTTGAGACGGAGCCTAGCATTGAGTCCGGGACTGTCGATGGAAATGGTTACAGCAAGATCAAGTTCACGCTCAAAGCTGCTTCTTCCGCGCCCAAAACGGCCAAGATTCGTGTTTATGTCTGCGAGGAGAGCCAGTATGAGACGCTGTTCCGTGATGTCGATATTGTTCTTCGTGAGCCCTATAGCCTCAAGGTCGATTGCACGGATGTGGTTCCCGGCTCCTCCGGCACGAATATGAATGCGGACCTGCTTATTCAGGATGGTATTAATGAACATCTCTTCCCGCTGACCTTCCTGATGGAACCGGCATCCAAGACGATTTATCCCAATTCGTCATCCACCATCAAGCTCCCGGTCCACATCGACAATTCCATTGTTCCGGGTCAGACTGCCGCCTCCTCCTTCCAGTATGAGCGGGAAGTAACGTGGGATCAGTATTCGAATGCCCAAATCAAATCCATAGGTGGTATCAATTACCGCATTCTTCCGTGCTATTACAAGACCAATACGGCTTCCAGCGCGACTACCGTTTATGCTGTCAATCGGGAGTATTTTTCGAATCTTGCTGATGCAAGCGTTCCTTCCAACGATACATTCCTGAACGGCGTCCCGGTCTTCCTCGATGGTGATGATGCCAAAGTAACCATCTGGCCCTCTGACTATTATGGCGCAGGAAACAGCTACGGTTATGTGGACTTTACTACGGTGAGAAATACCGGTACCGTGAATATTACTCTCATCGAGGGAACGGAGACTACGACGCGTTCGTACGATCTGGCCACAACCGCGGACCGCACAGCTACGGCCATACCTGCTACCACTGTGGATGGAGTAGCTATCCCTGCGACGACGCTGTATACGTATCACGTGCCGTTCTTGACAAAGACTTTTGCCGGGAACAGTTACACGGCCCAAGTGTCCTATTCGACCGATTATAACGACGAGATCAACGGTTCGGCAACCCTTGACAGAAGATACCTCTTCATTCCGCTTTACAGTTTCGACACCAATATCACGACGGCCGCTGGATTCCAGGCTACCGGTGCCCGTTTCCGTTCGGAACTTGTCAATGGTACAGTTACCAGCTACACAGGTAGGGTTGGTTTCGTTGAGAAAGGTTCGGTTGAAGGCTGGGATTCCACCAAAGACAAGCGTAATGACAGTGCTACTTACGTGTACAATGGATATAAGTTCGGCGATTCCGCTGGCTATCACATCGATCTTTGGCAGAGTCTGGATAGCGGGCCGCTCTTTGTCCCGACTGCCGACACGGTGTTACATTTCTATGATTCAGGATCTGCTGTTCACAATGACTGGGAGGCCTCCGTCACGTTAGGCGCCCTCACGGCTGCACATGCCGTTGATTTCCAGGCGGGCTACACGGATCCCACGGGTAGTTCCCAAACGGAGATTCTCAACTCTGCCTTGGCCAAAGATACAGCGGCTGCAGGCAGGACCGGAAGCCTTTATAAGTTGTCGCTGGTATTCGCTGCCCCGACTCCGTAAGCTATCCCACCAGCCCGTTGACGCAGGCTTTCTTCTGGGCCATGCCCGGGTGGACATAGAGGTTCAGGGTGGTCTTGACATCGGCGTGGCCGAGCAGGTCGCTCACGGTCTTGTAGTCCGACCCCATCTCAATGCAGCGGGTGGCGAAGGTGTGCCGACTACTACCCGGTAGTACCCAGCTACTGCCCACTAATAGCCGCCACTACCAGGTACTACCCGAAAGTGGCGGCTAATATTGTACTTTGTCGGATGCTTACTTCGCATCCGCAAAAGATTATCCATCGCGCTCTACGCTTTCCGCTGCCGGGGGCGCCAGCCATCTGATTTGCCCCGGGCAGGCCAAAAAAGCGGTTGCCCGGGGCAAAACGGCCCTTTCCTGCCCTTGGCAGGCTCTCAACCCGCGGCACTGGGGGAGCCGGCGCTTACCTGGTGCGAACTTTACCCGAGGTCCGCGAAGATAATCCAGTCCGGGGCGTGGTAGGTGAGGAGACCGGTCAGGACGATGATACAGATGGTCAGCACCAGCCAGAGGGGCCAGGCTTTCCTGACGAAGGGGCGTGTGCTCCAGCGGCGGGCCAGCCAGACCGCGAGGACCATCACGGCGATGTAGATGACGATGTCCAGCGCCATCAGCTCGTGCCGCACGAAAATCCAATAGGCAAAGAAGCACACGATGACCAGCGGCATGACCGCTAGGCCGCCCAGGATGGGCGCACCGATCTCGCGGATGTCGCGCTTGATGACGGACAGGCAGATGCCCAGGAGCAGCATCGGATAGAAGATCATCTTCATGTGCGCCATCACGCTCTCCTGGACGGGGAAGATGTAGCCCCAGAAATGGTTGAACCCCGGAAGATGGTGCACGAAATGCATGCTGGTGCCCAGCACGATGAGTACGATGGTGACCCAGACAAAGGTCCGGGTGTGTGCGCTGGAAGCGCGGTTCAAGTCAGAAGATGAAGTCATAAGATGCTTGCTTCGTGTGAAAACTGTGTACAAAGATATAAAAAACCGCAATTCCGTAGTCCCCGGCCCCGGCGGCGCCATATAAAAAGCGTTGCATAAAAAGCGGAAAATGCATATCTTTGAAGATATGAAACAATTCCCGATCGTTCTCCTCCTGCTGCTGGCGACGTTCCTGCCGCTGGCGGGGCAGAACAACCCTTACGAACTCGATGACGAATGCTATCCGCTGTTCCAGAAGGCGGAGACGCTGGTGGGTAAGGATGGATTCGAGGAGGTCAACGCGGCTTTCCTCCGGACGGCCGTCACCAAAGGCGACACCAAGTCCCAGACGCTATACTACATCGAGCGCCTCAAGCATTTCATCCGGCTCAGTCCGACGAAGAAGCTGCCGACTCCCGAAGCGGAAGAGGCCGTGCTCAAGGCTTTCGAGGAAGCGAAATCGGCCGCCGACCGTTTCGGATTCCCGCAATACTTCTACTACGCCTACGAGCTTGTCCAAAACTTCTACTACAACCACAAGCTGCGCATTCGGACCTTCGAGTTGGTGCAGGAGATGCAGCAGATCTCGGCGGATCGGAACGATGCCTATGGACAATGGATGGGATATCGTTATCTGGTCGCACTTTACATTGCACAAAGCGACTATATGACGGCTAAGCAGTATATCCTGAAGGCGATTGAGATTCACGATACGACCTCGGATCCCGTCATCAAGAAGCAGAGCCTCACGCGCCTGTACTGCGACCTGGCGGATACCTATGTGATCGGGAGCGACTCCCTGCGGATCAATGTGGAGAAGGCCGTCGCGGCCTCCCAGGTCCATCTGGATACGCTGCGTTGCGAATACTATCTGGCCAAGATCGCTGCTTATGAGAAGCGCGTCAAGGATTATCAGCACTATCGCGACCTCTGCCTGAAGGACCCCCAGCTGACTACCATCAGCTCGACGGCCGCACGCCTCTTCGAGACGCTGGATGACATCCTGTACGGCAGTTTCGATGCGACTGCGGTCAACGACCTCGCGGATAACAAGATCCGGGAAGTCAAATTCATTGCCAACGTGGCCGAGATGTATGGCTACAAGGACCAGGCCTTCGAGATCGAGCGCCTGATGGTCCGTAAATTTGAAGGTCTTTTCTCGGAAAGCAACACTTCCAAGATCGCGGAGCTGGACACCCGGATGGGCAAGGCGCTCCTGGCTGCCGAGCTTGCCAACAAGGAAAAGGAAATGCTCCGGATCTACCGTGTGCTGGCGGTGTTGCTGTTGATCATCCTGCTGTTCGTCGTCCTCTTCTTCTGGACCCACAGCCGGGACCTCCGCAAAGCGCGCGAACTCGATGAGCAGCGGATCGCAGAACTGCAGGAGGCGAACGAGAAGGTCCGCCTGGCGGATGCGGCGAAGACGCGTTTCGTGCAGAACATGAGCCACGAAGTGCGTACGCCGCTGAATGCGATCGTCGGCTTCTCGCAGCTCCTGTCGCTGCCGGACGGATCTTTCCCGCCGGAGGAGAAGGACGAATTTGCCGCGCATATCGTCAACAATACCAAGATGCTGACGATGCTCCTGGACGATATCCTGAATGTGTCGGCCATGGATTCGGGCAAGTACAGCATCGTCTATGAAGAAGGAGAGGTCCACGCCATCGCCCAGGCCGCCATCAACAGCGCTGAGCACCGCCTGCAGCCGGGTGTGCAGATGTACTACGTACCCGAGTCGGAGGAGCCCTTCGTCTTCCGTACTGACCCGCGCCGTGTCCAGCAGATCCTGATCAACCTGCTGACGAATGCCTGCAAGCACACGGCGAAAGGCGAGATCAAGCTGTCCAGCTCGCTGTCCGAGCATCCCGGCATGGTGACCTTCGCGGTCACGGACACCGGCACGGGTGTGCCGCCGGAGGATGCGGAGCGTATTTTCGAACGCTTCACGAAACTGAATGATTTCGTCCAGGGGACGGGCCTGGGCCTGAGCATTTGCCGCGACATCGCTTCGCGCATGGGCGCCAAGGTCTATCTGGACACGACCTATACCGCGGGGGGAGCCCGTTTTGTCTTTGAAGTTCCGACCGAATCCAAATAATCAATCCATATGGTACCTATTTACGCTCAAACGCACGATTATTCCCAATACAATGTGCTGGCGGTCGATGACATTCCGCTGAACTTGCTGCTGGTGCAGAAGATGCTGTCGCGCTTCAATTTCCGCGTGCGGACCGCATCGGGCGGCCAGCAGGCGCTGGATGCCGTGGCGCAGGAGAAGCCGGACCTGATCCTACTGGACCTGATGATGCCCGTCATCGACGGCTTCGAGGTGATCCGCCGCCTGCGCGCGGACCCGGCTACGGCGGGTATCCGGATCGTGATCCTCTCGGCCCTCAACTCCCAGGAAGACGTGGTCAAGGGCTTCAACACGGGTGCGGACGACTTTATCATGAAGCCGATCATCATGGAGAAGCTGCTCACCTGCGTCGTCACGCAGATGCAGCTCATCGAAGCCACGCGGAAATAGTTCAATGAATCAGGTACGCTGCCAGGCTTGCCTCGGAGCGCAGCGACCGGGGGAGTTAAATGTGCCCTCCGCCCTGAGCCTTTAGCTCCTCATCCACCTTGTTCTTCTCGTCCATCAGCAGGGTGAGCAGCCAGTCCTTCTGCTCCTCGCTCAGCCCGAGGTCGCGGCAGGCGGATTCGTAGCGGTTGATCACGGCCTCCTGGTACCGGTGATAGACCATGGACTTGCGGATCTCGTCCTCGATGGTCTCGTGCTCGATCTCATAACTGTCCTTGTAGTACTCCTTGTACACCCGCTCGGACGAATAGCTCAGGCAGAAAAAGAACAGGCCCGAAGCCAGGATGACGATGCCCAGGATGCCCAGGACCAGGGGTACGCGCTGGATGAGTCCGAGCATGCCCAGGGTCCCGCCGACGAAGAAGAGCAGCAGGGCGATGAGTTCGTTCTTGTGGTAACGGAAGATGGACTTGAGCTTGTTCATAATTTGAATGTATTGGACTTGCGGTTCTGGAGGATCTTGACTTTCATCGAGTTCTCGGCTTCCTTGGCATCCAGGGCCTTCTGGTAGGCACGGCGCGCGATGAGGATCTGGTTGTTCTTGTTCTTCATCTCGTCGAGGTTCTGCCGGAGCTGCCACTGGGCCATCAGGATGGAGAAGAAGGCGATGGCAAACATCACGATGAAGCCGATCAGGATGGTGGTCTGGTTCTGGTTCTTGAGGCGCTCCGCATCCTGGCGGAGCTGGGCGTTGTTCATCTCCGCGTCGAGGATGGCCATGTCTTCGTTCTGGACCTTGATGTAGATGGAGTCTTTCTCCGACATCAGGAGGGACAGTTCGCCGTATGCCGGCGCGAATGCTCCCTGGGCCGCGTAGATGCTTTGCTTCTTGTCGTGGCGGTCACGGGCCGTGCCGAGGGAGTCCGCCTTGGCGAGCGCCTGCTCGAAGAGGCCGCGCGACTGCAGGTAAGCGACGTCCATCTCGTAGCGGGAGTCGCTGTCGGTCTGCATCTTGTACAGCGGATCGGTGACCAGCGCGTCGTAGGTGCGCCAGAAGGCGTCCCAGTCTTTCTGCGCATTGTAGAAGTAGGCGCGGGTCATCTGCGTCTTGATCCGCAGGGAAGGGAAGAACTCCTGGTATGCCTCGGCCTGGCGGCAGTAGTCCTCCGCGTTCGCGAAATCCCGCATCTTGATGTATTCCTGCGCGATGAGGATGAAGAGGTTGGGGAGTTCCTGCTCCGCGCGCGCCTCCTTGCAGTAGTCGGCGGCGCGGGTGAAATTCTGGATGGCCAGGTAGGAGTTGGTCCGGTAGCTCTGGATCAGCCCGACGATGCGGTGCGCGTACATGTGGCCGAGGGCGCTCTTCTCTTCGCCGGCGATGCGGTCCATGGCGCGTGCTTCCAGCATCGCGTCGGAGGCGCGGCCCAGCAGGATCAGGTACTGGCAGTACTCGTGCAGGGTGGAGAAATAGAAGGAACGCGTGTCCGTGCGCGCTTCCAGCATCTCCTTGATCTCCGCGACGGCGGCGTCCATGCGTTCGTATTCCCCGAGCGCGAAGCGCACGGGAAATTCGAGCGAGAGCCCCAGGCAGCGGTACTTGACGCTGCCGAGCTCCGTGCCCACGGTGTAGAGGGAGTCCGCGAGGACGAGGTTGTCCGGGTTGTACTGCTGCATCCGCCCCCAGGCATAGCGCTGGAAGGTGGGGTCATCCACCTTGAGCCGGTTGACGATCTGCGCGTGCGCAGTGCCGGTCGCCAGGGCAAGCAGCAGGAAGAGTATGGTTCCGATCCGACGCATAGAGCAAAGATACGAAAATCAATCGAAGAATTGACCGTCTCCGTTGGAATCCAGCGTGTGCGCGAGCTTTTCGATGTTGAGGCTGCGAGCCGAAGCGTCCATGATCGCTTTATAGACGCCGCCCTTTCGGTACGCCTCGTCCGGATGCCCGCTCTCCTCGACCCGGCCTTTCTGCAGGGCGTAGATCATGTCGCTGTCGATGATCTGGGAGATGGAGTGGGAGATCATGATCACGGTACGGTTCTTCTTGATCTCGTCGATGCTCGCCTTGATCTGCTCGGTGGCGATGGCGTCGAGCGAAGCCGTGGGCTCATCGAGGAAGATGATGGGCGGGTTCTTGAGGAACATCCGCGCGATGGCGATGCGCTGCTGCTGGCCGCCGGACAGGTCGGAGGCCTTGTTCTCGAAGCCTTTGGGCAAGGCGACGATCTGGTCGTAGATGCAGGCCTTGCGGGCTGCCTCCACGACCTCCTCGAAGCTCGCGTCGGGCCGCCCGTAGCGGATATTCTCCTCGATCGTGCCGTCGAAGATGTGGTTCTTCTGCAGGACCAGGCCGATGTGGTCGCGCAGGTACTGCGTGTCGTATTCGCGCAGGTCCACGCCGTCGAGCAGGATCTCGCCGACCTGCGGTTCGTAGAACTTGTCGAGCAGGTTCACGATGGTGCTCTTGCCCGCACCGCTCAGGCCCACCAGCGCCGTGATCCTGCCGGGCTCAATGGTCATGTTGATGTCCCAGAGGGCCTGGTTGCCGTTGGGATAGGTGAAGTCCACGTGGCGGAGTTCGAATCGGCCGGAGATCTTCTCCGGCCGATACTGGCCGGACGGCTCGACCTCCTGGTCGGAATTGAGGATGCCGAAGAAGCCTTCTGCGTAGATCAGCGCGTCGTTGACGTCGTCGAAGATGCGCTGGAGCTGGGTGATCGGGGCGATGACGTTGCTGAACAGCATCACGTGGTACATGATCTTACCGATGGTCATCCCCGGGTAGCCGCTCAGGACGAGGTAGGCCGTCAGGATGATGACCAGGACCGTGCCGACCTGCTTGACGAAGCTCTTGAGGCCGTTGTAGTAGAAGGCCACCCGGCGGGTCTTCATCTGGTTCTCGGTCACGCGGTTCTGGATGTCCAGTTGCTTCTGGCCCTCGATCCGCTCGCGGTTGAAGCTCTTGATGACGTTGATCGAGTCGATGATGTTCTTGATGCCCTGGCTCTTCGTCTCCAGGTGCGAACGCATCTCGCGGCGCCAGCCCTTGAGGCGCTTGGCCTGCCGGTAGGTGATCCAGAAGTAGAAGGGCACGATCCCGAGGGCCACGAGGCCCACGTATACGTTGGCAGCGAACATGAGGATGAGCGCCAGCAGGGCGCTCGTGAACAGCGGCAGCAGGTCGATGAAGAAATTCTGCACCGTGCGCGAAAGGCTGCTCACGCCCTGGTCGATGCGCGCCTGGAGCTTGCCCGTCGCATTCTCGTCCGTGTTGAAATAGGCCATGCGGAAGGTCAGCACCTTCTCGATGACGCTCTGCGAGAGATCGCGCGACACGAAAATGCGCATGCGCTCGCCGTAGTAGTTCTGCGCGAAGGTGATCAGCGCGGAGACGACCTCCTTGCCCAGCAGCACGATGCTGATGATCGTCAGGATGCGGGCGGCCTGGCTCCAGGAGAAATCCGTGCCGATCAGCGCGTTGATGGCATCCACGGTGCGGTCGAGCACGATGGCGTTGACCTGCGCCATCAGGGAACCGATGAGCGTCAGGATCAGCGTGATGATCACCAGCCAGCGGTAAGGCCGCACGAAGGGCCGGATGTTCTTGAATAAATTGATCAGGTTCATGGGTGTCTTCGGAGCTAGCGGCCTATCCGGCGGGAACGTCGTCAGATATTTACGTCTTCCAGTTCTTCTTCGGAGCGGAGGTTGGCGCGGATGAAATTCTGGCGTTCCAGGGTGTTGTCCCCCATGTAGAAGGACATGATGTCCGCGATGGATTCTTCTTCGGCGAGCTTGACGAGGTCGAGCCGCATCCCGGGGCCGATGAAGTGCACGAATTCGTCGGAGCTGATCTCTCCGAGGCCTTTGAAGCGGGTGATCTCCACGCCGGTCTTCAGTTCCTTGATGGCCTTTTCCTTCTCCTCGGGCGTGTAGCAGTAGCGGTTCTCCTTCTTGTTGCGCACCCGGAAGAGGGGAGTCTGCAGGATGTGCACGTGCCCGCGGCGGATCAGGTCGGGGTAGTACTTCATGAAGAAGGTCAGGACCAGCATGCGGATGTGCATGCCGTCGTCATCGGCATCGGTGGCGACGATGATGTTGTTGTAGCGCAGGTCCTCGAGGTCGTCCTCGACGCCGAGGGCCGAGATAAGCAGGTTGAGTTCGTCGTTCTCCGCCACTTTCTTGCGGCTCTCCTTGTAGCAGTTGATCGGCTTGCCGCGCAACGAGAAGACAGCCTGGAAGTTGGCGTTGCGCGCCTTGGTGATCGTACCGCTTGCGGAGTCGCCCTCGGTGATGAAGATGGAGGAGTTCTCGATGTTCTCCTGGGTCTTCTCCGTGACCTTGTCGTTGAAGTGGAAACGGCAGTCGCGGAGCTTCTTGTTATAGACGTTGGCCTTCTTGTTGCGCTCGCGCGTCTTCTTCTGGATGCCGGAGATCTCCTCGCGCTCGCGCTGGGAGTCCTTGATCTTCTCCTCGATCACGGGGACGATGTCCTTGTGGATGCGGAGATAATTGTCCAGCTCCGTGGCTACGAAGGAGTTGACGTATGAGCGGATGGTGGGACCGGTGTCCAGTTTGAGGGTTCCGTGCTCGTCGTGGGTCTGCTTCTCCCACATGTAGTTGGAGCCGAGCTTGGTCTTGGTCTGGCCTTCGAAGTTGGGTTCCTGGATCTGGATGCTGATGGCGCCGACGACGCCCTGGCGGCAGTCCTCCGGGGCGTAGTTTTTCTTGAAGAACTCCTTGAGCGTCTTGGCGATGGCTTCGCGGTAGGCGGCGAGATGGGTGCCGCCGTCGCGGGTGTTCTGCCCGTTGACGAAGGAGGAGATGTTCTCGCCGTAGTCACGGCCGTGGCTCAGTACGATCTCGATGTCCGGGCCTTCCAGGTGGATGGGCGGATAGAGCGGCTCCTCGGAGAGGTTCTCGTTCACGAGGTCCAGCAGGCCGTTCTCCGATTTGTACGGAGTGCCGTTGAGCACGAGGGTGAGGCCCTTCTTGAGGTAGGAGTAGTTCTTGACCATCGTCTCCACGTAGTCGAGGTTGTAGGCGAAGGTCCCGAACATCATGGGGTCTGGGTAGAAGCGCACGAGGGTGCCGTTCTTCTCCCTGGGGGCGGCTTCCTTGCCGCTCTCCTTCAGTTCGCCGCGCTCGAAGCGCGCCCAGGAGCTCTCGCCTTCCCGGTAGGAGCATACATAGAAGGTTTCGGACAGGGCATTGACGGCCTTGGTACCGACACCGTTGAGTCCGACCGACTTCTTGAAGACCTTGTCGTCGAACTTGCCGCCGGTGTTGAGGATGCTGACCGCCTTGACGACGGAATCCAGGGGAATACCCCGGCCGTAGTCCCGCACGGAGACGTGGTTCTCAGGGTCGATGTCGACCACGATCTGCTTGCCGAAGCCCATCGCATACTCGTCCACGGAGTTGTCGATGATCTCCTTCAGCAATACATAAATACCGTCGCCCGGGTTGTTGCCGTTGCCCAGGCGTCCGATATACATGCCAGGACGCATCCGGACATGCTGTACCCCTTCGAGGGTGCGTATGTTGTCGTCTGTGTAGTTGCTACTTGGCATTCTTCGTGACGGATCCCTTGAGGTGCAGGATGATCGGCTTCTTCTGGGCGGAAGTGTAAACCGTCAGGGTCTTGTCGAAGGTCCCGGTGCCTTCGTCGTTGGAGTAGGTCGCGGTGATCACGCCGGTCGCGCCCGGGGCAATCGCTTCACGCGGCCACACGACGTCGGTGCATCCGCAGGAAGGGACGACGGCGAAGACGGAAAGCGCTTCGTCGCTGTCGTTGGTCACGGTAAAGGTGCAGGTCTGCTTGCCGGCCTTGGTGCTGATCTCGCCAAAGTCGTGCACGGTCTTGTCAAACTGGATGGGTGCTGCGAGCAATGCAGCAAGCATGATTGTCAAAATTGTCTTCATAACTGCAAATTTACGAAAAAATGATTACTTTTGTCATGCTAATTGCAAATAACGGACCGAACACACACTAATTACTACTGATAATGGCTTACAAGATTAATCCCGACACCTGCGTGGCATGTGGAACTTGCCAGGGTGAATGTCCTTCCGGCGCGATCCAGGAGGGCGATGTCTACACGATCGACCCCAACGTATGCATTGACTGCGGCACCTGCGCTGACGCCTGCCCGATGGGCGCCATCGAACCGGGCGAATAACATGCATATGAAAAGGTTATTAATGGGGGCTCTTGCAGCCCTCTTTTTGTTGCCGGCCGCGGCTTTCGAGCTCCCGAAACCCACGGCGACCGTGCGTCTCTACCCGCAGGGGCAGGGCGTGGACGTGGGCCTCGTGAATGAAGGCCGCGTCGTGACCCTCGGCCCGGGCGAGTCCAACGGACTGACGGGCGAGGTGACCGACCGCGGCGGACACCGCTACGGCAATATCGGTGACGATGCCTGGCTCGAGATCTTCCTGCCGGAGGAGCCCAACGGCCAGATGATCGTGATCTGCCCGGGCGGCGGCTATTCGTATTGCTCCTATGAGGGCGAGGGTGCCCTGGTGGCTGACTGGTGCCTGAAGCGCGGCATCGCCGCCTGCGTGGTGCTCTACCGGATGCCCAACGGCCACAGCGGCGTGCCCCTGCGGGACGTGCAGAACGCTTTCCGCTTTTGCCGCGCCCACGCAGCTGACTGGCGCGTGTGGCAGATCGGCGTGATGGGCTTCTCCGCGGGCGGGCACCTGGCCGCTTCGGCGTCCACGCTCTTCGTGGACGAGGTCACGCGGCCGGATTTCTCCGTGCTGGTCTATCCCGTGATCACGCTGGAAGAGTTCACGACGCACGCCGGCACGCGGGCGAACCTGCTCGGGCCGCGCGTGATGCGCGAACAGGTCGAGGCCTGGTCGCTGGATACGCGCGTGAGCTCGCAGACGCCGCCGGCGATCCTGCTGCTCAGTGCCGACGACCGCGCCGTGCCGCCGGAGAACAGCATCCGCTATTTCCGCGCGATGCAGCGCTACCACGTGCCGGGCGAACTGCACATCTTCTCGAGCGGTGGCCACGGCTGGGGCTTCGGGACGGTGGAGACGACCGGGCGCGATGCGCTGGGCGACCAGCGCGCCAACTTCTCGCAGACGCTCGAACGCTGGCTCGCCGCCCGCCTCAAATAGCGCTATACCCTCGTCATTGGAGAACTGATCCGGCACATATCGTATATCGGATTACCGAGCTGTCGGCCGAATAAACCCAGTTGGAGATTAAGTGGTGCAGGGGCTGCATGCGCGCCTCGCCGAGTTCGACCAGCACGGCGTCCGCCTCCTTGCCGACGGCGATCTCCCCGGCATCGATGCCGAAGAATTCGGCACCGTTCTTCGTGGCCCAGCGGAAGACCTCTTCTGCCGGGAGCAGGGTCGTGTCGCCCTGCATCTTGGCCACCAGGGCCGCGAATTTCATCGCTTCCCGCAGGTCCAGGCAATTGCTGGACGAGGCTCCGTCCGTGCCCAGGGTGATGCGGCAGCCGGATTCGAGGGCCAGCTCATAGGGGAAGCGGCCGCTGCCCAGCTTGAGGTTGGAGCAGGGGCAATGCGAGACGGTCACGCCCCGCTTCGCGAGGATCTTCCACTCTTCGGCGTCCACGTGGACGCAATGGGCCGCGATCACGTCCTGCCCGAGGAAGCCCAGCTTGTCCAGGTAGCGCACCGGCGTGGTGCCGTGCGCGCGGATGCAGTCCTCGACTTCGCGGCGCGTCTCGGAGAGGTGGATGTGGAGCAGCAGCCCGTTGTGCCGGGCGAAATTGGCGCAGCGCCGCAGCCGCTCGGCGCTGACGGTGTAGATGGAGTGGGGGGCCATCACGAGCTGGATGCGGCCGCCGGTGGGGTCCTTCCAGTTCTTGATGTAGTCCCGGATGTCCTCGAAATGGGATTTGGGGTGGTTGTCCATCACCGTGATGCCGATGGCCGCGCGCATGCCGGAGGCTTCCACGGCGGCAATGCATTCCTCGAAATCGAAGTACATGTCCGAGAAAAAGGTCGTCCCGGAGGCGGCCATCTCCCGGATGGCCAGTTCGTTGCCGCGCCGGATGTCCTCGGGTTCCATCTTTCCCTCCGCGGGCCAGATGTGGTCCTGGAGCCATTCCTGCAGGGGCAGGTCGTCGGCATAGCCGCGCAGCAGGGTCATTGCGGCGTGGGTGTGGGTGTTGTAGAAGGAGGGCAGGATGGCCGTGCCGGCGCCGTCGAGGATACGGTCCGCCGGAGTGTCCGCCGGGGCGTCGAGATCGACGAAACGGCCCTG
Organism: uncultured Bacteroidia bacterium; assembly: GCA_902790635.1. Classification (GTDB taxonomy): domain Bacteria; phylum Bacteroidota; class Bacteroidia; order Bacteroidales; family UBA932; genus Cryptobacteroides. Next base: position 27,107 of record CADASN010000012.1, on the reverse strand, counting down.
GCGGATGAGGATGCAGGTCTTGCGGCCCTCGTGCAGCACATCCCGGATCAGGATGGTCTCGGGGGCGTGGAAGGCCAGGTCGAGTTCATGATAACCATCCAGGATGCGTTGCGCCTGGGCGAGAAAGGCTTCGCCGCGGGCGGTGAGTTGTACCTGGCCGCGACTGCGCTCGAAGAGGCGGCCGCCGGCGAATTTCTCAAGTTCTGCAATATGCTGGCTGACAGCGGGTTGGCTAACGCCAAGTGACCGGGCAGCAGCGGTGAAGCTGCCGGTCCCGGCCACTTTGACAAATACGCGTAAACGGAAGTCTTCAAACACGGGCAATAAGATTTACTTATTGCAAAGATAGCAAAAACTTCCGTTTTTCGCGGGTTATTCAGGGCGCATCACAAGCTCTACGAGGTTGCCGTTCAGCAGTTCCTTGGCTGCATTCTGGACCTTTTCGGGGGTCAGGGCATTCACGGCTGCCTCATAGTCTTCGTTAAAATCGAAGCCGTAGCGGGCGCTCAGCAGGAGCATGCTGCCCCAGTAGGCGTTGCGCTGGCGGTTCTCCGGAATGTTCTTCTGGAGATTCTTGACGGCCTTGTCGAACTGTTCGGCGGTAGGTCCGTTCTCGGCGAGACCCTTGAATCCGGACTTGGCGAGCTCGCGGAGCTTGTCAGCGGACTCGACATTGGTCTGGAAGACCACCTGCATGAAGTGCCGCTCATCGGGTTTCCGGCTGGCCTCGGCGGAGGCGCTGGCACCATAAGTGCCGCCTTCGTCTTCGCGGAGCGTCTCGGTATAGAGCATGTCCAGGATGTAGGACAGGGCATCCAGAGCCGCCTGGTCGGCGACGGAGTAGGGCTTCAGGGCGTTATAGGTCTGGACGACGGTGACCATCGGCGTGGCCATCTGGGCCTTGAAGTCGTACACGCGGTTGGCGGTGGTGATACCGTCGCCGCGGTATTCGGCCTTCGTGGCGGTCTTGCTCATCGGGATGGATCCGGCATACTTGCGGATCAGCGGCATGATGTCGTCTTCGTCGAAGTCGCCCACCACCACGAGACGGGCGCCGGCGGCATCGGCGAACAGGCGCTTGTAGGCTTTCTCAAGCGTGCCCAGGCTGGCCTTGGAGAGCGTCTCGTCGCTGATCATGAAGCGGCGCGGGCTGTCATAGGCATAGTCGTAGAGGGCCTTGGTGAGCTTGTAGTTGGACTGGGTCATGAGGTTCGGCAGGACGGCTTTGATCTGGCTTATGCCCTGGTTGTACTCGGCTTCATCGAAGCGCGGCTGCGCGAAGTACAGGTAGGCGAGCTGCAGGGCGGTCTCGAGGTCCTTGACCGTCGTGGAGCCGCTGACGCCGTGGGTGTATTCGTCGATGTACGGGGTCACGCTGAGCTGCTTGCCGGAGAGCATCTTGTTCACCATCGTCTTGGGGAAGTCTGCGATGCCGGTGTTCTGCAGGTACAGGCTCCAGATATTGCTGTCGAAGGAATAGATCTCTTCGTCGGAGAGCAGGCTCTTGCCGCCGTCCTTGCTGAGGTTGAAGACGATGCGGTCCTTCTCATGCTCCGTGGAGAGGAGCCAGACGCGCATGCCGTTTTTCAGGGTGAAAGTCTCGGAGTCGTAGATGCCGTCCTTGACCTTGGCGTTCTTGCTGCCCTTCAGTGTGGAAGGATCGAGGAACTCGGCGGGGATCTCCTCGCCGGCGGCCTGCGCGATCTCGGCGTTCTCGACGGCGTCGATCACGGCCTGGATCTGCTCCGCGGTCGGATGGGTGAGGCCTTCCTTCTCGGGAGCCTGATAGATGACCACCAGATTCTCGCGGGTGATCAGCTGCTGGGCCATCTGGTTGATCGTCTCGGTGGTCAGGGCCGGCATCAGCTGCTGGACGAGCTGGTACTCGGTCTGGGGATCCATGAAGCGCTCGTTGTCGAAGAAGTTGGAGATCATCGGCATCACGAACTCAGAGTTAGTGCGGGTGTCTGCCTTCTTGGCGGCGGCCTCATACTGCGAGAGCACTTCGGCCTTGGCACGCTCCACCTCGGCGTCGGTCAGGCCGAAGCGGCGGAGCTTCTCGGCTTCGAGCAGGCTGGCCGTGAAGGCGGGCAGGGCCTCGCCGTCCTTGCAGGCTACCTCGGCGAAGACCACGTCGGCGGTCTCGCAGAGGTTGCCGATGCCGAAGGCACCATGCAGGAACGGTGCGTCGGGCTGGGCCGTGATATCGGTGTAGCGCTCGTTCATCACGATGGAGACGATGTCTTCCACGAGGTCGGTCAGCAGGCCGATCGGGGTGCTGTTGAGCTCTTCGGGCGTGGCCTGGCTGCGCCAGTAGGCGGTGATGGCGGTGTTGCGGTTCTCGGGATCGGTGAGGATGCCGATGGCCGGCTTCGCGTTGTCCGGGATGGCGATGATGTCCTTCTGCTTGGGATTCTCCGCGGCCGGAATGTCGGCGAAGGTGCGCTGGATGCAGGCCTCCACATAGTCCACGTCGATGTCACCCACGACGATCAGGGCCTGCATGTCCGGACGGTACCAGGTGTGGTAGAAGTTCGTCAGGCTCTCGGGCTTGAAGGTCTTCAGGTTCTCTTCCGTGCCGATGATGGAGGTGGTGGCGTACTTGGTGTCGCCGTAGAGGTACGGGCCGGACGCCTCGCGCATGCGCCACTGGGCGGTGTTGCGCGAGCGCTTCTCCTCCAGGATCACGCCGCGCTCCTTGTCGATCTCCTCCGGGTCGCAGGTCACGAAGTGGGAGTAGTCATGCATGATGAGGATGCAGGTGTCCACGACGGTCGGACGCACCAGCGGGATGTTGTTGAGCAGGTAGATGGTCTGCTCCACGCCCGTGGAGGCGTTGACATTGCCGCCGAAGGAGGCACCGATGCTCTCCAGCCAGTTGAGGATCCCCTTGCCGGGGAAATTCTTCGTACCGTTGAAGCACATGTGCTCCAGGAAGTGGGCCAGGCCGTCCTGGTCGGGCAGCTCCTGCAGGGCGCCGACGTTGGTGGCGAGGTAGAACTCCGCCCGCTGGGCGGGCTTCTCGTTGTGGCGGATGTAGTAAGTCAGGCCGTTGTCGAGTTTGCCGACGCGCGTAGCCGGATCATTGGGGAGCTGCTGCAGCTGCTGCGCAGAACCCAAAGCAGCGGCGCCGAGAAGCGCCGCTGCAATGAAGAGGATTTTTTTCATCATTTTCATTGATTGCTCTGTTGCTAACTTCTAACCTTGAGACGCGAAAAGCGTTGAGAAACTACAACTTGTATGCTGAAATCTCCTGCCGTTTCCGGTCTGCTGTCTGCAAAGATAATCAATAATTATTGAAAAACAATAATTCTTTATTGAATTTACAGCAAAAATTATTCTTTCCCTGCGAGGCGCTTGTAGGTTCCGAGACGGACCTTCGCGAACTCCTCGGTCTTGGTGAGCAGCTCGGCGGCGCTGTCCGGGAAGAGCTTGTACAGGGAAGCGAAGCGGACCTCACCCTTGAGGAAGTCCTGGAACTTGCTCCAGTCGGGCTCCTTGGAGTCGAGCGTGAACGGGTTCTTGCCCTGCTCCTCGAGGGCCGGGTTGTAGCGGTAGAGGTGCCAGTAGCCGCACTCGACGGCCAGCTTCTCCTCCTTCTGGCTCAGGCCCATGCCCGCCTTGAGGCCGTGGTTGATACACGGGGCGTAGGCGATGATCAGGGACGGCCCGTCGTAGGCTTCGGCTTCCTTGATGGCGTTCATGTACTGGACGGGGCTGGCGCCCATGGCGACCTGGGCCACGTAGACATAGCCGTAGCTGATGGCCATCATGCCGAGATCCTTCTTGCGGATCTTCTTGCCGGAGGCGGCAAACTTGGCGATGGCGCCGACCGGGGTGGCCTTGGAGGACTGTCCGCCGGTGTTGGAGTACACTTCGGTGTCGAGGACGAGGATGTTGACGTTCTCGCCGCTGGCGAGGACGTGGTCGAGTCCGCCGTAGCCGATGTCGTAGGAGGCACCGTCACCGCCGAAGATCCACTGGCTCCGGGACGGGATGAACTGCTTGAGGGCCAGCAGGCTCTTGCAGACGTCGCAGCCGCAGGCTTCCATCATCGGGACGAGCTTGTCGGCGACTTCGCGGGTGACCGCGTAGTCCTTGCGGTTATCGAGCCACTTCTGGTAGAGTTCCTTCATCTCGGGGCTGCATTTCTCGCAGGCGAGGCCTTTCTCCATCAGCGCGGCGACCGTCTCGCGGATGCGGTCGGAGCCGAGGTGCATGCCGAGGCCGAACTCGCAGAAGTCCTCGAAGAGGGAGTTCTGCCAGGCCGGGCCGTGGCCGTGTGCGTCGGTGCAGTACGGGGAGGCGGGGAAGGAGGCACCGTAGATGGAGGAGCAGCCCGTGGCGTTCGCGATCATCATGTGGTCGCCGAACAGCTGGGTGATGTTCTTGATGTACGGGGTCTCGCCGCATCCTGCGCAGGCGCCGGAGAACTCGAACAGCGGCTGGGCGAACTGGGCGGCCTTCATGTTGGACTTGGGATCGAACGGGGTCTTGTAGCCCACCTTGGCGTTGAGGTAGTCGAACGCGGCCTGGTCGGCTTCGTGGTCCATGTACGGCTCCATCGAGAGGGCCTTCTCCTTGGCGAGGCAGACGTCAACGCAGTTGCCGCAACCGGTACAGTCGGCGACGGAGACTGCGAGGGCGTACTTGTACTCCTTGAGGTTGGCCTTGCCGTCGACGGCCTTGACACCCTGGGCGGCGGCTGCGGCGGCCTCGTCGGCGGTCAGCAGGAACGGGCGGATGGCGGCGTGCGGGCAGACGAAGGCGCAGGTGTTGCACTGGATACACTTGTCGCCGTCCCAGACGGGCACGGTCACGGCTACGCCGCGCTTCTCGTAAGCGGCGGTGCCGGCCGGCATGGTGCCGTCCATGTAGGGGAGGAAGGAGCTCACCGGGAGGGTGTCGCCGGCCTGGGCGTTGACCACGTCGGCAATCTCCTTGACGAACGGGGTCGCCAGGCGGCTGGCATTCGGGTTCGTGAACTTGGCGTTGATGTCGGCCCATTCGGCGGGAACGTGCACCTCGGTGTACTCGCCGCCGCGGTCGATGGCCGCGTAGTTCATGTTGACGACATTCTCGCCCTTCTTGCCGTAGGACTTGAGGGCGGCGTCCTTCATGTACTTGATGGCGTCGTCCACGGGGATGATGCCCGTGATGCGGAAGAAGGCGCTCTGCAGGATCGTGTTCGTGCGGCCGCCGAGGCCGATCTCACGGGCGATCTGGGTGGCGTTGATGATGTAGAGCTTGATGTGCTTCTTGCCGATGACGGCCTTGACGGCATCCGGGATGCGCTTGATGGTCTCTTCTTCGTTCCACAGGGAGTTGAGCAGGAAGCTGCCGCCGTCCTTGATACCCTTCAGGACGTCGTATTTCTCGAGGTAGGACGGGACGTGGCAGGCCACGAAATCCGGGGTGCCCACGAGGTACGGGGCCTTGATCGGCTTCTTGCCGAAGCGCAGGTGCGAGCAGGTGTAGCCGCCGGACTTCTTGGAGTCGTAGTCGAAGTAGGCCTGGCTGTAGAGGTCGGTGTGGGTACCGATGATCTTGATGGTGTTCTTGTTGGCACCGACGGTACCGTCGGATCCGAGGCCGTAGAACTTGCACTCGGTGGTGCCGGCCTTGACGATGGAGATCTCGCCCTTGGTCGGGAGGCTCTTGAAGGTCACGTCATCCACGATGCCGATGGTGAAGTCGGCCTTCGGGGCTTTGCGCTCGAGGTTGTCGAACACGGCGACGATCTGTGCCGGGGTGGTGTCCTTGGAGGAGAGGCCGTAGCGGCCGCCGATCACGAGGGGAGAGTTCTCCTTGCCCTGGAAGAGGGCCTTGACATCGAGGAAGAGGGGCTCGCCGAGGGCGCCGGGCTCCTTGGTGCGGTCGAGGACGGCGATCTTCTTGACGGTCTTCGGAAGGACTTTGAGGAAGTACTTCTCGGAGAAGGGACGGTAGAGGTGCACGGTCACGACGCCGTATTTGCGGCCGTGGTCGGCGAGATAGTCGATGGTCTCCTTGATGGTCTCGGTCACGGAACCCATGGCCACGATCACGCATTCGGCATCCTTGGCGCCGTAGTAGCTGAACGGGCGGTAGGTGCGGCCGGTCAGTTCGCTGATCTCGCCCATGTAGCGGGCCACGATGTCCGGAACGGCCTCATAGACCTGGTTGCGGGACTCGACGGCCTGGAAATAGACGTCGCCGTTCTGCGCGGTGCCGCGGGTGACGGGGGCGTCCGGATTCAGGGCGCGGGCGCGGAAATTCTCGAGCGCTTTCTCGCTGACCATCTTCTTGAGCTCGGCCTCGTCGAGGGCTTCGATCTTCTGGATCTCGTGGGAGGTGCGGAAGCCGTCGAAGAAGTGGAGGAACGGCAGGGAGGACTTGATGGCGGACAGGTGCGCCACGGCGGCGATGTCCTGGGCCTCCTGCACGGAGCTGGAGGCGAGCATCGCGAAGCCCGTCTGGCGGCATGCCATCACGTCCTGGTGGTCGCCGAAGATGGAGAGCGCGTGGGACGCCAGGGCACGTGCGGACACGTGGAAGACGGCCGGAAGCAACTCGCCTGCGATCTTGTACATATTCGGAATCATCAGGAGAAGGCCCTGGGATGCCGTGAACGTGGTCGTCAGGGCACCGGCCTGCAGGGAGCCGTGGACTGCGCCGGCGGCGCCTGCCTCGCTCTGCATCTCGGTGACCTTGACCGTCTCGCCCCAGAGGTTCTTCTTGCCGTGTGCTGCCCATTCGTCTACGTTCTCCGCCATGGTGGAGGACGGCGTAATCGGGTAGATGGCAGCGTGCTCGCTGAACAGATAAGCGATGTTCGACGCAGCCTGATTACCATCACAGGTGATGAATTTCTTTTCTTTTGCCATAGTAAATTGAGTAGATAGTTTTAGTATGTTTTGTCAGTTTGTTTCCTGATATCATACAAATATACAAAGAAATCCCGGATTTCCGTCCGGGATTTCCAAGAATGTAAGAAAGAATCGCTTACTTGTTCAGCTTGCTGACTTCCGAAGCGGCGAGCAAATAGCAGCCGGTGCCGAAGTCTTCGAAATCGGGGATGCGGTCGTAGGTGACGGGCTGGGCCTCTTTCGGCTCCTTGCCGGAGCCCTGGGAGTAGCCGATGAAGCCGTTGGGGTGGATGCAGATGCGGTTGAGGCCGTTCCAGCCGCGGGCGACTACGGGCAGGTAGGTCTCCGCGTCGAGCCGGCCGGTGTTGATGCCCCAGGCCAGACCGTAGAGGAAGAGCGAGGTGCCGGTGGCTTCCGGGCCGCCGAAGTCGTCGGGATCGGCGACGGAGGCGTTCCAGGTGCCGTCTGCGCGCTGGTATTTGACCACCGCACGGCAGAAGTCCAGGAAATCCTGCTCATAGACGGCGCGGTGCGGGTCGTTCGCGGGAAGCTCCTGCAGGACGCGCACGAAGGCTGCGATCACCCAGCCATTGCCGCGGGCCCAGTAGCACTCCTTGCCGTTGGGGGTCTTGTAGGGCGGGCAGAAATCCTTGTCGCGCCACCACAGGCCCTCGGCCTCGTTTTTGAAGCGGTCGCGGGACCACTTGTACATCTGCCAGGCTTTCTCGAAATATTCCGGCTTGTCCATTGTCACGCCGTACTTGATCAGCACGGGCATGCCCATCTGGATGGCATCGATCCAGGTCCAGTCCGCCTCGGCTTCCGGGGTGGCGAGGATGTTCTCCATGCACTTCGTGACGTTGGCAATCATCTTGGGCTCGTGGTAGATGCGGTACATGTCGATGTAGGCCTGCGAGCAGCAGTAGTTGTCGGCATTGCGCGTGAGGGTCTGGCCGTTGCGCATGTTCCAGTCGAACTTGTCGCCCCAGTCCATCGTGTAGTCGAGGTAGCGCTGCTGCGGGTCCACGCCGTACAGGGCCATCAGGCCTTCGTAGTAGACGCCGCGCGTCCAGATGTTGCCCTCATAGACCTTGCGGCGGGAAGGGAAGGGGACTACGCGGAGCGGATCGGGGAATTTGTGCATGAAGTAGTCGTTGACCCGGCGGGCCTGGTCGAGCACGGCCTCGGACGAAGGGACGTCGTAGTGGACGGGGATGAGATTGACCTCGGAGCAGAGTCCGGACGGGTCCGTGGCCCAGCCTTCGAAGGTGCGGGGACCGAGGGTGTTGACGTTGGCGTCCTTGAAAATGCGCCACTTCACCCCGCGGCGGTCGAAATCCGCGATGCGGTTCGACGGGAGGTTGGTCACATAGACTTCCAGCAGGTTGATGCCGGGCTTGAGGAAGCGTCCGACCGGCAGGCGGAACGGCACGCTCCAGGCGGTGCCGGCATCCTCGCCGTTGATGAAGACGCGGGCGCTCTCGCGCACGTCGCCCAGGTCGAGGATCCATTCGTCGGCTTCTTCGGGATGGAGCAGGTCGATGGCGGAGGAGTAGAGGGCGGTGCCGTGGTTGATCCTGGCGGCGTCCACCTTCAGCTTCGTCCAGTCCTGCGGCTTGTCTGTGAAGAAGTTGCCCTTGATCTCGGGATCGCTCTCCGGGAAGCTGATGTTCCAGGCGCGGTCGATGGCGACCGGCTCGCCGCAGGCGGCGACATAAGGCCAGTCGGGAGCTTGGACGGCTTCCGGGAAGGTCTTGATCAGGATGGATTCGCCGGGCTGCAGCTGCAGGCGCACCTCGGCGCAGCCGTCGGCGGCCTTGCGTACCTGTGCGCGTCCGGAGGTGCCGGAGACGGCATCGTAGAGCATCGCGGCGGCGGCCGGCGTGGCGAGCTTCACCCAGCCGTCCACCGGCTTGTTCTGCAACATGGCGGCGAAATAGTTCCAGCCCCCGCATTCGTTACGGCGGCGGATCATCTGTCCGCCCCACTGGCTCTTGAAGGTCTCGGGCTTGTAGGCGGCGAAGACCTGTTCGATGGTGGTCGGCTTGCCCAGGCCCTTGGCGGCCTGCTTGAAGGCCTTGCGGCGGGCGGCCAGGTCGTGCAGGCCGGGGACGTCCTTGGGCAGGTTGCCGATGAAATAGACGGGCACGCCCTGCTTCTTGAGTTCGGCCAGGCGGCGGACGGTCTCGACCGGCATCAACTGCACGGCGGGCACGATGACGGGCTTGTCGATGTGGTGCTCGAGGAGCTGCTTGTCGGAGATGTAGTCGGCGTCGAAACCGGCGGCGACGATGCCGTTCATCGCCGCCTTGACGGCGGGCATCGTGCGGCCCATCGAGTGGATGTCGAACATCATGTAGGCTGTCTCCGTCCGGCTGCTCCAGAGGTCATAGACCGGGAAATAGAGATAGAAGTCGCTGTCCGGGCTGCCTGCGGTCAGGAAGGCCTGGCAGCGCTCGATGTACTTGAAGAGCGCGGGGGCGTCCTTCCACAGGCTGCCGGTCGGGGACATGTTGATGGAGGCGTAGAACAGCCAGCCGGGGAACTCCGCGCCCTTCGGGGAATAGGGGGCTCCGTGGAAATAGACATGGTTCACGCCGGAGGCGAACATCTGGTCGATCTCGGGCTTGCACTGGCTCAGGGAGGTGCGGAAATGCTCCGTCATCCAGGTCAGCGTCTCGCTGGAAGTGTACTTCTTGCCGGCCACGTGGGCGGCGGAGGAGGCGAGCTTCAGCACGGCGGGGTCTCCGTCGTTGGGCCGGCCGATGGGATCCTGGCGCAGCCCGGGGATGTCAAAGGGGGAGCGGCCGTAGGTCTCGCATTCCGGGATGTCCACGGCAGCATAGACGTCCAGCAGGTTGGCGGGCGAGCCGTGCGACTGGTTGCGCACGAGGGAGCCGTGGCCGTGGCACCAGGCGATCCAGGGGTCGATGAAGTTCTCGACCAGCAGCGTCCCGAGGCATTCGCGGTAGTCCGCGATGGCGCGGTCGTAATCGCTGAGCTTCGCGGCATCCAGGGCCTTGGGGGCCTGGGGTGCGGCTCCGCGGGGTGCGGGTGCGGGAATCTGCTGGAGGTACGGCACGATGTCGTAGCCGTAGCGCGCGCGGAAGATGTCCGCGAAAGCGGGCGTCCAGTCGGCGCCGTACACCTCATAGGAATCGTTGAAGAAGGTATGCGGCCAGGTGGCGCCGCTCTGGGCGAATGCCTTGTCGAAGCGGTCCAGATAGACTTTCAGGGCTTCCGGGTTGTAATGGTCCATCACGAAGCCCTCGCCGCCCGGGGCGGCGCGCTTGACCATCTGCCGGGTCTGCACGGACTTGACTCCGCCGGGGCCGACTTCCATCTTCTGGGCGGCAAGCTCCGGGGTGATCTGCGGACCGCCGAAGGGCCATCCGGTGCCGTTGTTGAGGTCGCATTCGAGGTCGAGCCGGGCGGACTCCGCCACAAGGTAATTATACATCTCCATCCACTTCGGGGAGAGGTAGTCGATGTCGTTCGCTTCGTTGCCCTGGACACCGTAGATCGGCGTCACTTCGTATCCGCCGATGCCGGCCCGGGCGAATTCTTCCAGGTTGTAGGTGAGACCTTCGCGGTCCACGGCGCTGCCCAGCCACCACCAGCGCACGAACGGCTTGTTCTCGCGGGTGGGTGTGTACCAGTCCGTCCCCTGGGCAGAAGCGGTCGTCACCGCCAGCAGGCCCAGGACTGCGGAAAGGAGAGATTTGTTGATCATAATGTGGTTATTTCAAGTATTTTGCAAGCGGGTGGTTGATCCGGCGGAGCCCTTCGGCGAACGATTTGGCATTGCGCTCGGCGCCGAGCCGGGACGTGTGGGTATGGTCGTTCTTGTAGTAGGGCTTGGTGGCCTCCGGGCCGATGGTGTCGTAGTAATCGGCGGTGATGTTGTGCATGTCGATGAAGTCCACGCCGGTCTGCCGGACGACTTCGCGCAGCCATGCGCCGTAGAAATCGTCACGGCGCTCGATCTTGCCGCCGGGCCATTCGTTGCGTGGGGTGGGGCTGAGCAGGATCGGAGTGCCGCCCTTCTCGCGGACGTCGTCGATGAACTTGCGCAGGTACCAGCCGTAGCTGTAGATGACCTGGTACTTGCGTTTGTCCGGCATGAAGTAGTTGTCTCCTTCGTCACCCGTGCCGGGCAGCTCGGCCCGGTAAGGCGGCCGGTTGATGGGGCCGAAGTCGTTGTGTCCGAACTGGATGACCACGAAGTCTCCCGGCTGGATGCTGTTGTACACGCGGTCCCAGCGGCCTTCATCCAGGAAGGTGCGGGCGCTGCGTCCGGCCTTGCCGGCGTTGACCAGGGTGATACGCTGCGGGTCGAAGACCGTCTCCAGCACACTGCCCCAGCCCCACATGCCGTCAGGGTCGGAGTCGGTGTTCTGGATGGTGCTGTCGCCGGTCACGATGAGGGCGGGCTTGCCCGGCTCGCGCGCAAACTCCTGCTTGGGCAGGTCGAGCGGCTTGAGATATCGCTTCAGGTCGGAATCGTCGAGGGCGGCGATGCCCTGGGCCATGCAGTACGCGTTGTGGGCGGCACCGAAGGCACTGGAGTGGATGTTGTCGTTGTAGAACATGTAGTTCACCTTTTCCTTGCTCCAGCGCTCGAAATCACGGGCGGAGATCTCCTCGAGTTCGATCACCGGGACCTGCTTCTCGGCCGCTACTTCGCGGATCCAGATGTTGTAGGAGTCGTTTTTGCGGCGGACCTTGCCGTCGTCCCACTGGTTGCGGGGCGTGAGGGTGGAGAGCAGGGGAGTCGCACCTTTGGCACGCACTTCGTCGATGTAGCGGCGCAGGTATTCGCCATAGCTCAGGACCGTCTCTTCCCGGCCGTCCCGCAGGGTGACCTGGACGGTCTCCTTGCCCGTGCCGGGGATGGAGGAGCGGCCGAAGGGGGTGTCGTAGGGACCGCTGTCGTTGTGGCCGATCTGGATGATCACATAGTCGCCCTTCTGTACGCCCTTGATGACGTCGGGCCACCAGTCGCGGTAGAAAGTGCGGCAGGAGAGCCCGCCGAGGGCATGGTTCTCCACGGTGATGCGGTCTTCGTCGAACCATTCGTGGGCATAGTAGCCCCAGCCCCACTGGCCGTTGTCACCGTTGCCGCGGGTGCCGGTGCGGGTGGTGGAGTCACCGACGAGGAAGAGTACCGGGTTGTTGCCCTTGCGGGAACTTCCGGCCACGGGCCGGGCGGTTTTCGCCAGGTCCAGGCTGTCCGGGGTGGCATCGACATAGCTGTTGTCGCGGCGCATGGCCTGGGGCATGCCCTGTGGCGGGCGTTGGCCCTGCGGCGGATTTTGGCCTACCTGGTCACCCTTGGGAGGGAATTGCCCTTGCGGCGGCCGTTGGCCCTGCGGGAATCCCTGCGGAGGCATTTGCCCCTGCATCTGAGGAGGTCGCTGACCTTGCTGAGCCCCCGGAGGTGGCCCCTGCGGACGCTGGCCCTGCGGCCCGTTGGGCCTTGGGCCAGAATAATTTGATATGCCGGTTCCGGCTGCGCCTCCACCGGGCCCCTGCACTGCTGCGGTGCCTGCGGCACCTTGCTGACGTTCCGGGGCGGCCGCTGAAGCGGCCCTCGCTCCGCTCGGAACACCAGGCGGCGGGGGCGTGCCGTTGGGGTTGCCGACGGCGCCCTGCGGGATGGTCTGCATCCGCTCGCGTCCCAGGATCACGGAGTCCAGCAGCACGTCCATCAGGAGCTTGGGCTCCGCGACCTTGCGTCCCTTGACGGTGGTGCCGCGGAACTTGCCGTTCAGTTCTTCGCCGAAGTAGAAGCCCGTCTCGGGCGGCTGGTTGTAGCAGATGTTCTCCATGGCGATGCTGGTGCGGTACACCGGATCCTCCAGGAAGGTATGGAAGCGGTATTGCGTGGGCTCGGTGGATACGTAGAGGCGGAGCTCCTTGTTGTCTTCAGAGCGCAGCAGCACCTCCTCGCGCCAGTCACCGTAAAGGTCTCCGGACAGGGCGGGGTTGGACTTGGTGCTGTTGTTCGAGGAAGTGCCTTCGAATTCGCGGATGACTTCGGTCTCTCCGGTGGCCGGGTTGTATTTCTGCACGTGGGTGCGGTCCAGCAGTTCCCGCGTGAGGTCGCCGTCCCACCAGATGGCGAAATTGACCGAAGCGGGCTGCTTGCCGATCAGGTCGCCCTTGTAGTTGCGCAGACCGCCGGAGGCGCTGCTCCACATCTCCCAGCCGGGGTTCGTGGGATCGATGTCGGCTGCCATGGAGCGGCCTACGTCGGCGTTGGACGGGATGCGGTAGATGATCTTGCCGGTGGCGGCGTCCACGAGCGCGGAGCCGACGCCCCGGTTCTCGTGGCCGATCCAGACCTGCATCTTCTTGCTGCCGGGGACCATCTGGCCGATATGCATCGCGTCGCCGTGTCCCAGTCCGTTGGTATAGAGACCCTTGCCGTCGTTGTCGATGCAGCAGGAGCCATAGACGATCTCGTCGCAGCCGTCACCGTCCACGTCGGCGGCGCGGAGGTTGTGGTTGCCCTGGCCGTCGTAGCCTTTGAGGGCCTCGTCGCTGTGCGAATCAAAGAGCCATTTGAGCGTCAGATCCTTGCCGTCCCAGTCCCAGGCAGCCAGTGTGGCGCGGGTGTAGTAGCCGCGGCACATCACGACGCTCGGGTGGACGCCGTCGAGGTAGGCGACGGCGGCCAGGTAACGGTCGGAACGGTTGGCGTTGCGGTCGCCCCAGGAGCCGTTCTCGCCGCGCCCGGGGACGTAGTCCACCGTGGCCATCGCGGCACCCGTGCGGCCGTTGAAGACGGTCAGGTACTCATTTCCCCGCATGATGCGGCCGAGCGTGTTGCGGACATGCTCGCGGTAGTCGGCGTCGGGATTGCCGATTGCCTTGCCGGTGCCGTCGATGGTGCCGTCGGAGGTCTTGCAGACCAGCTCCGCGCAGCCGTCGCCGTCCAGGTCATAGACGATGAACTGCGTGTAATGCGCGCCCGCGCGGATGTTGCGTCCGAGGTTGATGCGCCACAGGCGCTCGCCGCTGAGCTTCAGGCAGTCGATGTAGACTTCGCCCGTATAGCCGTTGTGGGCGTTGTCGTGGGAGTTGGAGGGGTCCCACTTGAGGAAGATCTCGTACTCGCCGTCCCCGTCCACGTCACCCACCGAGCAGTCGTTGGGCGAATAGACGGCGCGCTCGCCGTTGGGCATGGTCCGGTCGGCGGGAGCCTGCAGGGCGATGGGGATATAGCCCGTCGGTGCGTCGGCAGGCAGCTCGAACGAGCCGGCCTTGCCCTTGCCGGAGGCGGGCCGTACCTCGTAGCGTGCAGCGGCCGTGGAGCTGTTGGCATCCACGAAGCAGGTGACGCCCGCGACCGGTTTTGCATTGATCTTCGCGCCGTTGCGGTACACGTTGAAGGTGATGTTGTCCGGATCCCCGCTGAGGTAGCGCCAGGTCACGAACACCTCGGAGGGGCTCTGGCGCACGGCGATCACGCCGCGTCCGAGGTCCTCCATCCGGAGCCTGGAGAAGTCATAAGCCGTCTGCGCCGCGGCGGTCAGGCCGAGCAGGCACAAGGCGAGAAATGATAGAATCTTGGTCTTCATATTTGGATTGCTGACGGTTATTGAAAATCGAACCAAACCTTGATCCGGAGACCTTCGTCGCCGGACTTGATGCGGATGTTGCCGGGCTGGCTGTGCGGGCCCTGCTCAGGGATGCTCTTGAAGCTCTTGATGGCCTGGATGTCGAGGAGCAGGGAGATTCCGCCCCCGGGCAGTTCCGGCAGCAGCCGGCTGAAGGAACCCTCGGGTTCGTCGGGGTTGAATACCTTGACGAACAGGCCGTCGGTGGCGCTGTACAGGGTCAGGGGGGCTTTCTCGGAGGCTATTTTCATCCAATAGACATTGCCGTGGTAGCCCTTGAATTCAGGATACTCGAGCGGTCCGCGCACGGAGCGCCCGGTGATGGTGCGGTTGTAGGACTTGGACCAGAGGTCGATAGGGTGGCCGCGCTGGCGGTTCTTCCAGACGCGGTAGGGGCCGCGGCCCAGCCACTGCATCCCGCTCACCCCTTCTTCGGGGTAGTCGAAGGTGAAGCCGAGGTCCTTGATGTTGGTGTCCATGAATCCGTCGTCGAATCCGCCGCGCACGCCGCCGTTGTCGCGGTTGAGCAGCACGGCGTCCATGCCGAGGCGGCCGTCGCGGCCCAGGCGCCAGACGATGGAATCCACGGCGCCGAGGTATTTGGCGACATAGACCGCCTCGTCTTCCGTGCGGCGTGTATAACCGCCGGTGAAGCGGTATTTGATGCCCACGGGCTGCATATTGCCGAAAGCCACCTCTTTCCCGTCGCGGGTGACCTGCAGGAGATCACCGGTCGCCGCATCGAACGAGACGCTGACGCCGCCGGCCTGCAGGATGTGCCGGCCGTCCTGTCCGCTGACCCGGGGCGATGCTCCCGTGGAAAGCCGTGTGAGATGCCTGTCGAGATACTCGTCGGCAAAATGGATCGGCCAGGTCCAGGTGCAGATGCTCCGGCCGTCTTCGCCGAAGGCTTCCAGTTCCAGCAGGTCTCCGTCAAAGAAGCCCGCGGGCAGGTCCATGTGCAGGATGCCGGTGGTGTTCGGCACGAGCGGGGGCATCGGGAGGGTGCCGCTGGCGGTGACTGCGGAGGCGGCGCCGTCAGCCGGCGAGCCGATGCGCTTGACCCGGTATTGCATCGTGCAGCGGTCCAGCCGGGTGAAAAGGAACTTGTTGGTAATATAGAAATCACCGTGGAAGGAGCTGTTGATGATGAGTTTGCGGAACTGGATGGGGGCCCAGATGTCGCGGATGGCCCAGAAACTGCCTTCCTTCTCGCGGTAGGGACCGACGAGACCGTCGTTGCCCATGTCGAAATTGGCATCCATCAGGCCGTCCCGGTCGCGGCGCACCAGCGACTCGTCCACGAAAGCCCAGATAAAGCCGCCGGCAAAAAGCGGGTGCGTGGACCAGTTCTCCCAGAAATCTTCCAGGCCGGCGCCGCCGCCCTGGTCGGAGTTGGTGTGCATGAACTCCGTGGGCATGAACACCTTATAGCCGTTGGTAAAGCGCCCCACGCCCGTCAGGTAGGTCGGGTAGTGGTGCGTGTCGAGATCGTCGAAATCCGCCCAGGGGTGGATCACGTGGCGCTTCTGCGGATCATACTTGGCGAAAAGGGGATCCAGGTGCGTATTCCAGCCGCCTTCGTTGCCGTTGTCCCAGAGGATCACGCAGGGGTGGTTGACGTCGCGCCGGACCATCTCTTCGACAAGGTCCGGTCCGACCTCATCGTCGTAGCGGCCATGCCAGCCGGCCAGCTCGTCCAGGTAGAAGAGGCCCAGCGAGTCGCAGGCATCCAGGAAATGGGTGTCCGGCGGATAGTGGGAACGGACGGCGTTCATGTTCATCTCCTTGATGAGCGCAGCGTCCGAGCGGCTGATGGCGGGGGAGGAGCAGCGTCCGGTCTCCGGGTGGAAAACATGCCGGTTGACGCCCTTCAGCACCACCTTTACGTCGTTGACATACAGACCGTCGCGCGGCCGGAGCTCCACGGTGCGGAAGCCCACGCGGCTCTCCACCTGGTGCAGGACTTTCCCGGCAGGGGAGAGCAGTTCGATCCCCAGGGTGTAGAGGTTGGGGTGCTCGCACTCCCAGCGGGCGATGCCCTCCCACTTCAGTTCGTGGTGGCAGTCGTCGTCATCTGCCTGATCCGGCCGGCGAATCTCCCGGACCTGAGTCTGCGCCGCTCCTGCCGGCGCGGTCAGCGGGCGGAGCGTATAGCGGATGGAGGCGCCTGCGGGGGCGTCTTCGAGCTCCAGGTCCACGCCCATCGTCCCGTCGGCGCGGGCGTCCAGCGCGAAATGCTCGATGTGCTCCGGGGCGGTGGCGGTCAGATAGACCGGGCGGTAGATGCCGCCGAAGTTCCACCAGTCCGCACGGCGCTCGGCATTGTTGACCGAGGCGTTGGCCGACTCCTTCAATACCTTTACTTCCAGGGTGTTGGAGCCGCCGAATTTGAGCAGCGGGGTGATCTCGTAGGAGAAGCGGTAGAAACCGCCCTGGTGCGGGGAGCCGGCGCTCTTGCCGTTGATGCGGACCTCCGCATCGGTCATCACCCCTTCGAAGACGATGCGGACATCGCTGCCGCGCCAGTTGGCCGGGACCTTGAACTGGTAGCGGTATTCCCCGAATTCGTCAAGCGGTGCCCGTCCGGGCCCGCCCATCCGGCCGTAGTTGTATTCCCCGAATCCCTGCGTCTCCCACTGTGAGGGGACCTGGATGGTGGTCCACTTGCCGCTGTTCATGCCGGCCGAACAGCGGAACTGCCAGGTGCGTGTGTCATCGGAGCCCGTGCCCGAAAGATAGAGCGTCCGGGTCTGCTGCGCCTGGACGGACCAGACGCCCGGCAGCAGGGCGAGAATACAGATGAGTCTTTTCAGCATATAGGTAAAGGGTCAAAAGATTGTCTAGAGTTCCGTTCCGTTGACCGTCGTGTTCTCGAAGACGACATTCCCGACGAGACCGCTCTGCAGGACATGGTCTTTCTCCACGCCCTCGAAAGTGCAGTTGCGGAGCGTGATGTCGTTGATCTTGACCACATCGTCCAGGCCGTCGAAACGGACGCCGTAGGTGGATTTCTTGCAGGTCACGTTCTCGAGCGTGACGTCGCGCACCTCCGGGATGAAACCGCGCTTGGCAATCTCGTTCTGCTCGTACTTGAGATTGATGCGGAGCACGGCCTCGCGGCACTGGCCCACCTCGACGTTGCGCACATGGATGCCCTCGATCACGCCGCCGCGGGCGGTGGAGGTCTTGATGCGGATGACGCGGTCCAGGTTCGGAGAGTCCATCTGGCAGTTCTCCACCCAGAGATTGCGGTAGCCGCCGGAGATCTCGGAGCCGATCACCACGCCGCCGTGGCCGTTGGCCATCTTACAGTTGCGCACGATGATATTTTCCGAAGGGATTCCCCATTTGCGGCCGTCTTCGTTGCGGCCGCTCTTGATGGCGATGCAGTCGTCGCCGGTATTGAAGACGCAGTCTTCGATCAGGACGTTCTTGCAGGACTCCGGGTCGCAGCCGTCGCCGTTGGGACCGTTGTTGTTGATGGTCACGCCCCTGACCGTCAGGTCATTGCACATCAGCGGGTGGATCACCCAGAAGGGGGAGCGGAGCAGGGTCACGCCCTCGATCAGCACGGTGGTGCAGCGGTTGAAGCAGATGGTCTGCGGACGCAGTCCGTCAATCTCGGTATAGGTGCGCTCGTACATCGGCGCGCCGCTCTCGCCCCAGGCAAGCAGGCGTACGCGGGAGCCTTCCATCATCGGGGATTTGGGATCGGTCGGATCCAGCTGCCAGTGGCGGCGCTCCGTGATGCGGCCGCGTCCCCACCAGTTGTCATTTGCCGCGCAGCCGTCGATGGTGCCGGAGCCCGTCAGGGCGATGTTGGTCTCGCCGTAAGCGTAGATCAACGGGTGCGTATTGTTGCAGTCGATGCCCTCCCAGCGGGAAGGAACGGCCGGGAAATACTGCTTCACGTCCGTACTGAACTTCAGCACGGCACCCTCGTCGAGGTGCAGGTTGACATTGCTCTTGAGCGTGACCGGACCGGTCCAGAAGGTGCCGGCAGGCACGACGACCCGGCCGCCGCCCGCCTGGTTCATCGCCAGGATGGCGTTGTTGATGGCTTCGGTGGCCAGCTGCGTGGAATCGCCGGGGACGGCCCCGCAATCCACGATGGAGATACTTCTGTCGGGGAAATGCACCTGCGTCATCGAGGCGAGGACGCGCTCTGCTTCCGTCCAGGGATCTCCGGCGGTTTTTTGAAGACCGCAGGCCACTGCGAGGAGGGTCGCAGCGGCCAGCGAAAGGGTTCTGGAAAGCTTGTTCATGTCCTGGGATTACTTCGTGTAGTTCGGCAGTTTGGTGATGTCCACCATCATCAGGTTGAGGCGCTTGCCGTCTGAATAGTGGCCACTCTGGAAGCAGAGGTGCTTGCCGTCCGGGCTGAAGAACGGGTGACCGTGGTCCGGGGCCATCTTGATGTCGGAAGCGACCTGGCATTTCTGGCCGGTCTCCACGTTGATCACCCAGATGCTGCCGGCGAAGGTGTCGCCCGCGGCATAGCGGTTGTCTCGGGTGGAGTTGCAGTGCCAGAAGCCACGGCCCTTCAGGGAAGATTCGCGGTCCTTGTCCATCTCGACCTGGCCGATCACCTCGACGTCGTCGGTGCGGAGGTTGATGCGGAAGATGCCGCTGGCCTGCTTGCGGAGGCGGTCCTGCCAGCCGAGCACGTTGAAATACACATAGTCCTCGGTGCCGAAGGTCTCATGGGTGACCCAGTCGAGCGGAGTCTCCTGGTAGAGGGGCTTGTATTCGTTGGTATTGGCATCGCAGTACCACATGCGCTGGCCCGCGTCACCGCCGGTCTCACAGCAGAAGAGGATCTCGTTGGGATGGAAACGGCTGGCCTGGATGTGGCCCACGCGGAACGGAACGTTGCGGATGTAGCTGACTTCTCCGGTCTTGAGATTCATCTTGCGGAGGCCGCTCATGCCCTGGCCCACCTTGACGGGCTGGTCCTCGCGGGGTTTCTGGGCCACTTTCTCCTGGATGGCGAGCTCCTCGGGCGTCGGCATCACATTGCGGCTCACGGTGATGTAGGCCCAGTTGTCATCGCTGCTGACGCACCAGCCGCCCGGGCGTCCCATCTCCTCGGAGTCGGGGAATTCGCCGATGTAGGTCAGGTAGTCGTCGATCTTGTCGGCGCGGTTCCTGGCGGCGTCGGCGAAGAACTTGGTGAGGTCCATCACGGACATCGTCCATTTCCCGCCGTCGCGGCGGTTGACGAACATCTTGTCCGCCGTGTTGGCGAGGAACACGCCGCCGACGGTCTCGTCCGTCGCCTGGATGGTGCGGCCGGTGGCTACCTCCAGGAAGTAGTAGTAGGTCGGCCGGTACTTCACCGTGCGACCGTCAGGCGTCGTACGTTCCAGTTCGGGAGCGTTGGAACGGGTGGACGAACGGAAGAGGAGATACTTGCCGGACGGGGTCCACATCGGGTCGGTCTGGTAGATGAAACGGTCGTCTTTCTGGGTGTCGGTGAGGATGTTGAGCTCTACGCCCGTCTTCTCGTCTTTCACTTTCTTGACTTCGGAGGCCTGCCATTTGCCGAACTGGGCGTTGGCGCTGCTCATTGCGGCCAGCAGGAGGGCCGCAGCGAAAAGGATCTTTTTCATAAATGCGGTATATTAATTGGTTGGATGATACGGTGAGATTTTGAATCCTTTGAACTGGGTGCGGGAGAGGGTGGTCCGGAAGCCGAACCAGCCGCGGGTGAGCGGTTCGGGGTCGTCGTAGGCGAAGAGGCGCTCTCCGTCGATCCAGTATTCGGTGCGGCCGTCGCTGCAGACCAGCCGGATGTGATACCAGTGGTTCGCTTCCAGCAGATGTTCCGGGTCGGTGTATTCCTGGAGCAGGGCCGGGTCCGGCATACCGTTGTAGCGGCGGAAGCGCGTGGTACTGTTGTAGTTGCCACCGTAGCCGACGTAGTAGAGCTGCAGGGTGGCGCAGTTCGCGAACTTGCCGCCGCGTTCCGCGCTCCGCGCGAAAATGTCCTCCGCCGCGGGGTCCGACGCCATCCAGAAGCAGTTGAGGTCGCTCAGCCGGTCGCCTTCGCGCTCCAGCATCACGCGGGCGTCGTATTCGATCACGCACGGAGCTTCGACAGCTTTGTTGTACCACATCGTCAGGCCCTTGGGCGAGGTGATTTCCACGCCCTCCCCGACGAAGCCGACCTGGTAGTCCGGCGATTCGGATTCGACCGTCCAATAGCTGTCGAAGCCCTTCCAGTCCAGTCCGGCAGGATACTTCTCCGCCCGGGAGAGGATCCATCCCATCCCGGCGCCGAGCAGCAGGACCAGTGCTCCGGAAGCAATGCCGACTTTGGTACCGAAACTCATTTTGACTGCAGCAGGTTCTCCTTGAATTCGATTTCGACGATGCGCAGCTCGTTGTTGGGCTCGCCCGCACCCTGGGCCTTGAAGAGGTCCAGTTCGCCGGCGGCCGGCGCGACCACTTCCGTGATGCCGCCGAAGGCGTCTTCCTCAGCGGCGGAGCCTTTCAGGCGCAGGGTGATCTCGCGGGTCATGACGGGCTTGACGGGGATGTGGATGTAGCCGAGCGAGCGTTCGGTGTCGCCGCTCCAGATCAGCTCCTTCCCGGCATAGATCTCGATCGGGTAGGAACGCATCCGCCAGCCGGTGAATTTCACGCAGACTTCGTCGATCGTTGCCATCCGGCCAAGCTTGTAGGTGATCCAGCCCGTGGCGAGCTTGCCGTCGTTGGTCCATTCGCTGAGTTCGTTGTCGTCCCAGCTGGCGCAGGCGGTGTCGGCGTTGGCGCCGGCCGTGGCCCCGACGATCTCCACATCGATGCAACGGTCGAAGTAGGACGGGGTCTGCGGGGTCTCCCCGCGGTCCAGGCGGGCGGCGAGGTGGTCGCCCGGCACATAGGTGGACAGGCCGCCTTTCGTCTCGAACGGGACGGTGTCGAAGCTCACGGAGGCTCCTTGCAGGCCCTCGGCGGAAGCCTTGAGGGTGATGTGTCCGGCCTTCGTGGTAGAGCGCAGGATGGCGCGGTTTACGCCGCACTCGACGGGGAAGTCCCGGGCGAGGATATAATTGTCCGGTCCCTGGGCGAGGCCGCCGCGCCATTCCGCGGGGCCGTCCAGTTCATAGTGGATCATGTTGTTAGCCAGCGGGCAGCGGCGGCCCTGGGCGTCCACCACCTCGACCTGTACGAGGGCGACGTCCGCACCGTCTGCCTTCCAGCCGCTCGGATCTTCCAGCTTGGTCAACTTGAGGGCGGCCGGGGCGCCGGCCGTCTCAAGGACGTAGCGCGTCACTTCGCGTCCACCGTCGTAGCCGATCGCCTCCAGCTTGCCGGGGGCGAAGGCCACGTCCTTATAAGTGAAGAGGAACTGGAACCGCTGCTCGGGGGCGGGGAGCTCCTTCCCGTTGAGGAAGAGCTTGACACTCTCGGTGTTGGAGACCACATAGACGGGCTTGACGGTACCGGCCTCATAGTTCCAGTGGCCGACGATGTAGATGTGCGGCCGCTCGATGTCCACCCAGCCGTCCCACATCACCTGATGGGCGAAATACGTATCCTTGGGAATGCGGAGCGGGTCCACATTGCCGCTGCGGCGGTAGTTTTCCACGCCGCGGAAGTGGGTGTTGGAGTCGGAGAAGATGATCTTGACGCCGCCGCTGCTCACGCGTGTGCCGGAGCCCGGACGCTCGCGGAAGTAGTCATACCAGCGCGCCACGTGCTCGACCACGAAATTGTCCTGGTTGCGGTTGTATTCCCGGCCGCCGGGGACGTATTTGTTCTGGGCGGCAGACCAGACTTCCTTGTTGCCTTCGCCCTCCTTGTGGTAGGGCCAGGACCAGTCGTCCCAGTATTTGCGGAGCGCCTCGTCGCGGCAATATTCCATCGCCCACATGGGCGAATGGGCGCTCTTGTTGATGTAGAGCATCTCGCCGCCGTACTCGGCCTCGCGGATGTCCAGCATCTCGCGGCTGCCGATGGCGCGGCCGCCGTAGAAGTCATACCGGTCGCGGATGGCGACCATCTCGATCATGTGCTCGCGGCTGATGGACTCGTTGCCGCATTCGTAGTAGATGATCGAGGGGTTGTTGCGGTTGTAGATGATGGCGTCGCGCATGAGTTCCTTGCGCTGCTCCCACTGCCGGCCCTGGCAGTCTTTCTCCGCGTCGCCGGCCTGCATGGACATCATCAGGCCCACGCGGTCACAGGATTCGATGTCCTGCTTCCAGGGCGTCACGTGCATCCAGCGGACGGTGTTGGCGTTCTGCTCGACCATCAGGCCGTTGGAGTAGTCGCTCAGCCACGCGGGGACGCTCATCCCGAGCGCCGGCCATTCGTTGGAGGTGCGCTGTGCAAAGCCTTTCACCTGCAGCACGCGGTCATTGATCCAGATCTTGCCTTCGGCAAAACGCGTCTTGCGGAAGCCGGTGCGCGTGGTGACTTCGTCCACGACCTTCCCGTCCACTTTGAGGGCGGTTTTTACGTCATACAGGTAGCCGTAGCCCCAGCTCCAGAAGTGCAGTCCTTCGACGGGCGCCTCGGCGCAGAGCGTCGCCGTCTGCCCGGAGGCCACGGTCACCGGAGCGCTCTCGAAGACCTTGAGGCAGGTCCCGTCGCGGTCCAGCAGCGTCACGGCATAAACGGCCGTCTGCGGCTTGCCGCTCTCGTTGCGTACCTCGGACTCTGCATGGAGCAGGGCGGTGCGCGCCTTGACGCGGATGTCTGCGGCATAGACGTACACGCCCGTGGTACCGAGGTTGCTGTAGAGGGGGAGGGTCTGGTAGAAGCGGTCCGTGACATGCAGCCAGACATTCTTGGGCAGGCCGCCGTAGTTGGCGTTGAAATTCTTGTTGCTCCACTGGTACTTCACGCCCGTGGTCCGCTCGGCGTAGTCCCAGTTGTTGTCCACGCGCACGGCGATTACGTTGGCGCCGGGCTTGACATAGGGCGTCAGGTCGAAGCCGAAGGCCATTACGCCGTTCTCGTGCTGCCCGACGAGGCTGCCGTTGACATAGACGTCCACGCCCTGGCGGGCGCCCTCGAACTCGACGAAGACTTTCTTGCCTTTCGTCTCCTTCGGGAGTACGAAGTGCTTGCGATACCACATCACCGTGTCGGTGAGGTCGTGGATGTCCACGCGGAAGGCTTCGTCTTCGTTGAAGGCGTGGGGGAGCGTGACCTGCTGCCAGCCCTTGTCGTTGAAACCGGGGGCTTTGGCGGCGGGGAAGTCACCTACCTTGAGCAGCCAGCCGGAGTTGAAATTATACTTTTCGCGCGCATCGGCGCCAAAGGCCACCAGGAGGGCCAGGCAGAGGGGCAGAAGGAATTTGGGTTTCATGGATTGCGGTTGATTGTGCTAATGTAGCGATTTTCGGCCGGAAATCAAAATGCCGGAGTCCAGTCACGGGCCCACTCCATCACTTCGATGGCATTGAGCAGCCACTGCGTGGTGCTGGGCGTGTGCAGCTGCCAGCCGGCATTCCGGCCCAGGAACTGCGGCTCGCCGTACGGCTTGACCAGATCCGGTGTGGCGACCTTCCGGTCAGATGGATGGTCGGTCACGGGCGTCCCGTCGCTTTCGCGCTCGGTGACGCCGTTGTCCAGCAGGTTCTTCCAGGCGAGCTGCCCCATCTCGGCATCGCCTTCGGCATTCGCGATCCAGGCGGCCATGCGCGGGCCGGTCATGCTGCCGCCACCCGTGTGGGAGATCGCCCGGAAGGACTGGTCCACGCAGCGCCAGAACTCCGGAGCATCGATGGTGCTGCGCAGGTCGGCGAGCAGTTCGGGCACGCCGAAAATGGTGCTGAAAGTATCGCCCCGGACCGTGGACAGACGCCAACCGACCATACTTCGTAACTTCTTGTCGCTGAGCGTTGATGCGGGCACGAACTCGGAGGCGGGGGCGTTGACCTCCGCCTGCGGCGTGCGGCTCCCGTCCTGTGGGGCGGGCTGCTCGTTGAGCCAGACCATGAAACGCCCGGTCTCCGGGTCGAAATAGTCGAACGCCAGGCTTCCGCTGATGCGGCTCAGGGCAGTCAGGTCTTTAATGGAATTGAGCAGGCGGTCGCGCCAGTAGGGATCCCCGGTGCGCTCCCATTCGATCATCCAGTTGCCGGCGTAGTAGCCCCAGTCATTGAGCGAAGATTTGAGATACGTGCCGCCTACGGCACCCCAGGTGCTGATGCGGCGGGCGTAGTCGTAAGCCTTTTCCGCTCCGAGCTGCTCATGCATCCGGTCCCCCGTGAGCGGGTCGCCGCCCGTCAGGTAATACAGATAGCGCTTCATGCCGGCGTAGCTGATGCGCGGCTGCTTGGCTCCGTCGCCCCAGTGCATGACATTGTGCCGGGAGCCTAGCGGGGCGAATTGCCCCAGATGGTGGACATCCACTTCGCTGGCGTGCTTCTCCTGGGCCTCCGCCATCGTCCAGAGGTCTTCCCGGCAGGTGCGCAGGAAGCAAGTCCACAGGAGCACGTTGGGGGCCAGTTCGACATTGTTCCAGGCCCACCCGCCGATGTCGTAGCGCCAGTCGTGACGCGTGAAGTCGTAGTTGTGCATGACGTCCCCGTAGTTCCAGAAGCCGTACCAGGAACGCTCCTCGACCTGGGCCTTGTAGAAGTCCAGGGTGCCGTTGAGCTGCCGCTCGATATCCGCATAGACCGGCTGGTCCGGGCGGGGGAGCGCCCAGTAGTCGCCGAAGGCGTGGACGGAGTAGAGGTATTCGGGCGTACAGCAGTATTGGAGCGGCTTCTGGACGGCCTTGGCCACACCGAGCAGCTCCCCGTTGTCCGGGATGCCGTCGAACAGGCGCAGCTCCAGGGTCGAGCGGTGCCCCACCCCGTAAGGCGACTCCCAGCCCTCCTTGTAATCTTCGTAATTGATGCGCAGGTCGTGTCCCACGGTGTCGTAGTGGCGCATGTCCATCACAGGGCCGTCCGGCGACCAGAGCCAGGCCGTCAGGGTCCCGGACGCTCCGCCCGCCCCGTCCACCTGCAGGGTGGCCGGGAAATTCTGCCAGAAATCCTTCACCCCGACGAAAAGGCTGCCGGAGCAGTCTCCCAGCAGGGCGCCGCCCAGGGAACGGTCTCCCTCCACGTAGCGCACCCAGCCGCTTTCGGCGCTCGTGCGCTTCTCGATGATGAAGCCGTTGGAGTTGTTCTGCACCAGGCGCATGTCTCCCCAGACGGGGCAGGTGAGGAGCGCCGCCCGTTCGGTCTCGGACAGGGCTTCTTCATCCGGCAGCCTGCCGCCGCGGAGGTATGCCTGGTAGTTGTCCTGGAAAATCCGGCCGGCACTCGGCCGGTATCCCGGTGCGAGGCGGACGGGCTGGCACCAGAAGCCGGCCCCGTCCTCTCCGTTGCCCGCAAAGCGGACGTGGCGGTTGTGCACTTGCTCGCGGAAGGGGACATGGAAGCGCACGCCGAGTCCGGCCACGAAATCTTCCTTGCCGTCCCGGTCAAAGACGAAGGAGTGGGTCAGCTGGATGGTGGGCATGTCTGCGTAGAAGATGCAATACAGGGCGAAAGGGAGCCATTCCGTGCCGCTCTCTGCGAGGTGGCGGCCTTCCACCTTGACGACTGCGCGCAAGGGAGTGTCCTGCATCAGGCTAAGTTTCTCCACGCGGCTCAGGCTTTCCTCCTGCTCGACCGTCCGGCCGTGCTGCCCGTCCCGCCGGCGTTCATGGACGGCGACCAGTTCGGCCGTGGATGCGATAACCTTCCCGTCGAGGGCCAGGTCGCGGATCCAGGATGCCCCGCTGGCGGGGAAAGTGCAAGTCAGCACGCCCGTATCGATGTGGATCCCGTCAGAGTCCTGCCGTACGAGGCTGCGGGGCGGGGCAGTGCTTTCTGCCCGCTTCTTTTTCGGGGCGGGCTGGACGGTGAGGGTGAGCGGCCCGCTGGCCTGGGTGGCGGCCATTCCGAGCCATTTCACTGAGCCGTCCGGCCAGCGGGCCAGGGTCCAGCTGTCGGAAGGGATTTCGCGTCCGGCTGCATCGCTGAGCGTGAAGACAGCGTCCTGCTTGACCGTGCCCTTGGCGAAGGGGACACCCCAGGCCGTACCCTGGCGCACGCCGCTGTCGCGGCCTTTCAATGCTTGGAGGGGAATCTGTTCTGCCTGGGCGCTGAGCGCATAGAGGACGCAGAACAACAGGAATAATCTTTTGTACATGCTTATCGGGTGGTTGACTGGCTTCGTAAAGTTAGGGAATTCCCGCGGGAAAACAAAATAAGACCGGCCTCTCGCGAAGCCGGTCTTGAAAAGTGGGTGGGAGGTCCCGGGCAGTGCCCGGAATCCATACTACTGCGGGCTCTTGAAGCCGTAGCCGTTCTTCAGGCCGGTGGTCAGGCAGGTGGTCTGGTTCATCGGCATCAGATAGATCGGAGCCTTCTTGGCCGTATAGTCGGCATCGGTGTAGCCGCACATGAACTCGCTGCTCCACTGGGCCTCGACGGCGGAGTCATACTCCACGCCCTTGGAAGCCTTGGTGTAGGTGCAAGCGCCCCACGGGGTCTTCTTGTACCCATTGGCCTCGAGGGCCTTGGCCTCGGCGGAGTCGGGATCGATGTAGCGGAACAGGCCCTGGATGGCCAGGTTGGTGTTGTCCTGGATGATGGTGGAGGCAGCCTTGCCGTCCTCGACGGCGACGCTC
>CADASN010000011.1 GCA_902790635.1 uncultured Bacteroidia bacterium | reverse complement strand
CCTGACCATCCCGCAGGCTGAACTGGACGCCAACCCGTACATGGTGCAGAACCCGATCGACAGCTACGCCTCCGGCGAGTATGGCGACGATCCTGCCCTGACTCCCAAGGTGGCGGAATAACCCGATATCCCATTTGTTTTCAACGAGAGGCTGACCCGACGAGGGCCGGCCTCTGTTGTTTTCTGCCTATCCCGGAAATCGCTTTGAATCTTTAACTGTTTTCGTGAATTTGTTTTCGAATCATAACTATTATTTTAATTATTTAGTACTTTCTGATTAGAAGGGGTTGCGCTTCAATGACTTACTTGAGGTGTAAAAATTTACTAAATTCTTGGATATATCAAAAATAATGTCGACCTTGCACAGAAATTCGGGTTATTGACGAAACTCAGAAACTAGGTTTAGTTAGTATAGTCTATTGTTTAACTCAAAGGAAATGCTTATGAAACAAGCAAAACTGCTTTTAAGCGCTTTGTTCGTGTTCGTCGGCGTGACGCTCTTTGCACAGAACGTCACCGTCAGCGGTACCGTCACGGACGCGTCGACCGGCGAACCGATGCCGGCGGCCTCCGTGGTCCTGTTGGGATCTACCCGGACAGGTACGGTCACTGATATCGACGGCGCGTACTCCATCAATGTTCCCGTAGGTGCGACGCTTGCGTACTCTTCCATCGGCTACAAGACCGAACAGATTGTAGTCGGCAGCAGCAGGACGATCAACGTAGCCCTGGAGCCGGATGCCGAAGCCCTGACCGACGTGCTCGTCGTGGCTTACGGTACGGCGAAGAAAGAATCCTTTACGGGTTCTGCCCAGACCATCAAGTCCGAGCAGATCGAGAAGCGGACCGTAGCCAACGTCACGAAGGCTTTGGATGGTCTTGCCGCCGGTATCCAGACAACGTCCGGTTCCGGCCAGCCGGGTGCCGGCGCTTCCGTGGTCATCCGCGGTTTCGGCTCCCTCAACGCTTCCACCTCTCCGCTCTATGTGGTGGACGGTGTGCCGTATGACGGCAGCATCAGCGCCCTGAACCCCAATGACATCGAGTCCATGACCGTAATCAAGGACGCATCCGCCGGTGCCCTCTATGGTGCCCGTGGTGCCAACGGCGTCGTGATCGTGACCACCAAGCGTGGCGGTGAGGGACGTGCCAAGGTCGCCTTCAAGGCCAATGTGGGTATCTCTTCCCGCGCTATCCCGCGCTACGATACCCTCGACGCCTACCAGTGGACCGAGGATGTCTATTATATGTATAAGAACGACTACATGGCTGACGGATATGCTCCGCTGGCGGCCGGCCAGATGGCCGCTGCAGCGATGTCCAGCGGCGCCGATGCCATTTTCGGTATCAATGAGGCGTACAATCCGTTCTCCAAGCCCGTCACCGAACTCTTCGACCACAGCACGGGCAAGATCCTGAGCGGTGTCACCCAGAAGTGGAATGACGACTGGCTCGATCTCTCCACGAACAAGGCTCCGATCCGCCAGGAATACCAGATGACCGTGACGGGCGGCAACAAGGCCAACCAGTACATGTTCTCCCTGGGTTACCTCAAGGAGGAAGGTCTGGTGAAGATGACCAACTTCGAGCGTTTCTCCGGCCGCGCCAACGTGCAGAGCCAGATCGTCGAATGGTTCAAGACCGGCCTGAATGTCAACTTCGCGCACAACACCACGAATTCCACCACCCTGGGGAACTCTGGCTCCAGCAGCGCTTACAGCAACGTGTTCTACACCTGCCAGCTGATGGCGCCGGTCTATCCGCTCTATGCGCGCAATGCCGACGGCTCCTACATCCTGGATGCCAACGGAGAGAAGACCTACGACTGGGGTGAGGACCGTCCCGCCGGTGCATCCGCCGGATGGAACCCGCTGGCCAACCTGATCGATGACAAGTATCTGTCATCTTCCGACAATGTCAGCGGCCGTACCTTCATCGACCTGGGTGGCCTGGCCACCGGTCCGCTCGCCGGACTCAAGTTCAGCGTCAACTTCGGTTTCGACCTGGTGTCGAACAAGGGCCTGACCTATTACAACCCGTTCTTCGGCAATGCCACGAGCCTGGGCGGTCTCGCCGAGGTCGTGGACGGCCGTACGTTCAGCTACACCTTCAACCAGCTGTTGACCTATGACCGGACCTTCGGGCGCCATCACCTGGATCTGCTCGCCGGTCACGAGGCTTATGCATACCAGTACCAGTACCTGATGGGCTACAAGAGCGGCTTCCCGTTCGGCGGCCTGTACGAACTGGCTCCTGCGACGACCCTGCAGGATGCTTCTTCCTATACCAACAACTACCGTGTGGAGTCCTGGCTGACCCGTCTGAACTACGATTTCGCTGACAAGTACTACTTCTCGGCTTCTTTCCGCCGGGACGGTTCTTCCCGTTTCCACAAGGATCTCCGCTGGGGTAACTTCTGGTCCGTCGGCGCCAGCTGGCGTATCTCCCAGGAGGACTTCATGAGCGGCATCGACTGGATCAACAACCTGACCCTCAAGGCTTCCTACGGTGTGCAGGGTAACGACAACCTCGGCAGCCTCTATGCCTGGCAGGCCTTCTACGACCTGGGTTATCCGAACGGTGCCAACCCGGGCGCCGTGGTGAGCTCGCTCGAGAGCAAGGAGCTCAAGTGGGAGAAGAACGAGAACCTGAACGTGGGTATCGAAGCCCGTCTGTTCAACCGGCTCTCCGCCACCATCGAGTACTACAACCGCTACACCAAGGACATGCTCATGAACTATCCGATGGCTGTCTCCCTGGGCTTCAGCGGCTATGACAAGAACATCGGCAACATGCAGAACAGCGGTCTGGAGATCACCCTTACCGGTGATATCGTCCATACCTCGAACGTGCACTGGTCGATGACCTGGATGGGATCCACCGTCCACAACAAGGTCCTCCACCTGGCCGACAAGCCGGAGATCGTCTCGGGCAACTACATCATCAAGGAAGGCGAGACCCTCAACTCCTTCTACCTGGCAGAGTCCGCCGGTGTCGATCCTGCGACGGGTGCCAAGCTCTACTGGGTCTGGGATACCGACGAGAACGGCAACCCCGGCGAGAAATACGTCTCCGACAGCTACCAGAAGGCTTCCAACTGCCGTCGCATCGTGGGCAGCCGTATGCCGAAGCTCTATGGCTCCTGGTCCAACGACCTCCATATCGGCAACTTCGACTTCTCCCTCATGACCACCTATTCCATCGGCGGTTTTGTCAATGACGGAGTCTATCGCGGTCTGCTCTTCAACAGCTACATCGGCCAGGCCGGTCATGTCGACCGCCTCAAGGCCTGGAAGAAGCCTGGCGACATCACTTCCATCCCGAAGATCGAGGCCCGCGGCAACGCCCGCATCACCTTGACCGATGACGAGCTCTTCGACGCTTCCTATTTTGCTATCAAGAACATCAGCGTGGGTTATACGATCCCCGCCAGCGCTCTCCGCGCCGCCAAGATCGAGTCCATCCGCGTCTCCCTCTCCGCAGACAATATCAAGTTGTTCTCTGCCCTGAAGGGTATGGATCCGCAGTACAACTTCACCGGCGGCACGGGCTACAGCTACACGCCGACCCGCACGATCTCCCTCGGTGTTGACATCAACTTCTAATCGGATACTATTATGAAAAAGATATTTGCGATTTTCTCCGCTCTGGTCCTGCTGGTTTTCGCCGGTTGCCAGAAAGATTTCCTCGAGACGAATCCGACCGACCGGGTCTCCGGTCCGACGATCTTCGCCGACTCCGAGAACGCAATGACGGCCGTGAACGGACTCATCCGTCTGCTTTACGTCGGCGGCTGGGGCTCCTCCTGGGGCGCTGAGAACGGCGGTCTGCCCGCCTATATCCTCGTTCAGGACATCAAGGGTGAAGACCATGTGATGGACGGCCAGGGTTCCGGCTGGTTCTACTATGACTATGCCTTCGACACCTTCGGCGACTGGACCGGCGACGCCGGCCACCAGTACCAGATGTGGAACTTCTTCTATACGCTGATCTCCAACGCCAACTACATCCTGGCCAACCAGGAGACGATGGAAGGCGACGTGGACTACAAGAATTACGCACTTGGCCAGGCTTACGCCATCCGTTCCTTCTGCTACATGTGGCTGGTGCAGACCTATCAGCAGAACGGCGCCCTCTACGGCACCACGCTGCCGGGTGTGCCCCTCTACACCGAGCCGACCGTGGCCGGTTCCGAGGGCAAAGGCCGCGGTACCGTCGCGGATGTGTACGCGCAGGCCAATGCCGACATCGACGCGGCCATCCAGTGCCTGAGCCAGACCAGCCTGGGCCAGCTCCACAAGAGCCATATCAGCCTGGCCGTCGCTTACGGCATCAAGGCCCGCCATGCCCTGGTCCAGCACGACTATGCGACGGCGCTCTCCGCCGCCGAGTCCGCCCTGAAGGGCCAGAAGCTTGGCTCCTGGGGTGATATCCAGGTTGTTAACAGTGTCGATAAGCCGAATGTGCTGTGGGGCCTGGCCATCCAGACCGACCAGGCCATGGGCAACTACGATATCTACAACCACATGGATGCCGACTGCCTGTCCACCTATTCCAAAGCCCGTCACCTGATTGGCAACTGGCTCTATGACGAGATTCCCGATACCGATGTCCGCAAGGCCTGGTGGACCGCTCCGCTTCCCGAGGCCCAGTGGGGTGTCCCGGGTACCGCCAACGGCTCGCAGCGTTCCTGGTGCCAGAAGAAACTGGTCTACCTCAATGCTACCGCCCAGACCGGTGACCACATCCTGCTCCGCACCGAGGAGCTCTACCTGATTGCCGCCGAGGCTGCCTGCGAGGCCGGTGACTTCGCCAAGGCCCGCCAGTATGTTTCCGCCGTCGGTTCTCTTCGTGATTCGAACTATGCTGCCCGCCTGGCCAAGATGGCCGACGACAAGACGCTCAATCCGGATACTACCGGCCCGATTTCCACGCTGATGGACGAGATCTTCTTCCAGCGCCGTGTCGAGCTCTGGAGTGAGAATCCCCGCCTGTTCGACCTGCAGCGCCGCGGTCTCGCGTACAACCGTAACTGGGCCGGTACCAACCACACCAGCACGGCTACCGCTTACACCCAGGTGCCCGGTTCTGCCAACTTCATCCTGTGGATCCCGCGGTCTGAGTTCGACGGCAACGAGAACATGGATGCCGAACGGGATCAGAACCCGAAGCAGGGCAGAGGTCTTTAATCTTAAAACCGAAGTGATATGAAAAGATATATTTTCCTGACTCTTGCTACCCTGGCACTGGTGCTGATGGGCGCCTGCCAGAAGGCTGGGACGATTTACCAGATCCCTGCCGGCAGCGCCTGTGTATCTTTCCCCGCGCAGGAAGCCATCTTTGAGATGCAGGCATCCGACGGCAACAAGATCTCTGTCGAGCTGTGGCGCGGCAACACCCAGGGTGCTGCCAGCATCGCCGTGGACATCGAGGACGGTACGGGCGGCGTGTTCACGCCCTCCAAGAGCACGTTCGATTTCGCCGCCGGCGAGGCCGTGGCCACGATCGACTTCACCTATCCTGACATCAATGCTTTCGGCGGCGAGACCTATACGATCAAGCTGACCGTCTCCGATCCCAACCAGCTGTCTCCTGCAGCGAACAGCGAAGTGACCGTCAAGGCCACCCGCAAGCTCACGCCCAAGTACCTGGGTACCGGCATCTACTACTCCGACTGGTATGAGGAGGAGTGGGAGCAGGACATTTACACGACGGAGGAAGCTCCCGACCTGTATCTGTTCCCGGATTGCTGGGTGAGGGGCACCAACTTCATGTTCAACATGGTGAACGGCGAGCCCGTCTGGCCGGAGGATTTCTTCAGCGGCTATGTCCACAGCAGCTATGGCAATGTGTACATCAAGCCGGCGAAGAGCTACATCGAGGATGGCGTCCTCTATCTGGAGGTGGCAAGCTACCACGTCAGCGCCGGTAGTTTCGGCGGCGGTATGGAGTACTTTGTCATCCCGGACGGCGTGACGCTCAAGTAAGCGGCATCTGACTGTAAGCAAAACCGGCGGCACCCGAAAGTGCCGCCGGTTCTGTTATACTTCCACCCAGTGGATCCGTACCCCGCTTCGCTCCATCCCCCGGAACCAGGTCATCTGGCGCTTGGCGAACTGGTGGATGGCGGTGGCGAGCTGCGTACGCATTTCCTCGAAAGAGAGGACGCCCTGGAGGTGGAGGGTAACGAATTTGTACTCCAGGCCATAGGCGATCAGCGCTTCGGCGGGTACGCCCCGCTCCAGCAGGCCGCGGATCTCGTCGATCATGCCTTCCTGCAGGCGCGCGTCCAGCCGTGCGTCGATGCGGGCGTTGCGGGTCTCGCGGTCCACGAGCGTCCCGATGAAGAAGGGACGCTGCGGGAAACCTTCGCGCGCCGCGCCTTCCCGGGGGGTGCTCAGGGGCGTCGTGCCGGAGAAATCATAGCCGCGCGTGACGGCGTTGATGTACATCCCCGTGCCTCCGCACAGGATAGGTACGGCGCCGCGTGAGCGGATGTCCGCGTAGGCGCGCAGGAAGTCCTGCTGGAACTGCCAGACGTTGTACTGCGTGCCGGGTTCGGCGATATCGATCAGGTGGAAGGGGACTTCGCCGTATTCAGCGAGGTCCTTGCCGGTGCCGATGTCCATCCCGCGATAGACCTGCCGGGAGTCGGCCGAGATGATCTCCGCGCCGGTGATGCCCGGGTCATCGGTCATGCGGGTAGGGCAGCCTTCGAACAGGCCCAAGGCCGCTGCTGCGCGGAACTCCTCCGCGAGGGCGACGGCGTAGCGGGTCTTGCCGGAGGCGGTGGGGCCGAGCACGACGATCAGGTCGCAGCGGCCCTGCGCGCAGTCGGCGGCGAGCTGCGCGAAGTCGAGCTGTTCGGGTGCGGGCAGCTCGGCGGGGATGCTGTGCTTGAGGCGGGGCATTCTCTAGTCTCTTTCCATTTCCCGGCGGATGTCCTTTTCCTTGATGGTGGCGCGCTTGTCGAACTCCTTTTTGCCCTTGGCGAGGGCGATGCGGAGCTTGGCGTAGCCGTTTGCGGCAATGTAGGCGCGCACCGCGACGATGGTCAGGCCCTTGGTCTTGACCGCCTGCGCGAGGTGCTTGAGTTCCCGGCGGGTCAGCAGGAGTTTGCGGTCGCGCAACGGCTCGTGGCTGCTCCACGCGGAGGCCCAGAAGTAGGTGGCGATGTTCATCCCGCGCACGTAGAGCTCTCCTCCGGAGAAATAGCAATAGGCGTCCTGCAGGGAGGCCTTGCCGGCGCGGATGGACTTGATCTCCGTGCCCACGAGCACGATGCCGGCATCATACTCCTCGAGCCACTCGTAGTCGAAGGAGGCCCGCTTGTTGGTGATGCGGACCTGCTGGGGCTTTTTGTCCTTGCTCATAAGGAGAAAGCCTGCTTGATGCGGTCCACGCCGTCCAGCAGCTCCCAGCCGAAGAACTGGATGCCGTCCCGGACAAAGGGCTCGCGCCCCATGTGGCCGTAGGCGGCCGTGGGTTCGTAGATCGGGTTCTTGAGTCCGAACTTGCGGATGATGGCGGCGGGGCGCAGGTCGAACAGCCCGCGGACCTTCTCCGCGATCTCGGCGTCGGAGGCGCAGCAGTGGCGCGTGCCGTAGGTGTCCACGAAGAGGCTGACGGGCTCCGCCACGCCGATGGCATAGGCCACCTGCACGAGGACTTCGTCCGCGACGCCCGCGGCCACGAGGTTCTTGGCGATATAACGGGTGGCGTAGGCGGCGCTGCGGTCCACCTTCGAAGGGTCCTTGCCGGAGAAGGCGCCGCCGCCGTGTGCGCCGCGGCCGCCGTAGGTGTCTACGATGATTTTCCGGCCGGTCAGGCCGGTGTCGCCGGCGGGTCCGCCGATGACGAATTTCCCGGTAGGGTTGACATGGAGGATGGCGTTGCCGTCGAAGAGCCGGGCGGTGCGCTCGGGCAGGCTGGCGATCAGGCGGGGGAGGACGATCTCGCGGACGTCGCGCTCGATGCGCGCGTGCATGCGCTCGTCGGTGTCGAACTCGTCGTGCTGCGTGCTGAGCACGATGGTATGGACGCGCACGGGCGTACGACGGCCCGTGAATTCGATGGTAAACTGGGACTTGGCGTCCGGGCGCAGGTAGGGCATCAGCTCCGGCTCGTTGTGGCGGATGGCCGCGAGCGTCTGCAGGAGCTTGTGCGAGAGCGACAGGGCGAGTGGCATGTATTCCTCGGTATCGTTGCAGGCGTAGCCGAACATCATGCCCTGGTCGCCGGCGCCCTGCTCTGCGGGGTCTTCGCGGGAGACGCCGCGCCGGATGTCGGCGCTCTGCTCGTGGAGCGTGGAGATGATGCCGCAGGAGGCGGCGTCGAAGCCGTATTCGGCCTTGGTGTAGCCGATGCGCGAGATGAGCCCGCGTACCGTGCCCTGGATATCGACATAAGCCTTGTCGCTGGTCACCTCGCCGCCCACGACCACCAGGCCTGCGGTGCAGAAGGTTTCACATGCGACATGGGACTCCGGATCCTGCCGGAGGAATTCGTCGAGAATGGCATCTGAGATCTGGTCGGCGACTTTGTCGGGATGACCTTCGGAGACGGACTCCGATGTGAAGAGGTAGTTCATCTTTTTAGCATTTTTGACGAGGTTGCAAGCAATCAAATCTTTCCTCGTATAGGTTATTATGAAGTGCCGCAAATATAGCAATAATTGTTGATAAAAAGTCGGAAAAGAGTTTGCCCTTTTCATTTTACTGAATTATCTTTGCGGCGCAGTTTAGCGGGTAGTGTGATTGAAAGATTTTAACTCAATTTTACTATATTATTAACATCATGAAACAAACCCTCAAGAGTGTGTTGCTGTCCATTGCAGCAATGCTTTTTGTTGTGTCTGCCTTTGCGCAGGTGACGACTTCTACGCTGAGCGGTCGCGTGACCGACAAGAGCGGAGAGCCTGTCGCCGGTGCGGCAGTCGTCGCAGTCCATGAGCCTTCCGGCACCCAGTACTATGCCGTGGCCAATGCCGAAGGTCGTTTCTCTATCAACGGTATGCGTGCCGGTGGCCCGTACAACGTTGAAGTAAGCTGCCTTGGTTTCCAGAACGTGACCTATACCGATGTCACGCTTCAGCTCGCCGAGGTCTATTCCCTGAATGCGACGCTTCCCGATGACAACGAGATGCTGAGCGAAGCCGTGGTGATCTCCACCGCCTCTTCGAAGTTCGCAACTGAGAAGACCGGTGCCGCGACCAACATCACCAGCAGCCAGATCACCTCGCTGCCGACCGTCAGCCGCAGCATCACCGACGTGACCCGTCTCTCCCCGTACGGCGGCAACGGCATGACCTTCGCCGGTTCCGACGGCCGTACCGCCAACTTCACCGTGGACGGTGCCAACTTCAACAACAACTTCGGTCTGTCCGACGGCCTGCCCGGCGGTGGCAACCCGATCTCCATCGACGCCATCGAGGAGATGCAGGTGGTGATCTCCCCGTATGATGTCCGCCAGACCAACTTCATCGGCGGCGGCGTCAACGCCATCACCAAGTCCGGTACCAACACCTTCCGCGGTACCGCTTACATCTATCACCGCAACGAGAACCTCCGCGGCGACACCGTGGACGGCGAGCAGATCGGCGGCGCCCGTGCCATCGACCGCAACACCACCTACGGCTTCACCCTCGGCGGCCCGATCGTCAAGAACAAGCTCTTCTTCTTCGTCAACGCCGAATACGCCAAGATCCCGACCATCGCCAACCGCTGGCAGGGTTCTACGAACGGCAAGGCCAACGCCAACAACTACATCTCCCGCACCACGCAGGCCGACCTGAAGAAGGTCTCCGACTTCGTGGCGCAGCGTTACGGCTATGACACCGGTTCCTGGACCGACTTCCCGGCCAACGAGAACAACCTCAAGCTCCTGGCCCGCATCGACTGGAACATCAACGACAAGCACAAGCTCGCCCTCCGTTACAACTATACGCTGAACAACCGCTGGAGCTCGCCCAATGCGACTTCCATGGACGGTGGTACCCGTATGGCCGGCGCCCGTATGTCCCAGTACTCGATGTCTTTCGCGAACTCGATGTATTCGATGCAGAACATCGTCCACACCGTGTCCCTGGACCTCAACAGCCGCCTGAGCGACAATCTTTCCAACCAGTTCCTGGCCACCTGGTCCAAGCTGGATGACGTCCGTGGCTCCGGTTCCGAGGAGTTCCCGTTCATCGACATCCTGGACGGCGGTGTCCGTGCTGACGACGAGAGCGCCAACAACTACATGGCCCTCGGTTACGAGCTCTTCACCTGGAACAACGCCGTGCACAACACCGTGGCTACCATCAAGGACGACCTTACCTACTACGCCGGAGACCACAAGATCACCGGTGGCGTGAGCCTCGAGTACCAGATGGCTGACAACCAGTACATGCGCAACGGTTCCGGTTACTACCGCTATGCCTCCGTGGACGACTTCATCAACGGCGCCGTGCCTGAGATCGTCGCCCTGACCTACGGCTATGACGGCAACCAGAAGCCTGCCGCCCGCGTGCAGTTCTATAAGGCCGGCATCTATGCCCAGGACGAGTGGAATGTCAACGACAACTTCAAGCTGACCGCCGGCCTGCGTTTCGACGGCTTGTTCTTCAACAACAGCGACCTGATGACCAACAACGCCATCTACGCGCTGACCTACTATCCGAAGGCTTACAACTACGCCGAGACCCATATCGACACCGGCAAGTGGCCGACCTCGAAGCTCACCATCTCCCCGCGTATCGGTTTCAACTGGGATGTCCTCGGTGACAAGAGCCTGAAGGTCCGCGGCGGTACCGGTCTCTTCTCAGGCCGTCTCCCGCTGGTGTTCTTCACCAACATGCCGACCAACGGCGGTCTGGTCCAGTACCAGGCCCAGATCAATGCCAAGAACGCTGCTGCCAAGGGCTTCTCGATGAACGAGTTCGCCGGTGGTCTGGTGACCGATGCCAGCGGCAAGGCCACGATCGCCGCCCTGTACGACAAGCTCGTCGGCCTGGGCTATCCGAGCACGGTCTCTCCGGCTGACGGCACCGTGCCGTCCTCCATCAGCGCCGTGGATCCCAAGTTCAAGATGCCGCAGGTTTGGAAGAGCTCCGTCGCTATCGACTATTCCTTCCCGACTTCCTTCCCGTTCTCCATCGAGGTGGAAGGCATCTTCAACAAGACGGTCAACGCTGTCTCCATCTCCGACTGGAGCATGGTCAATGTCGGCGGCTTCGCCCGCTTCAACGGTGTGGACAACCGTCCGATCTATCCTGCCGGTGAGTTCCGCACGGGCACCAAGGCCTTCGTCCTGGAGAACACGAACAAGGGTTACGGCTGGTCCGGCAGCGTCACGCTCAACATGCGCCCGATCGAGGGCCTGAGCCTCATGGCCGCCTACACCCACACGGTCAACAAGGAGATCACCGGTATGCCGGGTTCCGCGGCCGAGTCCGCCTTCACCTATGTGCCGACCTCCGAGGGCCCGAACTACATCCCGCTGCACAACTCCCAGTATGTGACGCCGGACCGCTTCGTGGCTTCCCTGACCCACAACGACAAGAGCGGCAACCACTACAGCGTCATCTATGAGACCTGGCGCGGTGGCTACAACTACTCCTACATGCTCACCAACGACATGAACGGCGACGGCTACAACTACGACGCCATCTATGTCCCGACCGACCAGGATGTGGCTTCCAACCAGTTCCGCTTCGTCTCCGCCGACGATGCCGCCCGCTTCATGGACTATGTCCACAAGGACACCTACCTGAGCAAGCACCAGGGCCAGTATGCCGAGGCTTACAGCGTGTATTCCCCGTGGGTGCACCGCGTGGACCTCAGCTACAAGCACGACTTCACCGTCCGGATCGGCAACACGACCAACACCCTGCAGCTCAACCTGGACATCAAGAACCTGCTGAACCTGTTCAACTCCAGCTGGGGTGTGAGCAAGTACCTCAACCCGGCTATCGGCAGCGAGGCCCGCATCCTCAACTTCGAGGGCAACGATGCTGACGGTTACGCCACCTTCTCTACGCCTGCCGCCATCAACGGCAATACCCAGACCTGGAGCTTCAACCACTCCATCGGCCAGTGCTGGTATGCTTCCATCGGTATCAAGTATCTGTTCAACTAATTTAGAGATAGCGTAATATGAAAGCGAAATATATCATCCTTTCCCTGGTAGCTTCCCTGGCCGTCTTCTCCGCCTGCGAGAAGAACCTGCCCCACTACCTCGACGATGTGACGGTGTCTTCTTCCTACGTGGGCCTTCCGCTTGCCGGCGGTTCCCAGACCATCACCGTCTCTTCCAACGCTGCCTGGTCCATCAACACCGCTCCTGACTGGCTGACCATCAGCCCGGCTTCCGGCTCCGCCGGCGAGACGACGGTCACCTTCACCGTGGATGCGACCTCCGTGGACCGCGAGAGCACGCTGCTTCTCAGCTGCGGTGCCTCCACCCAGCGCATCAACGTCACCCAGGGTGTCGTGAAGCCGACCGAGGCCACCTGCAAAGAGGTGATCGCCGGTCCGGACAGCAAGACCTACATCGCCACGGGTGTCTGCACCAGCATCGCCAACACGACCTATGGCAACTGGTATCTCCAGGATGCCACGGGTGAGATCTACATCTACGGTACGGTCAACAGCGCCGGTTCCTACGCATGGTCTTCCTTCGGCATCGACGTCGGTGACATCGTCACCGTCCAGGGTCCGAAGACGACCTACAACGGCACCGTCGAGCTAGTGGACGTCAAGGTCCTCAAGGTGGTCAAGTCCCTCGTGAAGATCGAAGAGGGTGCTTCCGTCACCACGCCCGCCGCCGGCGGCAAGGCTGTCGTGAAGCTCTCCAGCAAGGGTGGCAACATCTCCGTCACCGTGCCCGAGAAGGCCAAGAGCTGGCTCAACATCGACGCGATCGGAACCGAGAAGGACAAGAAGGGCAATGAAGTGACCGTCGTCACCTTCGCCGTGGCCAAGAACGAGAAGGGTCCGCGTGTCTCCGATGTGACCTTCTCCGCTGCCTCCGGTTCCCAGACCTCGACTGTCTCCGCGACCATCGCCCAGGACGGTTTGATCGGTACGAAGGACAATCCTTTCACCGTGCCCCAGGTCATCGAGTTCGCCAAGGAAGTCGGCGGCGACAGCCCAATGAACATCTACGTCCAGGGTATCATCTCCAAGATCGAGAAGAACGGTACGTACTCCGCCCAATATGGCAACGCGACGTTCTGGATCTCCGAAGACGGCACCCACATGGGTGACACCTCCCGGGAGTTCGAGGCTTACCGCGTCCTCTACCTGAACAACAAGAAGTGGGTCGAGGGTCAGGACCAGATCGCCCTCGGCGACAAGGTCATCCTCTGCGGCAAGACCACGATGTACAAGACCACGGCCGAGACCGTCTCCGGCAAGGCCTGGATCTACAGCCACAACGGCAAGACCAAATAAGGTTTTCCTGCGCAAGAAAAGTAGCCGGCCCTGCAAAGGACCGGCTACTTTTAATTATCCGAACCGCATCGCTCTATCGTCATCCGCCGGCTTGATCGGCGGATTT
This sequence comes from uncultured Bacteroidia bacterium, assembly GCA_902790635.1. GTDB lineage: Bacteria > Bacteroidota > Bacteroidia > Bacteroidales > UBA932 > Cryptobacteroides. The sequence continues at coordinate 43,791 of CADASN010000011.1, read as the reverse complement.
CCTTCTTGCAGTTCATCTGAAAATAATCTAAATTTGCAAGTTATGAAAGTGAAGCCGTTTATCTTTCTCCTGGCGCTGGGTGCGGTCTTGTCCGCATGCAGCAAACCCGCCAGCCTGAGCGTTTTTTCCAGTTCGCTCCAGATCGCTTTTTCCGGAGGAGAGGCACAGATCTCCTTCATCACCAACCAGGATTGGTCCGTCAGTTCGAGCCAGCCCTGGCTCTCCCTGTCACCTGAGTCCGGTTCCGGATCGGAGAGCAGCCAGCGGGTGATGATCACAGTGTCGGAAAACCCGGGTGAGTCGGAGCGCAGCGCCGACGTGACCGTCCGGGCCGGCGAGATGAGCCAGGTCGTCCATGTGACGCAGTCCGGGATGCCCCGGCTGAGCATCAGCGAGTTCCTCTCCAAGAAGGCGGACAAGAACACCTGGTACAAGCTGACGGGACAGATCGCCTCGATCGCGAATGAGTCCTACGGCAATTTCTACATCACGGACGATACGGGATATGTCTATGTTTACGGCCTGTGCGAGAAGCAGGTGAGCGCCAACGACCAGTCCTTCTCCAAGCTGAAGCTGAAAGCCGGCGACACCGTCACGATGATGACCCTGCGCAGCGAGCACAACGGCACCCCCGAGGCGGGCGGCCAGATTCCGGCCTACTTTGTCTCCAAGACCGAAGGGACCTACAAAATGGGCAAGAAAGTCAAGGCCGCAAGCGAGAAGTGGCTGGAGCTTCCGGCCACTTCGGCCAGCGACAAGCAGGACCTGCTGATCCATTATTTCCCGGGAGGGAAGCGCAGCTATGCGGCCTATTGGGACTACGACAACCTGGTGTCCAGCTGGGTGGCGTACCCGCTCTGCGCGGGCAATATCGGGACGGGTGGCCGCACGGATTCCTTCTCGCTGGATCCGCTCCTGGACCGCAAACAGCAGCAGTATAATCCCTATGCCTACAAGGCAGGGAACGGCGGCACCTACGACCGCGGCCACCAGATCCCTTCCGCCGACCGGCTGGATTATGCCGTGAATTTGGAGACTTTCTTCGGCACCAACATGACGCCCCAGGATCCGGGCTTGAACAGCAATGCCTGGGCGGTCCTCGAAGGAAAGGTCCGCGACTGGGCCAAAAAGTCCGATACCCTCTACGTAGTGACGGGCTGTACCGTGGCGGGCAGTACGACCTATGTCCTCGACTTCGACGACAAGCATATCACCGTGCCGACAGGCTACTACAAGGCCCTCCTGCGCCTTTCCAAGGGGGATTATTCCGGCTTGGGTATCTATTTTGATAACAAGCCCAACGATGCACCCAGCATCCAGAAATCGATGACGATGAGCCTGGACGACCTGGAGAAGAAGGTGGGCGTGGACTTCTTCGTGAACCTGCCTGCCGACGTCCAGAAGAGCGTCGAGGCACAGAATCCGGCCGACGTGGCCTGGTGGTGGAACAACTAGCCCCCGTCCTTCGCCGACTTGATCGGCGAATCTAAAAGAAGATGATGAAAAAGTTATTAATTATTATTGTTGGGGCGCTGCTCCTGGCCGCCTGCACGCAGCACATTCCGGAAGATGCGTACGTCATCGGTTTCTACAACGTAGAGAACCTCTTTGACACGGTACACGACCGGGGCAAGAGCGACCAGTCCTTCCTGCCGGACGGCGAAAATGCCTGGACGCAGGACAAATACGAGAAGAAACTCTCCAACATCGCGTCGGTGATCCGGGCGATGGCTGAGAAGAACGGCCGCTGGCATGTTCTGCTCGGTATGGCCGAAGTGGAGAATGACCGCGTCCTGAGCGACCTGGCGGCCCGCCCGGAGCTGGCGGAAGCCGGATACCAGTTTGTCCACGTGGAGAGCCCGGACGTGCGCGGCATCGACTGCGCGCTCTTCTACCGCCCGGAGCATTTCCAGGTCTTGCAGACCCGGACGCTGCCCTTCGACTTCAATACCCGGAGCGGGATCGTTTTTGAGAAGACGCCGCAGGAGCAGGCGGAGTTCAAGACGCGCGATGTCCTGTGCGTCCGCGGCAAGCTGGACGGGCAGATGTTCGCCGTGTACGTTTGCCACTGGCCGTCCCGTTCGGGCGACAAGGGTTCTGACCTGCGCTGCCGCGCGGCGGAGATCGTCTATGACGACATCTGCGCCCTGGAGAAGAAATACCCCGGCATCCGCATCGTCGTAATGGGCGACATGAACGACAATCCCGGGGACGACTGCCTGGCCGTGTGGCTGCACGGGCGCGAGACCATCGAGGAGATGCAGGAGGGCGACCTCTTCTCGCCGTTCCTGCGGATGCACAAGGACGGCTTCGGCTCCGAGGAATACCACGGTGAGTGGAATATCTTCGACTGCATCCTCGTGAATGCCGCCCTGGCCGCCCCTGCGGACGACGGGCCGCGCATCCTCAAGAGCGACCCCTTCCACTACGGCTACATCTTCGATCCGCCGTTCCTGACCCAGCAGGAAGGACGCTACGCCGGCACGCCTTTCCGGACCTTCTCCGGCGGGCAGTTCGCGGGCGGCTATTCCGACCACTATCCCACGTATATCATTATCGGTAAATAAATGAAAAAAGTACTTGCATTCGCAGCCATTGTCTTAGCCATGACAGCCTGCCACCAACGTGTCAATCCCTTCCTGGAGGAATGGGATACCCCCTACGGCATCCCGCCGTTCGACAAGATCCTCGCATCCGATTACATCCCGGCCATCAAGGCCGGCATCGAGCAGCAGAAAGCCGAGATCGACGCCATCACGGCCAATCCCGATGCCCCGACCTTCGAGAATACGATCGTCCCGCTGGAGCTCTCCGGCCGGATCCTGGCCAAAGTCTCCGGTGTCTTCTACAATATCACTGAGACCGACCGCACCGACGAACTGAGCGCCGTCGAGGAGGAAGCAATCCCCCTGATGAGCGAGCACAGCGACAACATCTCCTTCAACAAGGCCCTCTACAACCGGGTCGCCGCCCTTTACCACGGCGACCAGAGCGGGCTGACCCGCGAGCAGCAGGTGGTCCTCAAGAAGCGTTTCGAGAGCTTCGAGCGCGAGGGCATCGGCCTGCCCGAGGAGCAGCAGGCCCGCCTGCGCGAGATCAACGCCGAGATCGCTTCCAAGACGCAGAAAATCGGCAACAACATCCTCGCCGAGTCCAACGACTTCAAGGAGCGCTTCGGTTTCAGCGTGTCCGCCTATCCCGACAAGATGACGACCACGGAGGACCGGGAACTCCGCCGCCAGTACAACGAGGCCTATACCTCCCGCGGTCACCGCGGCAATGAGTACGACAACCGCCAGCTCCTGCTGGAGGTGCTCGACCTGCGTGCCGAGAAGGCGAAGATCCTCGGCTACCCGAATGCTGCCGCCTACCTTCTTGCCAACAAGATGGCGGGTGATCCGCAGACGGTGGATGCTTTCCTGGCCGACATCATGGAGGCCGCCGTCAACAAGGCGAAGGAGGAACGCGCCGACCTGCAGGCGATGATGGACCGCGATATCAAGGCCGGTATCCTGCCCGAAGGTTCCCGGATCGAGCCGTGGGACTGGTGGTACTATGCCGAGAAGGTCCGGGCGGAGAAGTTCGACCTCGATGAGTCCCAGACCAAGCCTTACTTCCAGATCGACAGCGTGCGGAACGGCGTCTTCACCAATGCCCATATCCTTTACGGCGTGAATTTCGAGCGCCTGGAGGATGTCCCGGCCTACAATCCGGAGGTCCGCACCTACAAGGTTACCGCCGAAGACGGTTCGCTCGTGGGTATCTTCACGACCGACTACAAGCCCCGCTCCAGCAAGCGCGGCGGCGCATGGATGAACAATATCCGTGAGCAGTATGTCGATGCCGAGGGCAAGGACGTCCGCCCGATTATCGTCAATGTCTGCAATTTCTCCGATGACAACCTCTCCATCGACGAGGTGGAGACGGCGTTCCACGAGTTCGGCCACGCCCTGCACGGCCTGCTCACGAAGTGCCACTACCCGTCGGTCAGCGGTACCAATGTCACCCGCGACTTCGTCGAAATGTTCTCCCAGTTCAATGAGAACTGGGCCTTCCAGCCGTCCCTGCTGGCGCAATACGCCAAGAACGCCGCCGGCGAGCCCATTCCAGCCGAGCTGGTGACCAAGATCCTCAATGCCAAGAAGTTCAACCAGGGCTTCATGACGACGGAGCTCTGCGCCGCCTCGATCCTCGACATGCGCTGGCACGAGCTCAGCTCGACGCAGGGGGTGGACATCGACGCTTTCGAGAAGAAGGTTGCGGAGGAGATCGGCCTGATCCCCGAGATCACCTTCCGCTACCGCTCCACCTACTTCAACCACATCTTCTCCAGCGGCTATGCCGCGGGCTACTACGGCTATCTCTGGGCCGAGGTGCTCGACAAGGATGCCTTCAGTGTCTTCGAGGCCTCCCCGAACGGACCGTATGACCTGGAACTGGCGAAGAAGTTCAAGCAGACCTTCCTGGAGAAGGGCGGCAGCGAGGAGCCGATGACGCTCTACAAGAGCTTCACCGGCCGGGAGCCCGACGCTTCCGCGATGCTTCGTGGCCGGGGACTGTAGTCCCTGCCACGAAGCATAGGCTTTGACTGGTGGGCGTACCCCCCCAGACCCCCTGGGTCGCTTCGCTCCGAAGGCAGAGGCCTGACGGAATAACCCTCTCCGTCATCCCCGACTTGATCGGGGATCTCCCTCCCTCCTGCAGTCAATGTCCCCGCACTGGTGCCAAAGGCAGCAATAAGTGCGTAAAATGCAGCCAATGTCCCCAAAACGGGGACATTGGCTGCATTTTCAGGAGTCCGCACGGCGGGAAAACACCGCTCGCGCCGTACTAGATGAATATGTACCGCAGTACGAAGAGAACGGCCAGGACCCACATCGGGATCGAGATCTCCTTGAAGCGTCCGGAGATGGCGTGCGTGGCCACATAGGCGATCACACCGATCAGGATACCGTCGGAAATGCTGTAGGCCACCGGCATCAGGATGATGGTCAGGAAGGCCGGGATGCTCTTGCAGTAGTCGTCCCAGTGGATGCGCTTGATGGAAGGCATCATCATCACGCCGACGATCACCAGGGCGGGAGCGGTCGCCGCACCCGGGATGGACAGGAAGATCGGAGAGAAGAACAATGCCAGCGCGAAGCAGACTGCCGTCGAGAAAGCGGTGAGGCCCGTGCGGCCGCCGGCACCCACGCCTGCGGCGCTCTCGACATAGGTCGTCGTGGTGGAAGTGCCGAGGCACGCGCCGCACACGGTCGCGATGGAGTCGGCCATGAACATCTGCTCCATCCCCTCTACTTCGTCACGCTCGACCAGACCGGCACCCTGGTGTACGCCGATAATGGTGCCCATCGTATCGAACATGTCGATGAAGAGGAAGGTGAAGACGACCACCAGCATATCCCAGGTGAGGATATTGTGGAACTCGAACTTACAGAAAATGGGCGACACGCTGTCCGGCAGCGAGAGGAGTTTGACGGCGCCGGCGTCATTGCGCACCAGCTGGGTGACGGCATCGCCGGTCGCGGGATCCTTGACCACCAGGCCGATGAGCGTGGTGACGATAATACCGATGAGGATACCTCCGCGGACCTTGAGCATCACCAGGCCGGCCGTGATGAAGATGCCGATGATGGCTACGAGCGCCGGGCCCTTGGTGATCTCGCCCAGGGTCACGAGCGTAGAGTCGGAATTGACGATGATACCGGAGTTCTGCAGGCCGATGAAAGCGATGAACAGGCCGATACCGGCGCCGATCGCTTTCTTCAGGGTGCCGGGGATGGCATTCAGCAGCCAGGTACGCACCTTGGTGAGGGTCAGGATGATGAAGAGGATACCTTCGAGCAGGACGGCCGTCAGGGCGAACTGCCAGCTATATCCCATCGTCAGGCAGACCGTATAGACGAAGAAGGCGTTCAGGCCCATGCCCGGAGCCAGGGCGAAGGGCTTCTTGGCATAGATGCTCATCACCAGCGTACCGATGATGGCCGCCAGGGCCGTGGCGGTGAAGACCGCACCGCCGGGCATGCCGTCCAGCGCGCTGAAGATGCTGGGATTGACGGCCAGGATATAGGCCATCGTCAGGAACGTGGTGATGCCCGCGATGATCTCCGTCCGGACATTGTGCTTTCCGGCTTCAAACCCGAAAGCCTTGTTCAGGAAATTCGCCATGACTCAACGGATTAGAAAACCCACTTGATGCCGGCGCAGGGACGGCACCAGAAACCCTTCTTCGTGCCGAAATGGTAGGAGAGCTCGACTTCGCCGCCGATGTTGAGGTTGTCGCAGCCGAAGTGCTGGCCGATGTTGTACCAGAGCTGGGGCTCGGAGATGAAAACGGTATGGGCCGTGATGGGCAGGATGTCACCGGCGTGGTCCGCAAAGAGCGTGTGGTCCTCCCACCAGAAATCAGCGAATCCGGAGAAGCGGAGGCCCTTGGCGCCGAAGAGGTCCTGGAAGCCCCAGACGAAGGTGAACTGCAGCGGCACCTGCTGCGTAGTGCGGGCGATCTTCTTGTAGAGCACCTTGAAATTGAAGGTGTTGTTGAAGTCGGCGCTGTGCAGGAACCAGTCGAGACCGACCAGGAGGGCATTGTTGATGGTGTAGCCGTTGTAAACACCGCCGTTGTACTCGACCTGGAAGCTGAGCGGGGCGAGAGCCGTGTTCTGCCAGAAATTCAGGCAGCGGGCAATCTCCAGATACGTGCCGCTCGGAGCGGTCACCTTGTTCTTGGCATCCCGGGAATTGAAATCGTGGTCGATGAAGAAGAAGGTGTTGCCCCAGTTGTCGTTGTAGAATCCTTCGAGCGTCGTCGTCACATGCTGACGGTCGGAACCGAAGTCGTAGAACACCTGCAGGTTGGTCTGGGCCTTTGCTCCTTGAGCCAAAAGCAGCGCAGCGGAAGTTACCGCCATCAAGAATACTTTTTTCATCTTATTTTATATGTTGAATGTCAGACTTTGATCACGGACGTCACCTCGATGCCCGCCGGCAGGACGTCCCGCCCTTTGAGCTCCTCGATCTCGATGATGAAGTTGATATAGGTCGCCGCCGGGCCGAACTGGCTGACCAGGCGGGCGGCTGCGGCGACCGTGCCGCCCGTGGCGAGCAGGTCGTCGTGGATCAGCACGACATCATCCGGCGTGATCGCATCCTGGTGGATCTCGATGGTGTCGTGGCCGTATTCTTTGTCATAGGTCTCGCGCAGGACGTCGGCAGGGAGCTTGCCCGGCTTGCGGGCCATCACGAAGCCCGCACCCAGCCGGATGGCGAGCGCCGGGCCCATCACGAATCCGCGAGACTCCAGGCCCACCACCTTGGTGATGCCCTTGTCTTTGTAGAGTTCGTAGAGGATATCTTCGAGTTCCCGGAGGCACTCTGCATTCTTGAACATCGTGGTCACATCCCAGAAGAGGATTCCCTTCACGGGAAAGTCCGGCACGGTCCGGAGACTGGATTTAAGATTTTCGATACTCATAAGGTAATTTAGTACATACGAAGATACGATTTTTCCACGAGAATTCAGACAAGTTTATGTATATTTGTAGTGATCATGCAGAAAAGAAGTGGAAAAGGCCGGCAGGATTCCCGAGGGAAGAAAAGGACCGGCGGAAGCAGCAAAAAAGTTTTCCCGGTGTATGTCGGGAAGGTCCAGATGACCCGCGAGGGATTCATCTTCGTCATGGTGGAGGGCCTGGATGGTGATATCTTCGTCAAAGCCTCCAAGACGCGCCATGCCCTGCAGGGCGACACGGTCCGGGTGGCCGTGACGCGGGAGAGCAACGACCAGAAGCGGCGTGAGGGCGAGGTGGTGGAGATCGTGGAGCGCTCCAACCGGCCGTTTGTCGGATACTACCATACCGTCGGGGCCCAGGCCTGGGTCCTGATGCAGAGCAAGACCATGCCCTACGACATCCAGGTGGATGCCGAGGAGGCGGCAGCCATGGGCGCGCAGGCCGGGATGAAGGTCGCCGCGGTCGTGGACCGCTGGGACCGCCGCGACCACGGGCCGCACGGTCACGTGGTGGATGTGCTCGGCATGCCCGGGGAGAACGAGACCGAGATGCACGCCATCCTCGCGGAGTTCAATCTCCCGTACCGCTTCTCCCCCGAGGTGGAGAACGCCGCCGACAAGATCTCCGAAGAGATCACGGACGCGGACCTCAAGGGCCGCAAGGACTTCCGGCAGACCTTCACCTTCACCATCGATCCGGCGGATGCCAAGGATTTCGACGATGCCTTGTCTTTCAAGCCGTTGGACAACGGGAACTACGAAGTCGGCGTGCACATTGCCGACGTGTCCTACTACGTCCGCCCCGGCTCGCTCGTGGACAAGGAGGCGCGCGAGCGCGGCACGTCCGTCTATCTGGTGGACCGCACGGTCCCGATGCTCCCGGAGAAGCTCTGCAACAAGCTCTGCTCCCTGCGGCCGCACGAAGACAAGCTGACCTTCTCCGCCGTCTTCGAAATGACGCCCAAGGCCGAGATCAAGTCCCGCTGGCTCGGCCGCACGGTTATCAACTCTGACTTCCGGCTCGACTACGAGCAAGCACAGACTATCATAGACGGAGCGGTCGGCAACGGCCAACTGCCTCCTGAAACGTCCGGCTGCGCCGGACCCCTCCCATCTGACGATGGGCCCCTCCCTCTTACGATGCCGAGGGTGGCACGGTTTCCTGAGGCAGTTGCCGTTGCCGATCCGCAACTGTCAGAAGCGATCCTGACGCTGCACAAGTTGGCCAGCATCCTGAAGGAGAACGAACGGAAGGCCGGGGCGATCGATTTCGACCGGCCGGAGATGAAGGTGGAGGTGGACGAGACCGGCAAGCCGCTGCGGGTTTACCAGAAAGTCTCCAAGGAGGCGAACTGGCTGATCGAGGAGTTCATGCTCCTGGCAAACCGCACGGTCGCCGAATTCGTGGCCACCGGCGGACAGATGAACTCCGTGGCGCAGAAGAACGCCAAGACCTTCGTGTACCGCGTGCACGGCGAGCCCAACGAACTCAAGATCGAGAGCCTCTACACCTTCGCCAAGGGCTTCGGCTACCGCATCCCGACGGATGCGCCCACCGGCGGACGCGCCACGGCGAAGGCGCTCAACGCCCTGCTCGACTCCGCCAAAGGCAAGCCCGAATTCGCAGCCCTGGAGAACCTGGCCCTGCGGGCCATGGCCAAGGCCTGCTACAGCACCGACAACATCGGCCACTACGGTCTCGCCTTCAAGTTTTACACGCATTTCACCTCCCCGATCCGCCGTTACCCGGACCTGATGGTACACCGCCTGCTGGCCCGCTATCTCGACAACGGCGAGAGCGCCAAGAAAGACAAATTCGAAGAGGAGTGCCGCTATGCCTCCGAGCGCGAGCTCGTGGCCGCGGATGCCGAGCGCACCTCCACCAAATACAAGCTGGTCGAGTTCATGATGGACAAGATCGGCGAAGAGTACGAGGGACACGTGTCCGGGATCACCGAATGGGGGATGTATGTGGAGATCGAGCCGACCAAGATCGAGGGCATGGTGTCCGTACGGGACATCCGCTCCGACTTCTTCGAATTCGACGAAGCCCGCTACCGCCTGGTCGGCAAGCGCCGCCACAGGCAGTTCCGTCTCGGCGACCCGGTGCGCATCCGCGTCAAGAGCGCCAACCTGGAGCAGCGCCTGCTCGACTACGAACTCATTGAAGACCTACAATAAAACACGGATACCATGGCAAAAGGCAATTCTTTTTTCGCATTCCTGGCCGGTGCCCTGACGGGTGCCGCCCTGCTGATCCTCGCTAAGACCGAAAAGGGCGAGGAGGTCATCGACGACATCAAGGAGAAAGGCTCCGAAGCCTTCAACAACGGCCGCGCCGCCGTCCTCAACGGACTCGACAAACTCGAGGAAGCCCTGAACAACAAGAGAAAGGAACAGGCGGCAGAGGCTGAAGAAGAGAAAGAGGAAGCATCCGAAGATTGATATGGGCAAGGAGAAAACCCTCACGGAACTCGCGCAAGAGTCACGCGAGTATGCGGACCTGCGCATAGACGAGCTCAAACTCAAGGTCACCAAGGGCCTCTCCACGGGCCTGGGGCAGACGCTCGCCTACCTGCTGATCATCGTGGTCCTGACCGTGGTGCTCGGGCTGCTCGCTCTCGCCTTGATCCAGTGGCTCAACGGTCTGCTGGGCACTCCGTGGGGGACGCTCATCGTGGCCGGAGTCTTCCTGGTCGCCCTGCTTGTACTCTGGTCGCTGCGCCAGCGCCTCTTCAAGGACCTTTTTGTCAAGCTGTTCATAGACGTTTTTTACGATACCGACCCAGATGAGTAACCAATACGCCTCCATCAAGACGGGCAAAGAGCTGGAAGCTGCCATCAAGTCCGTCCGCGCCAGGCGGCGCAAACTCGAGACCGGGATCACCGCGGATGCCAAGGGCGTGTGGAACCACTACAAGCCCTCCAACCTGGTGTCCGGTTTCGTACAGCAGTACACCCCGCTCTTCTCCTGGACCGGCATCGGCCTGGCCATCGTCCGCGGCCTCAAGAAGCGCATCGCCGCCTCAGCCAAACCCCAAAAGGGAAAGCTGAAGATCAAATAAAACAAGGGCCCGCCAATTGGACGGGCCCTTGTTCATGAAATAGCTTGCAGATCTAGATTAGCGGCTCGGCGCAGAGATTGAGACCGACCTGAAGATCAAGCGGGAGAGCCTCAAGCCCCCCCCTTGCGTCGTCAATGTCCCCAAGTCGGGGACATTGACGACGTTATACGCACTTATTGCGTCCTTTAGCACCGCGCCGGGGACATTGGCGACACCGCTCGGGAGAAAATTATTATCTTTACTCCATGAAGCCCTTTCCCCGTATCCTACTTGTCCTCCCCCTGGCGCTCCTCCTGTCTGCGGGCGCCTGTCATCCCATAGCCACCCGCAGCACCGTCGCCCTGCTCGATGATGTCGAATCCTACATCAACGACCGCCCCGACAGCGCCCTCGCGGTGCTGCGCGCCCTCGACAACACGGCCGTCCGTGGCCGCGCCCTCCGGGCCCGGTTTGCGCTCCTGCACACGATGGCTCTTGACAAGTGCTACGAGGACATCACCACCCCGGGGTTGCTGGATGATGCCACCGCCTGGTTCTCCCGCCACGGCAGTTCGGACGACCGCATGAAGACCTGTTATTACCAAGGCCGGATCTTTCAGGATCAAGGGGATTTGAACCAGGCGGCCATTGCCTATTCCCGGGCGGAAGCGTATGCCGGTCAGGCAAAGGATTCCCACGCGAAAGGCTTGCTCTTCCTTGCTTTCGGAAGTGTCTATAACATGGTTTATAACACCCAGCAAGAGCTCCACTATAAATCTGAAGGCGTGCGGATACTGGAAGAAGCCGGAGACCCGCTATATGAAGCGGCGCTGGGAGAATTGGCGCTGACATACCATAGCATGCAGGACTGGGCCATGGCGGACTCTCTCTATAGAAAGGGTCTCGAACACTCTTCGGACAACAATCACGCGATGAGGATCTTCTTGCCAAATTACGCGAGAATGCTTTTGCTCCAGCCGGTACAGAATCCTGCCAAAGCAATTGACCTTTTGAATTCTCTCCAGAAAGACTACCATGCGCCATTGTCTGTGAAAGATGCCGGAGTCTATGCATATGCAGCAGATCTGTTGGGAGACACAAAAACGGCTGACGCCATTGTCGGACAATTGAAACAGTTACCGGAATCCCGGGGGTTACATGCTGCGTCCTGGTTGTCGCGAATTGCTTTGCACCGGGGTGATTACGAACAAGCGTATGATTATCAACGGAAAGCAGACAATGATGAGGCTACCAGTATCAGAGCCACGCTGGAAGATTCTGTATCCAAGGCATTACAGGATTATTATGAGGGTGAGGCTGACCGGGAACGGAAAGAAAAGCTGCTGGTGCTCCTGATTTCTATAGGGGCCGTCCTTATGTTAGTCATTGTTGTGTTGTTGATTAAGATCCGCAAGACCGCCACGGAAAGGGAAAGGGACCGGCTATATGAGGTCAGGGCTTCTTTGATTCGTGAAATGCACGATCTTGAGTCTCGGTATGATACTTTGTCAAAGGAGTATTCTATGACAAACGCAGAACTGCTTCAAGAAAAGGAAGATCTTCGTCGATTGGAAGCGATCAAAGAAGAGATCAAAAGAGAGCGATTGGAACGATTCAGGCAGATGGGCAGATTTGGCAGCACCATATGGCAGCGGGAGAACAAAAGAATAGAAGAAGGCCTTGCCTGGAAAGAGATGAAAGAGCAGGTGAATTATCTCTATCAGATGCAACATGGAGGGGCAGAACTGGTTCGTCGTTTGGATTCGGCTTTGGATGGCGCGATTTCTGGATTGCGACAGGATTTAAAATTGCGGGGCAAGCCCAAGGAGGTGCTTTTCTTATGCTGCTGTATTTTGGATATGGATCCGATTGTGATTTCTGATATATTGGGTTTGAGTGTAGATAACGTGTATAAGAAGAAATCCAGGTATCGTTCGAAGGTAGAGACCCTCGGAAAAGCAGAGTATATTATGCTCCTTGGAAAGAGAGAGCCCAAAATACTCTGAAATTTCCCGTTTGATATGCATTATTTCCGGGGGGGGGCAAATTGTTGATAATGAGCCGATTGCGATTGCCGGCTGTCTCCAGGCCTCTTTCTGTCAGAAATAACCTATCTGACAGATAGCAGATGGACGGAAATAAACTGTTGATTATTAGCAGATTAATAGACATCCGTATAGTCCTTGCTTGTCAGACTGATTATTTGGAAAGCATTTGACACTTGTCATATTTTTGTGTGTCACAATAACCCATAAAAATATGAATAAGCTATTAATCTTTCTTTCTGCATTTCTTATAATGCTTGTTCCTTTTCAGGAAATCAGAGCTGACGGAGGCGATGATCAAACTCCTATTAATATCGGAGATGGTGGATCGAATGGGCAAGGGCCAGTATTTCATGCACCGGCCCTGATACCAATAACAGGATACTATTCCTCTACACTCTCTACGATTGTTGTTAACTATCAATTCGATCTTGGTTCTATTGTTATTGAGATCGAAAACCAGACCACCGGGGAGTATAGCCAGTCTGTCGTCAACGCCCTGGCCGGCCCGATGCTTCTACCAATTTCCGGAACTGTTGGTCAGTGGCAAATCACATTCACTCTTTCTTCAGGAACGGTTTACTATGGTGTTTTCATTATCATTTAATTATTGCCATTGCTTATGATAATCAGGAAAATACTACTCTTTTTATCCATCTCCCTTCTTCTTGGTGGGTGTGCGTATTTGAACATTTCTGAAGATTTTGAATCAACGGAGTCGACAACATCCACTCCAGCCCTTGGAACTAAAGGAGAAAACGAAAACTATTATTACTATTATGATGAAAAAATCTTTTTGCAAGAGCGGCAGGATTTAATAATGGTCTGTTTTCAAGATGCGATATCCTTGCATAACTATGTTGCCGGGATAAATAGCGTTTCTTGCCTTAAAATCTGGAACACCGGAAAAACGGATTTGTTTAATGAGGCGGGGTCGTCTTCCTATCACACATTGATTTTGCAATCCATAGGAGAAGCAATTACTTCTGAACAGGTGGATGATCTGCTGAATTATCCTGATGTGCGATATGTATCATATATGTTTGGAGAAGAATCTCAGCTTTCCTCTGTTTCAGACGAATTTTCTGTTAAGATTCGAAGCCGATCCGGGTATTCTAGCTTAACGGCTTTAGCGGAAGAGTATGGATGTAATGTTTTTCAGTACTCTGGCTTTGAAAATGATGTCTACTTTGTGCGTCGAAAGAAAGACTCAAAACTCGGAACAGTTGAACTCTCTGCTCTTTTCTATGAAACAGGTTTGTTTGAGTACACATCCCCGTGCTTTTTTGTTTTTAACCCATTGGACTCCCCAGACACGAATTATTCTAATCAGTGGAATCTAAAAAACACGGGGCAATATAACAATTCTGGGATTGACATTAATGTTGAATCGGCGTGGAATACTACTGAAGGGAGCAGTGATATCATTGTAGCCGTTTTGGATACTGGTGTTGAACTAACGCACCCTGATTTGGCATCAAATATCATTGCCGGATATGATGCGATAGACACAACATATGTATCAGGAGGAGCAGCTCGAGAGAGTAATGCTTATCATGGAACCGCTGTTGCTGGTATAATTGGTGCTGTGAAGGATAATGGTATCGGAATTAGCGGTGTTTCCCCAGGATGCAAGATTATGCCAATCCGTGTAGGAGAATATATTGGTTATAATGAAATAGTTCAGATTTATTTGCCTGCTGCCACAAGGGGCTTTAATTGGGCGCGTTCACATGGTGCAGATGTCATCAACTGTTCTTGGGGAGCAAACACACAGTGTACACAGCTTTCTTCGGCGATTTACAACGCCACAACATTAGGTCGGAACGGCAAAGGATGTGTTGTCGTGTTTTCCTCGGGAAACAATGGAAATAATAACGTATCGTATCCATCTTCTCTTTATTATGTCATGTCAGTTGGTGCAATATCTGTTAATGGGAAACGCAAAGACTATTCTACTCCGGATAATGAAACTTGGGCCAGTAATTACGGTAGCGCATTGGATGTCGTAGCGCCAGGAGTATTCATTCCTACAACCGATTGTTCCGATATATATGGATTCAATACTCAGTTACTTGTTTGGCATAACAAAACCTGGGATTATCTTGATACGAGTTATTCTATTTGGTTCGGAGGAACCTCTGCTGCGGCACCTCATGTTGCAGGAATCGCAGCGTTGATTCTTTCAGAATATCCTGATTTGCCACAAGAGTATGTTCGTCGGGCCATTGAGATGGGTTGCAGTAAACTATCAGGATATTATTTCTCAGAAGATGGGAATTATCCGCCTGCTACATGGAACAATGAGGTTGGCTATGGTTTGGTTCAAGCTGATGCCGCGCTCTCTATGGCAAGTGCGGCCGTCCTGCAAAACACGTTGGATCATACATCTGGATTTGATTTTACGATAACGAACAGTTCGTCCTATCAATTAGATAATGTTATAGTTGATGCATACGGGACAATAGGAGGACAACCAGTGTGTCTGATTTCCTGTGATTTGTATAATAGTATCGAAAGTGGACATCAGGCAGGATACCCTGTTTATCGTGGAGAAACACTGACGGCGACCTCCGGGAGTACGATTTCAAATATTACGTTTGATCTTTATGCCAGCTGTATTGATTGTCCTGGAAATCTGCAGGTTGGCATAGCATTTGATACGCCAACTCCTAACGCATACACATATTTTTCCTTTGGCAGCGGTAATACTTGTCAGCTTTCTTTGCCCAACGCTACTGTTCCCGATGGAACCCGGCGTAGAGTGTATGTTAGGATTTTTGATTTGTAACGATTAATTCATTGATTATGAAACGATTGCGTTGTGTTGCCTTTTCCTGTGCGTTGTTCCTTTTTGCGGGATGCGGGTTTGAGGGGATCTTTGACGGGAACGACAAGGAAGTCCTTGCACCGGTTGATTTGTATGTGGAGTCTGGCGGTTCAGAGATGAATGTCCTATATACAGAGGACTTTGAAATGCTGAAATCCGTTGCCTTAAAGGGCATTATTGAGGAGAACCATATTGAAAGCGAAGAATTTGCTTTTGTCCTGAACGATTGGCATTTCCCCCGTGAAATTGAGGCCGGGGGAAGGGTCTATCGGCTGCCGGATATCGATTTCAGCAAGTATTCCCTGGTTTTGGGGCGGTGTGCTCCCGGATATGGTATGGACTGGTATATAAAGGATCAGCGGGCCAAAGTTGTTTTTGGAAAAACAAAGCTTTACTTACACTTTGTCAGACATGGTAATGGCACGGTTGCCCACACCTCTCTTCGTCCCATCGTTGCCCTATATCCAAAGCTGCCAACAGGCCTGGCGGAAGTTAACTGCTGGATGGAGGATGTCGTCATTCCGTTCTCGCAAGAGAAATTATGACCATGCTCCCGATAGCAGCAAGAAATGCTCCCTGCCTATATCCGCTATTACAACTACGATTGCATAAAGGAGATACTAAACGGAAAGAGTCCGGTGCAGTACCGAACCCATAACCATAAGTTTTATTGTTAAACCCGTCCAACAAAAGGGGCGCACTTCAAAAACCGATCGCCGGGAGCAGTAGAGAACATCTACGCTCCCGGCAATCGGTTTTACAGATAAAGAATCTAGATCAGCGGCTCGGCGGTCATCGCGGCGGGCTGCGGGATGCCCATCAGCTTGAGGATGGTCGGCGCCACGTTGCAGAGCGCGCCGTCCTTCACCGTCTTCACGGCGTCGCCGGCGTTCATCACGACGAACTGGACCGTGTTCAGGGAGTGCGCCGTGTTCGGCGAACCATCCGGGTTGACCTCATAGTCGGCATTGCCATGGTCGGCGGTCAGCAGGACCACATAGTCGTGCGCGATGGCGGCCTCGACCACTTTACCCACCAGCTTGTCGATGCACTCGACGGTCTTGGTCACGGCGGTATAGACACCCGTGTGGCCGACCATGTCGCCGTTGGCGAAGTTGAGGATGATGAGGTCTTCGACCTCGGAGTTGATCTTGTCGATCAGCTTCTCGGCCACCTCGGGGGCGCTCATCTGCGGCAGCAGGTCATAGGTCGGGACCTTCGGGGAATTCACCAGGATGCGGTCCTCTCCCTCGAACTGCAGCTCGCGGCCGCCGTTGAAGAAGAAGGTCACGTGGGCGTATTTCTCCGTCTCGGCGATACGCAGTTGACGCTTGCCTGCCTTGGAGACCGTCTCGCCGAGGGTGTCGTTCACCAGCTCCTTGTCGAAGAGGATGTGCACGCCGGTGAAGGAGGCGTCGTACGGGGTGAGGCAGCAGTAGTACAGCGGCAAGGTGTGCATCCCTTCCTCCGGCATATCCTTCTGCGTCAGCACGGTGGTGAGCTCGCGGGCGCGGTCATTGCGGAAATTGTAGAAGATGACGGCATCGCCTTCTTCGATCTTGGCAAGGGGAGCGCCGGCAGCGTCGGTGATGACGATCGGCTTGACGAATTCGTCGGTCACGTCAGCGTCATAGGACGCCTGGATGCCGTCGATGGCGGAGGTGAAAGCGGCGCCCTTGCCTTCGACCAGCAGGTCGTAGGCTTCCTTGACGCGGTTCCAGCGCTTGTCGCGGTCCATCGCGTAGAAGCGGCCGCACACGGAAGCGATCTTGCCGGTCGTTTCGGCCATCTTCTGCTCGAGCTCCTCGAGGAAACCCTTGCCGCTGCGCGGGTCGGTGTCGCGGCCGTCCATGAAAGCATGGACATAGACCTGCTCCAGGCCATATTCCTTCGCTACGCGAAGAAATTCATACACGTGCTCCAGGGAGGAGTGCACGCCGCCGTGAGAGGTGAGGCCCATCAGGTGGAGCTTCTTGCCGGAGGTCTTGACGTAGTCATAGACCGCCTTGATCTCGGCGTTGTCGAGGAACTTGTGGTCGCGGACGGCCATATTGATCTTGACGAGGTCCTGATAGACCACGCGGCCGGCGCCGAGGTTCATGTGGCCGACTTCGGAGTTGCCCATCTGTCCGTCCGGCAGGCCGACGTATTCGCCGCAGGCCTGCAGGTGGCCGTAGGGATATTTTGCGCGCAGGCCGTCGATGACGGGCGTACCCTGCGCCCAGATGGCGTTGGAATAATCGTGTTTGCCCTCGCCCCAACCGTCGAGGATCATCAGAAGTACTTTACGGTTCATATATTTTTGTTCTTTTATATTTGTCATTCTGGCATCGCTCTCGCCGCCGGCCGGAGCGATGCCAGGCGGGCGGCCGGAAATTATTTTCCGGACAGGTTTGCCGGCGGCAAATCCATCTTGCAAAGATAATCAAAATAAGGATAGCATCCGTCGAAGATGCCATCCTTATTTATCAGGATCCGCCGACTTATCCGAATCTGCAGATTACAGGTGAAGGCTCTCAAACCCTCCTGACCGTCGCCAATGTCCCTGGCGTGGTGCTAAAGGCCGCAATAAGTGCGTAAAATGCAGTCAATGTCCCCGTTTGAGGCAGCGTTGCGACCGCATTCCGGGAGCACCAGGGGCCTTCTCTGCTCCCGGCGACCGTTATTTCCGTACTCCGGGAGCGCTGGAAGGGTTCTTCGCTCTCGGCGAAAGGAGATCCGCCGATCAAGTCGGCGGATGACGGAGGTGTCAAGTCGGCGGATGATGAGGGGTCAGGCCCGGGATGACGATGATGGAACCCGAGGTAACGATAACGGAACCCGGGATGACGGAGATCATGATGTTCCAATAGCCCCGAGGACTTCCCGGCGGTAGCGGATGGTCAGCCAGACCGTCCGGAATGCCAGGTGCGCGAAATATGCTCCAAACAGCAGATGGATGGCTGCTTCGCCTTCGGACCCGAGCAGCCATTTTCCTATATACCAGACCACGAAGAAAGACAGGGCGGCGCCGGCCATGGACACCATCAGGCCACGGGAAGCCGTGGCTCCCAGGAAGATACCGTCCCAGGTGAAAGCGGCGCAGCCCAGCGGCGGCATCAGCAGCAACCACGGAAGGAACTTCCGGGCAGCCTCCACCACCTCCCCGTCGGAGGTCAGCAGACGCACGGCCGGAAGGCCCGCGACCGCATACAATCCGATGAACAGCACCCCGATCCCGGCGCTCCAGACGAAGACCTGACGGACGCTCCGGTGCAGCATCCCGGCATCGCGCGCACCGATGAAGCGCCCGGTCAGGGCCTCCCCCGCATACGCAAACCCGTCGGTGAAAAAGCTGAAGAACATCAGCAGTTGCATCATGATGGAGCCGGCCGCCAGCATCAGGTCGCCGTAGCCCGCATTGATCATCGTGAAACCGATGTAGATGAGGATAAAGAAGAACGAGCGGCCGAGCAGGTCCAGGTTCATCCGGAAGAAGCGCCCGGTCGAGCCGTCGTGGAGCAGGGCGCTGAAATCCGCGCGCTGCAGGCGGGCGAAAACCGTGCTTCCGTAGCGGCGGCAGCAGACCAGCAGGCCATACAGCAGGCCCGTGTACTGCGCGATGACGGTGCCCAGCGGGATGCCGGTAAAGCCCATGCCCTCCCACGGACCGATTCCGAAGGCCAGCAGTACGCTGAGGACGATATTGACCCCGTTGATGATGAGGTCCATCCACATCGGATGCACGGAATCCTGCATGCCCACGAACCAGCCGCGCAGGGCCATCAGCGACATCGTGGCGGGCGCCGCCCAGATGCGGATGAAGAAATAGCGCTCCGCAAGCGCTTCTACCTCCGGGGAAGCGTTTGTCATGAGCATAACACCCTTGAAGAAAGGCCATTGCAGCAACAGGGCGAGGAGCGCGGCCAGCAGCGCCAGCGCTACCCCGCGCAGGAAGATGCGCGCGCACTCCGCAGGATCCTCCCGGCCGAAAGCCTGGGCGGTCAGGCCGCCCGTACCGGTGCGCAGGAAACCGAAAGTCCAGTACAGCAGCGAGAGCACCATGGCCCCCACGGAGATGGCGCCGATCTGCGCCGCCGTGTCGCCGGCCAGATGGCCCGCCACGGCGGTGTCCACCATGCCGACCAGCGGGACCGTGATCCCGGCCAGGATGCTCGGGATGGCCAGCCGCAGGATCTCGCGGTTGAGGGCGCCCCGAGTCATCGGAATTTCTTGTCCTCCTCGAGCATCCCGAGGTAGGAATTGTAACGTTCGGCACTGATCTGCCCGGCTTCCAGCGCCTCTTTGACGGCGCAGCCGGGCTCATGGGTATGCGTGCAGGGCACGAAGCGGCAGTCGTCCATCACCCGGAGCATCTCCGGGAAATACTTGGAGATCTCCTCCTTCCCGAGATCCACCAGGCCGAAGCCGCGCAGGCCCGGGGTATCGATCACGAAGCCGCCGGAAGCCAGGTGGTACATCTCATAGAGGGAGGTGGTATGCTTGCCCTGGAGATGGGCCTCGGAGATCTGCCCGATCTTGGGATCGAGCGCCGGGTCCAGTGCCTTGATGAGGCTGGACTTGCCGACGCCGGATTCTCCCGTAAAGAGATTGATGCGGTCCCGGCAGCGCTCGCGCAGGGTTTCGATCCCCTCGCCCGTCCGCACGGAGGTCTCCACGACCGGGTAGCCGGCTCCTTCATAAATCCGCCGGAAGGCTTCGATCATCTCCGGCGCCACGTCGCGGTAGAGATCCACTTTCGCGAGGACGATCAGGACGGGAACCTTATAGACCTCGCAGGTCACGAGGATGCGGTCCAGGAAGGGAAGCTTGATCTCCGGGAAAAAGAGGCTGACAATGATGACCGCCTGGTCCAGGTTGGCCGCGATGACATGGGACTGCCGGGAGAGGTTGGTCGAGCGGCGGATGAGATAGTTCTCGCGCGGGAAAATCTCCTTGATGACGGCAGGATGCTCCTCCGTGGGCACTCCGTCGGACTCGTAGCGGACCCGGTCGCCCACGGCCACGGGATTCGTGGCACCGCTGCGCTGCAGGCGGACCTTGCCGCGCAGCACGGCCGGGAACAGGTCCCAGGCGGGCAGTTCGCTCAGCAGGTAATGGCTTCCCGCATTCTTGACGACCGTCGCTTCCCCGCCCATCTATTTGGCCCGGCCGACAAGTTTCTCCGCGAAGCGGTGCAGGGTCTCCAGCTTGACGGCACCGAAACCCACGCCGCCGACCGCCTGCATCGCCCGCTCCGTGAAGCGGACGATCTCGGCCTTGGCGTCTTGGTCCACGCCGCACTGGAGGTAGATGTCCCGGACCGTGGAAATCTTGGTCGCCCGCTGCTCCGGCGTGTCAGCCGGAAGGGCGAAAGCGGCCAGGAAGGCGGCCTTGTCGGTCGTTTTCTCCAGCGTACGCACCGTCAGCCAGCTCTTCTTGCCGTTGACGATGTCTCCGCCGATCGGCTTGCCGAAGACCTTCTCGTCGCCAAAGGCGTCGAGAAAATCATCCGCCACCTGGAAGGCCATGCCGAGTTCGTAGCCATAGCGGTAGAGCGCCTCGCTCTCCGCGTCGGACGCCCCGCCGATGATGGCACCCATCGCCGACGAGCAGGCCAGCAGGACGGCCGTCTTGAGGCCGATCATCTTGTTGTACTCCTCCATCGGCACTTCCGTCAGGGACTCGAAATCCAGATCATACTGCTGCCCGTCGCAGACCTGCGCGGCCGTCCGGGAGAACAGGGCCAGCACCTGGTCCAGCACACGATGCGGGGCCTTGGCGATACGCTGGTACGCGTCGATCAGCATCACGTCTCCGGACAGGATGGCCGTGTCTTCGTTCCATTTCTTCCACACCGTCGGGACGCCGCGGCGCAGCGGCGAACGGTCCATGATGTCGTCGTGCATCAAGGTGAACGAGTGGAAGACCTCCAGCGCCGTCGCGGGGGCCAGGATGCCCTCGCCGAAGCTGTCGGCGAAGAAAGAATAGGTGGTCAGGCACAGGCGCGGGCGGATGCGCTTGCCGCCGATCGCGATCATATAGCGCAAGGGATCGTACAGTCCGGCCGGCTCGCTGGTGAACTCGATGCCGTCGAAAAGATCCTTGACGAGGTGGTCAATCTGGGTTTCTGTCATCATAGTACACAAAGATAATTCTTTTTTTGCGTTATCTTTGTGCTTATGATGAAGATTCTCTTTGCCACCGCCAATAAAGGCAAACTCACCGAAGCCGCCGAAGTCCTGGGACCGGACTATGATGTCGTCTCACCCGCCGATCTGGGCATCACCGAAGACATCCCGGAGACGGGCGCCACCCTGCAGGAGAATTCCCTGCAGAAAGCGCAGTATCTGCACGAGAAGACCGGTCTCCCCTGCTTTGCAGACGACACCGGCCTGGAGGTGGACGCCCTGGGCGGCGCCCCCGGTATCTATTCGGCCCGCTACGCCGGGCCCGGGCATGATTCGCAAGCAAATATGATTAAATTGCTCAAGGAACTTGAGCAATTTAATGACCGCCGGGCGCGCTTCCACACGGTGGTCACGCTGATCCTCGCGGACGGGCAGGTGCATTTCTTCGAGGGCGTCTGCGAAGGCAGCATCGCCCATGAGAAGCACGGCACGGGCGGCTTCGGCTACGACCCCATCTTCCTGGCGGACGCCTATCCCGGACGCTCCCTCGCCGAAGTCTCGAAAGAGGAGAAAAACGCCGTCTCGCACCGCGGCAAGGCTATCCGCGCCATGGCCGCCTGGCTGAAGTCCCAGTAACCATTCTGTCGCCTCGGGGTAAATCATTATCCTTCGGAATTGGATTGCCGCAGAAAGGTGAGGCAGTTTTTTTCCGTTGTACTCGTTCTATTCATGTGTGTCCACTAAAAGTTGTGGACACTGATGTGTTTGTCCGTATAATTCGTATAATATGTTGAAACAAGTCGTAAGGTATATTTTATGTGTTTTTCTCGCAAATTGCGGGATAGTATGGAGCGCACAAGGTCAGCAGCGTGTGGCGAGTCGGGAGGATGTGACTTTCCAGAACGGGAAGATCTGTGTCAGCGGCGTGCCGTTGACTCCCGCGAACGCAAGCGACTATTTGTCCGAATACCAGGCCTTGCGGTACATAAAGGCGTATCGGACCGAAAAGACCGGTGCCGTGCTGGGCTTGACCGGCGGTGGACTTGCCGTAGCTTCAGGGATCTACTGGGGCATAGCGGCAGCGCAATTCGACCCCCAAAAAACGGATATTCTGCCTGCGGGGATGACGCTGGGGCCGATGGGCGTAGTGCTCGGTTCCGTTGTCGGATTGAGCGGTATGGTGGTGTGGCTGAGCGGACGCAAACGGGTACGTTTGCTTGAACAACAATTCCGCGAAGCGGGTCTCTCGCAGGCGGAACTGAACCTGGGCTTTACACCCGGCGGGATCGGTTTGGCATTGAATTTCTGATCCAAAGGATACTACCCAAGCGTCGTCAATGTCCTAATGGAGTAATCATGAAACGAGTAGCACTATTTATTCTTATCGTTCTTCTTTCTGCCTGTGGTAAGATAGGGGACGAAGTTTATGTTTCAAGGATTAAGTTTGAAGTACAACAGGATACGAATGATACAAAGGTGTCATACATTATACACGACGATCATTCTATTTCTTTGACGTGGGAAGAGGGGGATGAGATTTCCTTTATGTTGTATGTAGTGAAACCGATCAATGGAATGGACCGCCGCGGAGTGTATTTTGATGAAGACATCTTATTTGATGCCACAGGAAAAATGGTTTTCACAAATTCGGGTTGGGAGACTTATGTGAAAAGCGGTTCAGATTATGTGAAAACAGAAACTTTGGAGATAAGTTCGACAAAAAAAGACGCCAGCCTTCATCTACAATTCAATTACGATTATCGGGGAGACTCGATACCAATGAGCGAATGGTTCTCCGTTGGTTATCATCGTCGTTTCGACTTTGTCGAAGGGGACCAGACGGTTGTCTTGAATCTTTCAGATATGTTTGGGTCACGTGAACAGTTCGGGTAACAATCGGTAACGAAGAAGTCCCCTTGTCTTTCCGATGAAATTGCAGCGTTGCCAATGTCCCCAAATCGGGGACATTGGCTGCGTTATACGCACTTATTGCGTCCTTTAGCACCGGCGCGGGGACATTGGCCGCATCGCCGCGAGGTGCTCGGGGCTATTGGAACATCATGATCTCCAGGCTGTCCACGTAGGGGGCGATCTCCTTGTTGAAGGTCTCGTAGTCTGTACTTTCGACCACTTCCTTGCTGGCAGGCATCGTCACGCTCACGAGTTTGACCTGGTTGGTGAATGTCACCATCACGGGGATACCGAGGGTCTTGGAGAGGCCCCGGACCATCATGTTCCCCCGCTCGGGCTCCTTAAAAATGTCCTCCGGATCCGCAAACGGTTCCAGTTTTTCACCGTCCACGTACACTTCGGGATTGTCGAAATCATTGAGTAGCACGCGGCCGCCTTTGCAGACGTTCCCCCAGCCGATACCCCAGGTCAGCTGCCAGCGGGAATACAGCCAGCCCTCGTTTTCTTTTACACCGATCAGTAACATATTGAAATCGTTGGTTTATCTTTCCCTCCGCCGGATCATCCGCGAAGGCATCCGGGGTCTATTTAATATGTTTCCGGCGCAGGGACCTCGCAGGTCAGCGTGCGGACAACCTTGCCGGCCGAATTGTAGAAGAGCAGGGACTCCGCTCCCGGCTCCTGGACATGCTGCACGCGGCCTCCGAAACGGACGCCGCGGAAGGGCAGGACGGGGGTGTCGCCGTAGCGCGTCAGCACGTACTCGCCGGGCTTCCCGTCCTTATATTTCAGGGTCATGTACATTTCGCCGGGCGCGGTCAGGAAGACGGTATGCTCATTCTCCCAGATGGCGTCCACCTCAAATGAGATTTCTTCGTCCTGGAACACCTGTCCCTTCTGAAGCGTCTGCGCCTGCAGGGCGAAGGCTGCGAAGAAAAGCAGCAACGTGGAAAGAGATAGTGCTTTTTTCATCATGTTTTGGTTAATCATTCAGGATCAGCTCCACCGGGCAATGGTCGGAGCCGAAGATATCGTTGTGGATGTCCGTGCCCGCGATGCGCGGGGCGAGCGAATCGGACACGAGGAAATAGTCGATGCGCCACCCGACGTTGCGCTCGCGCGCCGCCATGCGGTAGGACCACCAGGAGTATTTGGCTTCGCCCGGATGGGCGTCGCGCCAGCTGTCGCGGAAGCCCGCGGCGAGCAGCTCGGTCATCTTGGCCCGCTCCTCGTCGGAGAAGCCGGCATTGAAATGGTTGGTCGCGGGATTCTTGAGGTCGATCTCCTCGTGGGCGACGTTCATGTCGCCGCAGATGACCACGCCCTTGCGGGCCGCCAGGCCGCTCACATAGGCGCGGAACGCATCCTCCCACTGCATCCGGTAGTCCAGGCGCCGCAGGCCGTCCTGGGAGTTGGGCGTATAGACATTGACCAGGTAGAAGTCCGGCATCTCCAGCGTGACGACGCGTCCCTCATGGTCGTGCTCGTCCACCCCGATGCCGTACGCGACGGACAGGGGGGTATGGCGTGTGTAGATGGCTGTGCCGGAGTAGCCTTTCTTGTCGGCATAGTTCCAATAGGACTGGTATCCAAGGAATTCGAGATCCAGCTGTCCGGCGGAGAGCTTGGTTTCCTGCAGGCAGAAAAAGTCGGCATCGAGCGCTTCGAAGACGCCGGCGAAGCCCTTGCCGGCTACGGCGCGCAGGCCGTTGACGTTCCAACTGATGAATTTCATACGATAAATATACGCAGAAAATTCGTATCTTCGCCATGATATACCGAATGACCATGCGTGAATTTTTCATCACCAATACGCTGACCCGCAGCAAGGAGCTCTTCAAGCCGGTCCATCCCGGCCATGTGGGCATGTATGTCTGCGGCCCTACCGTCTATGGCGACGCCCACCTTGGCCACGCCCGTCCGGGCGTGACTTATGACGTACTGAGCAAGTTCCTGCGCCACCTGGGCTACCGGGTGCGCTATGTCCGCAACATCACCGACGTGGGACATCTGGAGCACGATGCCGACGAAGGGGAGGACAAGATTGCCAAGAAGGCCCGCCTGGAGCAGCTGGAGCCGATGGAGGTCGTGCAGGCCTACACCCTGCGCTACCACGAAGCGATGCGCCTGCTGAACGTCGCACCGCCTTCCATCGAGCCGCGCGCCTCGGGCCACATCATCGAGCAGATCGAGGCCGTCAAGAAGATCCTCGCCGCCGGCTATGCCTACGAGAGCAACGGCAGCATCTATTTCGATGTGGAGAAATACAACCGCGACTTCCACTACGGCATCCTCTCCGGGCGCAACCTGAATGACACCCTCGAAGGCACCCGCAGCCTGGACGGGCAGGGCGACAAGCGCGCCCCTTACGATTTCGCCCTCTGGAAAAAGGCGGAGCCGGAGCACATCATGCGCTGGCCGTCCCCCTGGGGCGAGGGCTTCCCCGGCTGGCACCTGGAGTGCTCGGTGATGGGCGAGAAATACCTCGGCCGTGAGTTCGACATCCACGGTGGCGGCATGGACCTGCTCTTCCCGCACCATGAGTGCGAGATTGCGCAGAACCAGGCCTCCCGCGGCACCCAGGGCGTACACTATTGGGTGCACAACAACATGATCACCATCGGCGGCCAGAAGATGGGCAAGTCCCTGGGCAATTTCATCACCCTGCCGCAGCTCTTCGCCGGAGACCACCCGAAGTTGACGCAGGCCTACAGCCCGATGACGGTGCGTTTCTTCATCCTCCAGGCCCACTACCGCGGTACGCTGGACTTCTCCAACGAAGCCCTGCAGGCGGCCGAGAAGGGCCTCAAGCGCCTGATGCAGGCCGCCCGGGACCTCTACGCGATGGCCGGCAAGCCGGTCCCGCAATATGCCTACGGCGAAGAGCCCGTACACGTGGCACCCGACAGCTGCCCCGCGGACAGCGAGGCGGTGAAAGCCGTTTTCGAGGGCATCTACGATGCCCTCTGCGACGACATGAACACTCCGGTGGCGCTCGCGCACATCGCCGAGGCGGTCAAGTTGGTCAATTCCGCCAAGGCGGGACAGCTGAAGTTCTCGAAGGGCGACCTGGACACGCTTGTGCAGCTTTTCGACGACATTGTCTTCGGCGTACTCGGCCTCAAGGACGAGGAAGCCGCAGCCGGCGGTTCCGCCAAGGTGATCGACGGCCTGATGCAGATGGTGCTCGAACAGCGTGCCGCCGCCAAAGCCGCCAAGGACTGGACCACTTCCGACCACATCCGCGACGCCCTCGCCGCCCTGGGCATCCGGGTGAAAGACACCAAGGACGGCGCAGAATGGACGCTTGAATGATGAAATTCTCCAAAATCTTACTGGCTAAACACTACGACGAAGAACATTTCGAGCGTTCGTTTCTATACTTGTGCTGGGATGACAAGGGCCCGTACCTGCTGGAGGACGTCTATACTCCCGGTTCGAATGCGAGCAACTACGGCGGTGGGGTCGTCCGGACGGACCTGCCCGCTGATTTCTACAAGGACGAGACACCGGAGACCTTTGCGGAGCGTTTCGGAGGACGCTTCCGGGAGCAGATCCGGCAGAACGCCCAGTTGAAAACCTTCCTGGAAGAGGCGAACTGCCCCAGGAAAAACTAAACGTGAAAGCAAATTCAATCCGACCGGTAACTGTTTTGTGCGAGATGGCAGTTTTTTATTCCAAATACAACGACAACGTTTTTTTCGACGAGTATAATCCAGGGCCCTATACCCTGTACGGGCACAATCTGTTCTTCCGGAGGAGCTGGGACTGCAAGCGGCCGATGAGCGTTTGCGTGGAGGACATCCAGTCCACCAACCTCAAGCCGGAAGAGTATTTTACGCTGGTGATTACGGAAGGGATATCCCAGGTCAGGCCCGGTGTGCTCGAGCTTTTCCCCAATCTGCAGGACCTGATTGTCGAGTCGGATCTCAAGAAGATCGAGTGCACGCCCGAACTGGAAGCGCTGCTGAAGAAAAACAATGTCGTCCTGCGGGGCAGCTACAACTCTCCTGCCGAGAAGCTGGCACAGCGGCTCGGTCTTCGCTTTATCCACAAGAACATCTTCCTGGCCATTTACATCAACAGGGAGTACCATGAGAGTTCGGAACTGTCGCTCTGCTTCCAGGAGGGCGAGCCGCCCTTCTTCTGGCGGGACGACAAGACGCAGGGCATCTCCGCCGGCAACACCGGCGGCGGGACCGTCCGCACGGACCTTGACGAGGATTTCTACGTCGGCTGCGAGACCGCAGAGGCCTTCGCGGACGAAATCGTAGGCCGCGCCTTTGAGGAGCAAACCAGGAAAAACAAGGAACTCGACGCCTTCCTCGCGGAGGCCAACCGCCGGCATAAGAAATAAACCTAAAATCCTAGAATAAAATGATCAAGAGAGTATTCGCATCGGCAGCCCTGTTGTCCGCAGTGTTGATGTTCACCGCCTGCTGCGGCAATCCCAACAAGCAGAACAATCAGGAGACGGTCCTCCAGGACCGGCTGACTCCTTATCCGGAAGAGTTCGCCGCGATGCAGACGTGCTACGAGGAAGCTGAAGACGACCATGGCTGGAAGCCCCTCTGCAAGTGGCAGTATGTGGATCTGGACGGTGACGGGATCCAGGAAGTCTGGATGCGTGACGCTGCCGAAGAGTACGGCGCATTTTTCGCCGTCAGCGACGGCTATTTCTCCATGATCGGCCTGGAGTCGGAGCGCTTCCGCCCTTATACCCGCGAGACCCGGGACGGCAAGGGTTATTTCTGCAAGAGCGGCTCGGCCGGCGGGCCTTCCTATTATACGGAGATCGTGACGCTGCAGAACAGCCGTATCGTCCAGCGATACAACGAATTGCAGGTCTATGAAGATGTCGGAGCCGAGCTGGACGGACAGGAACTCAGCCAGGAGGAGATCACCGCCTACAAGGAAGCCCTTCCGGAAGCCAGGGAGTTCGAGCCCGGCGAGTGGAACATCCTCGATGTCACGGACTATGACCGGGTCCCCGCCCACGACAATTCCGCCAAGGATGACCGCATCATCATGGATTTCATCACGGAGATGTACAACAACAGCCTCTACGTCGAGAATGAATTCCTGGAGGAGCACTGCACGCCCAGGATGCTCCAGCAGCTGCGGGATGATTATGAATATGATGGCGAGGGCTATGCGAACTGGGACTTCCGCTCAGAGAACAACGACAGCGTAGGCGAGAGCGCCGTCCTCAACATCGAGAAGATCGACGGACGCTACTACTATGAGGCGGTCGATGGCGGATGGAAGTTCCGCAACATCCTCTCCGCCTTCATCCAGGACGGCATCGTGATGTTCGACGGCATTACCGTCGATCCTGCCTATCCGGTTTTCATCCCCTCCTATGAGGAGTGATCCCGCTTAGACGTCAAACCCTAAATAGACCCTTCTGAAGACCGGGATGGCTTCGAGGTCCACCGGGACCTCCACCGTCTGTCCGCCGAAATACTGCTTGTTGTCCCGGATGTCCTCCCAGCCGCCGTCCACGTCAGGGAGATAGACTTTCCAGCTGGAGACACCGCCTTCGGTGACCGGGCAGACGAGGTAGTCCGCACCGAACATCCATTCGCAGTCCTGCTTCAGCGCCTCTTCATCCTCCGGGAAGTCGAAGATGAGCGGACGCATGAGCGTGTAGTCTCCCTTCCAGACCTTGCCGGCCTGTTCCAGGATATAAGGCTGCAGGGCTTCGCGCTGTGCGATGGCCGCCTTGAACAGGCGCTCCGTTTCGGGGCTGTATTCCCAGGGCTCGGTGCGGCTCTGGTAGCCGTGCACGCGCATGAAGGGCAGCCACACGGAGGCCTGGATCCAGCGGATCATCCGCTCCTGGTAGTCGGGATCTTCGTATTGGTTGCCGGGGCGGAAGAAGCCCCCGGCGTCGTAGGTCCACCAGGGCAGGCCGGCAGCCATCTGGCCCAGGCCGCCCACGATCTGGCGGCGCAGGGTCTCCCAGTCGTTTCCGACATCGCCGCTCCAGGTCACGGCGCCGTAGCGCTGGATGCCCGGGAAGGAACTGCGGGTCAGGATGACGGGCAGGCGGTCGGGTTGGTCGCGCCGCAGCCCTTCATAGACGGTCTGGACGACCTTGAGGGGATAGACGTTGCGGTACCATTCGGCCGGGATCCGGTCAGGCCCGATGCGGCGGCCCTTGAGGTCGTCATTTTCCGGCTCGGTGGCGTCCTGCCACCAGGCGTCGATGCCTGTGGGCAGCAGCTTGGCGCTGAAATTGTCCCAGTAGAAGCGGGCGGCCTCCGGCTGGAAGAAATCGATCCATTCCGTGCCTTCGATGTAGAAATCCCGGGAGGCGGCTTCCTGGCCGAGTTCGGCGTCCCGGCTGATCTTGGACCAGACCGACAGCATCAGGTGCTGGTCCATGGCGTGCAGTTCGTCCGTCATCGCCTTGGGGTCGGGGTATTTGTCCTCATCGAAGCGCATCGCATTCCAGCCGTATTTCCCCCACCACTGCCAGTCCTGCACGATGGTGCCCATGGGGATTCCCTCTTCGTGGAAACGGCGCGCGGCCGTCAGCAGCTCGTCCTGCGTGTCGTAGCGCTCGCGGCAGTGGATGTAGCGGAAGATCCAGTCCGGCAGGGCGGGGACATGTCCGCTGAGGGTGCGGAAATGGTGCATCACCGTATCGGCTTCTCCTGCGAAGACGATGTAGTCGAGCCCCGGGGCCACCGGGGAGGAGAGGGTGGTCTCGTCGGTGACGGCGCGCCAGAAGACGACCGGTTTGTCGCCGAAAGTGCCTTCGACCTGCAGCTGGTGCCGTCCGGCGCTGAGCGGGGTCTTGATGGAGGCGGTGGGCGGGAGCCAGGTATTGGAGAAGTCGA
This sequence comes from uncultured Bacteroidia bacterium, assembly GCA_902790635.1. Classification (GTDB taxonomy): domain Bacteria; phylum Bacteroidota; class Bacteroidia; order Bacteroidales; family UBA932; genus Cryptobacteroides. The sequence continues at coordinate 13,490 of CADASN010000011.1, read as the reverse complement.
TGACGGGCACTCCGTCGATCAGCAGGTTGTGCCTGCGGGCCATTTCCCGGCCCACATCCAGCAGGATGGCGTATTCCCCGTCAGCAGGGATCTCCATTTCTCCGGTGAACGTGCGGAAGAAGCGGCGTTCGCGGCGGTTGCCCGCCGTGCCCGTGGCGTTGACGGTGACCGATCCGCCGTCCTCTTCCGTGGCGGTCAGCTCGACGCTGTGGTCCGCCGGGTTGAAGTCCGTCAGGCCGTAGTTGTGCCAGAGCAGACCGTAGCCGCGGCTGGAGAGGTACATCGGCAGGGCGATCTGCGTGTTGACCTGCGTGAGGCGCCGCGTCAGGCCGCGGATGTCCAGGTAGCCGTCCTGGAACTGCCCGGTGCCGTAGAGGTGTTCGCCTTCCGGCGAATCGAAGCGCGCGCTGACTGCCCATGCGGGTTCTCCCTGCACCTCGGCGGGGATGACACTGTGGGCCCTCTCCTCCAGCAGCAGCTCACCGTCCTCATCGAAGAAGCGGAGCGTTTGCGCATCAGCACGCCATTCGGCGGACATGCGCGCGGTGCGGACGGTGACGTCGCCGCCGCTGCGCTCCACTTTGTACCTCGGAGCCCTCACGGACTCCGTCAGGATCAGTTCTTCCAGCGCAGGAGCCCCTTCCGGGGTCATCTGCACGCGGATGGCGCTTTCGGTGAGAGGCTGGAGGCAGAGCGTGCCTTGGGGGGTGTCGATGCAGACCGGCTTCGGCTGGCAGGCGGTGGCCAGCATCAGGAGCAAGGAGAAAAGGGCAGGATGTTTCATGGGAAAACCATTTTTACAAAAATAAGGTTTTCCCGCCAAAAATCAGCGCCATCCCGCCCGTTTTTGTCAGGATATACGGGCAACCCCTCGTGATATTGGCAGGGGTCGCCCGGAAACCCTGCCCCATCCGGGCGAGGTACAGCTATTTTACGTATCTTTGCATGGTATGGACAAGAAAGACCTAGAGATCATGGCGCCGGCAGGCGGCTTCGACTGTTTGCGGGCGGCGATTCAGGGCGGAGCGGACTCCGTTTATTTCGGTATCGGGCGGTTGAACATGCGCAGCCGCTCGGCGAGCAATTTCCTGCCGGAGGACCTGCCGGAAGTCGTGCGCATCTGCCGCGAAGCCGGGATCCGCAGCTATCTGACGCTGAATATCACCCTGTTCCAGGTCGACCTGGCGGATATGCGTGAAGCGCTGGACGCTGCCCGGGCGGCGGGGGTGGATGCCGTGATCGCATCGGACATCGCTGCCATCCAGTATTGCCGGCAGATCGGGCTCGAAGTCCACATCTCCACGCAGTTGTCCATCTCCAACGTGGAGTCGCTGCGCTTCTATGCGCAGTTCGCGGACGTGGTCGTGCTGGCGCGGGAGCTGACCCTCGACCAGGTCAAGGATATCCACGAGGCCATTGTCCGGGAGCGGATCTGCGGCCCGTCAGGGGAGCTGGTGCGCATCGAGATGTTCGCCCACGGGGCCCTCTGCATGGCCGTCAGCGGCAAATGCTACCTCTCCCTGCATGCCGCCGGGGCCTCCGCCAACCGGGGTGCCTGCTACCAGGTCTGCCGTCGCAGCTACGAGGTCCGCGACCGCGAGACCGGAAACGAGCTGCTCATTGACAACGAATACATCATGTCCCCCAAGGACCTCTGTACCATCGAGTTCCTGGACCGCATCATCGACTCCGGCGTGCGGGTTTTCAAAATCGAGGGGCGGGCCCGCTCCGCGGAATATGTCAAGCGCTGCGCTTCCTGCTACCGGCGGGCGGCCGATGCCGTCTGCGACGGGACCTACACGCCCGGACTGGCCGCTTTGCTGAAATCGGAACTCGCGGAAGTCTTTAACCGGGGCTTCTGGGACGGCTATTACCAGGGCGCCCGCCTGGGCGAATGGAGTGCCGTGTATGGTACCCAGGCTACCCGGCGCAAGGTCTATCTCGGCAAGGTGACCAACTGGTTCGACCGGATCGGCGTGGCCGAATTGTCCGTAGAGACCCAGGATCTGCATTGTGGTGACCGCCTGATGGTCATCGGCGCCACCACCGGGGTCGTCGAATTCGATGCATCCGACATCCGCCTGGAGTTCGATCCGGTGGAGCGGGCACCGAAAGGCAGCCGCTGCTCGGTCCGCGTCCCTTGCGAGCTCTGCCCCGACGGCCGCCTCCACCGCGGCGACAAGGTTTTCCTCTGGGTCGACGCCTGACAGGAAAGCGCAGGGGGATTATTGCAGGTTCCCGAGGAAGAGCCGGGCCTGCTCGGGGGTGAAGCCCCGGAGGGCGGCGTAGGCGTTGAGGGTGGCGGGGGAGATGTGACGGATCTCCGGATAGGATGCCGCCGGATGCGCAAAGACGAGCCCGCAGATGCTGGCATCAGGGATCATCGCACAGGACTCCGTGAGGCGGATGTCCAGAGTATCGGCGTCGGGCAGCAGGGCGAGGATGTCGCGCTTGAGGCTATGGTCCGGGCAGGAGGCGTAGCCCGCCGCCGGCTTGACGATCCGGACGGGGGCATCCGGACCCGTTTGGGCGCTGCCTGGATGCGCCACAGTCTTCCCTTGGGCTTTGAGTTGCTTCTCCAGTTCGGCGTCCAACCAGCCGGAAGCGGCCTCGGCGAGTGTCAGCCGCAGGCTGCGGTCCAGCAGCGAATCGTAATCCATCCGGCAGGCTTCGCAGTTGCATCCCGCAGGATGGAGATTCCGGATCGGGTTGGGGGTGCCGGCGTGGTGCACACTGATGGCAAACATCCCTATCGGAGAGTCGAAACCATAGTCGCCCGGGGCGACGAAATCGGCCAGCGAACGGCCTTCGGCGCCGCTCTGGCGCAGCATCGGCAGGCGCCAGTGAGATCCTTCGCCGGACACGATGGTGTCGCCCTCGGCATGGCAGGCATCGAAGCGGGCGGCGATGCGGATGCGGCAGCCGCTTTCGCGCTTCAATGCGTCCAGCCGCCTGATGGCGTCTTCGCTCAGCTGCGCGATCTGGCGATCGTCCTTCCCGTCTTGGCCGACCAAATCTCTGTCTTGGCCGATCCGATCGGCCATCTCGTCAGATTCCCGATCGGGCCGGGGATGACGTATCCCCCAGATGGCATAGAAGAGCTTCCAGTCGAAGTACGGCAGGACCTCGGCGATGCTGAGTTCGCGGCAGGGGATGTCGGCGAAGAAAGCGCCGCGCAGGTAACTGTCGGAAGGGAAAGGATGGCTGGGTGTGCGAGGGGGCTCGGAGCCGGAGGCGACAGAGGGGGTCTCTTCCTCCGTCAATGCGCGAGAGGAATTGCGGGAATGCAGTTCCCGCAACTCCGCCTGCTTGCGGTGTTCTTCCTCCTCCGTCCCTTCCCGGTCGGACAGCAGCCGTCCGGCGAGCACGGCACAGGCCGATGCGTCGGGAGCATAGAATACATGGCCGTAGAGCGGGGCGAGCTTGACGGCGGTGTGCAGGGCGGACGTGGTAGCCCCGCCGATGAGCAGCGGCGTCGTGAGCCCGCGGGCGTTCATCTCCCGGCAGAGCTCCTCCATCTGGTATAGGGAAGGGGTGATCAGGCCGCTGACGCCGATGAGGTCGGCGCGGATCTCCGCAGCCTTCTCGAGGATGGTCTCTTTCGGGACCATTACGCCGAGGTCCGTGACCTCGAAATCATTGCATCGCAGCACGATACCGGTGATGTTCTTGCCGATGTCGTGGACGTCGCCCTTGACCGTGGCCAGCAAAAAGTGCGGCTTGCCCGCGCCGCCCGCCTCCTCTCCCATATAGGGTTGGAGGATCTCCACGGCATCGCGCATGACCTTGGCGGACTTGACGACTTGCGGGAGGAACATCTTGCCTTCGGCAAACAGCTCGCCGACCCGGGCCATGCCGGCCATCAGCGGGCCTTCGATGACATCCACCGCGCGTCCCTTCTCCTGCAGGGCCGCCAGCAGGTCTTCCTGCAGGGCCGGCGATCCGCCGCTGACGAGCGCCTTTACCAGACGCTCGGAGGTAGGGATTTCGGGAGATCCTTCGCTGCGCTCAGGATGACAGGATGACGGGCTTGCGATGGAGGGCGAATCCCCGTCCGCCCGCTGGGAAGCGAGTCCTGATGCCACGGAAATGAGCCGTTCCGTCGCATCTGCGCTACGGTCCAGGATTACATCCTCGACGGCGCGCAGGAGCCCGGGTTCGATCTCATCGTACACGCGCAGCATCCCGGGGTTGACGATGCCCATGTCCAGCCCCGCGGCGATGGCATGATAGAGGAAGACCGCGTGCATCGCTTCGCGGACCGGATTGTTGCCGCGGAAGGCGAAGGAGAGATTGGAGATGCCCCCGGACGTGCGCACGCCCGGCAGGTTCTCCTTGATCCAGCGGACGGCTTCGATGAAGTCCACGCCGTAGCGGGCGTGCTCGGGGATGCCCGTACCGACCGACAGGACGTTGACGTCGAAAATGATTTCCCAAGGGTCGAAACCGGCCTGCTCCGTGAGCAGCCGGAAAGCACGCGCGCAGATGGCGGTCTTGCGGTCGTAGGTCGTGGCCTGGCCTTCTTCGTCGAAGGCCATCACCACCACGACGGCGCCGAGCCGCCGGATTTCCCGCGCCTTGGCGAGGAAGGCTTGCTCCCCCTCCTTGAGGGAGATGGAATTGACGATGCAGCGCCCCTGGGCGTTCTTGAGCCCGATGAGCAGGGTCTCCCAATGCGAGGAGTCGATCATGACGGCGGCTTTCGCGATGGCCGGTTCGCCGGCGATGTGGCGCAGGAAGCGCTCCATCTCGACGGTGCTGTCCAGCATCGCGTCGTCCATGTTGATGTCGATGATGGCGGCGCCGTTGCTGATCTGCCCCGCGGCGATCTCGAGGGCGGCAGGATAGTCGCCGGCGGCGATGAGCCGGGCGAATTTGCGCGAGCCCGCGACGTTGGTGCGCTCGCCGATGTTGGTAAAGCGGTTCTGGCTCACGTCCACGGTGACGGATTCCAGTCCGCTGACATGCATCCGCCGGTCCGGCTCGGGCAGGGGACGCGGCGGGAGGCCGCGCAGGGCTTCTGCGACCGCTCGGATATGCTCTGGCGTGGTCCCGCAGCAGCCGCCGGCCAGGTTGAGGAGTCCGCGGCGGGCCATCCGTTGCAGGGCGGCGGCCGTCTGGGCGGGGGTCTCGTCGTAGGCACCCATCTCGTTGGGCAGCCCGGCATTGGGGTAGCAGCTGACGGCGCAGTCCGCCCAGGATGCCACGTCGGCAAGGAGCGGCGCGAGGTCGTCCGCTCCGAAGGAGCAATTGAGCCCGAAGCAGAGCGGCCGGGCATGCCGGACGGAGCGGAAGAAGGCCTCCAGCGTCTGTCCCGTCAGGGTCCGGCCGCTGCGGTCGCTCACCGATACGGAAATGAGCAGCGGCAGCGCGGCGGCTCCTGGGATGCCGCTGATGGCATATAACGCGGCTTTGGCGTTGAGCGCATCAAAACAGGTCTCCAGCAGCAGCGCGTCCACGCCGCCTTCCAGCAGGCCCTGCACCTGCTCGGAATACGCCTGGACCATCTCATCGAAACTGATTGGGCGAAATGCCGGATCGGAGAGGTCCTGGGCGAGGGTGAGGGATTTGCCGGTGGGGCCGAGCGAGCCGGCCACCCAGACCTTTCGCGGGGCGGCGTCGGCTTCGGCCCGGGCCAGGGCAGCGCCGGCCCGGGCAAATTCCTGCGCCTGGGCGGCGCTGCCGAATTCGGCCTGGGAGATGCGGTTGGCGCTGAAGGTATTGGTCGAGATCATGTCCGCGCCGGCTTCGATATAGGCGCGGTGAATCTCCCGGACGATGTCCGGGTGCGACAGGTTGAAGGTCTCGTTGTTGCCGGATAGGCCGTGGCGCTGGAGCATGGTGCCCATCGCCCCGTCCAGGATCAGGATCCTGCCGGCGAGTTCTTCCTTCAATCCGCTCATCAGAAGCAGTCTTTCAGGATGTTGATGACGTTGTCGCTGCGGCCCATCGTGTAGAAATGGATCTCCTCCACGCCGTGGGCGATCAGGTCGCGGCACTGCTCCTTGCACCATTCCTGGCCGATCTCGTAGGCGTTCCCGGGGTGGGCGGCCACTTCCGCGGTCAGGTCCACGGGGATGTCGATGGAGAAGGTCTCCGGCAGGATGTCGACCTGGTGATGCGTCGAGAGGGGCTTGATGCCGGGAATGATGGGTACGGTGATGCCCGCGGCGCGGCAGCGCGCCACGAAATCATAGAAGACGGCGTTGTCGAAAAACATCTGGGTGATGATCTGGTCGGCACCGGCGTCAACTTTTTTCTTGAGATACTGGATGTCGGTCTCCGGGTTGGGCGACTCGAAATGCTTCTCCGGGTAGCCGCCTACGCCGAGCGTGAAGAGGCGGTGTCCGGCATTCACCGTCTCGAAGCGGCGGATCGCCGCAACCAGCTCATCCGCATGGGCATACCCGTCGGGCTCGGGCGTGAAACGCTTCTCGCCCGGCACGGCGTCGCCCCGCAGGACCAGGATGTTGCGGATGCCCATGAACTTGAAATCCTGCAACTGCGATTCGATCTGCTCGGCACTGGCCCCGCCGCAGATCAGGTGCGGGACCACTTCCACCTCCGGGAAAGCCGCCTGCACGGCGGCGCAGACTGCGGTCTGGCTGATGCGCTTGCGCAGCAGGTGCCGTGTATAGCTGCCGTCCGCCTCCGCGCGGAACTCATACTCGTCGCGGTGGCAGGTGACGTTGATATAACGGGGGCCGAACTCCATGAACTGACGTATATTGTCCAGGAGTTCGGTCTTGGTGATGCCCTTGAGGGGCGGTACGATCTCAAGCGAAGGGAAGGGCTTCATCGGGGTAATAACTACTTATCCCCGTAAAGATAGTGATTTTCTGCCATTTCTCCCCGTTTAAACCGATTTACCGCTCAAAGAGCGGGGTGGAGAGGTAGCGCTCGCCCGTGTCGGGCAGCAGGGCGACGATGAGTTTCCCCTTGTAGTCGGGCTTCTGCGCGAGGGCATAGGCAGCGCTGAAGGCGGCGCCGGAGGAGATGCCCACGAGCAGGCCGAGCTTGTCGGCCAGCAAACGGGCGCCGGCGAAGGCATCGTCGTCGCTGACGGTGAGCACGCTGTCGACATAGTTTTTCAGGAATGTCTTCGGGACGAAACCTGCGCCGATGCCCTGGATCTTATGCTTGCCGGCCACGCCGGTGGTGATCACGGCGGAGGAGGCGGGCTCCACACCGAAAACCTGGACGCCGGGTTTGTGCGCCTTCAGGCCCTTTCCGGTGCCGCTGACGGTGCCGCCCGTGCCGATGCCGGCCACGAATACGTCCACCTGGCCGTCGGTGTCGCGCCAGATCTCCTGGGCGGTGGTCCGCTCATGGGCAGCCGGGTTCGCGGGGTTGGTGAATTGCCCGAGAATCACGGCGCCGGGCGTATTCTGCCGGATCTCTTCGGCTTTGGCGATGGCGCCTTTCATGCCCTCGGCACCGGGCGTGAGGACGATCTCGGCACCGAAAGCCTTGAGGAGATTGCGCCGCTCGACGCTCATCGTGTCGGGCATCGTGAGGATGGTTTTATATCCCTTGGCGCGGGCGACCCACGCCAGGCCAATGCCGGTGTTGCCGCTGGTGGGCTCGACGATGGTGGCGCCGGGGCGGAGGGCGCCGCTCTGCTCGGCGTCTTCGATCATGGCGAGGGCGATGCGGTCCTTGACGCTGCCGCCCGGGTTGTTCCTTTCAAGTTTGAGCGCGATGCGCGCCTGCTGGCCTTCCAGGCCGCTGACCTCCAGGAGCGGGGTGTTGCCGATGAGGTCGGTAAGGTTCTGGTATATCATGACGTAAAGGTACTAATAATTGTTGAATGCCTGTTCCAGGTCCGCCAGGATGTCATCGATGTGTTCGACGCCGATGGAAAGGCGGATGGTGGTCGGCGTGATGTGCTGCTCCGCCAGTTCTTCGGGGCTGAGCTGCGAGTGGGTGGTGGTGTAGGGGTGGATCACCAGGCTCTTGACGTCCGCCACGTTCGCGAGCAGGGAGAAGATCTGCAGCCGGTCGATGAAGCGCCAGGCGTCTTCCTGCGTGCCCTTGATCTCGAAGGTGAAAATGGATCCTGCTCCCTTCGGGAAATAGCGACAGTAGAGTGCGTGGTCGTGGTGGTCCGGCAGCGCCGGGTGGTTGACTTTCGCCACCTTGGGGTGCTTGGAGAGGTACTCGACCACCTTGAGGGCGTTCTGCGTGTGGCGCTCGATGCGCAGCGGCAGGGATTCGACGCCCTGCAGGAGGATCCAGGCGTTGAAGGGGCTGATGGCAGCGCCGGTGTCGCGCAGGATGACCGCACGGATGCGCGTGACGAAGGCGGCCGGGCCGGCGACGTCCGCGAATACGGCACCGTGGTAGCTGGGGTCGGGTTTTGCGAGGGTAGGGTATTTGTCGGCATTCGCCTTCCAGTCGAATTTGCCGCCGTCCACGATCACGCCGCCGAGCGAGCTGCCGTGGCCGCCGATGAATTTGGTTGCGGAATGGACCACGATGTCGGCGCCGTGCTCCAGCGGGCGGATGAGGATGGGGGCGAAGGTGTTGTCCACGATGAAGACGATGTGGTGCTTGTGCGCCACCGCGGCGATGCCTTCGAAGTCGGCGACGTCGGAGTTGGGGTTGCCGAAGGTCTCGGCGTAGATGACCTTGGTGTTGGGCCGGATGGCGGCCTCGAGCGCCTGCAGGTCGTTGACGTTCAGGATGGTATTCTCGATGCCCTGCGTGGAGAGCGTGTGGGTGATCAGGTTGTAGGAGCCGCCGTAGAGGTTGTCCGCGGCGATGATGTGGTCGCCGTTCTGCAGGACATTCTGCAGGGCGTAGGTGATGGCCGCAGCGCCGGAGGCGACGGCAAGGCCTGCCACGCCGCCTTCCAGGGCGGCGACGCGTTCTTCGAAGACGGCCTGGGTGGAGTTGGTCAGGCGGCCGTAGATGTTGCCGGGGTCGCGCAGGCCGAAGCGGTCGGCGGCGTGCTGGCTGTTGCGGAAGACGTAGGAGGTCGTCTGGTAGATGGGGACTGCGCGGGCGTCTGATGCGGGGTCAGGGGTCTCCTGGCCGACATGGAGAGCCAGGGTCTCAACGTGATAATTCTGCGTGCTCATATTCTTTGTTTTTTAAATTGTTTCTTTTTGTTGTTTCCTCGGGGTCGTTTCCCGCCGGACGGAAGCTCCCGTTTCTCCGCTAATCGTCCTCGCTCCGCTCGGCCGACCCCATTCGGGGAAAACGGCTCCGAAACGGGACTTCCGCTCCGGCGGATCTTCCAACTACCGTCGCATCGCTGTCAATACCTTTCCGGCAACGGCTCCGAACGGGACTTCCGCTCCGGCGGGACTTCCAACTGCCTTCGCATCGCTGTTGACACCTTTCCGGCAAAGGCTCCGAACGGGATTATCGTTCCGGCGGGCAATGACAAAGGTCGGGGGAATAGATAGATATTCCAAGGTTTTTTGATAATTAGGAAAATATACCTATTTTTACGCGGTAGTTTGATAAAATTGTCCAGAACTGGATGGTTAAACACGGGTTGACAGATTATTTTTCTTTTCAGTGGTATGAGCGGACTTGACACGACCGACCTTGCCATCCTGCGGATCCTGCAGGAGGATGCTGCGCTGACCAACAAGCAGGTCGCCGCGCGCGTGCACCTTTCCCCTACGCCCGTCTTCGAGCGCATCAGGCGCCTGCGCGAGCAGGGCTACATCAAGGGTTATGTGGCCGTGCTGGACGCGGAGAAGCTCGACTGCTCCTTCATCGCGTTCTGCTACATCAAGATGAAGCAGCATACCTTCGAGAATGCACAACGCTTGATGGACGCCGTACAGACGATGGAGGAGGTCGGGGAATGCTACAACATCTCCGGTGACTACGACTTCCTTCTCAAGGTCTATGTCTCCAGCATGAAGGAGTACCAGCAGTTCGTGCTGCGGATCTTGGGTGAACTCGACTGCATCGGCGGACTCAACAGTTCTTTCGTCATGGGCGAAGTCAAGAATACCCACGCCGTACCGGTGCGCTGAAGCGGTCCTTGAGCGCCGGACAGGGCCGGTATCAACGATTCGACCCCTCCCGATTGCGGGAGGGGTCGAACCATGATGGGGCGGATTGGCTTAATAGGTGTATTTCCTGATAACCGTGCCTTTGCCGCTATCATTGAATCCCTTACGCGAGATCTCGACATAGCCTTTAACCTTGGTGCCGGTATCGGCCTTGATCTTGGCATCGACGGCATCGCAGGCCACGACGACGGCTGCATCGTTGATCTGCGACGGACCAGAACCTACAACACTGTTGATCGCGCCTTGGAATGAAGCGATAGTGTACAAGCTACCGCTACCGGAGCTGGATAAATCGCCGGAGGCAGAATACGTATAAAGACCGTTGGTCTGGTCGTGCTTCTCGCAGGAAGAGAAAAGGGTCAGAACGCACACTGCGGCCAATACCGTCAGAAGGAGTTTTTTAATTTTCATCTTGGGTTGTTTTAATTGTGAGACATTTCTTGAAAAGTGGGCTTTCAGATCCCGGCTCCGTCGGTGAACAACGGCTGCTCCACGGCGCTGGACTGCAGGATGCGCGAGCGGGGCGGGACATCGTGGGTGAGCCAGACGTTACCGCCGACGACGGTGTCGTGGCCGATGGTCACGCGTCCGAGGATGGTCGAGTTGGCATAGACGGTGACATTGTCCTCCAGGATGGGATGCCGGGGCTCGTCAATCGGCCGTCCGTCGGGATCGTACTTGAAGTTCTTGGCACCGAGCGTGACGCCCTGGTAGAGCATCACATGGTCGCCGATTACGGTTGTGGCGCCGATGACGACGCCGGTCCCGTGGTCGATGGCGAAATACTCGCCGATCTTCGCGCCCGGATGGATATCGATGCCGGTGGCCGAATGGGCCATCTCCGTGAGCAGGCGCGGGGCCACGGGCACTTCGAGCTGCAGCAGCTCGTGGGCCGTGCGATAGTGGAGCATCACCTTGATGCAGGGATAGCAGAGCACAATCTCCATGCGGTCGGTGACCGCCGGGTCGTTGTCTGCGATGGCTTCCACGTCGGTGTGGAGCAGCCGGGTGATCTCCGGGATGCGCTCCATGAAGGCATCTGCGCGCTTGTCACCTGCAATCTTGCGGACCAGGCTCCGTACGCGCATCAGGTCCAGGGCGCGGTCGTCCTGCCCGAGGTACTCGGGAAAGACGATACGGCGCATCAGCGCGACCAGTTCGGTCAGCGATTCTTCCATGGCCGCAAATTTAGGAAAAATATGCGACTTGCGATGCATCCGGAAACAAAGAGCATCATACATGCGTCCATTTAAAAAAGGAAGCCGGGTCCCGCGGGACCCGGCTTCGGTCAATTCAAAAGCATGAGCCTTACAGCTCGTTGAGCTCCTGGGTCATCTCGTCCTTGCGGCCGACGATGATGTCCTGGTAGTTCTTCAGACCGGTACCGGCAGGGATCAGGTGTCCGCAGATGACATTCTCCTTGAGGCCTTCGAGATGGTCCACACGGCCGCGGATGGCGGCTTCGCTGAGCACCTTGGTGGTCTCCTGGAAGGAGGCGGCGGAGATGAAGCTGTCGGTCTTGAGGGCTGCGCGGGTGATACCCTGGAGGATCAGGCGCGCCGTCGCCGGCTGGGTCGGACGGGTGGCCATCATCGGCAGGCCCTGACGCTCGAGCGAAGCGTTCTCGCTGCGCATCTCGCGGGCTCCGATGATCTGGCCGGCCTCGTACTTCTGGGATCCGCCGGCATCCAGGATGTAGAACTTGCCGTAGATGCTGTCGTTGACGTCCATGAAGCGCCACTTGTCCACCATCTCCTCGTTGAGGAATTCGGTGTCACCCGGGAAGGTGATCTCGACCTTGCGCATCATCTGACGGACGATGATCTCGAAGTGCTTGTCGTTGATCTTCACACCCTGGAGGCGGTAGACGGCCTGCACTTCATTGACAATGTATTCCTGGGCCTTGACCGGTCCGAGGATGGCGAGGATGTCGCTCGGGGACACGCCGCCGTCGGACAGCGGGGTGCCGGCCTTGACATAGTCGTTCTCCTGGACCAGGATCTGCTTGGTGAGCGGGACGAGGTACGACTTCGAGACACCGGACTTGTTCTTGACGATGATCTCGCGGTTACCGCGCTTGACCTTCCCCATGAAGACCTCGCCGTTGATTTCGGAGAGGAAAGCGGGGTTGGACGGGTTGCGGGCCTCGAAGAGCTCCGTGACGCGCGGCAGACCGCCGGTGATATCACTGGCCTTGCCGATGGCGCGCGGGATCTTCATGATCACGTCACCCACCTTGACCTTGCTGCCGCTTTCAGCCATGACGTGGGCGCCCACCGGCAGGTTGAACTGCCTGAGGCTCTTGCCCTGCTCGTCAAGGATGTGCATGGCGGGACTCTTGGTCTTGTCCTTGGACTCGATGATGACCTTGTCGGTGCTGATGGAGAACTCGTCGGCGGCATCCTTCTGGTAGGTGGAGCCTTCGATCATGTTCTCGAAGCTCACCGTACCGGCGGTCTCGACGATGGTGGTGGCGTTGTAGGCGTCCCATTCGCAGATGAGGTCGCCCTTGGTCACCTTGTCACCGTCCTTCTTGTAGAGCACGGCGCCGTAGGGCACATCGTACTGGGAGAAGGTGATGCCGGTGTTCTCGTCGAGGATGCGGAGCTCGGTCATGCGGCTCACGACGACGCTCTCGATCTTGCCTTCATCCGTGACACGGTCGATGGTACGGAGCTCCTCGAATTTGAGGATACCGTCGTACTTCGACTCGATGGAGGAATCGGCAGCGGAGGAAGAAGCGGTACCACCGACGTGGAAGGTACGCAGGGTCAGCTGGGTACCCGGTTCACCGATGGACTGGGCGGCGATGACGCCGACCATTCGCCCTTCTCGACCATGCGGGAGGTCGCGAGGTTGCGGCCGTAGCACTTGGCGCAGACGCCCTTGCGGCTCTCGCAGGTGAGCACCGAACGGATCTCTACCTGCTCGATCGGCAGGGAGTCGATCAGGTCGGCTTCCTTCTCACGGATCTCCTCACCGGCCTTGATGATGAGCTCACCGGTCAGCGGGTTGAAGATGTCGTGGACGGAAGTACGGCCCAGGATGCGCTCGCCGAGGGACTCGACGACTTCGTCCTTGTTCTTGATCGCGGTGGCGATCAGACCGCGGAGCGTGCCGCAATCCTCTTCCGTGATGATCACGTCGTGGGACACGTCCACCAGACGGCGGGTCAGGTAACCGGCGTCAGCCGTCTTAAGGGCGGTATCGGCCAGACCCTTACGGGCACCGTGGGTGGAGATGAAGTATTCGAGCACGGTCATACCCTCCTTCAGGTTGGACACGATCGGGTTCTCGATAATGTCCGCACCGGAGGCGCCGGCCTTCTGCGGCTTGGCCATAAGGCCACGCATACCGCAGAGCTGCTTGATCTGGGTGGTGGAACCACGGGCACCGGAGTCCAGCATCATGAACACGGGGTTGAATCCCTGCTGGTCGGCGGAGATCTGCTTC
>CADASN010000010.1 GCA_902790635.1 uncultured Bacteroidia bacterium | reverse complement strand
GATAACGGTGCACGGTATGTTCTTACCGTCGGCACCGAAAACGGAAGTCATTCCGATTTTCTTTCCAATTAATCCAGGCATTGGTTTGTTAATTAATTGTTTATAAACACTTTATAAGTTCCCGCGCAATTTTGCGGGCTGCAAATATACAACTATTTTCTCAATTTACAAACACTTGATTTCCAAGATTTTCATCTATCTTTGTATTTGTAAAGCTGACGAAGATGCTGGAGTTTCTGCATTTTTCCTGGGTCGACATCCTGGACATCCTCTTGGTCGCCGCGCTCATCTACCTTGTTTTCAGGTGGATCCGCGGATCGACCGCCATCAACATCTTCATCGCCATCATCCTCGTCGTACTCGTCCGCGTACTCGCCGAAGCCCTCGGCATGAAGATGGTTTCCTCGCTGCTCGGCACCCTCATCGACATGGGCGCCGTCGCCCTCGTGGTCATCTTCCAGCCCGAGGTGCGCCGCTTCCTGGGCTCGGTCGGCCGCAAGGCCGGGACCACCCTGGAACAGCGCAGCTTCCTGCAGAAGCTCTTCCCGGGTCTCCAGACACGCCGCGTGGACACCCGCGCCCTCCGGGAGATCACGGAGGCCTGCCGGGAGATGTCCGCCCAGAAGACGGGGGCGCTGATCCTGATCCAGCACAAGAACTCCCTGGAGGACATCATCGCCACCGGGGACGTCGTGGACGCCGAGATCGGCCGCCGCCTCATCATGAACATCTTCTTCAAGAACTCCCCGCTCCACGACGGCGCCATGGTCATCGGCGGCAACCGCATCATCGCCGCCCGCTGCACCCTCCCGATCACGGAGCGTACCGATCTGCCGGCCCGCTACGGCATGCGCCACAAGGCCGCCATCGGCATCTCCGAACAGTGCGACGCCGACGTCATCGTCGTCAGCGAAGAAACCGGCGGCATCTCCTTCGTCCGCGGCGGGCAGATCTCCCCCGTGGACACCATCAACACCCTGAACCTCCTGCTCGGAGAGAAAACGGAATGACAGACGAACGACTGGAAAGCAAACTCGGTTTCGACAAGATCCGCAAGTCCATCGCGGACCGGTGCATGACGGATTATGCCGCCACGCGCGTCACCGAAGAGCATTTCTCGACCGATGCGGGCGTCATCCGGCAGCGCCTCGCCCTGACGGACGAGATGCGCCTCGTGCTGATGTTCGAGGAGAATTTCCCGACGACGGGCTACATCGACGCGATTCCCTTCCTGTCCGCGCTCGAACGCGAAGGCTCGAGCATCGACGTCCTGTCGCTGGGCAAGCTCAAGACCATCACGGACACCCTCCGCCGCATCCTGCATTTCTTCGGCAGCATCAAGGGCGGCATCTACCCCCAGCTGGAGAAGCTCTCCAAGCCGGTCCACTCCTTCCCCGAAGTGCAGCGGCGCATCGAGAACATCCTGGACAAATACGGAGACATCAAGAGTTCGGCTTCCGACCGCCTCTTCGAGATCCGCCGCGACCTGCAGAACAAGGAGGCCGCCATCTCCAAGCGCGCCGGGGCGATCCTGCGCAAGGCGCAGGAAGAAGGCCTGGTGGACGCCGACGCGGATGTGACCATCCGCGACGGCAAATACCTCATCCCCGTCGGCACCTCCTCCAAGCGCAAGGTGCAGGGCTTCGTCTATGACGTTTCCGCCTCGGGCAAGACCGCCTTCATCGAGCCGGCCGAGATCATCGAGCTGGAGAACGACATCAGCGAACTCCGCTTCGAAGAAGTCCGCGAGATCCGCAGGATCCTGCTCGAGTTCTCCGATTTCCTCCGGCCGTATCTGCCCGACCTGATCGCCGGGGCGGCATTTCTCGGAGAGGTGGATTTCCTGATGGCGAAGGCCCAGACCGCGCTGGACCTGGTCGCGGGGATGCCCGTGATCTCCGTGGACGGCAGCCTGTCACTGCGCAAGGCGCGCCATCCCCTTTTGGAAAAGGCGCTCGCGCGCGAAGGCAGGAACATCGTCCCCCTGACGGTCACCCTGACCCCGCAGAAGCGCATCCTGGTCATCTCCGGCCCCAACGCCGGCGGCAAGTCCGTCTGCCTCAAGACCGTCGGACTGCTCCAGTATATGTTCCAGTGGGGGATGCTCATCCCCACCTCGGAGAGTTCCGAGCTGCCGGTCTTCGACCGCATCGCCGTCAGCATCGGCGACGACCAGAACCTCGAGGACGACCTCAGCACCTACAGCTCCTTCCTCGCAGACATGCGTGAATTGCTGTCCGATGCCGACGAAAAGACCCTGGTGCTCATCGACGAATTCGGAGCCGGCACGGAACCGGCGGCGGGCGGAGCGATCGCCGAGGCGATCCTCGCCGAGATCGACCGCCGCGGCGTCTACGGCGTGATCACCACGCACTACACCAACCTCAAGCTCTACGCCTCGGGCGCGGACACGCACGTAATCAACGGCGCCATGCTCTATGACTCCTCCCGGATCGCCCCGATGTTCCAGCTGGAGATCGGCCTGCCCGGCAACTCCTTCGCCTTCGAACTGGCGCGCAAGATGCGCCTCCCGGAGAGCATCGTCAAGGACGCCGAGACCCGCGCGGGCGAGGAGTTCGTGGGGATCGAGAGAAACCTGCGCAAGATCGCCCGCAACCGCCGTGCCCTGGACGAGCGGCTCCAGAAGATCAAGCATACCGACAAGGCCCTGGAAGGCCTGACGGAGCGCTACCAGCGCGAGCTCGAGGATATCCAGCAGCAGAAGAAGTCCATCCTGGACGAGGCGCGCAAGGAAGCCGAGCGCATCGTCAAAGGCGCCGGCAGGCAGGTGGAGAAAACCATCCGCGACATCAAGGAAGCCCAGGCCGGCAAGGAAGAGACCAAAGCCGCCCGCCAGGAGCTCCAGGGCTTTCTGGGCGCGCTGGAGCAGCGCAAGACCAAAGAGAAAAAGACCCGCGACGAATACATCGACCGCAAGCTCACCCAGCTCAAGAAGCGCAAGAAAAAGGACGACCCCGCCGCCGCGGAGCAGCAGGCCAAGGCCGAGCCCCTCAAGGTCGGCGAAAAGGTCCGCGTCAAGGCAAACGGCCTGGTGGGCGAAGTCTCCAAGATCAGCAGCAAGACCGTGACCGTCATCATCGGCAACATCACCAGCACGATGGACCCGGACCGCGTCGAGCGCATCTCCTCGAACGAATTCCGCGACGCGGCGCGCAAAGTATTCGCCCCCGTGCTGCAGAAGGTGGACAGCGCCATCACCGAGCGCAAGCTCGCCTTCTCCCCCGAACTGGACATCCGCGGCGAGCGGCTTTCCGACGCGCTCGATATCGTCACGCACTATATCGACGACGCCATCATGCTCAATGTAGGCTCCGTGCGCATCATCCACGGCAAGGGTACGGGCGTGCTGCGCGAAGAGATCCAGAAATACCTCCGGACCATCCCGGGACTGACCGTCAGCGACGAAGACATCCGCAACGGCGGCACCGGCGTAACCATCGTCAAACTATGAAAACCGACAGACCCACCGTAGGACGCAAAGGCGAAGAAGAAGCCTGCCGGTACCTGTCGCGCCTCGGCCACCAAGTCCTGGCCCGCAACTGGCGCGGCGGCCATCTGGAACTGGACATCATCACCCTGTTCGGGAAAGAGCTCCACATCGTGGAGGTCAAGAGCCGCACGGCGCCCGTCATGGCAGAGCCCCAGCGCAATGTCGGACGCGACAAGCAGCGCCGCATGGTCGCCGCCGCCAAGTCCTTCCTGCACTCCGACGAGCGGAAAAGCCTGCCCGCAGACCTTGAAATCTTCTTCGATGTCATGTCCGTCGTCTTCTATGGCACGGGCGCTGACTTCGACGTAGAATATTACCCCAAAGCTTTCGTACCACTATATGCTTAATAACCATTACTATTGTATCATCATGGCCGGCGGCATCGGATCCCGCTTCTGGCCGATCAGCCGGGCCAGCCAGCCCAAGCAGTTCCTGGACTTCAGCATCCAGGGCCGCTCCTTCCTGCGGCGCACCTTCGACCGCATGAAGGCGGTCATCCCGGAAGAGAACATCCTCGTGGTCAGCCTGGAGCGCTACCAGGACCAGGTCCGCTCGCAGCTCCCCGAACTGAGCGAAGAGAACCTCCTGCTCGAGCCATACAACCGCAACACGGCACCCTGCATCGCCTACGCCACGTACACGATTCTCCGGCGCGACCCGGCAGCCATCACCATCGTGACCCCCTCCGACCACGCCATCGCCCAGCACGCGGCTTTCAACAATACCCTCCAGAATGCGCTGGCCTATGCCAGCGAAGCCGACGTGCTCATCACCCTCGGCGTCATCCCGACGCGGCCCGACCCCAATTTCGGTTACATCCAGATGGCGGGACACGCCCAGAAAGGGCAGCCCGTCAAGATCAAGACTTTCACGGAGAAGCCCAGTGAAGACCTGGCCCGCGTGTTCATCGAGACCGGCGAATTCCTCTGGAACTCCGGTATTTTCGTCTGGCGCGCCGACGTCATCCGGCAGGAGCTGGAACGGCTCGCGCCGCAGATCACCCGCCTTTGGGGCGACTGGTATGAAGTGATCGGCACGGATGCCGAGAAGGCTTTCCTGGAGCGCATCTACACCGACATGCCGCGCATCTCCATCGACTATGCCGTGATGGAGAAAACCGACAAGGCCTGGGTCTATCCGGCTGATTTCCGCTGGGCTGACATCGGCAACTGGGACTCCCTCTACGAGTACCTCGCCATCCACGACGAACGGGGCAACGCCTTCAACCACACCAACCGCCGGCTGCTCCGGGACTGCACGGACAACATCGTCTATTCGACCCGCAACGACAAGCTGCTCGCAATCCGCGGACTCGAAGACTTCATCGTCATCGACACCGAGGACGTGCTGATGATCTGTCCCCGCGATGAGCAGAAGCTCAAGGAGTTCCTCCTCCAGCTCGCCATGCCCGAATACGAAGAATATCGTTAATGTCATTATAATATGGTAAAGCACATCATCCTCTGGACGCTGGACCCCGCGTTGTCCGACGAAGAAAAGGCAACCGTCAAGGCAGGCATCAAGGCCGGACTGGAAGGTCTGGTCGGCCAGGTGCCCGGCCTGATCGACGTGAAAGTACACACGGAGGGACGGCTGGCGTCGTCCAATGCCGACGTGATGCTGGACAGCACGCTGGAGAGCGAAGAAGCGTTGAAAGGCTATGCCAGGCATCCGGCTCACTTGGCAGTCGCCAACGGAAAAGTTCGGCCGTACACGGTCCAGCGCGCCTGCCTGGATTTCGAGTTATGAGACGCTTTCTTCTGATTGCCCTGGCATCGGCTTTCCTTCCGGGCTTCTGCCATGCGCAGGTCGGTCAGCCGCTCGTTTTCCCCGACCGGCCCGGCGCCCTGACGGGCACGGATATCATGCCGCGCTACAAACTGCAACTGGAGACCGGACTGGGATTTGAATCCCAGACCGACGGACCCAGCACGTTCACCCTCAGCAATACCCAGCTCCGTTTCGGCCTCTTCGAACATACTGAGATTCGCGTCGGCGCCGACTTCCTGATGGTCAGACAGACCCCGGGCGCCAAGCCCAACTACGGCCTGGCGCCACTCGACATCGAGCTGAAGACCAAGTTCTTGAACGGTTCCGGCTTCCTCCCTTCCATCGCTTTCCTGGCCGGTCTGGTCTCATCGCATGTCGGGACCAAGTGGCTGCTCCCCTCCCACCTCTCCCCGGAGATGCATCTGCTGTTCGAGAACACCGTAAGCGACTGGATGGACATCTGCTACAATGTCGGCGTCCTGTGGGACGGCGAGACGCCCACGCCCACCACCTTCGTGGGTATCGGGTTCGAATTCGACATCACGGAGCGCCTGGGCTCCTTCATCGAATCCTACAACTACCTGCACCCCGGTGCAACCAACCAGTACCTGACCGAATTCGGTTTCACCTGGCTGTTGTCGCCGCGGGTCCAGCTGGACCTTTACGCCGACCTGGACTTCCAGCAACTCGGCACATTCTACAACGTCAGCTGCGGCATCGCCTGGCTGCTCAACTAAACCTCATTCTCGCAAAACACATAACTTTCACCGAATATGATAGCCCTTCCTCCTGTCGACCCGGCCGATTTCATCATGAAGTCCGGTGACGAAATGAAAAACTGCTTCAACGCGTATTTTAACGAGATTTCCCTCGAAGATGCGACCCGGGGCGAAGCCCTGGACCCGAAGTATGCTCCGGAACTGCTGGAAAAGATGCAGTCTGAGTACCAGGAGAAACTGAGGGGAATCTGGGACTCCATTCCCATCTATATGGGCGACTTCGACAAGCTTTACCAGACGCTGCCCCTGGATGTGGCCGGCGACCCCGCCGCCCTGCAAAAAGCCTATGCGGAGGCCGTCAGACGCACACTCTGGGAAAAACTGGGCAACAATTACAAGGATGTCATGGCATACAAACTCCTCCTCAAAGAGTACGCACAGAATCTGCTCCAGGCCATGCACAACCAATTCGTGGACATCGTAGCCGGCCTTATCCGCAGATAAGTTGACGAGGCGGCATCCCTCTTCCGTGAAAGCAAAAAGTCATTCGTTCAAAGTCCGGCTGCGTGCCTTCTCGATCTGGCAGCACCTTGGATTCTATCCCTGGGAAAAACCCCGGAAAGAGAGGAAGCAGCATCGCTCCCGGGATTTCTACAAAGGGGCTTTCGACAGCATTCCCTTCCTGAACGACGATGCCAAACGTACCTTCAGCCAGTTGCTGCTGCGCCCCGGCTACATGATCCGCGACTATATCCAGGGGCAGCATGAACGCTACCTCGCTCCGCTGACGGCACTCATTGTCTTCTATGCGTTTTTCGCTTTGGTTTCGGCCATCCTGCAGCCGGTGCAGCATCAGGGCACGATTCCTCAAGCGCTTGAAGATAGTATGGATTTGAAGCTTGATTGGAATCAGGATACCTTGGGAAGGAACATGGCTTTGAACGTTGCCAAGATCGTACAGGATGGCTACATCTTTCTGCATCTGGACCAGTATCCCGAAGTCGTCGATACGCAGCACGAGGCTGCCATCGCCGCTTTGGAAGGCACGCTCAGAAGCCAGGGAATCCCGTTGTTCCTCAGCGAGTTCCTGTTCTTGTGGCTGGCGATGATCCTCTCGCTGCGACGATACAAACTGGGCTCTTCGGCCTGTGCAGCCGGGGCGGCTTATGTGCTGTGCCAGTTCAGTTTCTTCATGTTGTTCGCCTTGCTGCTCACTTGGGGGAAGAGTGCGTCCATCAACATACTCCTGATGCTCTTGCTGCTAATCGTCGATTACCACCAATGGCTGGGAATTCCCTGGAAGAAAAGCTTCTGGCAGGCAGTCCGGACCGGAGTCTCTTACGGCGTTATCTATGCCTTGATGATCCTGCTGATCAGCGGTGTGGTCCTGCTCCTCGTATTTCTCCGCTGAGCGGCGTCTGTTTTGTGTTATTACGGGGAATGCGTATCTTTATGTTTTTCACGATCATTGTCCTATGCAATTTAAAAAAGGAAATAACTGGAAAGCCTGTTTCGATGAGGACAGGGGATTGTACACGGCACAAGTCGGCAGTGGCGTCAACTGCTCCTTGTTTGAGATAACCAAAGAGACCTACGAACGCGTGGACGATCCCGACATAGAATGGCCGACAAGCTTGATCCATGCTGAAGGACGCAGGTTGTTCATGTCCGTCAATGACCGGTGCGGTCCCCCATATACGATTGTATTTGATTCGGATTATAAAGATCTGTGCCCCTGGTCGGATGCATCTGTGTCTGGAGAGACATGGCCGGACGAGATGACGGACGCCGTGGTGGAAGTGCTGGCATCTCAAAAGAACAATCGGGAACAGCGCCGCAGGAAGCGTGCGGAACGGGAGAAGAAGGCTCCATGAAAGAGCACATCCAGAAGACCAATGCCGTCCGGCTGCTGGAGACCGCGGGGATTCCGTTCGGCCTCGTTCCCTACGAGGTCGATGAGAACAACCTGGCCGCAGATCACGTGGCGGCACAGCTGGGAGAGCCGATCGGGCAGGTATTCAAGACGCTGGTCCTGCGGGGAGACCGCAACGGCCTTTTCGTATGCGTGATGCCCGGGGATATGGAAGTGGACTTGAAAGTGGCCGCCCGCATCTCCGGCAACAAATCCGCCGCGATGATCCACATGAAGGAACTTCTCCCTGAGACAGGATACATCCGTGGCGGCTGTTCTCCGGTCGGGATGAAGAAACCTCTTCCGACCTTTGTCCATGAGTCGGCCCTGCTGTATGACCACATCTATGTCAGTGCCGGCGTGCGCGGCCTCCAGATCCGGATCGAGCCGCAGGCGCTGATCTCTTTTATCGGGGCAGGGATCTATCCTTTGTAAAGCGGCCGGCAGATTCCTGCCGGGCAGCCTTGACCCGGAGCCAATAATCATTACCTTTGCACTATGGATACTGATTTCTCGCAGAACGATAAGCCCGCTCCGGGTCCCAAGGATCTGGAATATGCGGCCGATTTAAGGCACGGAATCCACCGGGAGGTCCTGGAAAAGGTCAGGCAGACGGATCCCCGGATTGATGCGGTCGTCGATCCCTATCCGGTGGAATCGTATTTCCAGTACTCCTGGGAATATCCGGGCACATGGTATCTGGTCGTGGCGATTCCGGAGGGCTTCAGGAGCCGCAAGGCCTTTGTTGATTTCCTGGTCAAGGAAACCTTGGGACACAGATAGGCGGGAATCCCTATTGCTTCATACGGTCACGGGTGTCATTTCCGGCGCCCGTGCCTTTGTATTTACTCGGGGCGGTGTTGAAGCTGTAGCGGACGGAGAGTTTGATCCGCTGGTTGTCCATCAGGTTGGTCTGGCTGATGGTGTGGCTGCCGAAGTCGCTGTCCACGTTCATCCGGGCGAGGCCGAGCAGGTCGGCGCCGTCGAGGCGGAGGACCAGGGAGCCGTCCTTCAGCAGGGTCTTCTGCACGGCTGCGGTGAGGTCGCAATACACGTTGTTCATCCGCAAGTTGCCGGAATAGCCTTTTGACTGGACCAGCCCGCCCAATTCAAACTGCCAGCCGCCGTCGAAGCGGAGCGTGTTCAGCAATTGCGCGAAGAAGATGGGCTTGCCGTTGAATTTCGTCACCCGGATGCCGGACGCCTCGCGCGGATCGGGCGCGTTGATGGTCAGCCACTGCGGCTGGATGCCCACCGTGTAGTTCATCGTCCAGGGACCGATGGTAGGCGTCAGGTTCACGAAGGCCGACATGGTCCGGAACGGGGTCTCGATGTTGCGGGGCTGCACCAGGACGACACCTTCTTCTCCGTAGGGTGACGACCAGGTCATGATGGCGTTGTCCGTGCGGGTATAATTGACCATGAAGGTGATGAAGTTCCAGACGGCCGTGAGGCTGACATTGTTGGAGATCTCCGGCTGGAGGCGGGCGTTTCCGCTCTGCCAGATGTAGCGGCTGTTGTAGCGGATGGCATTGGACAGGTTGTCGTAGTTGGGCCGCTGCGTCTTGGCGCTGTAGTTGAACATCAGCTGTACCGGGCCGAGGACGCCGGCGTACGAAACGGTCGGGAACCAGTTCCCATAGTCGCGCTGCAGGTTGTTCTTCGGCGCCAGGGCGTCCTCATAGGAGTAGCGGACATATTCATAACGTACGCCCGCGCTGAACTGGCCGACTTTGGGCGCCACGAAGGCATAGGAGGCGAACCCTGCGTAGTTGTCTTCCTTGATGAGGGCGGTCGATGCCGGGATCTCGATGCCGGAGATTCTGTATACGTCGTTGCGACGGGAGAAGGTCTCTTCCGTGCCCAGCTGGAATTGTCCGTTTCCGACGGGGTAGGAGAGCACGGCTTTGGCGGCATAGAGCCGGGAGTCATTGAAACTGTTGCTGCTGATGCTGGCGTCGTGGGTCATCGTACTGCTTTCCTTTGAATCCGTGATGGAAGAAGCATCCGAGCCGTAGTAGTCCAGGTTCACGTCAATGCCCAGTTTCCCGCCGACGAGGCCGTTGTAGTAGAGGTTTGCGCCCAGTCTCCCGGGCATGCGGTCGCCGATGCGGTCGTCCGAAGTGGTGGTCAGTTTGTCCACCTGGGCGCCGTTTTCAAAAACGTTGTCCGCCACCACGGAGTGCCCGGACATATCGAGTGTCCGTCCCCATTCGACCTTGCCGCCGACGAAGTGGAAGTCGGAAATCTGCCAGTTGACGCCGGCATTTCCGGAGGCGAATTGCTGCCTGGATGTGGCGCTTAGCGTGCCTTTATCCTCGAAAACGAGACTCTTGCCAAATGACGATTTATGCAGGTCGCTCTCCTGCCGGAACATGAAATGCGTATAGTTGACGCCTGCGAAGAGGTCCACGCCGCCGGTGCGGTAGTTGACGTTCAGGTTCGCGGTGGGATCGTTGTGCTCCTTCCAGCGCGGAGACTGGGAGTCGGAAGCATAGAGGTTGAAGCCGAAGCCGTCGCCCTGGCGCTTGACGGTGCGGATGCGCACCACGCTGCGTACGGTCGCGTCGTACTGGGCGCCCGGGTTGGTGATCACCTCGACGCTCTGGATCTCATTGCTCTGCAGGCGGTCCAGTTCGGAAGCATCCGTGAGCCTCCGGCCGTTGATGTAGACGAGCGGGGTGCCTTTGCCGATGACTTCGAGCCCGTTCTGGCCCTTGATGAGTCCCGGGGTCTTGGCCAGCACGTCATTGGCGCTGCCCACGTTCTCCAGCACGGAGCCGCGGACATTGGTCTGCAGGCCCTCGCCGGTCAGCTGGGTCTTGGGCATCACGGCCGAGACGACGGCTTCGCCGAGCAGTTCGGCGTCTTCCTCGAGCCGGATGGGCGGGAGTTCGAGCAGGGAGCCGCTCAGGCTGACGGTCTGCGACGCGTCGCGGTAGCCGACCAGGGATACCGTGAGGGTGTAGGTGCCGGCGGAGGCTTTCAGTTCGAAGCGACCGTCCTCCCCGGCGGTGACGCCGCATACGACGACGCCGTCCGCACGGGAAAGGAAAGCGGTCGCAAAGCCGGCCGGTACGCCGGACTCGTCTATGATGGAGCCGCGGAGGGTAGTCTCCCCCTGGCGGGCGGCGGAGGCTGCCGGGATCAGAACGAGGCTGGAGAGCAGCACAAACGCGATTTTCAGAATAGTTTTCATGACGCTTACTTGTGTAATAGTATAATAGTACACCGCAAAGGTAATACGTTTTTTTGAATCTGCAAATCTTTTTTTCAAAATTTGCATACAAACGAATGCCGGAATCTGCGGGAGGGATAAAATAACTGCGATTCTATGGTTTTTGGAATGGAACTTGCGGCAGTTATTTCAATTAAATAACCAAAACGCGTATGAAAACAAAGCTTTTGATGGCAGCGATTGCTTGCATTGCCCTTTTCTCCGCCTGCGATAAGCAGGGAGTTCCCCATACCGGCGACGATACCGGCAACCTGTATGGAATCTGGCAGTTGGACAAGAAAACCGAGGTCATCCCCCAGTCCGGCGGGAACCAGACCAAGGAGATCGATTTCTCCAGCGTCCACTTCTATCTGGCCATGAGCAATGTCGGTGTCCCTCATGCTCTTGCCAAGAAGGGCAGTTTCACGCAGCTGGACCTCAAGGACGTGGATGTGGACGGCACCCTCTTCACCTACAATGCCGAACTGAAGCAGATCTCATTCCAGGAGAAACTTTGGCTCACGGAGATCCTGAATCTCGTCGCTTACGACATGGAGTTGAAAGGCACGTTCGATGTCTTGGAGCTGACCTCCGGCAGTTTCGTCATCCAGCAGAAAAACCTTCTCGGTGCGACGATAACCTACGCCTTCAAGAAGGCCCAGGCCCAATAACGGCTGTTCCGGACACAACTTAGACTTAAAAGCACAACGTCGCTATTCAACTTTGGAAAAGAACAATCCGGCTTTCGTAAGCGGATTCCCCTTACCCGCGAAATCGATCCCAAGAACTTTCGCGAGCCCCCTGGCCAAAGGAAACAAGACTGCAGAGCAGCAGAATGTGATGAGATTTTTCGTCTCAATACCCAGATGTGTCAGATGCACGGCCAGGATCAGCCCCCATATGACCACGGAAGCCAGGATGAAGTGAAGTCCTTTCTTCTGACGTCGTGCGCAATCTTTATGCAGTTCATTCAGTTCCATCAGGTCCGTTATATTGGTCTAAAGATACGAATTACGTGGTATAAAAACAAACACAGATATAACACGCGCTCAACGGCAGCGCAGGGACATTGGCGACGATAGGGAGATGCCGGGGTTGGGATATTGGACCACAAAGGACGGCTTTCGCCGTCCTTTGTGGTCCCTGCCGGGCTTGAACCGACGACCCGCTGATTATGAGTCAGCTGCTCTAACCAACTGAGCTAAGGGACCGAAAGCGCAGGATCGCCTGCCGGCGGTCCTGCACTGTTTATGACTGTGTGTTGTCGATCAGCCTCAGACCTTGATCTCAACCTCCACACCGGAGGGGAGTTCAAGCTTCATCAGGGCGTCCACCGTCTTGGCGTTGGAGTCCTCGATGTCGAGAAGCCGGCGATAAGAGTCGAGCTCGAACTGCTCGCGGGCCTTCTTGTTGACGAAGGTGGAGCGGTTGACAGTGAAGATCTTCTTGTTGGTCGGAAGGGGAATGGGGCCATTCACCTTCGCACCGGTGGACTTCACGGTCTCGACGATCTTGGTCGCGGACTTGTCCACGAGCATGTGGTCGAAAGACTTGAGTTTGATTCTAATTTTTTGGTTCATATCAAAACGTTTTTTACAATTCAATCCTATTCGTCGTCAGACAGCATCCTGTAGCCGCTCTTCTCAATGATGTCCTTGGCCATGGCCGGCGGGACCTCAGCATAGTGGTGGAACGACATCGTGCTCGTGGCGCGTCCGGAGGACAGGGTACGGAGCACGGTGACATAACCGAACTGCTCGGAGAGCGGGACGAACGCCTTCACGATCCGGGCGCCGTTGGTCGTCGAGTCCATCGCGACAATCTGCCCGCGGCGACGGTTGAGGTCACCGACGATGTCACCCATGTAATCTTCGGGTGTGACCACCTCGAGATCCATGATGGGCTCCAGCAGGACAGGCTTGCACTTCGGACAGGCGTGACGGAACGCCATGCGTGCGGCAAGTTCGAATGAAAGCTGGTCGGAGTCCACCGGATGGAACGAACCATCCAGCAGCCTGACCTTCAGGGACGGCACCTCGTATCCGGCCAGGACGCCGTTTGCCATCGCGGACTCGAAACCCTTCTGAACGCAGGGAATGAACTCCTTCGGCACGTTGCCGCCCTTGACCTCGTTGATGAACTGAAGGCCTTGTACGCCTTCATCCGCCGGTGCGATCTCGACGATAATATCTGCAAACTTTCCACGGCCACCCGTCTGCTTCTTGAAAACTTCACGATGCTGGACGGAAGTGGTGATTGCCTCTTTGTAGTTGACATGCGGTGCACCCTGGTTGATCTCCACGCCGAATTCGCGGCGCAGCCGGTCCACGATGATGTCGAGATGGAGCTCACCCATGCCGCTGATGACGGTCTGGCCCGTATCCGGGTCGGACTTGACGGTAAAGGTAGGATCCTCCTCGGCGAGCTTGCCGAGCGCAACGCCCAGCTTGTCGAGGTCCTTCTGCGTCTTGGGCTCCACGGCGATGCCGATCACGGGATCGGGGAACTCCATGGATTCCAGCGAATAGCGATGGTCGTCCGCACAGATGGTATCACCCGTGCGCAGATCCTTGAAGCCGACCGCCGCGCAGATGTCACCGGCCTCCACGAACTCGATCGGGTTCTGGTGGTTGGAATGCATCTGATAGAGGCGGGCCACACGCTCTTTCTTCCCGGAACGGGAATTCAGCACGTAGGAACCGGCATCAAGATGACCGGAGTAAACGCGGATGTAGGCCAGACGCCCCACATAAGGGTCGGTCGCAATCTTGAACACAAGACCGCAGAACGGCTGCGTGGCATCGGGCTTGAGCAAAATCTCCTGGTCATTCGCCAGATTCGTCGCCTTCGTCGCGCCGATGTCCAGCGGCGACGGAAGGAAGCGCATCACGGCATCCAGCAGGAACTGGACACCCTTGTTCTTGAACGAGGAGCCGCAGCAGGCCGGAACGATCTGCATGGCGATGGTACCCTTGCGGAGCGCGCTCACGAGTTCCTCCTCCGTGATGGATTCGGGATCCTCGAAAAACTTGTCCATCAAGGCGTCATCGCACTCGGCGGCTGACTCGACCAGTTTATCCCTCCAGAGAGCGACGGCATCCCGCATGTCTTCGGGAATCTCCCCATACTCATAATTCACCAGCTCTTCGCCGGGCTTATAGTAAATCGCTTTCCTGGAGATCAGGTCAACTAATCCTTTGAAATTCTCTTCCGCCCCGA
This sequence comes from uncultured Bacteroidia bacterium, assembly GCA_902790635.1. Lineage (GTDB taxonomy): Bacteria > Bacteroidota > Bacteroidia > Bacteroidales > UBA932 > Cryptobacteroides. Next base: position 68,570 of record CADASN010000010.1, on the reverse strand, counting down.
TCGGGAGGCAGACGGGAACGGCGGTGGCGCCGAGCTTGGTCTTGATCTCCTCGACGCAAGCGAGGAAATCAGCACCGACCCGGTCCATCTTGTTCACATAGGCAATCTTCGGAACGTGGTACTTGTCCGCCTGGCGCCAGACCGTCTCAGACTGGGGCTGGACACGTCCGACGGCGCAGAAAGTCGCGATAGTACCATCCAGGACACGGAGAGAACGCTCGACTTCCACGGTGAAATCGACGTGGCCGGGAGTGTCGATCAGGTTGATCTGATACGTCTCCCCGCCGTAGTGCCAGAACGCAGTGGTCGCAGCAGAGGTGATGGTGATACCACGCTCCTGCTCCTGAACCATCCAATCCATCGTCGCTGCACCTTCATGGACCTCGCCGATCTTGTGGGTCTTGCCGGTGTAGAACAGGATGCGCTCGGACGTAGTGGTCTTGCCGGCATCGATGTGGGCCATGATGCCGATGTTACGCGTGTACTTGAGATCTCTCGCAGCCATCCGACTAACTAACCAAATTCAATTAAAAGCGGAAATGGGCGAAGGCCTTGTTGGCCTCGGCCATTCTGTGCATATCTTCTTTACGCTTGAATGCACCACCTTCGTTGTTGTACGCTGCAACAATCTCAGCACACAGTTTTTCAGCCATCGAGCGGCCGGAACGCTTGCGGGCGAAGTTGATCATATTCTTCATAGAAAGCGAAATCTTCCGCTCCGGGCGCAACTCTGGCGCCGCCGATACGGCGGGACTTGACCTCGATCTGCGGGGTCACGTTCTCGAGCGCCTTCCTCCAAATATCCAGAGGAGCCTTGTCAGAATCTTTCACCTTCTCGCCTACCATATCAATGGCATCGTAAAAAATAGAATACGCGATACTCTTCTTCCCCTGCAACATAAGGTTGTTCACGAAACGGGTAACCTGCGTGTCGTGATACTTAGGATCAGGAAGTAGAATCCTCTTCTTAGGCTTTGCTTTTCTCATGGTTGTGAAACATTAAAAATTAAACCATCCTTCCGCAATTACTTCGGCCGCTTGGCGCCATAGAGGGAACGGGACTGGGTCCGTCCTTCCACGCCGGCAGTATCCAAAGCACCGCGAAGGATGTGGTAACGTACACCAGGGAGGTCCTTGACACGACCGCCACGCACGAGCACGATGGAGTGCTCCTGGAGGTTGTGTCCCTCACCCGGGATGTAGGCATTGACCTCTTTGGAATTCGTGAGACGTACACGCGCGACCTTACGCATAGCGGAGTTCGGCTTTTTGGGAGTCGTCGTATAGACTCTCAGGCATACGCCACGCTTCTGAGGACAAGCATCCAGCGCACGAGATTTCGATTTGACTTCGATCACCTCGCGTCCTTTGCGAACCAATTGTTGAATTGTTGGCATAAATGGTTGTTAATAAATAAATTATAAAAAGCCCCCGTTTTTTGGGGGCTGCAAATATACGCAAAAAGTTGCAAATCGCAAAATCTCAGCGCGATATGTCGCTTTTTTGATTGCGGCGGGCTAGCGGTATTTCGCGAACTCGACATCCCGGCGGGACTGGTCGTAGAGCCGCTGGTCCTTCTCGCGGACCGCGTCCAGGTGCGTCCGGACCCCAGCGGCATCGCCCTTGCGGGCGGCGATGATCGCACGGAGGTACTCAGCCTGCGCACAATGGCAGGTGATCGCAGCCTCCGCCTCGTCCAGCCGGCCGGCCAGGATGCTGGCCACGGCTCCGTTGAGCCCTTCGGTCCCCTTCAGCTGGCGGGCCGCCGCGTCATAATTGCCTTTCAGCAGGTCCACCAGGCCGAGGTTGGCTTTCGCCTCCGGCGTCGCCGCCTTGCGGAACTGGCCGGCCGCGGCATCCAGGTCGCCGCGCTGCAGCTCGACCACGCCCTTGGCATTGAGCACGTCGGCGTCCTGCTCCTTCACGGAGTCGAGGTAGCGCGCCGCGGCGTCAGGCCGCTCGTCCTCGAGGGCCAGCACGGCGAGGTTGAAACGCGCCCGGTCGGAACCGAAACGCTCCACCGCCTGCTCATAGAGCTCGGCCTTGCGCTTCGGCGTGTCCGCGATGGAAGCCACGCGGAGCAGCCCCTCCTCGTCCAGCACGTCGATGGCCTGGCGGGAGAGCTCCACGAGCTCCTCATCCGAGAAATTCTGGTAGTCCACCTCCGTGATGAAACGGGCCCGGCGAAGTTCCGGGAAGACGTTCTTGTTGATCTCCGTATAGACCTGGGACATGTTCTTGATCTCATTCTCGCGCACGGCCGGATCGCTGTACATGGACAGGACGCGCAGGATGAGCTCCTTGTCCTCGATGTCCGACTTCTCGATCGCCTCCTTGAAGCCTTCCCAGTCCTGGCCGATGCTGCGTACCTCCAGGTCGTCTGGGGCGGTCTCGCCGGTCACCTTGCTCCAGGCCTTCTGCGCAGACGCCGCCCGCTGGTCGGAGAGCTTGGCGTTGAGCTCCTGCCCGCCTTCCGGCGAAGCATAGGCCACGACGCGCGTGCCCTTGACGGTATAGCGGGGGTTCGAGGCGATCTCGTTCAGGGCAGCCTGGAGCTCCTTGATCGAAGAGGAGCGGAGTTCGCTGCCCTTGATGGTCGCGGAATTGTAGTCATACATCACCTGGCCCTCGGTCTGCTCGTGGATCACGGACTGGTAGTCGTCCTTCTTGAAGCTGAAGGAACCCGTCGGACGGGCCAGCATCTGGGTGAGGATGGTGCCGTCGGCCACCTTGACCGCCGGGATGGGGATGGACTTGCCATTGTAGCTGGCCACGCCGCGCAGCTCCAGGTAGGCCTGCTCCACGCCTTCGTCGTACTCGAAGTCGAAGTGCTCCCGGACGGTGCCGCCGTTGCTGGAGACGACCTTATAATTATCCAGCACCTTCTCGCCCTGATAGGTGAGGGTGCGGGCGGACTGGCTGCCGTCGCCGTACACCAGGACCGGCGTCAGCTCCAGGATCGCTTTCGGGTGGAAATAGCCCTTGGGATAGGTCACGGTCAGGTCCACCGGGATCTTGTCCCCGACCAGGGCGAGGACCTCGGGCGTGCAGTCGATCTGGACGTTTTCGGCCAGCTTCATCTGCTCGGCGATGGACTTGGAGCACGATGCGGCGGCCAGGACAGCGGAGCAGAGAAAAACGAATTTGAGGGTATGGTTCATCATAAGAAATGTTTAATGATCCTGTTTGAAATACAAATATACAAGAAAAATCCTTAACTTTGCTTGCTATGGAAATCCAAGAACTCCAGCGACTCAAAAATAAATACGACATCATCGGCAACGATGCCGGGCTCAACCGTGCCCTGGAGACCGCGGTCGCCGTGGCCCCCACGGACCTGACCGTGCTGATCACGGGCGAGAGCGGCGTCGGCAAGGAGACCATCCCGCAGATCATCCACCAGTACAGCCGCCGCAAGACCGGCAAATACCTGGCCGTCAACTGCGGAGCCATCCCGGAAGGCACCATCAACGCCGAACTGTTCGGCCACGAGAAAGGCGCCTTCACGGGAGCCATCGGCGAGCGCAAGGGCTACTTCGAGGAGGCCGACGGCGGCACCCTTTTCCTCGATGAGATCGGCGAACTCCCCCGGGAGACGCAGGCCCTGTTGCTCCGCGTCCTGCAGAACGGAGAGTTCATGAAAGTCGGCTCCTCCAAGGTGGAGAAGACCGACGTGCGCGTCATCGCCGCGACCAACGTCAACCTCGCCTACGCCGTAGCCACGGGCCGCTTCCGCGAAGACCTCTACTACCGCCTCACCGGCATCCAGATCCAGATGCCCGCGCTGCGTGAGCGCAACCGCGACGACATCTACCTGCTGTTCCGCAAGTTCACCTCGGACTTCTCCGAGAGATACAATCTCTGCAAGGTCAGCCTCAACCACGACGCCATCACCCTGCTCACCGGCTACCGCTGGCCGGGCAACATCCGCCAGCTCAAGAACGTTGCCGAGACCGTGACCGCCCTGGAGTCCCGCCCCGTGACCCCGACCTCCGAACGTGTGGAGATCGGCCCCGCGACCCTGATGCGCTACCTCCCGGACGAGAAGGACTCCATGCTCCCGGCGACCACAGGTCCCTCCTCCGGCGGCGCGATGCCGGACAGCGACAAGCAGATGATCATCAAGGCCATCCTCGACCTCAAGCAGGAAGTGGACCGGCTCAAGGCCATCGTCGAGTCCGGCGATGCCCCGGCGGCCGCAGTGCCGGTCGGCCTGCCGCACTACGTCCCGGTGGGCGAAGACGAACCGGAGGAGCAGCTCATCGAGTCCGAAGGGGGCGCCATCCCCGACGGCACGACCATCCGCAAGGCCGGGGATGAACTCATCGAGCGCAGCCTCGCCAAGCACGGAGGCAAAGTCAAACCCGCAGCCGCGGAGCTGGGCATCTCGGAGCGCACCATCTACCGCAAGCTCGCCGAATGGAAAAAAGCCGGGAAATGATGAAAACGACCCTTCTGCGCTTCTCCCTGCTGCTCGCCGCCGTCCTGATGCTCGGCGCGTGCGGCATCTATTCCTTCACCGGCACCTCGATCCAGAACGACGTCAACACCGTCACGATCAATTATTTCGAATACAAGGCCCTGAAGGTCAACCCTTCGCTGAGCAACGACCTCACCGAAGCCCTGCGGACCCGATTCCGCCGCTCAACGCGGCTGGAGCAGGTGGACCAGGACGGCGACCTGGAGATCACCGGCGAAGTGACGGGCTACAACGTGGCCCCCGCCGCCATCACGGCCGACGAAGTCGCGGCCCGCAACCGCCTCACCGTCACGGTGTCGGTCAGTTTCACCAACCGCAAGCACTCCGAGGACGATTTCGAGAACCAGAGTTTCTCCGGCTACGCGGACTACGACTCCACCAACTCGCTCGACGCCGTCGAGTCCTCCCTCTGCGAAGAGATCATCGACAAGATCATCGAAGACATTTTCAACGCCACCGTCGCCCAATGGTAAACCCGATCGACATACACAAGCTCACCCTGGAAGAACTTTCCGGGGTCATCGCCCTCTACCCCTGGTACGGAGGCGCCCGTATGGAATTCTGCCGCCGGATGTCCGCCCTCGGCGCCCTCTCCGAATCGCAGATCGCCGAGACCGGCCTGCACCTGGGCGAACGGAAGGTCATTTCCCGCCTCGTGCGGGAAGAGCACGCCGTGGACTGCTCCGACAAGGACGCCCGCCGGATCGTGGCGGCATTCTTCCCCGAGACTTCCGCGCCCCGGACACCTGCCCGCCGCGTCCACGTGATCGGCGGCGACTATTTCTCGCAGGACCAGTACGAGGATGTCCGGAAGGAAGGCGACGGCATCTTCTCCAAGTTCGCGGCGAAGGCCCGGGAGGAGGGATACCAGGAAGAAGTCTCGCCTGCCGACGCGGCCGGATTCTACACCGAGACCCTGGCCAGGATCTACATGGAACAGGGCTATCCGGAAGAAGCTCTTGACATTTATTCCAAACTAATTTTGCGATATCCGGAAAAAAGTGTTTACTTTGCAGCCCTTATTGAGGAAATAAATAAAAAAAATAATTAAGTATGAATACTTTGTTTGTGATTTTGACCGTGCTCATCATCCTTGCAGCCATCCTGCTCATCATCGTGGTGCTGCTTCAGAATGGCAAGGGAGAGGGTCTCGCCAGCAACTTCGTGGCCGGCAACCAGACGTTCGGTGTCCGCCAGACCGCCGACATCCTTGAGAAGATCACCTGGGGCCTCGTCGGCTTCATCCTCGTCGTGTCCATCATCTCTTCCTTCACGACCGGCACCAACGGCACCGCCATCGACGTGACCGACCAGATCGAGAATGTCACTCCGGACGCCCAGCCCGAATTCCCTTCCGCCCCGATCCAGCAGGACGCCCCGACGGAGTAATCTCCTGACATTTTGTCAGTGGCTCAACATTTGAGCGCAGAATCGTCGACCCACTAAAGGGCCGACGATTTTGATTATGGATACCAGCAAGTACGAATTCTTAAGCAAGTATGCCGTGGACCTCAATGAGGCCGCGGCCAAAGGAAAGCTCGACCCGGTCATCGGCCGCGACGAGGAAATCCGTCGCGTGCTGCAGATCCTGAGCCGTCGAACCAAGAACAACCCGATCCTGGTCGGAGAACCCGGTGTCGGCAAGACCGCCATCTCGGAAGGCATCGCCACCAAGATTGTAAACGGGCAAGTGCCCGAGAACCTCAAAAGCCGCAAGGTTTTCTCCCTGGACATGGGCGCGCTGATCGCAGGCGCCAAATACCAGGGTGAATTCGAAGAGCGCCTCAAGGGCGTCGTCAAGGAAGTCGTCGACAGCGACGGAGAGATCATCCTCTTCATCGATGAGATCCACACCCTCGTGGGTGCGGGACGATCCTCGGGCGCCATGGACGCTTCCAATATCCTGAAGCCCGCACTGGCGCGCGGTGAGCTGCGCACCATCGGCTCCACCACCCTCGACGAGTACCAGAAATACTTCGAGCAGGACAAGGCGCTGGAGCGCCGTTTCCAGAAGGTGATGGTGGACGAGCCGACGCCCGCCGAGTCCATCGCCATCCTGCGCGGCCTCAAGGAGAAATATGAGAACCATCACCGCGTCCGCATCGAGGATGACGCCCTCATCGCCGCCGTCAACCTCAGCCACCGCTACATCAACAACCGCTTCCTGCCGGACAAGGCCATCGACCTGATCGACGAGGCCGCCTCCAAGCTGCGCCTGGAGATGAACTCCGTCCCGGAACCCATTGACGACCTGAATTCCCGGATCCGCCAGCTGGAGATCGAGAAGGAAGCCGTCAAGCGCGAGAGCACTTCGCTGAAAGCGGAGAAAATCGACGCCGAACTGGCTTCGCTCAAGTCGAAACGTGAAGAACTGATGAAGAAATGGAGCAGCGAGAAAGAGATTGTCACCGCGCTCCAGAAAGCCCGCCAGGAGATCGAAGACGACGAGAACGAGGCCCGGATCGCCGAACGGCAGGGCGACTACGGCAAGGTCGCCGAGTTGCGCTACGGCAAGATCGCCCAGGCGCGCGCACGTATTGAAGAGTTGTCGGCAAAACAGGCTGCGATCCAGGACCCCATCATCAACGAAGCGGTGGATCCCGAGGATATCGCCGAGGTCGTGGCCCGCTGGACCGGCATCCCAGTCAACCGCATGCTCGAAAGCGAACGGGAGAAGCTCCTCCGCATGGAGGCTGAGCTGCACAAGCGCGTCGTTGGCCAGGACAAGGCCATCGCGGCCGTGTCCGACGCCGTACGCCGCAGCCGCGCCGGCCTGTCCAATGAGCACCGGCCCATCGGTTCCTTCCTCTTCCTCGGCACGACGGGTGTCGGCAAGACCGAACTCGCCAAGGCGCTCGCCGAGTTCCTCTTCAACGACGAGTCCATGATGACCCGTATCGACATGAGTGAGTACCAGGAGAGCCACACCGTCAGCCGGCTGATCGGCGCCCCTCCGGGCTACATCGGCTACGACGAAGGCGGACAGCTGACCGAGGCCGTGCGGCGCAAGCCCTACTCCGTGATCCTGCTGGATGAGATCGAGAAGGCGCATCCGGATGTGTTCAATACCCTGCTCCAGGTCCTGGATGACGGGCGGCTCACCGACAACAAGGGCCGGACGGTGGACTTCAAGAACACCATCCTCATCATGACCTCCAACCTCAAGGAAGAGGAGCTCCGCCTGCGCATGCGTCCCGAATTCCTCAACCGTATCGACGAGATCGTGGTCTTCGATCCCCTCACGCCGGACAATATCCGGGAGATCGTCCGCATCCAGATGGAGATCCTGCGCAAGAAACTCGACAGCGAGAACGTCTCCCTGCGCTTCACCCGCGCATTCGAAGACGACATGGTCGAGAACGGCTACGACCCCGTCTATGGTGCCCGTCCGGTCAAGCGGCTGATCCAGCGCGAGCTGGTCAACAAGCTGGCCCGGGAGATCCTCGAAGGCAAGATCCACAAGGATTCCGCCATCGAAGTGGATAGCGTGGACGGCCAGACCGTCCTTCGCAACCGCTGACGCCAGCGCAGCAGCCAACGAGCCCGGAGCAGATCCTTGCTCCGGGCTTTCTTTTTACTATCTTTGCAAGCGTTACCAACCCCAGACCGCTATGTCCCTCCCGCTCTTGTTCCAGATCCTGGCGTTGATGCTCCTGCAGCCGCAGGACCTGCGCCTGCTTATCGGCACCTACACCGACAGCGGCGACGCCTCCGGCGCCTGGCTGTACCGCTTCGATGCGGAGACGGCCGCGAGCGACCGGCTCGATTTCGCCGACGCGCGCAACCCCGCTTTCATCATCCCCTCGGAGGACCGCACCCGCGCCTGGTCCGTGTGCGAATTCAATGACGGAAGCCAGGGCGCCTATGCGTATGCGCTGGGACCGGACCGGCTCGAATTGCTGAATTACCAAGCCGCCACGCCGGACGGAAAGGGTAGCGGGAACCCTTGCAACATTCTGTATTTCAACGGATACATTTTCACGGCCGACTATTTCGGCGGCACCGTCACGCTCTATCCGGTCGCGGCGGACGGCCGCCTGGAGCCGATGCGCAAGAATTTCTATTTCGGGACGGAGTCCCGGATGCATTGCTGCCGGCTCTCTCCCGACGGTCGCTGGATCCTGGCTTCCGACCTGGGCTGTGACCTGATCCGGCGATTCCCGGTGACGGCGTCCGGCGAACTTCCTGTCGGTGAGCCCGGCATCGCCTACCGGGCCACGCCAGGCAGCGGACCGCGCCACTTCGTGTTCAGCGCGGACGGCCGGTTCTGCTACCTGCTGGGTGAGTTGGGCGACACCCTGACCGTCCTCCGCTATGAGGACGGCACCCTCACGCCCGTCCAGGAGATCAAGGCCTACCGCGGCCGGGGCAAGGGCAGCGCCGACATCCACCTCAGTCCGGACGGCCGTTTTCTCTATACCAGCCACCGCCTGCGCGGCGAAGGCATCGCCATTTTCGCCGTAAGGCCGGACGGGACGGTCCGCCGGGCGGGTTTCCGGCGCACCGGACGCCATCCCCGCAACTTTGTCCTCTCCCCGGATGGCCGCTGGCTGCTCTGCGCCTGCCGCGACGACGATGCCATCGAAGTCTATGCGCGCGATACCGCCACCGGCGCCCTGACGCCGAAAAAAGACAGGACGATCCGCGTGAATCATCCTGTCTGTCTGCAATTGTTCTGATCCGTCCGGGCTACTCGCAGTAGCCGACTGTCTGGCCGAGCACGACGTAGAGCGAAGGCTTGATGCCGAGAGTATCGACGAGTTTCTGCTGATCCCAGCCACCGCGGGCGCGGCTGCCGATGCCGGCATTGGCGCAGGCCAGATAGACATTCTGGGACACATAGCCCACATCGACATAGGAGACCGTAGCAGCCCCGCCGCCGTCCGGATTCTCTCCCTTCGTCTTGTCCGTGTCCGCGAAGAACAGCAGGTCCAGGGCTGCGTTCGCGGCTTCGCCCCGTCCGGTCAGGCTGCGGAAATCGCCCTCCTTGACGAGTTCAAGGGTATGATTCTGATAATTGTAATAATAAGCGCCCGTCTTGAAGAAGGCGTAAACTTCGATCTCCTGTCGGTTGGAGCCGGTCGGGGAGGTACGCTTGCCGTCGGGACGATTCACGCCCACGGCGGCCCACAGGATATTGGAGAGGTCCTGGAGCGGGATCTCCTTGTCCGTGAAGCCGGACGAAGACTTGCGCTCCTTGAGCGCCTGCATCAGGGTCAGGCCCTCGTCGTAGTTCGGTTCGAGCAGTTGGATGGTTTTGGGTGCCTTCTGGGCACAGGCGGAGAGGCTGACCAGCGCTACCGCCAGCAGGGTGTAGATTCGTTTCATACGACAAATATACTCATTTTTCAGACACCTGTGTCCGGCGCGGCACGGCCGCTGCCTGCCGGATAGCAAAAAAGCGAAAAAAATTTTGGCGTTTTGAAAAATGTCTCTATCTTTGTGGTCCCAACGCTAAGCAATAGGGTTTGCGGAAATAGCTCAGTTGGTAGAGCGCAACCTTGCCAAGGTTGAGGTCGCGGGTCCGAGCCCCGTTTTCCGCTCCAAAGAGGCCTTCCAGATATCTGGAGGGCCTTTTTTGTGTGCAGATTTGTGTCAAATGAAGCCTTCATAGAAATCTACTGACACAAATAAGTACATAATTTGTGTCAAAAAAAGCAGGTGAAAAAACTGACACAAATAGCGCGTAATGGTTTAACTTTTAATTCATTATGTGCTATGAAGAGATTCCCTGAAGGGTCGGCGGCACCAGCCCAATCGCTCGCCGCAGGCTCTTTAGACAGTAAAGCGAGGGAGACGTCCCTGTTTTAAGGACGTCTCCCCCGCTCCGGTCCCTTACCACTTTTACGCTACTGCCTCTCGCCGCAAACTGCACAATGTAAATGATTCATTATCAACATAAACTGAAATCACGGGGTGGCAAAATGGATACCCGTGTTTTCAGTTATAATTGAAAATCAGCGAATTGACTTGTTACGGTTCGCGGCGAGAATAGGGAAATTGGCTACTTGACTAGCGCGCGGAGAAAAGAACAAGGATTTGTGTGGTAGATCAAATCATTGATTATCAATCAACAACAAAAACACGGGTGGCTAAAACAAGTACCCGTGTTTTCAGTTATTATTGAAGATCACCGCATTTGCCTGTTACGGTGCGCGGTGGATTTTGGGGAAATCCGTTTGCGTAGTTAATTAAATCATTGACTATCAATCAACAATAAAAACACGGGCGTCGGTGGTGTTGTAAGGAGGGAGAACCCTTACTGCAGCAAACCAAAGATGCTGTTCAGCTGGGAGAGGGTTGCCGAGACACCGGGGGTGGAGCTGGTGACCGGCGTCGTCAGCGTCCCCGCTGCTGCGGCCGTGGCAGCACGCGTGATGGCTGAGGTGTCCAGGTTGGCCAGCGTCCGCAGGCCATTGATGACACCGGAGGCATTGGAATTCGTAATCAGGCCGGTCGAGCCGCTGATCAGACCGTTGGTAAACTGGTCCAGGAAAGAGGTGCTGGCGTTCGTCACGCTGTTGGCACCGGTCAGGATCTTGCCAAGATTGATGAGGTTCGTCACATTGGACAGGTCGATGTTGCCGGCGGTCCGGAGCACCTTGTACAGGGCGGAGATGGCGGATCCGGTGTTGGTCCCGGTCGACAGGGCGCTGGTGGCGACATTCTTGATCACAGAACAGGAGGACAGGAGGGAAAGGCTGATCACCGCGGCTGTCAAATACTTTAACAATCTCATAACTGGGAGTTTTGGTTATACATTCGTGACTGTAAATGTATAAAAAAACGCGCATTCCGCAAAATCCCCGACACCAGGGCGCGGGTGCACCTTTTTTTCTTATCTTTGTTTTTCGGACAATTCACACATCGGAAATATGAAACGTTTTGTTATCCTCCTTCTGGCGGTCTTTGCCACGTTCAGCGTGCTGGGCGCTCCTCCGAAGCGGCAGCCCAAGGTCACGCCCAACTATGACCTGGCAGCACAGTTCTCCGCCAAACGTATCTCCCAGATGGTTTTCTCCACCGAGCTCCAGCCCAACTGGTTCCGCGACTCGGACAAGTTCTGGTACAGCTGGAAGACCCCGGCCGGGACACAATACTGGATCGTGGACCCGGAGACGGGCCGCAAGACCCCGGCTTTCGACATGGAGAAACTGGCGATGGAGATCACGCAGATTGTCCGGGATCCCTTCGACGCCCAGCACCTGCCGATCGAAAACCTCAAGCTCAAGGATGACAAATACTTCCGCTTCGACATCACGGGGACGCAGGAAGTCCCCGACACCCTGGCGGAGAAACGCGCCGCCCGCGAGAAAAAGGACGGCGACAAGGCACCCAAAGGCCCCCAGGCCCCGAAGATGACCAAGAAAGTCTTCCACTTCCAGTACGAACTCGCCACCGGCAAACTCACGGAATACAAACCCGAAAAGAAGGAATACCCGCAGTGGGCCAGCATCTCCCCGGACGGGCAGATCGGGGTGTTCGTCAAGAACTCCAACCTGTTCTGGATGGACAAGGAGAATCTCGCCAAGGCTGCCGAGGATGACAAGGATTCCACCCTCGTGGAGCACCGCCTTACCTCCGACGGCGTCCGCCAGTACGGCTTCGGCGTGGACAACTACTCGGGCGACACGGAGACGGACACCACCCGCCGCACGATGGCGCGCATCGTCTGGTCACCGGATAGCAAGCATTTCGCTGCCATGAAAACCGACATGCGGATGATCAAGGACCTCTGGGTGATCAACTCGATCAGCCAGCCCCGCCCGACCCTAGAGACCTACAAGTACCAGATGCCCGGCGAGCCCGGCCCGACGGAGGAGCTCTACGTGTTCTCGATGCCCGACGGCAGCAGCAAGCGCTACCAGACCGTCGCCTTCAAGGACCAGACACTGGACGTGGCCACGCGTCCGCGCAAATACCGGGAGATCTACGACAAATACCGCTCCCGCGTATGGCTGGGCGACAACGACGGCTTCTACCTGACCCGCGGCTCCCGCGACCTGCACCGGATGGACGTCTGCCGGCTGGACCTCGCGGCGGATTCCACCCGGACCATCCTCACCGAGCGGATGAATACCTACGTGGAGGACCGCCAGCTGCATCTGATCGGCGGCGGCAGGCAGATCCTGCAGTGGTCCGAGCGCAACGGCTGGGCCAACCTCTACCTCTACAACGCCGACGGCTCCCTGGTACGCAACCTCACCGAGGGCGCCTATCATGTCGAGGACGTCCTTTCGGTCAATGAGAAAGAGGGCTATGTCCTCTTCTCCGCCTGCGGGGTCAACAAAGACGAGAATCCCTACCAGATGCACACCTACCGGGTCAGCCTGTCCGGCGGCCCGATCAGGCAGCTGGACATGGAGGACATGAACGTGGACGCCAGCGTCAGTGACGACGGCCGCTGGGTGGTGGCCAACTGCTCGCGCGTGGACTATGCGCCGGAGTCCTGGCTGATCGGCCGCGACGGCAAACGCACTCCGCTCGACCAGGCCGACCTCAGCCTGCTCTTCGCGGCGGGCTACAAGATGCCGGAGCGCTTCAAAGTCAAGGCCGCCGACGGCGTCACGGATCTCTACGGGGCCATGTACAAGCCTTTCGACTTCGATTCGACCAAGGTCTATCCCATCATCGACTATGTCTATCCGGGTCCGCAGGTGGAAGCCAACAACATCGCCTGGTCCCGCGGAATGGTCCGCACCGACCGCCTGGCGCAGATCGGCTTCATCGTCATCACGGTAGGCAACCGCGGCGGTCATCCCAACCGCTCCAAGTGGTACCACAACTATGGCTACGGGAACCTGCGCGACTATGGCCTGGAGGACCAGAAATACGCCATCCAGCAGCTGGCCGGACAGTATGACTTCATCGACGGCAGCCGGGTGGGCATCCACGGACATTCAGGCGGCGGCTTCATGTCCACCGCAGCCATCCTCAAGTATCCGGATTTCTTCAAGGCGGCTGTCTCCTGCGCCGGCAACCACGACAACAGCATCTACAACCGCTGGTGGAGCGAGACGCACCACGGTGTCACCGAAAAGGTGGCCCAGGGCGACACGACCTTTGTCTATCACATCGAGACCAACCCGCAACTGGCCGCCAACCTCAAGGGACACCTGATGCTGGTCCACGGCGATATCGACAACAATGTCAACCCGGCCAACACGATCCGGGTCGTCAATGCCCTGATCCGGGCCAACAAACGCTTCGACCTGCTGATCCTGCCGGGTCAGCGCCATGGATTCGGCGACATGAACGAGTATTTCTTCATCCGCCTGGCTGACTACTTCTCGGAGTGGCTGCTCGGTGAGAGCGAGCGCAGCGAGGTCGATATCAAAGAATTGAACAACGACTGATCCGGCCGCGCGTCACTTCGCGGCGGAGAAGCGGGCACCGTTCCAGGTCAGCTTCGTGACTTTCCCGGTCTCCCGGTTCGTGAGCGTGATATCCTTGCCCTGGCGGGGCAGGGATATTTCGTATTCAGCAAAATTGTAATCCCTTCCGAGCAGGCTCCGCGGGGAGACCGGCCGCCAGATCAGCTCATCCTTTTCGATGCGGAAGAACATCAGGTCATTGATGCAGACGACGTCCACTTCGAAATCCGGATCATCCTCCGGGACGGGCGCATCGCTGAACTCGTCACCCATGACGGCCACGCCCACGAGGCGGTTGCCGTCATTGCAGCGCCAGTAGCACATCTGCATCGCGCTCTCTATCTGGGACAGCAGCTTGCCGGAGATGAAGCCGTTCTTCTCGTCCAGGACATAATCCCCGATGACGCCCTCGGTGTTGAAGCCGAGCATCGTATAGAGGATGTTGTAGAACAGGTCTGTCGGATAGGTGGTCGCCAGTCCGACGAAATAGTTCCGGATGGTCGGGGACTCGTCCCACCCTGCGGTATAGAGATTCTGGTCGTGCCACTGGGCAGTCACCTGCTGGAGCGAGAGCACCGTGTCCGCGAATTTGTATTCATCCTGTGCCTGGGCGACCGTGCCGAGACCGAACAGCATGCAGGCTGCCACCGCTGTGAGAAGATGTTTCATGAGCAAGAAGTATTTGGTGTCTGCCACAAAGATAGCAAAAAAGAAGAACGCTTGCTCCCGGGGTCCGAAACTTGCAGGAAAACGGAAAATAATCTATTTTTGAGCATTGAATCCGTTTGGTATGAAAAAAGTTTTATTCATCATCGCAGCCGCGTTGCTGCTCTGCGGCACGCTCGGCGCACAGGAGAAAGTCCGCGACCAGAAAGACAAGACCCAATATAGCACCGTGTTTGACCTCCTCCGCAACGAACCGGGCGTCACCATCTCGGGCGACGGAAGCAACGGCGTGATGCCCAAGGTGATCATCCGCGGCGTTGCGACCAACTCCAATGAGACCCAGCCGCTCTTCGTCGTGGACGGCATCATCACGGACAACGTGACCTACCTTCGTCCGGAGGACATTTATTCCGTCGAGGTCCTCAAGGACGGCACGGCCGGCATCTACGGCGTGCAGGGACAGAACGGCGTCATCCTCTTCAGGACCAAAGCGGCCGTCCAGGCTGAAAAGGATGCCGCAGAGGCCCGCAAAGCCGAGCGGAAAGCCGCCCGGGAAGCCAAGCGGAAGAAATAATGCTCGGAACCCTCGTCAACACCGGGTGCATCATCGTCGGCTCCATAGTGGGGAGCCTGCTCAAGAAGGGACTCGGAGAGAAATACCAGAACGCCCTGTACAACGCCATGGGGCTCGCTTCGCTGGCGTTGGGCGCCAATACTTTCGTGCAGAACATCCCGAAGAGCGAATTCCCCGTGCTCTTCATCCTGAGCATCGCGCTCGGCGGCATCGCCGGCACGGCGCTTGACCTCGACGGCCGCACCAAGCGGCTGATCGCCAAGCGTGGCGGCGAAGGCCTGGCCAACGGCCTGATTACCGCCTGCCTGCTCTTCTGCGTGGGAACCTTCTCCATCGTCGGCCCCATCCTGAGCGCCACCACGGGGGACAATACCTTCCTGTTCACCAACGCCACGCTCGACCTCGTGACCTCGATGGTCTTCGCGACCACCTACGGCATCGGCATCATCTTCGCTGCGCCGATCCTTTTCTGCTGGCAGGGAATGTTCTGGCTGATCGGCAAATTCGCCGCCGATTCTCCCGTGGTCGAGGGTACGATGATCAATGAGACGGCCATCGTCGGAGGCCTGCTCATCATCGCCTCCGGCCTCTCGCTGCTCAAGCTCAAGGACTGCAAGACGCTGAACTACATCCCCGCCCTGCTCATCCCGCCCATCTGGTTCCTCGTCAAAGCCCTGCTGGGGATATAAGAAATCTTATTTCGCCAACTCCGTGGCGAAATAATTGCCTTTTCTGGCGTAAGGGATCCCTTCCTTCATCCACACCGGCTCCGGCGCGCCCTGGAGGTAGTGATCGAAGAACTGCTGGAGACGGATCGAGAGATCCTTGCAGTTGCGCCGCTCCACGAGGTTGTGCGCTTCGTTGTTGTACTCCAACAGCCAGGCCGGCTTGCCGAGGCGGCGCAGGCTCATGAAGAACTCGATACCCTGGTACCAGGGCACGGCGCCGTCGTTGTCATTGTGCATGATGAGCACCGGCGTGGTCACGTTCGGAGCATGGAATACCGGGGAATTCTCGACATAGAGGTCGAGGCCGCCGTCCTCCCAGAGGGTCTTGCCGATACGGCTCTGGCCGTGCTCATACTGGCCGATGCGGCTGCTGCCGGACTCCCAGCGGATGCCGCCGTAGGCGCTCGTCATGTTGCCCACCGGAGCGCCGGCCCCCGCGGCGGCGAACATATTGGTGCGCGTCACGAGATAGGCCGTCTGGTAGCCGCCCCAGCTCTGGCCCTGGATGGCCATCTTGTCCTTGTCGATGAAGGAGAACTGGCGGCACATCGCTTCGGCGCCCGCGCAGATGCAATTGTAAGCGCTCTCGCCCGGGTGGCCGTCCTGATAGACGATGTCCGGGATGAAGACCACATAGCCCCGGCTCACGTAGAAGGGGATATTGACGGTCGAGCGGCTCGGCGCAGGGGCGCGATAGTCATAGAGCGACTCGGAATACTTCTCATAGAAGTAGATCATCATCGGATACTTGCCGGACTTGTCCAACCCATCCGGCGTGAAGAGCAGGCCGTCCAGCGGCGTGCCGTCGTAGGCATCCCAGTGGACCAGCTGCACATCGCCCCAGCGGTAGTCCGCCTGCTGGGGATTGATGGCGGTCAGCTTGCGCTCGCCGGACCAGTCGCCGCGGGCGACGTAGAGGTCCATCGGATGGCGGAAATCCCCCTTGAGATAGGCGATCACGTCGGCATTCTCCGCCTTGGTGAGCTGGGTGAAGGACTTCTCGGCGAGGAAGCCTTGCGGCTCGCCACCCCGGACCACGTCCACCGTTGCATAGCCGTTGCGCTTGTCGCGCTCGTTGAAGGCCCGCAGGCGGATGCTGCCCTTGACCGGCAGGGTGCTGATGTCCTGGAAAAGATACGGGTCATTGTGCCGGTCGAGGTTGACCGCGCTGTACTGCACCTTGTCGCGGCGGCCCGCCCCGCGGGTCAGGCACTCCGCCTTCTTGCCGTCAGGGTCGAACTTCCAGACGTCGTAGCGGTCGGAGAGCAGCATGAATTCGTCCTTGCCCGCCCAGGAAGGCATGCCGGCCGGCACGAAACCGCCGGTCGGATGATCGTCCTCTTCGTCCCAGAAAGCGACGCCCGTGGAGCCGGTCAGGTTGACCAGGGCCGACGTGGCGAGGTTCCAGCTGTACCAGTTGCCGTCCTCGGGGTTGAACCAGGCGAGATACTTGCCGTACGGAGACGGGATCACGTAGCCGGATGCGCCTTCGCGCAGCGTCCGGCGGCTGCCGTCGCGCAGGCTCACCAGGGACACGTCCGCCCTGCTCTCGGCCGCCCACATATTATCGATGACATAGGCATCCGTATCGGATGACAGGGCATAGTCCGCCTCGGCCCCGTCGAAGAAAGTGATGCGGTCGGAAGGGTGGCGGGACAGGACCACCAGCTGTCCGGGGCGGTCGAGGTTGACCACGGCACACAGGCTGCGGGTCCGGTTGCGGGCCACCTTGTCCATCGGCGGGACGGTATGCCGGTCCCATACCCAGATGTCCAGCTGTGCCGCTTCGAAATCGTAAACGGTCGTATCCTTGGCGGGAACATACTCGGACAGGTCGAGCAGCACGCGGGAAGCGCGGTTGGAGAATACCGGCTCGCAGGAAGCGCCGGCGACCCAGCCCTCGGGCAGGTCGGCGCTGTCCGCGGAGAGCAGCTCGCAGGTCTGCCAGGCCGTCACGGCCGGGGTACGGCGCGTAGCCTTGACCTGCACCTTCTCCTGGGCGAGGTAGATGCCATGGCGGGGCGTCCCATCCGTCTC
The DNA here is from genome assembly GCA_902790635.1 of uncultured Bacteroidia bacterium. Classification (GTDB taxonomy): domain Bacteria; phylum Bacteroidota; class Bacteroidia; order Bacteroidales; family UBA932; genus Cryptobacteroides. The sequence goes on along the minus strand of CADASN010000010.1, from coordinate 50,711 downwards.
CTCCTCCTGGTCCGTCGCGGTGAAGAGCAGTTTATCGCCCGCCTCACTGAATTCCACATTGTCATAGGTCTTGCGGCCGCTGGACAAGGTGTCGATGCTCCCCTTCGGGAAATCATACAGGATCACCGCGCTGCGCGAAAGCGAATCCTTCTCCTCCTTGGCGGTGATGACCGCCAGGCGCGAACCCGACTTCGACGCTTCGAAATCCGACACGTTCTTCAGCGTGTCCACCGCCCCGGTGGCGGTATTGATCACAAGCAGGTTCTTGGACTTGCGGCCCTTGACATCCTGGGCGGCGAACAGATACGGGGCCCCGTCGTAGCCCAGATCGGTAGTACCAGCAGCGCCGACAATCTCCCACGCCAGCGTGCGCAGGTCCACCTTGGCAAGGCTGTCCTTGGGCTGGTCTTCTTTCTTTTTCTTGTCGATCTTGGCCTGGCGTGTCTCGGCGAAAGGCGCCTTGACCGTGAAGAGTCCCCAGGCTGCATCCTGGGCCCACTTCAGGCCCGTACCGCGCGCCACGGCAAGTTCCGCACCCGTCTTCAGGTTCTTGAGATACAGGGTGCCGTCCCCCTCCTGCGGGGTCACTTCGTAACTGACGAGGTCCCCGTCCGGGGTCAGCATGACGGAGCGGACAGACTGCCAGCCGTCATAGACATCATGGTCGAGGGGTTTCTTCTGGGCCCACGCGGAGCCATTTGTCGCAAAAAGAACAACTGCAACAGATAAGAGGGTAATTGTGAATCTGCTCATATCCAACCGGTTTTCGGGTACGCAAGTTACGAAAAAAGTGCATTTTTTCCTTGCATTTCCATAATCTATTTCTACATTTGCAGAAGTATGATGTACCGCACGAACGCATATTGGTGGTGGCGCCTGTTACAACTTAATCGAGTCGTAAGAGGTTGACGCTCCATATGTATTAGTAAAGAATAGGTACATAAAAAGGGCCCTGCCGCACTGCGACAGGGCCTTTTTCAGGTTTAAGACAAATCCCCATCCCTATGAAAAGTTATCTTGTAGATCCAGAAGGTTATTACGGCGAATTCGGCGGCGCCTACGTCCCCGAGATCCTCCACAAATGCGTGGAAGACCTGCAGCAAGCCTACCTCCCCATCCTGCAGAGCGCAGCGTTCCAGCAGGAATACCGCGCCCTGCTGCGCGACTATGTCGGACGCCCCAGTCCGCTCTACCGGGCGCGGCGGCTCTCCGCGCACTACGGCACGCAGATCTTCCTCAAGCGGGAAGACCTCAACCACACCGGCGCCCACAAGATCAACAACACGGTAGGCCAGATCCTCCTGGCCCGGCAGATGGGCAAGCACCGCATCATCGCCGAGACGGGTGCGGGGCAGCACGGCGTCGCGACGGCCACGGTCTGCGCCCTGATGGACATGGAATGCGTCGTCTATATGGGAGAGACCGACGTGAAGCGCCAGCACATCAACGTGGAGAAAATGAAAATGCTGGGAGCCAGCGTCGTCCCCGTCCACTCCGGCAACAAAACGCTCAAGGACGCCACCAACGAAGCCATCCGCGACTGGTGCTGCCACCCGGCGGACACGTTCTATATCATCGGATCCACCGTAGGTCCGCACCCTTATCCCGACCTGGTGGCCCGCCTGCAGTCCATCATCAGCGAAGAAATCCAGGGCCAGCTGCTGGAGCAGACCGGACGCGACTATCCCGACTACCTGATGGCCTGCGTGGGCGGCGGCTCCAATGCCGCAGGCACCATCTACCATTATATCGATGACCCGCGCGTGCGCATCGTGCTGGCGGAGGCCGGCGGGCTGGGCGTGGACAGCGGCAAGACCGCCGCCACCATCGCCCTCGGGCAGGTGGGCATCCTGCACGGGGCCAAAAGCTACGTCATCCAGACCCCGGACGGGCAGATCGAGGAGCCGTACTCCATCAGCGCCGGGCTCGACTACCCGGGTATCGGCCCGATGCATGCCAACCTGTCGGCGCAGGGGCGCGCCCGCGTGATCCCGGTCAATGACGACGAGGCCGTCGCCGCCGCTTTCGAACTGACGCGGCTCGAAGGGATCATCCCGGCGCTGGAGAGCGCCCACGCCCTCGGCGCCCTGCCGAAGATGCAGTTCCGCCCCGAGGACATCGTCGTGCTGACCGTCTCCGGCCGCGGTGACAAGGATATCGAAACCTATCTGAATTTCTACAGCAAATGACACCCGCTTTCCGATATACGCTCGTCAGCCGCCCGCTGCCCGGCGACCTGCACACCCCCGTCTCGGCCTATCTGCGCCTGCGGGACGCCTCCACGCGCTCCATCCTGATGGAAAGCAGCGACTACCACACGGGACGCGACTCCCGCTCCTTCATCGCCCTGGATCCGCTCGCGGAAGTGGGGGTTGCCCATGGCACCGGGTTCCACCACCTGCCCGACGGTTCCGTGCGCGAGCACGCCGTCGGGCCGGACTACCCAGCCGACCGCCTGATCCGGGACTTCATCAACGCCTTTGCCATCGGCGCCGAAGGCCCAGAGTTGGCAGTCTGCCAACTCTGGGGCTTCACCTCTTTCAACGCGGTCCGTTATTTCGAGGACATCCCTGTCAAGGACGAGACGCGCGCCGAGCACGACGCACCGGACCTGTTGTATATCCTGTTCCGCTTTACCCTCGAATTCGACCATTTCCGCAACCGCCTGACCCTGCACGAACTCGTGCCGGAAGGCGAAGCGCCGCAGGCCGCCCGCATCGAGCGCCTGCTGGGCCGCGCCGCCGTCAATCTCTTTGATTTCCACCCCGTTGGACCAACCTCCTCCCCGCTCACCGACGCGCAGCACCGGGAGAATATCCGGCGGGGCATCGCCCACTGCCGCCGCGGCGACGTGTTCCAGGTTGTGCTGTCGCGCCGCTTCGTGCAGCGCTACGAAGGCGACGACTTCCAGCTCTACCGCGCCCTGCGGAGCATCAACCCTTCGCCTTACCTCTTCTATATGGATTTCGGCGGCTACCGCATCTTCGGGTCTTCCCCCGAGACGCACTGCCGCATCGAGGGCGGACGCGCCTTCATCGACCCGATCGCAGGCACGACCCGGCGCACGGGGGACGATGCGGCGGATGCCCGCGGGGCGGAATTCCTCCGCAACGACCCCAAGGAGAACGCCGAGCACGTGATGCTGGTGGACCTGGCACGCAACGACCTCTCCCGCAACTGCCACGGCGTGCAGGTGGACTTCTACAAGGAGCTGCAGTACTACTCCCATGTCATCCACCTCGTCAGCCGCGTGAGCGGGGCGCTCGACCCCGGGGCCGATCCGGTCAAGGCCTTCATCGACACCTTCCCTGCCGGCACTCTCTCCGGCGCCCCGAAAGTCCGCGCCATGCAGATCATCTCGGAGCTCGAGCCCCACAACCGCGGCGCCTATGGCGGCTGCGTGGGAAGCATCGGCTTCGACGGCTCGCTCAACCAGGCCATCACCATCCGCTCCTTCGTCAGCCGGGGCGGGGAACTGTGGTTCCAGGCAGGCGGCGGCATCGTCGCGAAGAGCGATCCCGAATACGAACTTCAGGAAGTCAACAACAAACTCGGCGCGCTGCGCAGCGCCATCGAACTCGCAGCCCAATTCTAGACCACCATGCGCATCGCCACCATCGACAACTACGACTCGTTCACCTACAACCTGGTGCACCTCGTCAAGCAACTGGGCGCAGAGACCTGCGTCCTGCGCAATGACCGTTTCCGGCCCGAAGAGCTGGAACCCTTCGACAAGATCCTTCTCTCGCCCGGCCCGGGCATCCCCTCGGAGGCCGGCCTGATGCCGGAAGTCATCCGCCGCTATGCCGGCCGGAAGCCCATCCTGGGCATCTGCCTGGGCGAACAGGCGATCGGGGAGGCCTTCGGCGGTACGCTCGTGAACCTCGAAGAGGTGTTTCACGGCGTGCAGACGCCCTGCCGCCGGACGGCGGACGATTACCTTTTCGCCGGCCTGCCGGCGGAATTCCCCGTCGGGCGCTACCACTCCTGGGTGGTGGACGCCGCCACGCTGCCCGCCTGCCTGGAGTGCATTGCCGTCAGTCCGGAAGGACAGGTGATGGCCCTGCGCCACCGCAGCCTGGACCTGCGCGGCCTGCAGTTCCATCCCGAGAGCGTGCTCACTCCGGACGGCGCAGTCCTCCTTTCCAACTGGATCAAACATTAAAAAACGTCACAATATGAAACAGTATCTGAACCAACTCATCGAAGGGGAGACCCTCTCCCGCGAACAGACCCACGATATCCTGCTCGGCATCACCCGGCAGGAATACAACGACTGCCAGATCGCAGCCCTGCTGATGGCCTTGCAGACCCGCGGGGTGACCGTGGACGAACTCCTCGGCTTCCGCGACGGCCTCCTGGAGACCGGAAAGCGGATCGACCTGGACGGCTATAACACCCTGGACATCGTGGGTACGGGCGGGGATGGCAAGAACACCTTCAACATCTCCACCTGTGCAGCCTTCGTGATCGCCGGCGCCGGGTATAAAGTGACCAAGCACGGCAACGGCGCCAGCACTTCCGTCAGCGGCGCCAGCACGGTCCTGGAGGCCCACGGGGCCAAATTCAGCGCCGACCCGGACCTGCTGCGGCGCTCGCTGGACGAGTCGGGTTTCTGCTATTTCCACGCACCGCTCTTCGCCTACGGCATGAAGTTCGTGGGCCCCGTGCGCCGCGCCCTCGGCGTGCCGACCTGCTTCAACCTGCTGGGGCCGCTCGTCAATCCCTGCCAGCCGAAAAACTCCCTGCACGGCACGGCCACCCAGGCCCAGCAGCGCCTCTATGTCCGCGCCCACCAGAAGATCGGCGACAACTTCGGCGTCGTCACCAGCTATGACGGTTATGACGAGATCTCCCTGACCTCGGGCTTCAAGCTCGTGACCCCGCACTTCGAGAAGGTCTTCACGCCCAAAGACTTGGGACTCAACTACATCGAGCCGAAAGACATCTACGGCGGCGCGACTGCGGAGGACGCCCGCCAGATCTTCGACGCCGTGCTGGAAGGCACGGCCACCGAGGCGCAGACTTCCGTGATCCTCGCCAACGCCGCCTGCGGCATCTCGATCATCGACCGCAACCTCTCAGTGGAGGAGTCGATCGCCCTGTGCCGGGAGTCGCTGGAGAGCGGCCGCGCCCTCTCCGCCTTCAAGCGTTTCCTCACCATCAACAGCTAGCACCATGGACATTCTCGACAGAATCCTGGAAACCAAACGGGAGGAACTGCGCTTCGACAAGAGGCATTCGCTGAAGCAGGCCCTGCTGTCCTCTCCGACCGGCATCATCGCGGAGTTCAAGCGGAAGTCGCCCTCGAAAGGCTGGATCCACGAGGACGCCCGCCCGGAAGAGGTCGTGCCGGCCTATGCGGCGGCGGGCGCGGCAGCGCTCAGCGTCCTCACGGACGAAACGTATTTCGGCGGCAGCCTCGAGTTCATCCGCCGGGTGCGTCCCCTCGTGGACATCCCCATCCTGCGAAAGGATTTCATCATCGATCCCGTCCAGCTCGTCGAGGCGCGGCAGGCGGGTGCCGACGCCGTCCTGCTCATCGCCGCGTGCCTGGGCCGCGCCGACTGTGCCGCCCTGCTCGCCGAAGCCCACCGCCTCGGGCTCGAGGTGCTGCTGGAGATCCACAGCGAGGAGGAGCTGGACTACATCACGCCGGAGGTGGACGTCGTCGGGGTGAACAACCGCCACCTCGGCTCTTTCGTCACCGACGTGCAGACCTCCTTCGACCTCGCCCCGCTGCTGACCCAGCGGACAGACGGAACATTTAATGACCCTGGGGCGCTCCCCCCGGACCCCCTGCGTCGCTCTGCTCCGACGACCCCGTTGCGTGCGATGGCGTCGTGGAGGGCGGAGCCGAAATTGGTTTTTCGGCAAACTTGTCCGAAAAATAATTTCGGTCCGCCCGCGAGAGAAGCAACGGGGCCGATCTTTATCTCCGAGAGCGGGATCAGCGATCCGGCGACGGTGCGCTCGCTGCGGGAAGCGGGCTTCCGTGGCTTCCTGATGGGAGAGACCTTCATGAGACAACCCAACCCGGGCGCAGCCCTGGCCACATTCATCCAGGCCCTATGATCAACAACAAACTCGTCAAGGTGTGCGGCATGACCGAAGGAGAAAACATCCGCGAGATCGAAGCCCTCGGGGTGGATCTGATGGGATTCATCTTCTACCCCGGATCCCCGCGCTATGTGCGCGAAGTTCCTTCCTATCTGCCCCGGAAAGCCGGCCGGGTGGGGGTGTTCGTGGACGCGACCCGCGAGGAGATCCTGCGCCGCCACGACAGCTTCCGCTTCGACTATGTCCAGCTCCACGGCAGCGAGAGCCCGGAGTTCTGCAGCCGCCTGCGCGAACGGGACGGCCTGCGCGTCATCAAGGCCTTCGGCATCGCCGACGAAGACGTGCGCAACACCGTCGCCGGCTACGAAGGCGCCTGCGATCTCTTCCTCTTCGACACCAAGACGCCCGGCCACGGAGGCAGCGGACAGCGCTTCGACTGGTCCATCATGGACGACTATGAAGAGAAGACCCACTTCCTGCTCAGCGGCGGCCTCGGCATGGACACCGTGGCCACGCTCCACGACTTCATCTATCCCTACCTGGCCGGATTCGACCTCAACAGCCGCTTCGAGACGGCGCCCGGGATTAAGGATCCGGAACTGATGGAAATCTTTTTGGAAAACCTGCAACGATAAGACACCATGAACCGAATAGACAGACTCTTCAGCAACAACCCTTCGCGGCTGCTCTCCATTTACTTCTGCGCCGGGGCGCCCGATCCCGACGGCACGGCGGATGTGATCCGCACCCTCGCCCGGGAGGGCGTGTCGATGATCGAGATCGGCATCCCCTTCAGCGATCCGATGGCCGACGGCCCGGTGATCCAGGCCGCCGCCACACAGGCCCTGCGCGGCGGGATGACCCTTGAGAAACTGTTCTCCCAGCTGGAAGGAATCCGCCGCGATGTGGACATCCCCCTGGTTCTGATGGGCTACCTCAACCCGGTCTTCCGCTACGGCTTCGATGCCTTCTGCCGGCGCTGTGCGGAAGTGGGCGTGGACGGGATGATCATCCCGGACCTGCCGTTCAAGGACTATATGGAGAGTTACAAGCAGACCGCGGAGCGCTATGGGCTCCGTTTCATCATGCTGATCACCCCGGAGACCTCCGAGGAGCGGGTGCGGCTGATCGACGAGAACACCTCCGGCTTCATCTACATGGTCTCCTCCGCCGCCACGACCGGCGCGCAGAAGGACTTCGATGAGCGCAAGCAGGCCTATTTCAAGAAGATAGAGGACCTGCACCTGCGCATCCCCCGGATGGTGGGATTCGGCATCAGCAACCGGCAGACTTTCGATGCCGCCTGCGAGCACGCGGCCGGCGGGATCATCGGCAGCCGCTTCGTGACGCTGCTCGACCAGGCCGGCGGCGACGCCGGAAAGGCCATCCGGCAGCTGAAAGCGGATATCGGGCTATAAAAGGGATGGCCGGCTCAGCGGCCGGCCATTTCGACATATTCCCTTTCTTCGGTGACGCAGCGGTAGGCGGGGCGGATGATACGGCGTCCTTCGAAGTTGAGCTCTTCGTTGCGGTGGGCGCACCAGCCCACGATCCTCGCCATCGCGAAGAGCGGGGTGTAGATCTCGCGCGGAATCCCGATCAGGTCATACACGAAGCCGGAATAGAAATCCACATTGGCGCACAGGGTCTTGCCCTTCCCCTTGACGGCATAGATCGTCTCGATGGCGACTTTCTCGATGAGTTCCATGAATTCGAACTCCGACAGGCGTCCCTTTTCGATGGCCAGTTCCCGGGCCATCTCCTTCAGCAGGACGGCCCGCGGATCGGACTTCGTATAGACCGCGTGGCCGATGCCGTAGATCAGCCCGGAGTGGTCGAAGACCTCGCCGGAGAGCAGGCGGCGCACGCAGGAGGCGATCTCCGCCTCGTCATTCCAGTCCCGGACCTCCTCTTTCATGAAAGCGATCATGTCGCAGACCTTGAGGTTGGCGCCGCCGTGCTTGGGACCCTTGAGCGAGCCGATGCCGGCGGCGATGGAAGAGAAGGTGTCGGTGCCCGTAGACGAAGTCACACGCACCGTAAAAGTCGAGTTGTTACCGCCGCCGTGCTCGGAATGCAGGATCAGCAGCAGGTCCAGGGTCCGCGCGTCAAGCTCCGTGTAGTCGGATCCCTTGAGCATGTAGAGGAAATTCTCGGCCAGGGACAGGTCCGGCTGGGCATCGCGGATGTGCAGCGAGCGGCCGCGGTGATGGTGGCGGTACATGTTGAACGCGTAGGCGATGGTCGTCGGGAACTTCGAGATCAGCTCGATGCTCTGGCGCATCAGGTTCTCGCGGGACACGTCGTCCGGATTCTCGTCGAAAGTATAGAACTCCAGCACGCTGCGCGCGAGGATGTTCATGATGTCGTCTCCCTCCAGCTCGATGATGTGCAGGATGGTCTTCTGCTCCAGCGGCATGTTGTCGAAGATCAGGTCCTTGAAGGCCTGGAGCTCCTCCGCGTCGGGAAGGCGGCCCGAGAGCAGCAGGAAGCAGATCTCCTCGTAGCCGAAGCGCTTCTCGGCCCGGATGGCATGCACGAGGTCCTTGACTTCGTAGCCCCGGAAATAGAGCTTCCCGTCGATGGGTTCGATGCTGCCGTCCGGCTTGCGGTCGTAGCCCACGACATTGCCGATATTGGTCAGCCCGACCAGCACACCGGTGCCGTCTTCGTTGCGCAGGCCGCGCTTGACGTCCAGCTTCTTGAAGAGCTCCGCATCGATCCGGGTGCTCCCCTTCATCTCGTCGGAGAGCTTGTAGATCAGGTATTCCTTCTTGGTCTTCGAGGTCATAGCAGCGAGAGGATATGGTCCGTGAAAGCGGCGGTGCCGAGCGGCTTGCCATCCGGCATCAGCCGGGCAAGGTCCGCGGTGGCGAAACCTTCCGAGAACGAACGCTCCAGCGCGTCCGTGATGAGCGCTCCGGCCTCGTCCCAGCCCAGATGCTCCAGCATCATCACGCCGGAGAGCAGGTTCGAGCAGGGATTTGCCAGGTCCTTCCCGGCGATGTCCGGAGCCGTACCGTGCGTCGCCTCGAAGAGGGCGGCGCCGGTGTCGTAGTTGATATTGGCGCCCGGGGCGATCCCGATGCCGCCGACCTGGGCGGCCAGCATGTCGGAGATGTAGTCGCCGTTGAGATTGAGCGTAGCGATCACCGAACAGTCTTCCGGGCGCAGCAGCGCGTTCTGCAGGAAGGCGTCCGCGATGCAGTCCTTGATGACCAGGCGGCCGGCGGCGATCTCCGCGCCGAATTCTTCCTGCGCAAGCTCATAACCCCAGCGCTTGAAGCCGCCTTCGGTGTATTTCATGATGTTGCCCTTGTGCACGAGCGTGACGGAAGGGCGGCCGTGGTCGAGCGCATAGCGGCAGGCGGCACGCACCAGGCGCCGCGTCCCTTCGCGCGAGACGGGCTTGACCCCGTAGGAAGAACTCTCCGGGAAACGGACCTTCGTCACGCCCATCTCCTCGCGCAGAAAGCGCCCGAAGCGCTCCGCCTCCGGCGTACCGGCCTCCCACTCGATGCCGGCGTAGATGTCTTCCGTGTTCTCCCGGAAGATCACCATGTCCACCCGCTCGGGGTGCTTCACGGGGGAAGCGACACCGCGGAACCAACGGACCGGGCGCAGGCAGACATAGAGGTCAAGGCCCTGGCGCAGGGCCACGTTGAGCGAGCGGATACCGCCGCCGACCGGGGTCGTCAGCGGGCCCTTGATGCCGATCTTATAGTCGCGGAACGCCTGCACGGTCTCATCCGGCAGGTAGGTCCCCAGGCAGTCGAACGCCTTCTGGCCGGCGGCCAGTTCTTTCCATTCGAGCTGCCGGGTGCCGCCGTAGGCTTTCGCCACGGCCGCGTCCAGGATGCGGCGCATCGCCGTGGTGACCTCGGGTCCCACGCCGTCGCCGGGGATATAGGGTATCGTCTGCTTGATCATTTCGACAGGGTATTGAGGGCGGAGCCCGCCCGGAACCAGGAAATCTGCTGCGGGGAATAGCTGTGCCGCGCGAGGATGGTCTCCGTCGCGCCATTGGTATGGTGCAGGACCACCTCCACCGGCTGTCCGGGGGCGATCCCGGCGCAGCGGACGGTCAGGCGGTCGCCTTCCCGGACACGGGCATAGTCGGCCGGATCGGCGAAAGTCAGGGCCAGCACGCCCTGCTTCTTGAGGTTGGTCTCATGGATGCGCGCGAAACTCTTGGCGAGCACGGCGCGTACGCCCAGGAAGCGCGGTTCCATCGCGGCGTGCTCCCGGCTGGAACCTTCGCCGTAGTTGTCCTCGGCCACGATGATGCTGCCGGGGCCTTCGTCGCGGAGCGCCCGGGCACGCGGGGCCACGGGGCCGGATTTGTCCGTGAAAGCATCCACCGCGCCGAGCAGGAGGTTCTCGGAGATGTTCTCCAGATGTCCGCGGAAGCGCAGCCACGGGCCGGCCATCGAGATGTGGTCGGTGGTGCATTTGCCCTTGACCTTGATCAGCAGCGGGAGCGCCTCGAAGTCCCGCCCGTCCCAGGGGGCGAAGGGGGTCAGGCGCTGCAGGCGCTGGCTGTCCGGCCGGATCACGGGCTCGGGGCTGCCAGGCTGCGGGGCCACGTAGCCGCTGGTGTCGGGCACGAAGCCCAGCCGGGGCAGGTCATTGCCCCGCGGGGCGCCTAGCCAGACACCGTCCACCGTATCCACCCGGGGATCGAAATCCAGGACCCCGGCGAAAGCCAGGGCGAGCGCCATCTCCGGCGAGGCGATGAAGGCATGCGTATGCGGATTGCCGTCCGCGCGCTTCGCGAAATTGCGATTGAAGCTCGTCACGATCGTATTGCGCCGCACCGGGTCGTCCGTCTCCCGCGCCCACTGGCCGATGCAGGGGCCGCAGGCGTTGGCCATCACGGTCGCGCCCGCCTCGCGGAGCGTATCCAGCAGGCCGTCGCGCTCGGCGGTGGCCTTCACCTGGGCGCTGCCCGGGATCACGATCAGCTTCGCCTTCGGCCGGAGACCGGCGTCCAGGGCATTCCGGGCCACGGAGGCCGCGCGCGAAAGGTCCTGGTAGGACGAATTGGTGCAGGAGCCGATCAGGCTCACCTCCACCCGATGCGGGAAATGCTCCCGGGCCTGGCGGTCCTTCATCCCGCTCACGGGGCAGGCCGCGTCCGGGGTAAACGGGCCGTTGATATAAGGCTCCAACTCGGAAAGGTCGATCTGGTAAACCTCGTCGTAGAACAGCTCCGGACGCGCGAGCACACCGTCGTCGGCCCGCAGGTCGGCGCTGTGCGCGGACGCCATCGCCGCCACCTCCGGGCGGCCGGTCGCCGTCAGATACTCGGAAATATGCACGCCGAAGGGGAACACGGAACTGGTCGCGCCCACTTCCGCCCCCATGTTGCAGATGGTGGCCTTGCCGGAGCAGGAAAGATTCTCCGTCCCGGGGCCGAAATATTCGAGGATGGCGTTGGTGCCGCCCTTGACGGTCAGCATCCCGGCCAGCTTGAGGATCACATCCTTGGGGGAGGCCCAGCCCCGGAGCGATCCGGTCAGCCGGACGCCGATGATGCGCGGCACCTTCAGCTCCCAGGGCATCCCGGTCATCACGTCCACGGCATCCGCGCCGCCCACGCCGATGGCCAGCATCCCGATCCCGCCCGCGTTGGGCGTGTGGGAGTCCGTGCCGACCATCATCCCGCCGGGAAAAGCATAGTTCTCCAGCAGGATCTGGTGGATAATGCCGGCGCCGGGCTTCCAGAAACCGATGCCGTAGCGGGCCGCAGCGGACGCAAGGAAATCATAGACTTCCGCGTTCGCCTGCCGGGCCTCGGCAAGATCGGACTCCGCGCCGCAGCGCGCACAGATGAGGTGATCGCAATGGACCGTCGTCGGTACGCTCACGGCCTGACGGCCCGTGCTCATGAACTGGAGCAGGGCCATCTGGGCCGTCGCATCCTGCATCGCCACCCGGTCCGGGCGGAACTCGCCGAAATCCTCGAGGCGCCGCAGCGGCCGGAGGGAGGCGGGATCATACAAGTGGGCATACAGGATCTTCTCGGAAAGCGTCAGCGGCCGCCCCAGCGCATGCCGGGCAGCCGTGACGGACTTTCCATAGCCTTCGTAGAAAGACTTCACGGTCTCCAAATCGAACATACTGGTCTTCTAACCAAAAAACACTACTGACTAACTGCGTGTTCTCCCGTCATCCGCCCGGCGGACCGGGAGCTCACACGGACAAAGATAGTGAAATTTTTGATTAATAAAAAGTTTTTGCAAAACTTATTGATATTCAAAACAGAATTCAGCTCCGTGCGCTGATTTTTCATTCTTTAATTAACAATCATTGCCTTTAGACGCATTTATACTTTCAATTTATAACAAAACAGGGGCGGGTTTATTTGTTTACGATTTATCCAGCCGTCTTTATGGATTTTTGAAAGGAATTTTGTAAATTTCGGGGATTAAACACACTAACGGACCATCACCAGCATGAAATTCGTTTCATCCGATGCTTTTGAAAGCCTCCGGCAGGAAGCCGGCAAGGCTTTGTCCGTCAGTCAGATATGACTGAAAACATCTAATAATTCAATATCAATTCATTTCAAAACATTGGAGGAAACCCATGAATAAAATCAAGAATCTCGCGGATCTCCGCAAGATGAAAGAGGGTATGCAAGGCAAGATGTCGATGCGTGAAAACAGCGACTCCGCCGAAGCTATCATTCAAATCAAGGTCGGCATGGCCACCAGCGGTATCGCCTCGGGTGCAAAGGAAACCATGAGCTATCTCATCACCGAACTCGACAAGCGCCAGATCAAGGCGCTCGTGATGCAGGTGGGCGACATGGGCTACAGCTATGCCGAGCCTACCGTGGAGGTCACCATTCCCGGCAAGGATCCCGTCGTATTCGGGGAGGTCAAGATCCCCCGCGCCAAGGAAATCATCGAGAAGTACATCATGAACGGTGAACTGATCGAAGGTATCCTGCCCGCAAACTACAGATCTATCTAACCCCTATCACGCGACGCGATTATGGCAGTGAAAATGCATATCCTGGTATGCGGAGGAACAGGTTGCTCCGCATCCCAAAGCCATGAGATTGTCGATGAACTCAACAAGGAACTCGTGGCCCATGACCTGACCGACTTCGCGAAAGTGGTCGTCACCGGCTGCTTCGGTTTCTGCGAGAAAGGTCCCATCGTCAAAATCATCCCTGACAACACATTCTACACCCGGGTAAGACCCTCCGATGCCAAGGAAATCATCGAGGAGCACATCATCAAGGGCCGCAAGGTCCAGCGTCTCCTCTATGTCGCCCCGGACACCAACCAGAGCGTTTCCGACTCCAAGCACATGGAGTTCTACAAGAAGCAGCTCCGCATCGCCCTGCGCAACTGCGGTTTCATCGATCCCGAGAACATCGAGGAAGCCATCGCCCGTGACGGTTACGCCGCCCTCGGCAAGTGCCTCACCGAGATGACGCCCGAGCAGGTCGTCGCCGAGATCAAGAAGTCGGGCCTGCGCGGACGCGGCGGCGCCGGCTTCCCGACCGGCCTGAAGTGGGAGATCGCCGCCAAGAGCCGCCCCGGCGAGCAGAAGTACGTCGTCTGCAACGCCGACGAAGGCGACCCGGGCGCATTCATGGACCGCTCCCTGCTGGAAGGCGACCCGCACTCCATCCTCGAGGCCATGGCCATCTGCGGCTACTGCATCGGGGCCGACAAGGGCCTGATCTACATCCGTGCCGAATATCCGCTCGCCATCCACCGTCTCCAGGTCGCCATCAAGCAGGCCCGCGAGTACGGTCTCCTCGGCGAGGACATCCTCGGCAGCGGCTTCAATTTCGACATCGAGCTCCGCTACGGCGCAGGCGCCTTCGTCTGCGGCGAGGAGACCGCCCTCATCCACTCCATGGAGGGCAAGCGCGGCGAGCCGACCTTCAAACCCCCGTTCCCGGCCCAGTCCGGCTATCTCGGCAAGCCGACCAACGTCAACAACGTCGAGACCTACGCCAACATCCCCGTCATCATCAACAAGGGTGCGGACTGGTTCGCCAGCATCGGCACCGAGAAGTCCAAGGGTACCAAGGTCTTCGCCCTCGCCGGCAAAATCAACAACGTCGGCCTCATCGAGGTCCCGATGGGCATCACGCTCCGGGAGATCATCTATGAGATCGGCGGCGGCATCAAGGGAGGCAAGAAGTTCAAGGCCGTCCAGACCGGCGGTCCTTCGGGCGGCTGCCTGACCGAGAAGCACCTCGACACCCCCATCGACTACGACAGCCTCGTGGCTGCCGGCTCCATGATGGGTTCCGGCGGTATGATCGTCATGGACGAGGACGACTGCATGGTCGCCATCGCCAAGTTCTACCTGGGCTTCACCGTGGACGAGTCCTGCGGTAAGTGCACCCCGTGCCGCGTGGGCAACCGCCGGCTCCTGGAGATCCTCACCAAGATCACGGACGGCAAGGGCACCATGGAAGACCTCGAAGCGCTCAAGAACCTCAGCGCCGTCATCAAGGACACCGCGCTCTGCGGCCTGGGCCAGACCTCCCCGAACCCGGTCCTCTCCACCATCAGCAACTTCTGGGACGAGTATGTCGAGCACGTCGTGGACAAGAAGTGCCGCGCCGGCCAGTGCAAGGCCCTGAAGAAGTACTACATCGACCCTGCCAAGTGCAAAGGCTGCACCGCCTGCGCAAGGGCCTGCCCTGTCAGCGCCATCAGCGGCACCGTCAAGAACCCGCACGTCATCAACCAGCTGGACTGCATCAAGTGCGGTACCTGCGTTGAGAAGTGCAAATTCGGAGCAATCAGCATTCAATAAGGGAGGAACAATACATGGATACTATCAAATTGACCATAGACAACAGAGAAGTGGAAGTGCCCCGCGGCACAACCATTCTGAAAGCTGCCGAGCAGATGGGTATCAAGATTCCTACCCTCTGCCATTTCGAACTCGACGGCCTTGCCCTCGAAAACCGCCCCGGCGGATGCCGCGTCTGCGTGGTAGAGGTAGCGGGACGCCGGAACCTCGCGCCGGCCTGCATCACCGAGTGCATGCCGGACATGGTCGTCAAGACCAATTCTTTCCGTGCGCTCAATGCGCGCAGGACCGTCCTCGAACTCATGCTCAGCGACCACCCCAACGACTGCCTCCAGTGCCCCAAGAGCGGCAAGTGCGAGCTGCAGACCCTGGCCGCCGACATGGGCATCCGCGAGATCCCCTTCAAGGGCCGTCAGTCCCAGTACGCCAAGGAGTTCTCCCCGTCCATCGTCCGTGACGCCAACAAGTGCATCATGTGCCGCCGCTGCGAGTCCGTGTGCCACGAGTACCAGAGCGTAGGCGCCATCGGCGCCATCGAGAGAGGCTTCCCGGCCGTGGTCTCCACCGCTTTCGGAAAGAACCTCACGGACACCAACTGCGTCCTTTGCGGCCAGTGCGTCGCCGTGTGCCCCACCGGCGCCCTGGCGGAGGTGGACAACACCGGCAAGATCCTCCGCGACATCGCCAACCCCGATGTGAAGACCTGCGTCCAGGTGGCTCCCGCTGTGCGCGTCGCCCTGGGCGAAGAGTTCGGCATGCCGGCCGGCAGCATCGTCACCGGCAAGATCGCCGCTGCCCTCAAGGCCATCGGATTCGACTACGTGTTCGACACCGACTGGTCCGCCGACCTCACCATCATGGAAGAGGGTACGGAGGTCATCGGCCGCCTGAAAGCCTACCTCGCCGGCGATAAGGATGTCAAGATTCCGATCATGACTTCCTGCTGCCCCGCCTGGGTCAACTTCTACGAGAAGTTCTATCCGGAGCTCCGCGACTATCCTTCCACGGCGAAGTCGCCGCAGGGCATGTTCGGTGCGACGGTGAAGACCTATTTCGCCGACAAGATCGGCGTCCCCCGCAAGAACCTCATCTGCGTCTCCGTCATGCCTTGCGTGGCGAAGAAGTACGAGTGCGAGCGCGAGGAACTCGGCGTGAACGGCGATCCCGACGTCAACTACTCCATCACCACGCGTGAGCTGGCCCGCCTCATCAAGATCTGCAACATCGACTTCAACAACCTCCCTGATGCCGAGTTCGACTCGCCGCTGGGCGTCTCGACCGGTGCCGCCGTCATCTTCGGCGCCACGGGCGGTGTCATGGAGGCTGCCCTCCGTACGGCTGTGGAAGTCCTGACCGGCGAGACCCTCCCGCGCATCGATTTCGAGGAAGTCCGCGGCCTGGACGGCGTCCGCGAGGCCACGATCCCCGTGCCCGGCGTCGCCGACCTGAAGATCGCCGTCGTGTACGGACTCAAGAACGCCCGCACCATCATGGAGCAGATCAAGGCCGGCAACTGCCCGTACCACTTCGTGGAAGTCATGGCCTGCCCCGGCGGCTGCATCGACGGCGCCGGCCAGCCCTACCACCATGGCGACGCGTCCATCATCCGGGCACGCCACGCAGCCATCTACGAGGCCGACCGCAGGATGCCGCTCCGCAAGTCCCACGAGAACCCCGAGGTCCAGGCGATCTACAAGGAGTTCTACGGCAAGCCTTGCTCCGAGAAGTCGCATCACCTGCTTCACACGCTTTACTTCGACAAGAAAATCAAGTTTGACCTCGAAAAATAATTGAACCATGTGTGGACCCCAGATAAAAATCAGTGAAGCCAACTACCTCAAGATCAAGGAAATCTGCGCTTCTTTCAACAACGAACCAGGTGAACTGATCAACATCCTGCACAAAACGCAGGAGCACTTTGGCTATCTGCCCGAGGAAGTCCAGCAAGTCGTGGCTGACTGCCTCGGAATCCCGGTCGGCAAGGTGTATGGCGTCGTCTCCTTCTACAGCTTCTTCACGATGAAGCCCAAGGGCAAATACGCCATCTCCGTCTGCCTCGGCACGGCCTGCTACGTCAAGGGCGCCGAGAAGATCCTCGATGCCCTGAAGAGCGAGCTCAAGATCTCCGAAGGCGGCGTCACCGAAGACGGCAAGTTCTCCCTCGATGTCCTGCGCTGCGTGGGCGCCTGCGGTCTCGCTCCGGTCATGACCATCAACGGCAAGACCTACGGCCGCCTCGTTCCCGAACACATCAAGGAAATCCTTGCTGAGTACGCTGACTAAAGAACCCATGTCTTAACCGCACCGGGTCGGCTCCAGAGAGCGCCGACCCGGTGCTTCATACCAAACCAATCTGCTTAAATGAAAATCAAGGAACTTGCAAAACTCGTCGACGGACAGATCACCGGTGCTTTCGCCGACGACAACTACGAGGTGGAGAAAGCCTTCGCTTCCGACCTGATGAGCGATGTGCTCCGCTTCTCGATGGACGAGACGGTCCTGATCACCGGACTGTGCAATAACCAGACCCTCCGCACGGCCGAAATGGCCGACCTGCGCGTCGTGATCCTGGGACGTGCCAAGGAGCCTGACGAAGAGATGCTCAAGCTCGCCAAGGAGGCCGTCATCACCATCATCAAATCCCAATACAGTATCTTCAAGATCAGCGGCATCCTGTATGGTGCCGGGATCAAGCCCCTTTACTGATCATGCACTACACATTCGAAATAGAGCGCGGCAACTTCACCGATGCCGGCCAGGCCTCCAGCAGCGTGAAGCGCACCCTCAAGCAGCTCGGCGTGGATCCTGCCAACATCAAGCGGACCGTGGTAGCCCTCTTCGAAGCAGAGATCAATGCCATCGCGCACGCCTACGGCGGGACGATCGACGTCGATATCGACGACAGCAAGATCGTCATGGTCGTGGCCGACAAGGGGCCGGGCATTCCCAATCTCGACCTGGCCATGCAGGAGGGGTGGTCCACCGCCTCCGCCAAGGTCCGCGAGATGGGATACGGCGCCGGCATGGGCCTTCCCAATATCAAAAAGAACACCGACGAACTCCAGATCGACACCGAAGTGGGCGTCGGGACCACCGTCACCATGACGGTTTATCTTGCATAACCACATGACTGATTCCGAACCCTTCTTCAGACACTCGCTCCGGGTCAACGACTACCTGTGCCAGGGATGTACGACCTGCATGCGATCCTGCCCGACGGGTGCCATCCGCATCCGTGGCGGAAAGGCTGTCGTCAACGGCAACAAATGCGTGGACTGCGGGGAATGCATGAAGGTCTGCCCGCACAAGGCGATCTACATCAAGCAGGATGACTTCGCCCTGATCGAGAACTACGGATACCGGGTCTGCCTCGTCCCGACCACCTTCATCGGCCAGTTCGAGGAGAAATACAAGACGAAAGCCATCTACTCCTGCCTCAAGAAGCTCGGGTTCACCCACATCTACGAGGTGGAGCACGAAGTGGACTACATGGTCGATCTCTACAACCAGTATATGGACGACCATCCCGAGATCCGCACCTTCATCTCCTCCTACTGCCCGGCGGTCACGCGCCTCATCCAGGTGCGCTTCCCCTCGCTGGTGGACAACATCATCCACCTGCGGTCCCCGCTCGAGCTGGCGTCGCGCGTCATCATCAAGCGCCTGATGGACGAAGGCGCCCGGCGCGAGTCGATTGGCGTCTTCTACGTCACGCCCTGCGCCGCCAAGATCGCCGCGGTCAAGTACCCGGTCAGCGGCAAGGAGACCTGCGTGACGGGCGTCATCAACATGGACTTCCTCTACAACAAGGTCCAGCTCCTGCTCCACGACTCGGACAAGGACGTCCAGCCCATCAACCACGCCCTCACTTCGCGCGGCGTGCTGTGGCCCCTCGCCGGCGGGGAGGCCGCCCTGTTCAAGGGCGACCACTATGCCGTGGACGGCCTGCAGAATGTCCTGAATTTCCTTGAGAAACTCGAGGATGAGGCCGTCGACGCCCCGGGCCTGGTGGAGATGCGCATCTGCGACCAGGGCTGCGTGGGCGGCGTGCTGGCCACCAACAACCGCTTCGTGGCCCGCAAGCGGCTCGAGTACCGCGCCCGGCTCTTCGACCGCCTGCAGCGCACCCGCAAGCCGGAGTCCCGCAACTACGATCCCGAATTCACCAAGTACATCGCCGAGTCGATGGATATCCCCGAGATCAAGCCCCGGTCGATCTACAAGCTCAACGACAATTTCGCGGAAGCCTTCAAGATGGCCAACCGCATGCGGAAAATCGAGAAGGCGCTGCCGGGCGTCAACTGCTCTGCCTGCGGCGCGCCGTCCTGCGCCGCCCTCGCCGAGGACATCGTGCGCGGCGAGGCCCGGATGGACACCTGCATCTTCATCAACCGCCACTCGAAGGCCTCCGAGGAGGCTATCCGCAGCATCTGGGGAGAGCGCGTCCGGTCCAAGGAGATCAACGAAGACAACAACGATAACAACCAATAACACACACTATGACTGTCAAGGAAATCATCGCCCAGCTCGGCCTGCAGTGCCTCAACGAGGCCAATCTCGATACGGAAGTCTCCGGGGCCTACGCCTCCGACCTGCTGAGCGACGTCATGGGCAATGCCCGCAGCGGCCAGGTATGGATCACCATGCAAACCCACAAGAATGTCTCGGCCATCGCTGCCCTGAAGGACATTCCCGCCGTGATCATCGTCCGGGGAGGCGTGCCGGATGACGACATGCTGGAGCACGCCAAGGAAGAGGACATCTGCATCCTCGTCAGCCAGGACGCCACCTTCCAGGTCTGCGGCAAGCTCTACCAGCTCCTCGCGTAGCGTGCGATGAAGTTTCTCGCCGACATGCACATCCACTCGGTGCTCTCCCCCTGCGGAGACCTCGAGATGAGCCCCTCGGCCATTGTCGCAAAGGCAAAGGAGCGCGGGATGGACATCATCGGCCTGACTGACCACAACTCGACCCTCAACGCCGATGTCACGCGGCGCCTCGGGGAGCGGGTCGGACTGCACGTCCTGATGGGCGCGGAGGTGACCACCAAAGAAGAGGTCCACTGCCTCGGCTTCATGCCCACGGTAGAGAAACTCGCTGAGTTCCAGGCTTTTCTAGACTCACGCGTGATCTATTTCGAGAACGACGTGGACAAGTTCGGCTACCAACTGGTCGTCGATGAGGAAGAGAACGTGCTGGACGAAGTGCCGCACCTGCTGATCAACGCCCTGGACCTGCCGATGCTGGAGCTCCAGCAGAAGGTCTATGAGCTGGGAGGCATCTTCATCCCGGCCCACGTGGACCGCCCGACCTTCAGCATCAGCTCGCAGCTGGGCTTCGTCCCGGACAAACTCAAGTTCCACGCGCTGGAACTCAGCTACTACTGCAAGCGGAACAACTACAAGTTCCTGGACGACTGTCCCTGGTTCAGCGACTTCAACTTCATCCAGAGCAGCGACGCCCACTATGTGGACGACATCGCCAAGATACACAGCGTGCTGGAGATGCCGTCCTTCAGTTTTGACCATTTCAAGTCCGCCCTCCGGCAGGGAGAGCCCGTAATCCTGTAGCATGAAAAGCCTCGACCTCCACATCATCGACATCACCCACAATTCTATCCGGGCGGGAGCCACGCAGATCACCATCGAGATGGAGGACAGCGCCGCCCGCGACCTGCTGTCCATCAAGATCATCGACAACGGCTGCGGCATGCCGGAGGACATGATCGAAGCCATCAACGACCGCTTCTACTCCTGCCGCAAGGAGCGCAAGATCGGGATGGGCATCGCGCTGCTCAAGTTCCACTCACAGATGTGCAACGGGCAGTTCTACCTCAAGTCCAAGGTCGGGGTGGGGACGGAGATCTACGCCTCCTACCAGCGCTCGCACATCGACCTGCAGCCCAAGGGTGACCTCTCCGGCTGCTTCGCCAACTTCATCTGCCAGTACCAGGATATCAATTTCACCATCCGCTACATCACGGACGAAGACACGTTCGAGCTGAGTACGGCCGATGTCAAGGAGGTATTCGAGGGCATCAACCTCAACGATGCCGAGATCATCAAAAACCTGACGGAATTAATCCACGAGAATATCGGATCATAAGGCGCTACGGCAGGACGATCCGGGCCAGGATGCCGTTCAGGGCCGCCAGGGCGATCCCGTAATTGGTGATGGGCACTCCCGCAAGGAGTGCCTTTCTGATGCGGCTGCGCACCAGGCGGGCATTGGCCACGCAGGCGCCGCAGTGGATGACCAGGCTGTACGGGGAGAGGTCCTCCGGGAAATCATTCCCGGCGGCGATGTCCACTTTGATTTCTCCCGCCTTTTTGCGTAGCAGCGCCGGGATCTTCACCCGGCCGATATCCTCCGTGTCCGGGACATGGGTGCAGGCCTCCGCGATCAGCACGCGGCTGCCGGGGCGCAGCGTGTCGATCGCACGGGCCCCTTCGACGAAGGTGCGGATGTCGCCTTTGGCGGCCGCCAGCAGCACGGAGAAGGAGGTCAGGGGGCAGTCTGCCGGAAGCGCCCGGTTCACCATCCCGAAAACCTGCGAATCCGTGATGACCAGGTCCGGCCGGCGGGACAGGCTCTCCAGGGCGGCCGACAGGGACGCGGGCGTGCAGCAGTGCGGCACGCAGCCCCTGTCCAGCAGTTCGCGCAGCACCTGCACCTGCGGCAGGATCAGCCGGCCCTTGGGGGCTTCGCTGTCCTGCGGCATGACCAGCAGGACGCTGCTGCCGGCCTGGACCAGCCGGCCCGTCAGGAACTTCTCTTCTTCCTTCGGCGCCACGGCGATGATGCGCTCCAGCAGGGACTCAACGCTCTCCCCGCGGGTATATCGGATGACCGGAATGCCGGCCTGTGCTGCCAATGTCCCAAAATCGGGGACATTAGAATGTCCCTCTTTCGGGGACATTGGCGACGCTTCGGGGGCCTCCAGGATGACAGCGATGTCCGTCTCGTCGAGGATCGCGCGGGTCAGGCGCTCGCGCTCCGCGCCCAGTGCGCTCCCGTCGCCGAGACCGGCGGTGTCGATCAGCACGCAGGGTCCCAGACCGGGAAGCTCGATGGTCTTCCGGACCGGGTCCGTGGTCGTGCCGGGAATGGGGCTCACCAGCGACACCTGCTGCCCGGCCAGGGCGTTGACCAGGGTGGACTTGCCGCTGTTGGTGGGTCCGAAGAAAGCGATGTGCAAGCGGTCCATCCTAGAAGCGGAAGTCGTGTCCGCCGTTTTCGATGGCTTTCAGGTGCTCGCGCGTGACCTCGCGGGTGCGCTCCAGCGGGATGTCGGACAGGCTCCGTTCGATGAGCGCTTCGCCCAGGGCGCGCGTCTCGGGCGAGGCGTAGTCCACGAGGTACTCCTTCAGCGTCATCAGGGCGTTCGGGGTGCAGCAGAGGTGGATCTTGCCGCTCTTGCACAGGCTCATGAAGCGGTCGCCCGTGCGGCCCTCGCGGTAGCAGGCCGTGCAGAAGCTGGGGATGTGGTCCTGCTCCAGCAGCCAGCGGACCACCTCATCGAGCGAGCGTGTGTCGGAGACGTCGAACTGCGATGTCTCGTCGTGGCGCTCCGGGGTCGTGTAGCCGCCCACGCTGGTGCGGGAGCCGCCGCTGATCTGGGAGATGCCGCAGTCCAGCAGGAGCTTGCGCATCCGGGCGGACTCGCGCGTGGAGATGATCATGCCGGTGTACGGTACGGCGACGCGCAGCACGGCCACGATCTTGCGGAAGATCGCGTCCGGAAGCGCATCCGGGAAATTGTCCAGGGAGATGTCATCCGCCGGACAGATGCGCGGCATGCTGATGGTGTGCGGCCCCACGCCGAAGCGGGCCTCGAGGTGCTCGGCATGCATCAGCAGGCCCACCAACTCGTAGCGGTAGCCGCTCAGGCCGAAGAGCACGCCCACGCCCACATCGTCGCAGCCGCCTTCCTGGGCGCGGTCCATGGCCTCGGTGTGCCAGTCGTAGTCACTCTTGGGGCCGGTGGGATGCAGCTGCTTGTATTGCTCTTTGTTGTAAGTCTCCTGGAAGAGGATGTAGGTGCCGATGCCCGCCGCCTTGAGCCGGCGGTAGGACTCGACGTCGGTCGCGGCGATGTTGACATTGACGCGGCGGATGGAGTTGCCGCCTTCGTTGACCGAATAGACGGTCTTGATGGAGTCGAGGATGTACTCGAGGGGATTGTGGACGGGGTCCTCCCCGGCTTCAAGTGCCAGGCGCTTGTGGCCGGTGCGGATCAGGGCCCGCACCTCCGCCTCGATCTCCGGCTGAGAGAGCTTCTTGCGCGGGATGCTGCGGTTCTTGGCATGGTAGGGGCAATAGACGCAGCCGTTGATGCAGTAGTTCGACAGGTACAGCGGGGCGAAGAGGACGATGCGGTTGCCGTAGAACTTGTGCTTGATCTCGCGCGCCAGGGTATAGATCTTCTCTTCGAGAGCGGGGTCGTCACAGTCCAGCAGGATGGCCGCCTCGCGATGGGTCAGGCCCTTGCAGAGGGCGGCTTTGGCAAGGATTTCCTCCACACGGGCGTGGTTGCGGCTCTGGACACGCGCCTCTTCGAGGGTCTCCAGGATCTCCTCGTGGTTGATGAACTCGTCGGCGTGGACGGATGCAGGATTATACATGATGATGCTTGTTGTTTGCTAAATCGTAATTCATGCAAGTTAGCAAATATTTCCACGACTTGTTCCTTTCCGGGAGATTATTTCTACCTTTGCAGAACTACGACCCCATGACGCACGCCTTCAAAGACATACTCCGCAAGCAGGACCTCGACCGGGAAGAGATCAAGGTCCTCCTCTCGGCCGAAGGAGAACGGATGCAGGAGCTTCTCCGGCGCGGACGGGAGGTCAAATTCAGCCACCTGGACAACTACGTCCACCTGCGGGGACTGATCGAATTCGGCAACGTCTGCGAGAAGAACTGCCTGTACTGCGGCCTGCGGCGCGACAACGCCCGCGTGGACCGTTACTGCCTCAGCGATGAGGAGGTGCTCTCCTGCGCCCGCCTGGCCCACGAGCTGGGCTACGGCTCGGTGGCCCTGCAGAGCGGGGAGCGCAGCGATCCCGCATTCATCGCCAGGATTGAGCAGCTTGTCCGGGAGATCAAGAAGATCGACAACGGCAGCCTCGGCATCACCCTCTCGCTCGGAGAGCAGAGCGAGGACACCTACCGCCGCTGGTTCGAGGCCGGAGCGCACCGCTACCTGCTGCGCATCGAATCCTCCACCGAAGAACTCTACTACAGGATCCACCCCCGGAACGAAAAGCACAGCTTCCGCAAAAGGCTCGACTGCCTGGAGAGCCTGAAGCGCCTCGGCTGGCAGACCGGGACCGGGGTGATGGTAGGCCTGCCCGGCCAGACACTCGACCACCTGGCCGACGACCTGCTGTTCTTCAAGCGCATGGACGTGGCGATGGTCGGCCTCGGCCCCTACATCCCCCATCCCGACACGCCCCTGTACCGCCTCCGGGACCTCGTCCCGCCGGCGGCTGAGCGGATGGACCTGACGCTCAAGATGATCGCCGTCCTGCGGATCATGATGCCGGAGATCAACATGGTCGCCGCCACCGCGAACCAGACGGTCGATCCCCAGGGCCGGGAAAAGGCCATCGCCGCGGGTGCCAACGTCATCATGCCGAACCTGACACCCGGAGAGTACCGGGAAAGCTATTTCATCTACCCCGACAAAGCCTGCGTCAAAGACCGGCCCGACCAGTGCAAGAGCTGCCTGGACATCCGCCTGGCCGCCATCGGCCACCAGATCCTCTACAACGCCTGGGGAGACTCCCTCGCTTTCACGAAAAAGGATAGAAAATAATAACCATCAGAACCGCATTTCCAAACCCAGTATCACGGTTGCCGGCCGGATTTGATAGGTTTGGCTGCTTTGCATCATTGCACTGACCGAGCGTATCTGATAACAAACTTGATTCAACAAGTTAAGCCCGCGTAGCCAAATTCGCCACTGCCTGCCAATAGTACAGGACACAGACGCATCCAGCAGAATGATTCCCTGCGACTCTTCCAATTTGGTCAAGTAATGCTCTGCTGATGCCTGTAGTTCCCAACGAGATGCGACGGTTCCGGTAATTATCATTCTTTGCCTCAAACTGTAGGCCGGAACAGTCTGACTTTTCGCACTCGCCAACGTAATGGATGTACGAGATCCGCTTCCATCATAATTAATCTCAAGCCAGCGGACCGGATTGGCCTTGCAGCGAAGATATACATCCCAAACACCGGAAACGTAAGCCGTATTCGTATTGTTTTGACGCAACCAAGATGCAATAGAAGTATAGCCGATTCCAGCATCCACTTTTCCCCGGATGGCAGATACGCCTTTGGATAATGTCAAATCGCCAGTCCACGTAATCATTCGGGTCTGTTCATCCGATTCAATCTGAATAATATACTGGTCAAGAACCTGACGGGATTGTAGAAAAGACCGGCTTTCCGTACGCGCCCCGGACAGCGTGAGATAAACACCGGTCAGCGGATCTTGGACATTAACCGACAACGACATTCTGTCCATTGGAAGCCGGGCCAAATCGTGTCGTCCAACCCAGAGCATGTTATGTGTCCGAAGGGTCAGGGCGGGGAATACCGTTTGGTCGCTTATTGCCTGATTGCCGTGATCCCACCCTGCGGCTATTTCCCAATAACCGGACTGATACCTGGCAGACAGACCTCCACTCAACACTGGAAAAGAGTTTTGCCAGGATTCTCCGGAACGAAATGAATAGTAATGATATGCCGTTTGGAGATTTCCAGAGAAGCGCAGTGTTTTGATCTGACGGGACACGCGCAGGTTCAGTTGCGGCCGGATATGCACCGTTGCCAAATCATAGGCCGTCGGCCATTCGGATACCACAATACCATTCAAATCAGATCTTGCATTTCTAAGGATCATACTCAGGCCCGGGATTATCTCAAAATTCCATCCCCGGTAACTCCGGCTCACTCCCGTTACATCCAGTCCGGAATAAAAGACGCTAGTCTGAAAACCCTGGCTACGCTCCCCAAGAAAAAGGGCTAGTTCACTATCGTCTTTGGAAAACTGGGAGTACCAATTGATTCCAAATGCCCGCTGATCTTCCTTCCTAATCGTTGCGTTGAAAATGTTATTCAGATTCCAGCGACGACCCTTTGTCTTCTGATCCATACCCCGCTCCCCGGAAACCATCCCCGTTCCATTTAAGTCTCTGTAGTCTGCAAACAAGACATTCTTTATGTATTTATGGGGTGCATTCATCGTAATGTCAGCCGCAATAGAAGCATATTTCTGCGTGCTGTTCTTTTCTGTAAGGTCAGCAAAAACCTTTTCCCCGCCCTCTTCTTCTGCCATTTGATACCGCTGCTTGCTTTCCAGGGAAGAACGCATCATATCCCGGGAAGCTTTCACTGATATCCCGACTGTCGTGTATGCCCCCGTTGCAAAATTATTGACGGTTTGCGCAAAGATACTTCGGTTCAGCGCGCTGTGCTCATCCTCCAACGGTGCGAAATCCGGGTGTATCGAAGCCTGCTCCCGCAAACGGTAACGGTTGAATCGATCTTCCCCAACCCGGATTATGTAGCCCGAATCATTGAATCGAGGCAGTGCCCCCACATTATTGACTCCCGCCTTATTTAACGATGCCATGTTTCGGGACACATTCGCTCCGAACGCATCAGCAGAATACGCAAATGAAGATGGGGCGGCGGAAAGGCCGCCTCCAGCATCCAGAGTAACGGTCCACCGGCCGCGAGCGAGATCAGTCAGCGTAATGTTTAATGCTGCGGACTCCTCTTCAATCAAGCCGCTCAGCGCCTTGACGGCTTGATGATTCCGATACACTTCAATCGTTTTCAGCGTACGCGCATCCAAGTTTTCCGTAGCCAGCCGGTACTCTCCCCGAAGAATATCCCGGCCATCCACATACAAGCGGGAAATGGGCCTGCCGTTGAATAGAACTGTTCCATTCTTCTGCATCGTAACACCCGGAAGACGTTGAAGGACATCTCCCAGTGATCGGTCCGTATCTGCACGGATCGCCGCTGCGTTGTATTCGAGCGTATCTCCATGCACCCTAACGACCCGCTCCCGAATAACGGCAGATTCCAAGCGCTCAACGCTCTCTTCCATTCGTATGACAAGGCGGGCATTGTCAAACGGTGCCTTAATGGACTGTTTCTTGTAGCCAACCAATGAAAACTCTATTTCCGTGGCTGTATTACCGGGGCTGATTGCAAACTTACCTTGTTCGTCGGTAATCGTATATGCTAACATGCGTCCATTCTGGTCCTTCGCCAACACAACCACCCCCGTCATCGTGCGATCTTCTGTATCAAGGACAACACCTGACAACGTCAACTCTTGTGCGAAAAGCGCTCTTCCCTGGAGTAACGTCCATAGAATACAAAGGACGGAAACAACATATCTAAAGCTTAATCGCATCTTATTATTTCATTACATAAAGAGAGTCCCTTGCGCAAGAAACAAAAAGGGGACGCTATTATCTTCGATACATAGCCATCCGATTATTGTTCAATTAAGCCGAATCTCATCGGACGATTATACTTTTCTTTCAATTCTTTCGGACTCTCAATACTACGGAGTCTTTTATAGCGGCTAATATGTTGATTTACAAAAGTCGTATAATCCTCGATGGATTCCCGGACCATCTTGTTATACTGCTTGCGTGATATCAATATATATGGATACTCTGCCATTGTGATGTCGTTTTGCACAGATGAAATTGATAGTGCAGAAAAGCAATACTGGTTCGAGGAGTCTTCCGCTTCCAGAATCAGTCCCGGTAGCCCACGCAGTTTCCACGGACCATACGGAAGGGCGATTTCCGTTGAGAACCATGCTACCCAATGACGCCCGCCAAAATCAGCCTCGGCCTTAGTACACGAATGCCCGCCTATTACCTTTGTCGAATCGATAATCTTCCATTTTATATCAGTAGCCGATTCTTCTATCTTATAATCATCCGCACCTAATCGGACTGTGAATATATTTTTTCTATGAGAAATGTCATAGAAATAGGTATCACTATACAAAACATAATAGGACTCTGGACGTAGGTAATTACAATACTCCTTTGCTGCAGTCTTGTAATCTATCCTCACAGCTTTCTCATATTGACTTCGATGCCGTTCTTGATATTTAGTCCACGTCTTTCCTACCATCAAAACACATTCGTTGTCGAACCGAAGATTCGACAACGTATCTATTACCGATGAGCATAAATAATTGACCTCTAGTTGAGAAGCATCTAGTTTTTTATCTCCATAATAGTGTGAATCATAGAAAAAATCACCAGGGTAAACATCCCGCTCCGAGGTAGACCAAAGGAAGTATTGCGCACAAAGATTTGGAGGAGCAACAGCAGAAAGAAGGACTATTAACATAATCCTTCCTATTATCTTTATTTTCATCTGTTTCCTACGATTTTAATTTGTTTAACGCGACAAATATAACTAAAAAAATCCGTTATGCAACAAAAAAAAATCGTTCGTCGTCGGAAACGGTTGGCAAATCACGAATGGAATGCTATTATTGAAATGAAATAGGAAGTATCAGAACAAAGTCCCTCGGCTGTCCAGAAACTGTTGCTGGGGCCCATTCAGGCATTTCACTCAATGTTTCCAAGACAGCTTGATTCAATGGCTCCGCTGCTCCTTTCAAAATGGCAAGATCCTCCATCTTCCCTGTTTTTGCTACTCGAAAACTTGCCAGAACCGTCCCGGTAGCATCCGTTTCAGGAATGGAAACACTAGCTGCAAACCACTTCTGTAAACGGGTATCCGCCAATATCTCCGGCATCTCTCCATTGAACGAAACAGAAGGAGTCAAAGCATCCAAAAAAGACATATCAGGTTTCACACGGGGCCTCCCTGAAACCATATTGACGATGGCCACAGGGTCCATCACTGCATAGCCCGCAACATAGTCCTTTTTTATATGAATCGAACAAGCAAACACCAAAAGAACTCCTAAAAGCATCGGTAGACATTTACCCGGATTTCCAGGAGAAGGCCCACGTTCCAGCATCACGATCCTGCTCCGCACCGAGCCACCGTTAAACTGGACCATATCAAATAAACGTTTGCCGCCAGCCGCGCGTTCAAGCAAAAGCATGCAATATGATCTCTTATCGCAGGCCCCGGTTACAACCATAGCATCGGCTTCATATTCGTGCACTCGTCTCAAATCCCTGCGAATCAACCAGGCAAACGGATTAAACCATTGGAGAATGACCAATAAATCTAGCAAGAACAAATCCAGGTAATGCTTTAAATGAATATGCGCAGACTCATGAGCCAAAACCCCATTGGCTAAGTCATAATCTTCTCGAGACAAGACCACGGTCCTCATCCAGACAAAGGGGGCAATCCTCCCTGAAACGACAACACAACTTACACCGTCCGCAGACCTTATCTTGCTGCCTCGACCGGCGATTCGGGCAGCTGTAAGCCAAGAGAAAGCCCGAACGCCGAACATCAACATCATACCCAAACTCAGTAACCCAAAGAAAACAGATGTCCCTTGATAAGACTTCGTAACGTCTGATGCCACTCCGTTAGAACCCAACTCTGGAAGCAACACAACCTGACGATGAATTGTAAATGAAAACAATGGAATCGACAAGGATAGGAGGACGGCCCCTAAAAGAATCCACCGATTAATGCGATGGGACGGTTCCCGACGTAGAAACAGCGAGAACAGACACCAAACGAAAGCAATGGCTATTGCCGAGCGCAATTCGTATGATAAGAACGACACCATCAAACTATTGCTCGATCTTGGATATCAATTCTCTCAAATCTTCGACGGTAATTTTCTCTTCCCGAATTAACGAAGAGACTGCGCTCAAATAAGAACTTCCGAACAATTTGTTCACGACTCCCGTCAATACCGACGAATTATACTCATCTCGAGTAATAATTGCATGATATTGGTAAACCGGACCATAGGAAACGTGGCCAATAAAACCATCTGCCTCAAGCGTCCGAACCTGCCCGGAAAGGGTATTGAAGTGAGGTTTAGGCTCTGGATACAGTTTTCTGAGATCCCGGACAAACAAAGGCCCGTTATTCCAAAAATGGTCCATGATGACCTCTTCTTTCTTGGTCAATGTACGCATAGTCATTCGTGCGTGGCGAAACGCTCCTGGGCGAGCGTTTCGTATTTCGTGCCGGGACGGCCGTAGTTGGCCCAGGGATAGATGGAGATGCCCCCGCGCGGGGTGAAAAAGCCCGTCACTTCGATGTATTTGGGATCCATCAGGGCGATGAGATCCTTCATGATCGTGTTAATGCAGTCCTCGTGGAAGTCGCCGTGGCTGCGGAAGCTGAACAGATACAGTTTCAAGCTCTTGCTCTCCACCATCCGGCGGTCGGGGATGTAGCTGATGCGGATCTCCGCGAAATCCGGCTGTCCGGTAATGGGGCAGAGCGTGGTGAATTCAGGGCAATTGAAGCGCACCCAATAATCGTTGTCGGGGTGCTGGTTCTCGAAGGTCTCGAGTACGCCGGGATCGTAGTCCTGGCTGTATGCGGTCTCGCGGCCGAGGGCCTGGAGTTCTTCGCGGTTCCGTGCCATATACTAGATATCGTTGATTTTGAACGGGTTGTAGGAAATCTTCTTATCGAAAGTATCGATCCCCTCGACGCGCTTGACATAGCGGACGTACCAGGAGGTCAGCGGGAGGATGACAATCTCATAGAGGACCTTGGCGCAAATCTGCGTCGCGGCCAGCTGCAGTGCCACCGGGAAGGACAGGATCCCGCCGAAAACCACCGGGAAGAAAATGAGCGAATCGACGACCTCGCCGCCCAGCGACGAGATGATGGCGCGCCAGCCGAAGCCCTTGCCGTGCGAGGCCACCTTCATCCGGCTCATAATCCAGGCATTGACCGTGGAGCCGCAGAAGAAAGCGATCAGCGAGGCGAGGGTGGTCTTGGGCACCATCGAGAACAGGTTGTTGAACTGCTCGGCTACGGGCTGGCTCTCTTCCTGGTACGGCTGCGGCAGCCAGCAGACCAGCTGGGCCATCAAGGCCACGAAGAAACTGAGCAGGAAGGCCAGCCAGATGATGAAGCGCGCCTTGCGGTAGCCGTACACCTCCGTGATGCAGTCGTTGAGGATATACGACACCGGGAACAGCAGCACGGCACCGGAGAGCTGCAAGGGCAGCCCGGCGACCTGCCAAAGGCGCGGAACGAAGAAATTGGATGTAATCAGGCAGACGACCAGCGTCACTGCCATCACCAGGAACCTGGTGTTGAAATGGGGTTTTGACATGTCACTCTTGTTTTTTACGTGGTTTCAAGAAACACAGGGTCCGCCGCCCTGTCAATCCGGGCGGCGGATCCCTTTCAAACTAAACTTCTACTGCTGAATTGAACTCCTGGAGGAAACGCATGTCGTTCTCGAAGTAGTGGCGCAGGTCATTGACCCGCCACTTGAGCATCGCGATGCGCTCCAGGCCCATGCCGAAGGCGAAGCCGGAGTACTTCTTGGAGTCGATCCCGCTGGCTTCGAGGACGTTGGGGTCCACCATGCCGCAGCCCAGGATCTCCAGCCAGCCGGAGCCCTTGCAGATGTTGCAGCCCTTGCCGTGGCAGATGTTGCAGCTGACGTCCACTTCAGCGGACGGCTCCGTGAAGGGGAAGAAGGACGGCCGCATCCGGATCTCGGTCTCGGGACCGAACATCTCGCGGGCGAACAGGAGGATCGCCTGCTTGAGGTCCGCAAAGGTCACGTTCTCATCGACATAGAGGCCCTCGACCTGGTGGAAGATGCAGTGGGCCCGGGCGCTGATGGCTTCGTTGCGGAACACACGCCCCGGGCAGATCACGCGGATGGGCGGCTTCATCCGCTCCATGGTGCGCACCTGCACGCTGGAGGTGTGGGTGCGGAGCAGCAGCGGATTGGGGTGCCCCGTGGACACGAAGAAGGTGTCCTGCATGTCGCGGGCCGGGTGGTTCGGGGGGAAATTGAGCGCTTCGAAGACATGGTAGTCATCTTCCAGCTCGGGACCTTCGGCGACATCGTAGCCGAACTTGCGGAAGATATCCACGATCTCCTGCCGCACGATGGACACCGGATGGCGGGAACCCAGCTCCAGCGGGTCTCCCGGCATCGTGAGGTCCTGCTTCGGGCCTTCCTGGCCGCCCTCTTCGCCAACCGTCTCGCGCAGGCGCTCGATTGTCTCCAGGGCGGCATTCTTGAGTTCGTTGAGCGTGCGCCCGAACTCGCGCTTCATCTCCTTGTCCACGTTGCGGAACTCCTCGAAGAGCGCCGTGATCTCGCCTTTCTTGCCGAGGAAGCGCACCCGCGCCTCTTCCACTTCCTTCTGCGTCTTGCACCGGAGCCCGTTCAGCTCCGAGAGGACCTTGTCGATATCTTCTCTTTTCATATCCTTTACTTCTTTTTCGCCATGCGCTTGTCGCGGGATTTCTTGTCCCGGGCCGCACCGGACTTGAGATACTTCGCCCATTGCTCTTTGTTGAACACCTTCTCCAGGGAGTTGTAGATCTGCTCGTTCCACTTGTCCCGCGTCTGCTGGTAGAGGTCGGTGTTGGTCATCTTGGCGTCCCGGAGCCCCTTGAGCTCCTCGCGCATCGCCTCATAGTCGTGCGTGAGGATGGAGTCCAGGTAGAAGGTCTGCCAGACCTCCAGGTCCAGCAGGTTCGTATAGCTGTCCACCTGCTGCTCGATGGCTTCGTGGAGCTCCTTGAGCTCCTGGGCCTCATCCTGCGGCTGCTGCGCTCCCAGCCACAAAGGCAGGAGCAACAAGGCGCTAATCCCGAAAAATTTTATAGATTTGTATCTCATAAGCCTGCAAATTTATAAATAAAAGATAAAATGAGAAAATTTCTGTGCACCATCCTTTCCCTGGCGCTGCTTGCCGCCGGCCGTACGGACGCCTGTACGAACATCATCATCACCCCCGGAGCCAGCGCTGACGGCTCCAGCATCGTCTCGTACGCGGCCGACTCGCACATGCTCTTCGGCGAGCTGTATTTCCGGCCCGCCGGGCGTTTCGCCGCAGGCAGCTCCCTCGCCATCCGCGAATGGGATACCGGTAAGCCGCTGGGCGACATCGCCCAAGTAGCGCGGACCTGGCAGACCGTCGGCAACATGAACGAGCACCAGCTCATCATCGGCGAGACCACCTGGGGCGGCCGCGAGGAGCAGGTCAACCCGGGCGGCATCATGGACTACGGCTCCCTGATCTACGTCACCCTGCAGCGTGCCACGACGGCCCGGGAGGCGATCCAGATCATCGTGGACCTCGCCAACACCTACGGCTACCCCTCCGAGGGCGAGACCTTCTCCATCGCCGACCCCCAGGAAGCCTGGATCATGGACCTCGTGGGCAAGGGTGAGCAGAAGGGCATCGTGTGGGTGGCGCGCCGCATCCCCGACGGCTACATCTGCGCCCACGCCAACCAGGCCCGCATCACGCGCTTCCCCCTGGACGACCCGGAGAACACCCTCTACGCCCCCGACGTGATCAGCTTCGCCCGCGAGCAGGGCTGGTATGAGGGCGAGGACGAGGATTTCAGCTTCCGCGACGCATACAACCCCCTCGATTTCGGCGGAGCCCGCGCCTGCGACGCCCGTGCCTGGAGCGCCTTCAACATCCTCGGCAAGGGCACTTTCACCTACGAAGACGACGATGACGAGATCGTCTCCCGCCCGGCCACGGACTGGCTGGACTACGCGATGGGTTACGACCTGGACGGCGAGATGCCTCTCTGGATCAAGCCGGCCGGCAAGGTGTCCGTCAAGGATGTCGCCGACGTGATGCGCGACCACTACGAGGGCACCCCGATGGACATGACCACCGACATCGGCGCGGGCGGCAACGGCCTGCCGTACCGCTGGCGTCCGATGAGCTTCGAGTGGGAAGGCAAGCGCTACACCAACGAGCGCGCCATCGCCACCCAGCAGACGGGCTTCTGGTTCGTCGCCCAGGCGCGCGGCTGGCTGCCCCGCGAGGTCGGCGCCCTGATCTGGTTCGGCTGCGACGATGCCGCGACCTCCTACCTGACTCCGATCTACGCCAACATCACCAAGGTTCCCGAGTGCCTGCGCGAAGGCAACGGTGACATGCTCCACTACAGCGCCACTTCCCAGTTCTGGATGTGCAACCGCGTAGCCAACGCCTGCTACAAGATGTACGACCGGATGGCGCCGGTAGCCCGCGAAGCCGCCGACCGCTTCGAGCTCTACCAGCAGGACAAGGGCATCCCGGCGATGGACGCCCAGCTCGCCCGGCTCGTGGAGAAAGGCCGCATCCGCAAGGCCCGCAAGCTGATGACCCGGTACAGCGTGGAGACTGCCCAGGAGCAGTTCGCCGCCTGGACGAAGCTGGAGGAGCTGCTGCTCGTCAAGTTCATCGACGGCAACATCAAGGCCCAGGAAGAGGACGGCTCCTTCTCGCACTCCGAGTACGGCGCCGGCCTCCCGAAGGGACTCCAGTACGGCGGCTACAATGACATCTGGAAAGCCGCCGTCGCCCGCGACCCCCACAGCCCCATCCTCGAATCCCGCTGATAACCTGTCAATCAACCACATATGAACAACAAACTCTTGAAAGCCGGAGCTCTCGTGGCCGCAGGGTCCGCCCTCGCGGGCTGCGCCCCGAAGCAGGAAGCGCAGCGGCCCAACGTGGTCTTCATCCTGGCCGACGACCTCGGCTGGGGCGACCTCGGCTGCTACGGACAGCAACTCATCGAGACCCCCAACATCGACGCGCTCGCCAGCCGCGGCATGCGTTTCACGCAATGCTACTCCGGCACCACCGTCAGCGCCCCGTCCCGCTCGTGCCTGATCACCGGCACGCACAGCGGCCATACCGCCATCCGCGGCAACAAGCCGGTCAAGGGCCGCGAGCCCGGCATCACCGAGGGCCAGCAGGAACTGCCCGAAGGTTCCCAGACCCTCTTCCACGACTTCCGCATGCTGGGCTACCGCACCGGCGCCTTCGGCAAATGGGGACTCGGCTACATCACCACCACCGGCAACCCGGACCGGCAGGGCGTGGACACCTTCTTCGGCTACAACTGCCAGACCCTGGCGCACAGCTACTATCCAGACCACCTCTGGGACAACGACACCCGGATCCTCCTCGAAGACAATGTCCCCGGCATCCCCTACGGGCAGGGCACCTACAGCGCCGACCTGATCCACCAGAAGTCGCTGGAATTCATGGAGAAAGCCGTCGCCGACGGCAAACCCTTCTTCATGTGGTATCCGACCACCATCCCCCACGCCGAGCTGATCGTGCCGGAAGATGAGATCATCGCCCGGTACCGGGAGAAATTCCCCGACGAGACCCCCTGGGCCGGCCAGGACGAGGGCCATCCGCGCTTCCGCCTCGGCGGCTACTGCTCCGTGGCGGAGCCGCACGCGACCTTCGCCGCGATGGTGACGCGCCTGGACAAGTACGTGGGCGAACTGGTGGACAAGCTCAAGGAACTGGGCGTCTATGAGAACACGATCATCCTCTTCGCCAGCGACAACGGACCGCACCTCGAAGGCGGCGCCGACCCGGACTTCTTCGACTCCAACGGCCCCTGGCGCGGCTACAAGCGCGACCTCTACGAGGGCGGCATCCGCGTCCCGATGATCATCGAGTGGCCCGGGCACATCGCCCCGGGCACGGAGACCGACTTCGTGTGCTCCTTCTGGGACATGATGCCCACCTTCCGCAACATCCTGGCTCCGGATGCCGACCTGTCGGAGATGGACGGCATCAGCCTGCTGCCGCTGCTGGAGGGCCGCAAGGGACAGAAGCAACATGACTTCCTCTACTTCGAGTTCGCCGAGCGCAACGGCCAGGCCGCCCGCATCGGGCCCTGGAAGCTCATCCGCGCGGGCATCAACACCCCCGCCGACCACTACGAACTCTACAACCTGGACGAGGATCCGGGCGAAGAGCACGACATCCTCGACCAGCACCCCGACAAGGTCGAAGAGCTCAAAGCCGTGATGGTCCGGGAGCACGTCCCGAACCACCTTTTCCCGTTGTTTGCGGGCGAATAAGCCATGCCGCACCTCTTCCTGACCCTGCTGCTCTCCGTCATCCCCTACGTCAATCCATTCGTCGGGACGGACGCGCACGGGCACACCTTTCCTGGCGCCGTGGCGCCGTTCGGAATGGTGCAGCTCAGCCCGGATACC
This sequence comes from uncultured Bacteroidia bacterium, assembly GCA_902790635.1. Classification (GTDB taxonomy): domain Bacteria; phylum Bacteroidota; class Bacteroidia; order Bacteroidales; family UBA932; genus Cryptobacteroides. Next base: position 14,665 of record CADASN010000010.1, on the reverse strand, counting down.
CGCCCGCAGGCGGGCGACTGGGACGGCTGCAGCGGCTACCACTACAGCGACGGGGTCATCTACGGCTTTTCCCACACGCACCTGAGCGGCACCGGCTGCGACGACCTGTGCGATATCCTGCTGATGCCGGGCGACGGCAGTCCTTCCGCCTTTTCGCATGCGCGCGAAAAGGCTTCCCCCGGCCTCTACGAGGTCTTCCTGGACGGGCCGCAGGTGCAGGTACGGCTGACCGCCGGCAGGCGGGTGGGCGTGCACGAGTACACATTTCCCGCAGGGGGGAAGCCGCAGATCTGCCTGGACCTGCGCCACCGCGACCCGCTGGACGCCTGGCGCATCACCCCGCAGGGGCGCACGGCCGTGAGCGGCTGGCGGCAGTCGAGCAGCTGGGCGCGCGGGCAGGACGTCTATTTCTGGATCGAATTCTCCGCTCCCGCGAAATGCCGTCTCCTCGACGGCGGACGCCGGGCGCTGTTCCGCTTTGCGCGCAAAGCGCGGACGGTCACGGTGCGCGTGGGCATCTCCTCCGTGTCGGAGGAAAATGCGCGGCAGAACCTGCTCGCGGAGTACCCCGCCTCGTTCGAGGCGCAGCTCGCTACCACCCGGGCCGCCTGGGAGGTCTATCTGGGCAAGTTGGAATGCCCCTGGCAGGACGAAGAGCACCTGCGGCGCTTCTACACCGCCCTCTACCATACGGGCATCCACCCTTCGCTCTACTCCGACGCCAACGGCGAATACCGCGGCATGGACCGGCAGGTGCACCGCGCCGAGGGCTGGGAGCGCTACACCGTGCTCTCGCTCTGGGATACCTTCCGTGCGGAGCATCCGCTGCTCTGGGAGATCGAGCCGGAGCGCAGCTGTGACTTCCTGAAGACCTTCCTGTCCATCTATGACGAAGCCGGCAAACTGCCCGTGTGGGAGCTCTGGGGCTACGAGACCAACTGCATGATCGGCTACAACGCCGCTCCAGTGATCGCGGACGCCCTCGCGCGCGGCTTCACGGACTTCGACGTGGAGAAGGCGCTGGAGGCCCTCGTGGCCAGCTCGAAGCGGCCGGAATTCGGCCTGGACAGCTTCCGCGCCAACGGCCTGGTGCTCGCCGACGACGAGCACGAGAGCGTCTCCAAGACCCTCGAATACGCCTACGACGACTGGTGCGTCGCCCAGGTGGCGCGCTACGTCGGACGGATGGACCTCTACGAAGCATACATGACCTCCGCGCAGTACTGGCGCAACGTCTTCGACCCCGCCACCGGCTTCATGCGCGCCCGGCTCAACGGCCGCTGGTTCACGCCCTTCGATCCGCGCGAGGTCAACAACAACTACACCGAAGCCAACGCCTGGCAGTACAGCCTCTTCGTCCCGCAGGACATCGCCGGGCTGACGGAAGCGCTCGGCGGGCCGGAGGCCCTGGAGCAGCGCCTGGACGCAATGTTCGGCGCCGACGAGGCCAACACCGGCCGCACCCAGGCCGACATCACCGGACGCATCGGGCAGTATGCCCAGGGCAACGAGCCCAGCCACCACGTGGCGTACCTGTATGATTTCGCCGGGCGGCCCGACAAGCGGCAGGCCCGCGTGGAGCAGATCCTCGAGACGCTCTACACCTCCGCCCCCGACGGCCTCTGCGGCAACGACGACTGCGGACAGATGTCCGCCTGGTACGTCCTGAGCGCCCTCGGGCGCTATCCCGTCTGCCCGGGCCTCTGCCCTCCTGAGCGCAGCGAAGGATCTCTCACCCGGATCCCGAAAACCATCGTCACCAACCCCGCCTTCGAGATGGCAGGCGACATCTTCGCCGACTCGCTGCGCGTCTCCATCACCGGCGAAGGCGAACTCTGGTACCGCATCGGCGGCGAGGACTTCCACCCCTATGAAGGGCCGTTCACCGTCTATGAACCCTGTACGATGGAAGCCTACGCCCGGATTGGGGAGCGCCGCAGCTTTACCACCCGCAGCGCCGTGCACCAGATCGCCCGCGACCGCGACATCGCCATCCGCTCCCGCTACAGCCGGCAGTACACTGCCGGCGGCGACGAGGGCCTGATCGACGGCTTCCGCGGCGGGCTCAACTGGCGCACCGGCGGCTGGCAAGGCTACCAGGACACCGATTTTGAGGCCGTGGTAGACCTGCGGAGCGTCCGGACGGTCACCCAGGTCGGCGCCGGGTTCTGCCAGGACGCCCGCTCCTGGATCTGGATGCCGCGCTATGTCGAATTCTCCGTGTCCGCGGACGGGAAGTATTTCACGCCGCTGGCGCGTGTGGAGAACACCATGGACGAACGCGACTACGAGGTGCGCATCTGGGACTGTGAGGTTCCGGCGTCCGTGCAGGCGCGCTACATCAAGGTGTTCGCCAAGAACATCGGCACCATCCCCGACTGGCACCCCGGCGCCGGCAGCCCGGGATTCATCTTCATCGACGAAATCTGGATCAAATAACGAAAAACCATTATTGACATGAGAAAAAGCATCCTTCTTTTCCTGACGGCACTCCTCGCCGCTACCCCGCTCACGGCACAGACCGGAAACCGGGAGATCACGGCCTCGGCCGCCGACACCTATGCTGAGAAGCAAAACGCCTACACACCCTCCTTCCGGATCGACGGCACGAATGCCCGGATCCGCAACATCATCCTGCTGATCGGCGACGGGATGGGACAGGGCGCCGTCAATCTCGGTATGTACGCCAACGGCGGCGAACTGACGATGACCAACCTCAAGACCATGGGCTACGTCCGCACCCAGTCTGCCAACAACTTCACCACGGACTCCGCCGCCTCCGGCACCGCCTACGCCACAGGCGTCAAGACCAAGAACGGCTACCTCGGCAAAGACAGCTCCAAGGTCAACATCCCCAACATCCCCGAACTCCTCGCCCCGCTCGGCTACGCCTGCGGCGTCGTCTCGACGGATGACCTCAACGGCGCCACGCCTGCGGCCTTCTTCGCCCACCAGGCATCCCGCAACGCCAAGGAGGAGATCTGGGCCGACCTCCCCGCCAGCCAGCTGACCTTCGCTTCCGCCGGCACCCAGAGCGTCTTCGAGAGCATGCCGCTCTCGACGCAGGAAGCCATCAAGAAGCGCTTTACCCTGGTCTATGACCCCGCCGACCCGGCTGCCGCCGGCTCCCAGCGCCTGGTCTATCTCCCGCCCTCCGTCACGCAGGACCGCGGCGACTACCTGCCCGCCACCACGCAGATGGCCATCGACTACCTCTCCGCCCGCAGCAAGAAAGGCTTCTTCCTGATGGTCGAGGGCGCCCGGATCGACAAGAGCGAGCATTCCAACGACCTCCCCGGCACCGTCTGGGAGACCCTGGACTTCGACAAGGCCATCGAGGTCGCCGTCCGCTTCGCTGAACGCGACGGCCACACGCTGGTCATCATCAGCGCCGACCACGAGACCGGCGCCACCATCCTCTCCAAAGGCGACCCCGCCCAGGGCTACGTCTCCGGCATCTTCGCCTCCAAGAGCCACACCCCGATGATGGTCCCGCTCTTCGCCTACGGCCCCCGTTCCCGCGAATTCAGCGGCGTCCAGGAGAACAGCGACGTCGCCCGGAAAATCCTTCAAATCCTTGGTAGCAAAAAATAATTGCAAAACAAAGAATTTGTTGTAACTTTGTCGTCCCGATACGGAGAATCCACAGTTTGGAAACCCGAGTGAACGATTGGAGAGGTGGGTGAGTGGCTGAAACCACCGGTTTGCTAAACCGACGTACGTCTCAAGCGTACCACGAGTTCGAATCTCGTCCTCTCCGCGCTATGCAATCGGCAGCAGGTGCCGCACCGCAAGGTGCGGCATTTTCGTTTTCGGACCCACCCGGCCGAAAGCTAGCTTTCGCGCGGGCGGGCCCGGAAACGGAAAGCGGCCTCCGGCCGCACCTGCCTTCCGATTGCTCCCGGACAGTCCGAGAAATGCTCGGCCGCCCGCGGCGGCCGAGCAAATCTCGCCCGCACGAATCAGCCACAATATTTATCAATTCGAGACACATAGCCGGGTCTTTCTTTTTTGTATCTTTACGGAGTTAATTGTCGACAATTATGAAAAAGTCCAGCATCCTTGCGGCGGTGGCCGCGGTTTTTTGCCTGATGGCGGGCGCCCTGACGCTGCGGGCGCAGCAGCATGAGCTTGAATGTTTCATCCACGATACCGATCCGTCCGGGCTGACCAATATCCGGGCGACGCCGGGCGGGAAAGTGCTCCTTCAGGTCAATAGCCTGGGCGGTTTTACCATGAACGTGACCGGACCGTCGGGCGGCTGGTGGCAGATCAAGAATCCAGCCGAGGTCTTCGGCTCGTTAATGAAGGATCCCAAGTCCCAGGCCTGGGTCCACCGCTCCGTGCTTGCGGTGGCCACATACAGCTTTGACGCACACCATCGCTTCCTGCGGACGGAACCGCGCGCGGATGCGCCCAAAGTCGGCATGATCCCGGAATTCATCGGCATTCTCCGGCCGCAGGAGTTGTCCGCCGACGGCGAATGGGTGAAGGTCAACTACGAGGAGGGGAAAATGACGGGCTGGATCGCGGTCTCCGACACGGTCCCCGAGGACATCGAATCGGGCGACGGCTACGATTTCCCGTGGATGTACGCCTATGCCAGACCCGACAAGGATCTGACCCTGCTTTCCGCTCCCGGAAACGGGGTGAAGACCGCTACCCTGAAGAAGGGCGAGACCTACCGCTTCTGGCTGGCGAACCCCGTTGACGGCTGGTGGGACGTGCTGGCCGACAGCGTGAACCACGGCCCCGACGAGATTGGATTGGATGAGTATTCCTGGGTATCCTCAAATGCCGTCTGCATGCGCATTATCGATCCGGACAAGAAAGATACCGTGCCGGTTTATGGCGGACCGGATGAGAAATCCAAGGTCATCGGAAACTTGAAGGCCGGGACGGAAGTGCATCCGCTGGACATCACGCAGGACAGGCCTTTCTGGGGCGAGGAGCCCATCATGCTCAAGGTGGTCTCGGACGAGAATCCCGACCTGGTGGGCTGGGTGCTCTATTCCAACCTGAGCTCCGCCCCGGCCCCGTATGTCTCCTATGCCGATGTGGCCGGCACGTATGAGAGCGAAGACGAGCGCATCGTCCTGACGAAGGACGGGACCCTCCGCTGGAGCGTTATCGGACACGACAGCAGCCTGGAGTACAACTACGTCATCGGCGGCTACTGTATTTATCAGGACACCGACGAGGCCGGGGCCGATGCCCAGCCGGACTATTTCTTCGATCCGGTCAAAAAGGTCCTCAGCAGCTACGGCACCGTCTATTCCCGCAAATAAGCGCGGGGTCAAATCCGACAGCCACCGGACTTGCCAAAATACTTCAGTATTCGTGACGCGACCTCTTCCGGATGGTCCACGAGCAATTGTCCGTGGTTCATCTTGGGGAAGACCTCTACCTCGACATCCGGGCAGAGACCCTTCAGGTGCTCTGCCTGCGGTTTGGCGACAAAAGCCTCCAAGGAGCCGTGCCAATAGTGGATATCGGCCCCGTGAATGGATTCCAACTTGTTGGTATATACCGACTTGTAACCATCCAGCACCGCTTGTCCGCCGCCGAACGGATACACCTTCCTGCACTCGTCCAGCAATACATCGAAGTAATGCGAATGGAACACCCAACGCCAGAATCCCGTCCAATGATAACAGGTCCAGACATTGGCGCACTGGTAATAGCGAAGCGGCCCGACCAACCACCTGGGCAGCGGCAGCAGCGGCGCCGCATCCAGGATAGCGTGGTCGATGGTGACTTCGTCACGTTCCAGCACGCGGGACAGGATCTTTCCGCCCAGCGAAAGGCCATAGGCACAGTCCAGATGGCCGCCAAGCCGTTCTTTGACATAGGCAATCACCTGCGCCGCCTGGTCGTCAACGGAGGTGAACCGGGTATGGACACCCAGCGTGAAACCATCCACCTCCGTGGCAATGATCCGGAACTTGTCCTTCAACAATTCCGTCAACGGCAGGAATATCTCGTACGATACTCCCAAACCCGGGATCAACAGCAATGTCGGCGCGCTCTCCTCGCCAAATAACTTAAAATCCATAGGCTCAGTTCTTTACCGGCAGCATGCCTCCCAGGATGGTGAAGGCACGGTCTCCGCTGGCGAAGGTGCGGCGCTGTACCTTCATTTCTATCATGCTGAAATGAAGGAAATAGTAATAGCCACCTTCATAGTCGCCCCAGTAATACCCGTCCCAGCCATCATTCACCGGGAGGAAAACGGCATGGGCCAGATGTTCGTCGGTGAAAGTGTACCTGTTGTAATCCGCGGAACGGACTTTTCCGTCGCTTGCGAGAGTCGCCGGGTTGAAGCCATCGATACCCACAGCGCTGAAGAGTATCCCTTTGACGCCATTGTAGGTGCCGTAGTATTTGTTATAGACATTCATGAGTTTGTTCAGTTGGTCTTCACTAGGGGCCGAAAAGCCTTCCGGAGCGCTTTCCCCGGCACCTCCCAGATAGCAAACAACCGGCTGGCGGGCCCATTTCACATAGCGAAGGGTAATAAAATCCTCTCCTTCTTCTCCGACGACTGAATTATCATTCGGAAGACGCGAACAGGACGAGAGTGTCAACAGACACATCACGGCAAGGCAAAATATCCTTTTCATAAGACAAACACCTGAGGTTATCCCTGCAAAAATACACTTTTCTCCAACCAATACAATTCTTTTCCATCCGGAAAAACGGGAAAGAATCAACAAATTCTGCAGCAGGATTCTTTATAATCCTTGGAGATCCCACCATCGATCCCGATCTTCGTCTCCCGAACCGGGCGACCTGCAACGACGCCCACTAAAACTGTTGAACTATGAAAACGAATAACATGATCCACAAGTACATTGACCCCATGGTCGATTTCGGATTCAAAAAGATCTTCAAGGAATCCGGCAACAAGAATCTCATCATCCGTCCGCTCAACGCAGTCTTCAACCTGGACATCGTTGACATCGTCATCACCGAAAGCGAACAGCTCGGCCTCACTGAGCAGGAACGCAAGGCTTCCTTTGACATGCGCTGCACAACCCAGGATGGCAAGACATTCCTCATCGAGGTCCAGATTGCAGATCAGAAGTACTTTATGGAGCGTGCCATCTTCTACACGGCACGAACCATCTCTTCCAATGCCGAGAGAGGTGATTGGAACTACGATGTCGGACCTGTCTTTTTCCTGGGTTTGCTCAATTTCGACATCCGGCATCTGGATCCGGAACGCGCGGATCCGCATCAGTATGTCCACCAGTTCCTCCTACGGGAGGAAAGCACCGGAGAGTTGATGAGCAACTCCTTACGCTTCGCATTCATGGAGATAGCCCGTTTCGACAAGGCCAAGGGTGACTGTGTCACTTTTGAAGATCGCTTCTTGTACATGATGAAAAATCTCCCTACCTTCGCAGAGAAGCCCGAGTTATGGGATGATCCCTATTTTGAAGATATGGTCCAGGAAGCAGAATTCGCCAAAATGTCCTTCGCCGAGCAGGAGGCCTACATCCAAGCGATGAAGAATCGTTGGGACTACCAGAATACCATCGCTTTTGCACGCGAGAAAGGTCTTGAAGAGGGCATGGAGAAGGGTATGGAGAAAGAGAAAAAGGAGAACGCCCGGAACTTAAAAAATCTGGGAGTTTCTGTCGAGATTATTGCCAAAGCCACCGGCCTCACCGAGGAGCAGGTCCAGGCGTTGTAAATCTGGCGTATCGAAGCATTTACCAGGTGGAGAATGACTCTACCTGTTTTTTTTATTCCAATCTGTCAACCTTTTTAGGGAAATTCATCTTTTGCGAGGCCGCCCGCGGCCGAGCAAATCTCGTTGCCGCCGAAATGCCTTGCAGAATGTTCTGTGAGGGATTATTCGTTTCTCGTGTATCAAAAAGTGTGACAAAAACGGCTTTTCGAGGCCCTTCAATAGGAGTGAAGATGTGAATCGTCAGACCTCTATTTCTATTACCTGAAAATCTCCTTCGAAGACGTGAAAGGGAACCTCCGTGGACATCCATCTCCCAGAATCCTTGTCTTCCGGGATATATTCTTTCATCCGGACTGCGGGAATAATTGCCAATTGTTTTGAAGAAAGAAGCCACAAGTAAAAGAAATACTTCTCCCTATGAGCCCCTGTTGATGCAACGTCCCACTCATTTCTGGAGATAATCATCTTCGCCTCTTTAATTGTTTTCTGAGTGCTCTTTACCTCTATTAGGATTGTCTCCGGATCATTATTCCCAACCTGGGACAGAATGTCGTATCCAGCAAGATTGGTTTCAATAGAAACCCATTTGGGCTCACTTTGAGTCCGTTGTTTCTCAAACTTAATTGTAAGTTTCTCTCCAGCTCGTCCCACATCTTCCAAAGCATCATTCTGCTCTTCCCGAAAAATGGAGGCTAGAATATCCCACCAAAGGACAATGGCCTCATCCGGGGGGTTAAGTAATCCGGCTTCAAAGAAACAGCGCTTCTCATCATTTGTCATAAATGTTGAAGCTTCCTTTCGCCCTAATGGGATTCTGGAAGCCCAAGCGGGACGACAAACAGAGATATAGTCATATAGGATTACCCGCCATAATTCTTGTGAGATTCTATTCTCACGAAATCCGCTTAAAATCCTTTCACCGGAATCTGTAAAATATAGGTTGTTGTTAAGAATATTCACCCATGAACATTGACTTGCAAAAGAGATCGCCGCTTGCTTATTGATCCCGTAACCAATAGATAGTTGATTGATCTGTGAGAGTGAAATGCAGTTATATTTCTTCGCAGAAGACAGGACAGATAATGCCTCTGAGACAAGTCCGATTGATATACCCCGTCTCATAAAGCAATATCATTAAAATAGCGTTGTATCGCGCTTAAATCAGACTCTGAAATAATATCCTCGTCTGGATCATAATCAACGTCATATTGAACGGTTCCGATGTCTAAAGAACTATCATTAAGAGCCCTTGACATAGCATCGACCTTTCTTTCTAGCCGACTTTGAACAACATCATCAATACTATTCTCGCACTGAACAATCTCAACTATTGGTTTTTGATCAGGCCGAAGACCTAAGCGATGGATACGATCCTCAGATTGAAGGTAATGAGCCGCATTAAAGGATCGATCCACATAAATTGCATATTGACAAACTTTATGTAAACTAATACCTTCTGAGGCAGCGGCAGGATTTGCAACCAGAACCATTTTTTCTGGATTCTGGTGGAATTCTTTGATTTTCCACTCACGAGTATCGTTTACATCCTCATCACCAGCATCTACGCCGCCGTGGATATAATCGGCTCCGATATCTTTTAGTCGCTCGGCGATTAGTTCAACATTTTCAACAAATTGCGACCAAATGATAACTTTCTTTCCTTCGGATGCCAATTCTCTCGCCCGCTTACATGCATAATCGATTTTGGGTCCAATGTCTTTTGCAAGAAGAGCCCCTAGACGTGGATCGAAAATATAGTCCATATCCTTGGCCAATAATGCCGGGTTGGACACAAACTGCATGACCTTCATGACTTTCTTGTTTATCTCTCTTAAGTTTTCTTTTGAGATATCAGAAAGCAAGGGAATTAATTGTCGTTTAGTCTCGGACTTTATTGACTGATAAATTTCTGACTGAAGCGGGCTCATTTTTAACGAAACGGACCGATGCTCCACAGCCGGGATACCTAACTGTCCACTTGTTGTCCTAACATAGATAGGTTGAACAAGGTCTATTGCACTATCTTCAGTAACGTTTGCCTCTGGGTATAGAAAGAACAATTGAGGAACAAGGTCTTTTCTGCTTTGAGGCATTGGCGTTCCACTCATAATGAGTTTCCTTTCAGGAAGGAACGCTACAGAAAGGATTGCATCAGCACTAATACCGCCTCGCCCACTCTTTATCCGATGGCTCTCGTCAAGAAATACAGACACACAATTGTTCTCGAGGAATTCTTGTACCAACGAAGATACACGGGGGTATTGCTGATAGGTAATGATCGAAAAGCGAGGGGCGTCTCGAAGCGCTCTTGAAATAGCCTGCTCTCCTCCTCTAAGGCGAACAAAGTGCAACGAATCATCCTGTAAGCAATCGTATAACTGCTCGTCCCAAGCACCAAATGCATTTTTGGGAGCAATAACTAGGAGTTTTTCCTCGTCCGTTGCACGAAGAAAAAAATAAGCCAAGGCCTCCGTTGTTTTTCCCGCGCCGGGAACAGAAAAAGTGGCTCCGGCAGGAAGAGGCCCCAACTTACATAAGTTATTTAGCTGATTATCAGTTAAATTTCGCTTAAAACCTCGATCTCTTAAAGTGTTTCTCACATAATCCGGATCATAAGGTTGAATCTTTATGGCCGTATTATAGGAAGATGTATTTGCGTAAGAGAGAAACTGCTTTATCGCTTCCGAAAACTTGACTTTTATGGTAGACCGATGATTAGCGACATAGTTTGCAATCGAACCTCGAATCTCAAGAAATCTATTAATCGGGAGGATGATAGTATCTCCATCTAAGCGAGCTCCGAGTGGTTTTTCAAACAAACTGTTAATTATGACGTTCCAATGCCAAACATCTTTATCAAGAGGCTTGAGCAAAGCAACTTTTAGTCGCGGATCATAGTCAACAATTATTTTCATTTTCTACCCAAAAGCCATTCATCAACATAATCAAGTTTCTCTCGGATTGCTTTAATCTGTTCTGGTACAGCATCAGTTTTTGTACCCTCATCCAATCCATTACTGATAGCGAAATCAAGGGTGGAAATAATGTTCGCCAGTTGTTTTGTAAAGAATGTCGCCTTATCTTTCTCGTTCTTTAATGCGACCTGGGCGTCAATAATTCTATCAATACTTTCCTGCGAAATCTCGGCTCCTTTATCTATTGCGGACGAAACCTTCCCTGCGGAGTCTGGTTCTATAGTTTCTCCTCCCGCTAAAAGATCGAAATCATCTTTGTCATCCTCCTCATTATCCTCTATTTGTACGGTTTCGTTAGGATCATCTGCTACTGTATGCTCCGGGGACTCTGCTGAGTCTGGTTTGTCCGCCTCTGTCTTTGCTTGGGTACCCTCCGGTATCGTGGGCTCCATTTTCTTAGCCAATTCTTCCGCGATTGCCTCAATATGCTCTGCGCGATCTTTTATCGTCGCATATAATCGACCAGATGGCGTATCTTCCATTTGATCAAGATTCCTGGTAATCAAGTCGAAGGCGATCTTTTCAAACAACTCCTTATGTGTTTGACTATAAATTTTCCTACCTCCTACGACAATGGACTCAAAAGCATAGTAAGACTTGTCCAGAAGAGACCATTCGTCCTGACGACCGACCTTCTCCAAGAATAGTTCTGCGATTCTCCGAGATTCAATCAGGTTCATCAATTCTTTTTTCTTCAGTCCGTAAGACTTAGCAAGAGCGGTTTCTTTTGCTCCGTTTTTTAATTCTATTTCAGCCATTAGAGCCTTTGTATGCCATCGATACTCGGCTCGCATTGTCCTTTGTATCTGAAGCCTTTTCTCTATATCTAGGATGGCTTTTTCGTCCATATCCGGTAGAACTGCGATACGGATCGTTTCGAAAGACTTATACTTTTCCCTGTTCTCATAGAAGAGTTTTCTCCATGCACAGAGTCGCCTATTACCATTAACAACAACTCCGGTATTTGTACATATAATGGGCTCAACCTGTTCCATCTCTCCGCTGGCAAAAGTCTGAAGGAGGTCTTCATCTTTTACCAACTGTAATAAAAGAGAATGCTGTATAGACTGAGCCTCATAAGAATCATGGTCTGTATTAAAAATGTCGCGTGGAACATCTTTATGCTTGGTAAGATATTCCAACTGGGCGCTTTTTGTTCGCCCATTAGCCAGCCGATATACAGGCATCTCTATGCGAACAGAAATCACTGGGATGTTCCGAAGCCTACCCATTATTTCGATGGGATACTTGGACTCAGGTCTTTCTGTTTTTTTGGCAATTTCTTCCTGCCTCGAAAATAGAGGTGCGCCAAACTGGTTTAACTCTTCTGCGTTCATATTTAGAAATAAAAACCTATTACAACTAAAGGAACTGTTATCACTTGACCAAAGATGTCTAGTTCTCGAATCAACCGTTCAAATGTCGCTGCATTTGATGTATATTGCTTTGCGCACTGTGTAGTGGCTACAATTAATATCCCTGCCTTAATACTTTCGCGTAAATAAAGCGCCTGAAGCTTCATAAGATCCGCATACATTCGACTAACATTACCGGTTTGCATGCACATCCCGACATCGCTTTTCTTGCTTGTGATACAAATATTGGAGCCACGAGCCAGCATCAACTTATCTGACCATCCCTTACTTAATAAGTCTTCGATTATACGGGCACGAATATCACTGATTTCGTATCTTGAAACGGTGCTATCGATCTGTTTGAAAGCGCTTGAGATATCATCAATTAAACACGATGGCACGATATCTCCACCACTTCTATGACTATGTGTTAATACTTTCATCTTATTTCCACTCATTTGGGATTTCTGAAAGCCGACTGCTAGAAGGATCATACAATGGCTTGTTGCTCGGTCGATACTTTACCGTTCCATCAAGCGTTTCCTGAAGCCTCCGCATTCCAACGTCTATGTACTCTTTCACTATTTCACAACCCCAAAAATGGCGATTGTTCATTAATGCCGCCACCCCAGAAGATGCGACGCCGGCAAAAGGATCAAAGACCAATCCATCTTGAGGTGCCATCGACAAGACTAAGCGTTCAATCAGCCCAACAGGGAACTGACAGGGATGAATGGTTTTCTCAACATGATTACTCTTCACATTCGGGATATCCCAGACATCCTCCGGATTCTTCCCAAGTGGATTTCCTGAGAGTTCGCCTTTGTTTGGTCCCTTAAAATGCCTTTTACCGGGATATTTTGCAGGAATTCTAACTGAATCTAAATCAAAGAAGTAGTCATCGGTTTTTGTATACCACATGATTACTTCATAACGTCCGCTGAAACGCCTTTTAGAATGAAGCCCGTGTCCAAAATGCCAAACAATACGATTTCTTAAGGGCATGTTTAACTCCTTAAAAATAGGGGCTAACTCTATATCTAAAGGCGCGATCTCTCCATTATTGATATAATTACCAACTTCCCAACAGATACTGCCGGTATCCTTAAGTCGAGGATAGATTTTATTGATTATTCTTTTTTGCCATAAAACATATTCCTCAAGAGGCATTCTTTTTTCATACTCTTTCCCGATATCATAAGGAGGGGATGTCACAACAAGGTCAAAAAGAGGCTCTTCTGGAAGAGCGTCTAAAACCTTTTCAACATCCATCCCAAAGATGATACTATTCTGGGTAGAAGCTGTTCGTATCAACTTCTTGTTTCTAATAAGCTGAATACTCTCTGTATTACACATGCAAATCCTGTTACGCGATTGTTTCAGAGCATATTATAACCAATAATAGGAGCAATTATGCAAATTTACTAAAAATATTGGATCTTTTATGTTCAATCAAACATGAGGTCTTTAGATGGAACCCCGTTAACTTGTTCTTTGCCTACCTCTAAGCATTATTTTTCACAAAGCGAAAGAAAATGAGTATCTTTGAACTTAAGACAACGGATAATGGATACAAAGAATCAAAGAGAAAAGAAGAATCAGTTCTGGACAGACTACTGGCCTTTACTACAACAAGCCACAAAGGATACGGAAAGTCATATTGATAAAAAAGTCTATGGCATTGCCGCTGGTGGTATCGGAATTGAGATCGCGAGTCTCCAGTTTATAAAAGATGCTTGTGTTGAATGGTTAGCATTTGTATCCGGACTGTTATTCGCATTAACCTTAGTTCTCAATCTGTATACTCATGTAAGGTCATTAAAGAGTCAAGAGAAAGAAGGCAATGCAATTCAGCAATTCCTTGAGGATGAAACCGCGGCAGAGGATTCCCATATTTATGAGTTAATCCAAAAAGAAAACCACCACCTTGTTCGGATTAACAAAGCATCGATCTGGACGATGCTTATCGCTATTCTTGCTCTCCTTTTGTTCATTGTACTAAACGTTTAATTATCAAGAAACCATGGTAGGAAACGATTCAAATAAAACCACATCTCTTCCCAAAGTGGAGCATAAGCATTCACTGACTCCCCGCCCTGTTCCACAAGCCAAACCAGCAAACCAGCCTGTAAACAATAAACCCTCGAAAACAGGGAAAAAGTAATCCGTGCAGGGTATATTTACTATTCGCCCTCCCAAATAATCGGGAGGGCGTAACGGTAATTCACGATGTCCCTACGTAAACTTCGCCTTCGCACAAAAATACACCACGACACCAACCACAACCAACAGGAACTCGAAAACTATACTCACCCATACCCACGCCTTGGAGGAAAGTCAGACGCCCCCCCCCCGCATAATCTCTTTTAGTTCCTCACAGTAATTGCTGAGTATAGATTTCTCAGACTCACGCAACTGATTCAGGGTCTCTTTGTGTTTATTAAGATGCTTTTCGTAGTCTTCCTTGAGCGTTTTTTGTTCCGCCTTGATCGTCTCAATGTCTTTACTATCGAGTACGGCTTTTAGGGGTGGCTACAGGAGTTTTGGCCACATGTCCCTATCATCCCAACGCCAACCTTGGAAAAACGGACAAAAACCATCAAAACCGCCTTGGAAAAACGGATTCTTGTTGCGGC
>CADASN010000009.1 GCA_902790635.1 uncultured Bacteroidia bacterium | reverse complement strand
TGGGCGAAAGCAAGCGCACCGCTCACGAGGAGCATGAAGCCTGCGATCACCATGCGGAGATGATTCTTCATCATTTGGGAAATTTGGTTAAACAATAATATGGTTAGGATTAAACATTCAATAATCGGTCAAATATAACAATTAATCCGTCACTTTAGCAAAAATAGTTCAACTATTTTATAGTCAATTTGTTAAACATCGCAGATATTTACAAAAATAACGCACTTGTAAACATGCGCCTCTGCCCTCCTCCCAACGCAACTCTGCTCCATTTTTCATTCAGAGCCGGGCAAGGGAGGATGGGTACTGTCCGGCAAGCATTATTTCGCTTGCCGGACAGTACCCTCCTCCCTCCGGCGACTAAGGTCAGCAGAGAGTAAAAGAACAAAGGAATGACAGATAAGCACTACAAGCAGAGAGCGGAACGCTTATTTTGCGTTCCGCTCTCTGCGTAAAGGCTATCATCTAAAGATTCTTCGCTACACTCAGAATGACAGAAACTAGTAGTGACAGAGATTAATTGTGACAGGGATTAATATACTTCCACGGAGCCTCCGTCATTGCGCTGGATGTCCGAAATGGCGAAATACCCGATCTTCGCACCGATCCAGTCACCTTCCCGTCCGGTGAACTCCGGCCCGAAATTCACGAACTTCGTCCCGTCCAGACTGTAGGAGAACGTGCAAACCACCGCATCCTTCACATCCACCCGCACCCACACGGCATTGAACGCCTCCTTCTTCAGCGGCAAAGAAGCGAGCACCACCTCCGGCTTCCCCTGGTTGGCATCGATACAATCCTTCCGCACCAGCGCCAGCGCCTCCCCGTCAAAATCCATCTCGATCGTACTGTAGCTGCGCCCGGTCACGACCACGCCGACCCGCTCCCCGGCATACGACGGCCGGTACACAAGTTTCGTCGTAAAACTCATCTCCGGCCCCACAACCTTCTGGGCAAGAATATTCGGCGTATCGCGGAGGTTCCTCCACCCGTCCGCCTTCTTGATGCAATGCAGCCGCAGGCAGCCCAGCGAAGGATTCGTCATGTACCAGTTGAACTGCGGATTGGCTTCCCACTGCCAGTTGAGCGGGATGGACGGCCCGGTAAAGCCGGTCGTGACAGCCAGCGCAGACACCCCGGTCGGCTGGGAAAAAGAACCCGCCGGCCGGCGGTAATCCAGCACCGGTTCGCCGATTCCGTCGCCATCCGGATCCACCCCGATGACGCACCAGCCGTCGGAGGTCCATCTCATCGGCTGCAGGTGGCACACGCGCCCCCAGGCATAGCGGTCCTCGAAATGCATGAACCAGCTGTCGCCGTCGACATCCGTCACCCAGCCCCCCTGGTGGGGACCGTGGATGTCCGTCTTGCCCTGGTGCAGTACGGTCCGCCACTCATAGGGACCGAGCACGTTGCGCGAACGCAGCACCAGCTGCCAGCCGGTCTTGACGCCGCCGGAAGGGGCGAAAATATAATACCAGCCGTCGCGCTTGTAGAACTTCGGCCCCTCGACGGTATCATTGCCGTTCTTCTTGCCGTCGAACACGAGAACCTGGTCGCCGATCACGCGCGTGCATTCCTTGTCAAGCTCGCACACGCTCAGGATGCTCTTGAAGCCGGCGCGGGAACCCGCCCAGGCATGCACGAGCCAGACGCGGCCGTCGTCGTCCCAGAGGGGACTGGTGTCGATCAGGCCCTTGCCGGCCAGCACGAGGTGCGGGCGGCTCCATGCTCCGCGGGGATCGTCGGTATGGATCTGGTAGATGCCGTGGTCCGGGTCGCCCCAGAAGATCCAGTATGTCCCGTCATGGTAGCGGATGCAGGGGGCCCAGACGCCGTTGCCGTGGGCGGGGATGTCGAAATCCTCCGCCGGGTCCATCCAGGGCAGGGCGGCATTGACGATCTCCCAGTTCAAGAGATCCGTGGAATGCAGGATCTGCAGGCCGGGAAAACAGGTGAAGGAAGAGGCTGTCATCCAGTAGTCCTCCCCGACCCGGATCAGGTCGGGATCGGAATAATCGGAGAACAGCACCGGATTGGTGTAGATACCCGGCTTGGCGGGGGTCGCCAGGGTCAGCAGGGTCGTGAGCAGGGCGGAAACGAGCATCATTTTTTTCTGTGGATGTTACGGGATCTGAGGACGTTGCGGTCGGCACTGGAGCCGTACCAGAGGGTGAAATGACCCGGGGTGGCCTTCATCTCGCCGGAGGCCTCGTCATAGGTGGCGAACAGGGCCTCGTCCAGCGGGATACGGACCAGGACGGACTTGTGGGCCGGGATGTGGACGCGGCGGAAGGCGCGCAGGGCCATCTGCGGACCGTCGCTGTCTTCGCGCTTGCCCATATAGACCTGTACCACTTCGTCGCCGTCCATCCGGCCGCGGTTGCGGACCCGGATGAGCAGTTCGCCTCCGCGCACACGTGCGCGTCCGTATTTGAAGGTCGTATAGCTCAGGCCGTATCCGAAATGGAAGAGCGGCGTGCCCTCGAAATAGCGGTAGGTGTGCCCCTCCATGTCATAGTCCTCGAAATCAGGCAGATCCTCGTCGCTGCGGTAGAAGGTGACCGGGAGGCGTCCGGACGGGTTGTAATCGCCGAAGAGCACGTCCGCGATGGCCGTACCGCCCGCTTCACCCGGATACCAGGCCTGCAGGATGGCCTCGCAGCTCTGCGTCTCGGGCAGCAGCCCCATCGCGGAGCCGGAGTAATTGACGAACACGATGCGCTTGCCGGCCTGTTTGAGCGAATCGAGTTCGGCCCGCTGGGCGCGGGGCAGCTCGATGGTGGTGCGGTCGCCACGGTCGAAACCTTCCGGGCTGTTGCGCATCTGCTCGCCCTCCATCCGGGGCGAGATGCCGCCTACGTAGATGATGACGTCCGCTTTTGCCGGGTCGGTGACGTTGGCGGCGCCGACTTTGGCGGTGATGCCCTCAAGCGCGGTCACGGTATGGGCCGGGAAGCCGTTGTAGTTGCCCCACATGGCGACGGAGTCCGCCGCGTTGGGACCGAGGACGGCTACCTTGATGTCCTTGCGCAGGGGGAGGATCCCCCGGTTCTGCAGCAGGACCAGGCTCTCGCGGGCCATCTCCAGGGCCTTGGCGCGGTGGGCGTCGCAGGCGAGGAGCGCCTCGTCGATGCGGTTCCAGCTGACACTGTCGTCCGGGTCCATCTCGCCAAGGCGGAAGCGGGCGACGAGCAGCCGGCGCACGGACACGTCGATGTCCTGCTCCGTCAATTTGCCCTGCTTCACGGCGTCCAGCAGGTGGCGGTAGGAACTGCCGCACTCGAGGTCGGTGCCGGTCCGCACGGCGCGGGCGACGGCCGTCTCCGGCTCGCCCAGGTAGGTGCCGTGGCGGCCTTCGCGCCAGAAGTCGTCGATGGCGCCGCAGTCGCTGACCACCAGGCCCTTGTAGCCGAATTTCCCGCGGAGGAACTGGATCAGCAGCTGGTCGGACCCGCAGCAGGGATCACCCTCGAAACGGTTGTAGGCGCACATGACTTCCTGGACGTCGATCTTGGAGATGATGTCGCCGAAGGCGTAGAGGTAGGTCTCCGCGAGGTCGCGCCAGGAGATGTCCTTGGCGTCGAACTGGTGGCGGATGCCCTCCGGACCGCTGTGTACGGCATAGTGCTTCAGGCAGGCGTGGAGCTTGTCATATTTCTCCGTGTCCGGACCCTGGAGGCCCCGGACCACGGCATAGCCCATGCGGGCGGTGAGGTAGGGGTCCTCGCCGTAGGTCTCCTGGCCACGTCCCCAGCGGGGGTCGCGGAAAATGTTGATGTTGGGTGTCCAGACCGTGAGGCCGTGGTACTGCGGGCTGCCCTGCGGATTCTTCCGGTACTGGATGAATTTGATGCGCTGCTCGGTGGAGGTGATGTCGAACACTTCTTCGAGCAGGGCCTCATCCCAACTGGAAGCCATGCCGATGGCCTGCGGGAAGACGGTGGCGAGACCGGCCCGGGCGGCACCGTGCAGGGCTTCGCTCCACCAGTTGTACTCGCGGATCCCGAACTCCGGGATGGCCGGACTGGCATTCATCATCAGGGACACTTTCTGCTCGAGGGAGAGCCGTCCCAGCAGGTCCTCCGCGCGCTGCTCTGCGGGCAGGGAGGCGTCCTGATAAGGAAAACTCTGTGCGGCGAGAACACCGCACAGAGCCATCCCGATCAGTGACGTGAAAAGACTTTTACGCACTGTTATTTCTGTTTGTTGACTACATTGAACCAATCTTGCGCGGTCTTGATGTCCCCTTTGGACCAGCAAGAACCGAAATAGTAAGTCAGCGTCTCGCCGGACTTGAGGGTCCGGGCGCAGAGTGCATGGTCGAGTTCCTTGTCGGCAAAGACCTGCTGGGCTCCGGGCATCACGACGGCCACGCCGATCATCCCGTCCTCGGGCTCGATGCTCTGGTCGGAGGCGTGCTCCCAGATGGCATAGCGGTCGTCCCCCTTCTGCTCGGACTCGATGGTCTGCTGGGCTCCGTGGCGCAGCAGACCGGCCGCGACGGTGAGGGTCTCGGCGCCCGAGAAAGTATAGGTATCGTCCACCCGGCAGAAATAGGTGTCGGGCTTGACGGTGACCTTCTTGTCCAGGGCCACGCGGATGCCCTCGGCCGCTTCCCACTCAGGATAATGCAGCACGAAGACGACCTTGTCGGGCTTCTGCTCGAGGATCTCCCATGAACGGTAGTTGGTGGCGGGGAAGGCGAGATGGCTGCCGATCATCGGGGCGGAAGCACCGCCGCCGAGGCTGACCGCCACTTTGTAGCAGTCCTTGCCGTCACCGTGGTTGTGATGGTAGTACTCGGGGTCCTTGACCGCCTCGGCATACCAGCTGTCGGCGACGAGTTTGCCCGGCATCTTCACCCAGATGTCGATACCCGGGGAAGTGGGGTTGCCCTCCAGGGCCTGTCCGTAGAAGCGGCCGGCGATGAGGTTGTTCTCGAACACGAAATCGTCGGAACGCTCCGGCACGAAGCGCGCCATCACCTGCGGCTCCGTCGGCTGCTGCTTGCAGCCGGCGAGCATGAACATCGCCGCGAAGGCGAGGAGAATGGCTGTTTTTTTCATTACTTGAGATCCGTGGTTTTGCACCAGTCCATGTCGTTGTAGTCGTCGTTCTCGCCGCACATGCCCCAGATGAAGGTGTAGTTGCGGGTCGCGCAGGCGGAGTGGATGCTCCACTGCGGAGAGATGACGGCCTGCTCATTGTGCATCCAGATGTGGCGCGTCTCCTGCGGCTCACCCATGAAGTGGCAGACGGCGGCGTCCTCGGGAACCTCGAAATAGAAGTAAACCTCCATGCGGCGGTCGTGCGTGTGGGCGGGCATCGTATTCCAGGTGCTGCCCGGGGCGAGTTCGGTCATGCCCATCTGGAGCTGGCAGCACGGGACGACCTCCTTGACGAGAAGGCGGTTGATCGTACGCTCGTTGGACTCCTCCAGGGAACCGAGATGCATCACCACGGCGTCTTTCTTGGAGACTTTCTTGACTCCGGTCTCGCGGTGGGCGGTGGCGGAGCAGAAGTAGAAGTGCGCCGGCTTCTCGGGAGAGTCGCTCTTGAAGGTGACGTGACGGTTGCCACGGCCGATATAGAGGGCTTCCTTGTACTCGAGGTGGAACTCCTCTTCACCGACGACCACGGTCCCGGCGCCGCCGACATTGATGATGCCGAGCTCGCGGCGCTGCGTGAAGAAGTCCGCGCGGAGGACCTCAGGGGCGCTGAGCAGAAGGTCTTCGTGCACGGGGACGGCTCCGCCGGCAATGATGCGGTCGAACATCGAATAGACCATGTTGATCTCGTCGGGCACCATCACGTTTTCCACGAGATATTCCTTGCGGATGCGCTCGGTGTCATAATGCTTTGCATCCAGATTGCTGGATGCCTGGCGTACTTGGCAATTCAGTTTCATACTCTTAGAAAGTTTGGCCGGACAGGCAAGGCCCCGCCCCTCGCAGAACACAACCCTTCGGGAAATGCTCCGGGCGAGGGCCTTGCCTGTCCGCTAATGATTACTGGGGCTGTTTGCCGATGTAGGCGAGGATACCGCCGTCGACATAGAGGATATGGCCGTTGACCGCGTCGGACGCGTGGGAAGCGAGGAAGACGGCGGGACCGCCGAGCTCCTCCGGCTCCAGCCAGCGGCCGGCCGGGGTCTTGGCGCAGATGAAGCTGTCGAAAGGATGGCGGCTGCCGTCCGGCTGGCGCTCGCGCAGCGGGGCGGTCTGCGGCGTGGCGATGTAGCCGGGGCCGATGCCGTTGCACTGGATGTTGTATTCGCCGTATTCGGAGCAGATGTTGCGGGTGAGCATCTTGAGGCCACCCTTCGCGGCTGCATAGGCGGAGACGGTCTCACGGCCGAGTTCGGACATCATGGAGCAGATGTTGATGATCTTGCCTTCGCGGCGCTCCATCATCTCGGGGAGCACGGCGGAAGAGACGATGAACGGACCGACGAGGTCGATGTCGATGACCTGCTGGAACTCGGCACGCTTCATCTCGTGCATCGGGATGCGCTTGATGATGCCGGCGTTGTTGACGAGGATGTCGATCGGGCCGACTTCGGCGTGGATCTTCTCCACGAGGGCCTTGACATCGTCTTCGCGGGTCACGTCGCAGACATAGCCCTTGACGTTTTCGATACCGGCCTCTTTGTAGTTGTTGAGGCCCCGCTCGAGGGCGGCTTCGTTGATGTCGTTGAAGATGATAGTCTTGATGCCGGCGCCGACGAACGCCTTGGCGATGTTGAATCCGATACCGTAAGATGCGCCGGTGATCCAGGCGTTCTTACCTTCGAGGGAAAAAGGATTTTGAGCCATAAGTGTTGATGATTGTTATATGATTGTTATTTCAGTCGTTCCATTTCGAGGGAGGCCCAGATGAAGGGGCCGACGCCCTTGGAGTCGTTGGGGCGGATGGGCTCGCTGAGGTAGTAGGCGAAGTCGCCCATGCGGTTGGAGGAGCCGCCCAGGCCGCCGACGGAGCAGCATTTCTCGATGCTGATGCGGCCCTGGTCGTCGGTGGATATGAATTCGCGCACGACGTCCTCATAGAGCTTCTTGGCGTAAGGAAGCAGGTCCGCGTCGAGGTAGCCCATGCGCACGCCCTTCAGGAAGGTAAAGCTGAACATCGCGGAGCAGGTGGATTCGAGGTAGTTGCCTTCGCGTCCGGGCTGGTCCAGGACCTGATACCAGACACCGGTCTTCTCGTCGGCCCACTTGGGAAGCTCGGCGCAGATCTTGCGCAGGATGTCGATCAGTTTCTGCCGGGGGGCATAGTCCTCAGGCAGCCAGTCAAGCACATCCACCAGGGCCATGCAGTACCAGCCGAGGGCGCGGCCCCAGCAGTGGAAAGACTGGCCGTGGGTGGCGGGGTCGCACCAGAACATGCTCTCGGACTCGTCCCAGGCATGGCGGTAAAGCTGGGTGGCCGGATCGTAGGTCTTCTCGGCCGCTACAACGAACTCGTTGACGATGTCATCGTAGGCTTCGATGCGGGCCGCTCCGTCCATGTAGCGGGTAGCATACTCCACGTAGAAGGGCTCCGCCATATAGACGCCGTCGAGCCAGACCTGGTTGGGATAGACCTGCTTGTGCCAGAAGGCACCGGCATTCGTGCGCGGCTGCCCGTCGATCTGGCTCTTGACCAGTTCGATGGCCTTGCGGTACTTCTCGTTGCCCGTCTTGTCATAGAAATAGAAAAGCGACTTGCCGGGGCAGATCAGGTCGGTGCTGTATTTGTCGACGGAATAGCCCTGGATCGTGCCGTCTTCGTTGACGATGCCGTCGTACCATTTATAGACGAAGTCGTAGATGGCCTGGTCGCCGTAGGCTTCATAGACATCCAGGAAGGAGCGGAGCTCCAGGCCGGGTGTGTAGTTCCACTTGAGGCGGCCGTCGGTGTAGTCGAGATAGGTGGCGTCACCGCAGCGGGACATCTGGGAGTGGACCATCTGCTCCGAGAGCGGTTCGGCTTTCTTGCCGCAGGACACGAGCGCGGCGAGTGCAAGGATGGCGGTAAATATCTTTTTCATAGGGACTATTCGTTGGTGAAGTTTTTGACTTTGTATGTGTTGATGGGCGCGCCCTCCTCGGGGAAGCACTGGACGTTCTTGAAGGTGATGTCCTCGGAGTTGCGCAGGTCGATGCCCGTGTGGGCGGTGATGGTGCAGTTGGTGATGTTGATGTTGGTGACGGGCATCTCGGGGAGGCCGTTGAAGAACATGGCGCGGGCGGCGCCGTTGCAATAGACGTCGTTGATGTAGATGTCGCGGAAGGCCGGGGTGGTCTCGTCCACGGGACGGGCGGGTTCTTCGATAATCGGGCTGCCGTCAGCAGCGGCGTCCACGGCGGATTTGCCGCCATAGAAGAGGTCGAAGAGAACGCCTTCGGCGAGGATGTCCTTCATGTAGATGTTGTCAATGTGGATGTTGCGTACCACGCCGCCGCGGCCGCGGGTGCTCTTGAAGCGCAGGCCGACGTCCGTGCCGAGGAAGCGGCAGTTGGACACCTTGATGTTCTCCACGCCGCCGCTCATCTCGGAGCCGACGGTGAAGCCGCCGTGGCCGTGATAGACGATGCAGTTGTCGACGATGAGGTTCTTGCAGGGACGGGCGCGGCGGCGGCCGTCGGCGTCCTTGCCGGACTTGATGCAGATGCCGTCGTCTCCGGCGTCGAAGGAGGAGTTGACGATCAGGACGTTCTCACAGCTGTCCACGTCGATGGCGTCGCCGTTCTGCGAATACCAGGGGTTGCGGATATTGACTTTGTTGACTATCAAGTTCTTGCAGAGGAGGGGATGGACGTTCCAGCAGGGGGAGTTCTGGAAGGTCACACCTTCGAGCAGGACATTCTCGCAGTTGCGGATCTGGACGAGGTTCGGGCGCAGGAAGCTCTTGATCTCGTCCCATTCGGCATCGGACAGGTCGCCGCGGGGGACGTTCATGTTGCTCATGCGGGTGGCCTTGAGGAAGCCCTCGTCGGGGTACCAGGTCTTGCCGTCCTCGCTGAGGACGCCGCCGGACGCGAGCAGCCGGGCCCATTCGCCTTCGGCCATCTTGCTCTTCTTGACCATGCGCCAGGCATCGCCGTTGCCGTCGATCACGCCGGTGCCGGTGATGGAGATGTCCTTCGCGCCGTCAGCATGGATGGGGGACTCGCAGCGGCGCGTGTCCAGCCCTTCGAAGACGGTGCTGATGATCGGATACAGGGAGCGCTCGGGCGAGAAAATGATGACGGCGTTGTCCGTGAGGTGGAGGTCGCAGCGGCTCAGGATCTCAATGGGACCGGTGAGCCACAGGCCGGCGGGGACGTTGAGGTGCCCGCCGCCCTTATCGGCGAGGTGCTTCATCGCCTGGGCGAAAGCCTCGGTATTGAGGGTGACTCCGTCGCCGACTGCGCCGAAATCGGAAAGGTCTACGGTATACGCGGGGATGGCGGGACGTGCGACCCGGGGCATCTCGAAGGGAAGATCCTTGTAGAGATAGGCGAATTCATCGCCTCCCTTCGGGGTACAGGCAGCCAGGAGGGCTGCACAGGCCGCAACCAAGACCGGGAACAGAATTTGGTTATGTTTCATTGGTGGATAGATTTGGTCAACCTCAAAGATACGGTTTTTCCATGAAATAAAAAATTTTGAAAGACAAAGAAACAAATTTTGAAGGAGGGGCCCGAAAGAATGCTTATCTTTGTACTATGAGAATCGGAATCTGCAGCGACCATACAGGTCTGGAATACAAGTCCCGGCTGATCGCCTATCTGCTGGGCAAAGGCTACGAAGTCGTCAATTTCGGCACCGACAGCCCGGAGAGTTGTGACTATCCGGATTTCGCCCATCCGATGGCGTCCGCCATCGAGGCGGGGGACCTGGACGCCGGGATCGCGCTCTGCGGCACCGGCAATGGGATGGCCCTTGCGCTCAACCACCACAAAGGGATCCGGGCGGGCCTGGCATGGAACCAGGAAGTCGCCCGCCTGGTCAAGGAACACAACAACGCCAACGTCCTCGTGATGCCGGCCCGTTTCGTCTCCTACCGGATGGCGGTGATGATGGTGCGGACCTGGCTGCTCACGGCGTTCGCCGGCGGCAGGCACCAGAGAAGAATTGGCAAGATCGTTCAGCCATAGCATCGAGGACTACCCGGACGGGATCGTCCTGCCGGTGGACAAGCCGTACCGCTGGACCTCCGCGGACGTGATCCGCAAGATCAAGTACGCGGCCATCCGCCACTTCGGCAAGAAGAACCTCAAAGTCGGCCACGCGGGGACGCTCGATCCCCTCGCGACCGGCATCCTGCTGGTCTGCATCGGCCCTGCCACCCGGCGGGCCGAGGCTTTGCAAGGCTCCCCGAAAGAATACATCGCCGGCGTCAGTTTTGGCGCTACGACCCCATCCTACGACCTGGAGAAGGAGATCGACCGCCGCTGTCCCCTGGACGGGGTCAGCGAAGCGGCCCTGCGCGCAGTCCTGCCGGGTTTCGTCGGCGAGCAGGACCAGGTCGCGCCGCTGTTCAGCGCGAAATCGGTGGACGGCGTACGGGCCTACGAGACGGCCCGGCGGCTGCTGCGCGAGGCACAGCGCGCGGGCCGGCCCTTTGATCCCGGCGACCTCCTGCAGTCCAACCGCATCACCATCTCCGAGCTGGAACTGCTCTCCTGGAGCGACACGCTGCAGCAGGATTTCCGGGACGACGGCACGGGCCGGATCCGCGTGGCGTCGGTGGAGGGGCTGGTGCTGCCCACGGCCCGGATCCGCGTGGCCTGCAGCAAAGGAACTTACATCCGCGCCCTGGCGCGCGACCTGGGTGAAGCCCTCGGCAGCGGGGCCTTCCTGAGCTCGCTGCGCCGTACGAAAAACGGCGGCTTCGGGATCGAAGACGCCGTTTCCCTGGAAGAAGTATTACTTGCCTTCGGAGATGCCCGATCAGGTCGGGCATGACGGAAAAGCAGGTCCGGCAGGCAACGGCTTACCCCCAGCGGGCATTTAGCGAAAGCTGTTTTTTCTGCCCGCTGGGGGTAAGGCCGTTGATGCCTGGGCTAACCGAGAACTGTTTTGATGTAATGCATCCGGGCGAGGCCCTCGTCCATGCCGATGAAGCCGAGGATGTCAGCGATCCCGAGGCCGCTGGAGGCGCCGCTGAGCGCCAGGCGGATGCAGTTCATCACTTTGCCGACCGGCATGTCGTGCGAACGGATATACTCTTCGAGCGTGTCCGCGTCCGCGTTTTCCATCGCCTCCAGGGCTGCGGCATAGATCTCCGGTTTGTAGAATTTGTCCACATCCTTGGCCAGGAAGGGGGCCGTAGCCGCGTCGTCCCAGACCTTGGCGCGGGGATCGGCGGGCCGGGCGGGGTCGGCCGGTTTCTCGGAAGCCGCGCCTGCCTTGACGCCGTACCGCGCGAAATCCTTCGGCGCGATGAAC
This sequence comes from uncultured Bacteroidia bacterium, assembly GCA_902790635.1. Classification (GTDB taxonomy): domain Bacteria; phylum Bacteroidota; class Bacteroidia; order Bacteroidales; family UBA932; genus Cryptobacteroides. Next base: position 58,917 of record CADASN010000009.1, on the reverse strand, counting down.
AGGTAGGACGCGATGGTCCAGAAATCCTGCACGAAGGTAGCGCGCTCCTTGGTCAGGCTCACGACCCGCTCCACGAACGTGGGAGCGGCGTCAATGCCTTTCTCCGCCAGGATGGGCAGGAAGAGGGAAGCCAGCTCGCTGTCGGAGCGCATACGCAGGTATTCGCGGTTGAACCATTTCGCCTTGTCGGGGTTGAATTTCGCGCCGGCTTTGCCGACTTTGTCCAGGGAAAATGCCTCCACGAGCTCGGGCAGGGAGAAGATCTCCTGCTCCGTCCCGGGATTCCAGCCCAGCATGGCCAGCAGGTTGACGAAAGCGTCCGGGAAATACCCATCCTCGCGGTAGCCGCGGGAGGTCTCTCCCGTCGTGGGCGAAGTCCAGCGGAGCGGGAAGACGGGAAAGCCCATCTTGTCACCGTCGCGTTTGCTCAGCTTGCCGTTGCCGACCGGCTTGAGCAGCAGCGGGAGGTGGGCGAAACGCGGCTGGCTGCCCTGCCAGCCGAAGGCCTCGTACAGGAGGTAGTGGAGCGGCAGGGACGGCAGCCACTCTTCGCCGCGGATGACCTCGGTGATCTCCATCAAGTGGTCGTCCACGATGTTGGCGAGGTGGTAGGTCGGGAGTTCGTCGGCCCGTTTCCAGAGGACCTTGTCGTCCAGGGTGGCGGTGTCCACTTCGATGTGTCCGCGGATCAGGTCGTCCATGGCGACGATGCGGCTCTCGGGCATCCGGAAACGGATGGTCCAGTCGCTGCGCTCTTCCAGCAGGCGTTTGACTTCGTCTTCCGGCAGGGTCAGCGAGTTGCGCAGGCTGCCGCGGGTGTCCTGTCCGTAGATGAAGGTCTGGCCCTCCGCCTCGGCATCGGCGCGCGCTTTCTCCAGCTCTTCGGCCGTGTCGAAGGCGTAGTAGGCATGGCCGGAGGCGACCAGCTGCTCGGCGTAATTGCGGTAGATGATGCGCCGCTGGCTCTGGCGGTAGGGAGCGTGGGGATGCGCTTCGGAGGCTTCCTCCACGACCTTCCCCGCGGCGTCCACGCCCTCGTCGGGGTAGATGCCGCACCAGCGCAGCGCCTCGATGATGTACTGCTCGGCTCCGGGCACGAAGCGGTTGGAGTCCGTATCTTCGATGCGGAGGATGAAGGTCCCCCCGTGCTGCTTGGCGTAGAGATAGTTGTAGAGGGCGGTGCGTACGCCGCCCATGTGCAGCGGCCCGGTCGGAGACGGGGCGAATCTTACGCGGGTCGGTCTCATACCTGGGTCCTCCGGATGGCGGGAACGTTCTCCAGTTCGGCCAGGCGTTCGCCCTTGGCCACGATCAGGGCCGGCTTCTCGTCGGGATCGAAGCGGAAGGTGCGTACGTTGCTCTTGGTGTTGAAGCCGATCTGCTGGGAGCCGGCGTCCTCGTAGAGGGGAATGCCTTCCCCGCGCGCGGCAGCTGCCTTGTTGTAGACGAAGTTCCGGCTGATCATGATGTAGTTGCCCATGTCCTTGGCGGGTCCGATGACATCGGAGAAGCGCAGTCCCGTCACGATGGAAGTGATGCGGATGGAGTCGCCGATCTCGGGGTCGTCGTCCCAGATCAGGCCGCGCTTGAAGTTGTTGGCCCGGCCGGTGTATTCGTCGATCTTCTTGTTGATCTCGTTGAGGTCGTCCATCGTCAGGCCCTGGTCGTTGTGGCCGCAGGTGATGTTGACGAGGACCTTCTTGGCGGACTTGAGGTCGAAATCGTTGAGGAGCGGGGACTCGAACGCGGCCTTTACGGCCTGCTCGATACGTTCCTTGCCGGATCCGACGCCGCAGCCCATCAGGGCCATGCCGCTGTTCTTCATCATCGTCTCCACGTCCTTGAAGTCCACGTTGATATAGCCCGGCTTCTTGATGATCTCCACGATGCCGCGCACGGCCGTGGCGAGCACCTCGTCCGCCTGCGGGAAGGCATCCTGGATGAGCTGGTTGCCGTAGTATTCGTGGAGTTTCTCGTTGTTGATCATCAGCAGGCTGTCCACGTTCTTCTCGAGCTCGTGGATGCCGTCGATGGCGCGGGAGAGCGCCTCGTTGCCTTCGTTGAGGAAGGGGAGGGTCACCACGGCTACGGTGAGGATGCCGCGGTCCTTGGCCATCTTGGCGATGACCGGCGCGGCGCCCGTGCCGGTGCCGCCGCCCATGCCGGCGGTGATGAAGAGCATCTTGGTGTGCGTGTCCAGGACGATCTTTTCGATCTGGTCCTGGCTCTCGAGCGCGGCGTTGCGGCCGTTGATCGGGTTGGTCCCGGCCCCGAGGCCGCGGCCCATCTGGATCTTGACCGGAACCGGACTGCCCTTGAGTGCCTGCGAGTCCGTGTTGCAAACCACGAAACTGCATCCGGTGATCCCCCGGGTGTACATGTAGTTGACGGCATTGCAGCCGCCTCCGCCCACGCCGAGGACCTTGATGATTTCGTCGGAGGTCGCCCAGTCCATCGGGGCGATCGCATCGATCATGGTGTCGTCTATCATAATGCTTCGTTTTTTTATTTCATGTCATCGAACAGGCTGCCGACCGTGCTGTCGAAGGCACCTTCGGCGGCTTCTCCCATCTTCTTGGTCTGCTGGCGGATCCACTTGACCAGCTTGTGCTCCTTCGGAGGCCGGGCGGGCTGATTGCCCCGGCGGGGCGTGATCACCTCGGTGTCGTAGCTGGGATCAGCGGAGAACAGGTTGGTCTGGGTGCTTTCCTCCTGCCCGGCGGGCTGCTCCGGACTCTGCTGTGCGTCAACTGCCGGGGCGGCCGGCTTGTCGGCGTCTTCGATGCAGTTGAGGCGGAAGTCCTTCCCCGCCTCGAGGATCATGCCGATCGTGGCCACGGCGCTGGTCTCGCCAACGCCCGAGCAGCCCACGGCGCTGAAAGCCTGGCTGCGCGGATAGCCGATGCGCACGGTATAGCCGGACATCTCCTTGATGAGGTTGGCGATGTTGACCAGGTTTGCGCCGCCGCCGGTGAGCACGATGCCGTTGCGGAGCTTGTCGGCGTAGCCGCTGTCCTGGATCTGGAAGAGGACGGCGTCGACGATCTCGCGGACGCGGCAGGTGATGATCTCGGAGAGGTACTTGACGGGAAGCTGCTCGTAGGAGCCGTTCTCGTCATCGTTGATCTGGATGACTTTCTCGCTGAGTGACTGCAGCTTGTCGGGCATGCAGGCGCCGAAGGCAAGCTTGATGTTCTCCGCCAGGGCTTCGTTGAAGCCGCATTCGTACTTGATGTCCGTGGTGATGACGCGGCCGGCGAAGGGGATGGAGGAGTAGTGGCGGAGGATCTTGCCCCGGTAGATGGTGAGCGAGGTCACGCCGGCGCCGATCTCGACCAGCGCCACGCCGTTCTCCTTCTCCCCGTCGGTGAGGACGGCCTTGGCGACCGCATTGGGCAGGAAGAGTTTGCGGGCGGGGGCCACGCCGGTGTCGTTGAGCATGATGTCGATGTTGCTCACCGCCTTCTGGGCCCCGACGAAGACCTTGAAATTGCCTTCGAGGGCGTCGGCGGTGACACCCACGACGTCGTTCTCACTCGCGCAGACGAGCTCCTCGTCCGCGGAGAAGGACTGGGCCACGGCGCCGTAGATCTCCTCCTTGGCGTCGTCGCTGAGCGGGTAGGAGTCGATGGCGATGCTCTTGAGCGTGTTGACCTCTTCCTTGGTGATGCAGGAAGAGGGATCGCTGCGCTCCATCCGGGCGCTGGCGATCTCCTGCCGCACGTTGTAACGGGGCAGGCCGACCACCACCTGGAGGATCTTGATGTTGAGTTCTTCTTCCGCCTCTCGGATGGCGTTGCGAAGGGGGACGGCCGCGCGCTTCGGGTTGAAGACGCAGCTGTAGCGGATTCCGTCGGACGGAGTCTCCTTGTAGTAGATGATCTGGATGTCATCTCCCTCGATCTTGGCTACGCTCAGGGCAATCTTGGAGGAGCCAAGGTCGGCTGCTGCTATGTATCTTTCTGCCTGCATATGATTTGTTGATTGTATTTTACGTTCACGGTTCTGTAGTATCCCTCGGCTTTGGACGGGGCGATGTAGCCCAGGTAACGGTCGATGCGCATCAGCTTGTCGGGGATGTTCTCCGGCTGGCCGACGATGAACTCTTCGCTGCGCCCGTCGAGGGTGAGGAGCAGGTCGCCGTCCGGCCGGACGCGGATGTGCTTGATGCTGCGCTGCCAGGAGCGCGAACCCGAGATATAGCGGTGCATCGCCAGCACGCCGGCGATCCAGGCGCGGGCGGCCTCGTCGGGCGCTTCCCCTTTGTAGCCGTCCGGAACTTCCACGGGGATGGCGCCCTCGACCATGGGGACGTCCACCGAGAAAGTCTTGTGGAGCGGGAAGATGTAGCCCCGCTCATCCACGTAGAAGCCTCGCTCCCCGTTCTGGAAGCGCAGGACGGGCGCCCGCTGCGTGATGTCCAGGTGCAGGGTGCCGTCGTCGGTCGTCCAGGCCTCGCAGTTCATCACGGCGCTGCGGTTCTCGAGGATGTCTTCGATCCGGCTGAGCTGCACGCTGTCCAGCCGTGCTCCGATGTAGGCGCCGTAGTTGGTGTCGAGATACTCCCGGATATCCTGTTCGCTGACGAACTGCAGGCTGTCCGTGAAATGGACCTGCAGCGTGCCGCAGACGGCCTGGGCCCGCTCCTGCCGGACATGGCGGTAGAGGGAACCCATCCCGAAGAAGAACAGGAGGACCAGCGCGAGGGCGATGGAATATCGGACAGCTTTCTTCATCCTACAGCCGTTGGTTGAGCATTTCGGTGATGGGATCGATGAAACGGTCGATGTTGCCGGCGCCCAGCGTGACCAGCACGTCGACGGGCTCCTTCTCGAGGTAGGACATGAGTTCGTCGCGCTGCAGGAGCACTTTCTCCGGGGCGGTGACGTCCCGGAAGATGATTTCCGAAGTCACGCCGGGGATGGGCTCCTCGCGGGCCGGGTAGATGTCCAGGAGGATGAGTTTGTCCAGCCCGCTCAGGGCGCGGGCAAATTCGGACGCGAAGTCCCGCGTCCGGGTGTAGAGGTGCGGCTGGAAGATGCCGGTGATCTTGCGGCCCGGGTAGATCTGCCGGATGGAGGAGATGGCGCTCTCCAGCTCGGCCGGATGATGGGCGTAGTCGTCGATGTAGGTGAGTGTCGGCGTGCCGATATGCAGGTCCAGCCGGCGCCGGGCGCCTTCGAAGGTGCCGACGGCGTGCCGGACTTTCTGGGCGTCCAGCCCGTAGCAGAGGCAGATGGCTGCCGCGGCGATGCTGTTCTCCACGTTGACCCAGCCGAGGGCGCCGACGCGGATGTCGGACAGCACGCCGCCCGGATAGGCGAGGTCGTAGGTGTAGTGGCCGGTGGCGTCCAGGCGCAGGTTCTTGCTGTGGAAGTCGGCGCGCGGGTCGTCGAAATGGTAAGTGAAGATCTTGGCGGGGGTGTCCTCGCGGCGGATCGGCAGCCCGTATTTGAGGATCAGGGTCTCGCTGACCTGCGAGGCGAAGATGCGGAAGGCTTCCTGCACGTGGGCGAGGTCGCCGTAGATGTCGAGGTGGTCCGCATCCATCGCGGTGATGGCTGCGATGGCCGGGTGCAGCTGATGGAAGGAACGGTCGAACTCGTCCGCTTCGACGACCACGGTCGGGGTGTGGCTCATCAGCATGTTGGTGCCGTAGTTCTTGGAGATGCCGCCCAGGAAGGCGGAGCAGCCCGCGCCGCCTTCGGTCAGGATGTGGGCGACGAGGGTGGAGGTGGTGGTCTTGCCGTGGGTGCCCGCGACGGCGAGGCAGGTCTGGCCGGCCGTGATCTCGCCCAGCATCTGGGAGCGCTTGATCACGCGGTAGCCGTGCTCGCGTACGTAGCAGAGCTCGGCAAGGTCGGCCGGGACGGCCGGGGTGTACACCACCAGGGTGCGTCTGGCGTCTGTCGGGATCCGTCCGGGGTCGTCCTCGTAGTGGACGGGGATGCCTTCCGCCTCGAGCGCATGGGTCAGGTCCGAGGGGGTCCGGTCATAGCCGGAGACGGCCATGCCCTTGAATTTGTAGTAGCGGGCGATGGCGCTCATGCCGATCCCGCCGATCCCGATGAAATAGATGTCGTTGTATCTCATACCAGTTTGTAAACTTCGTCGATGATGGTCTGCGCAGCGTCCAGCCGTGCCAGCGGCGCGATATTGTGCTCGATCTCATGGATGAGCGTCTCGTCGCCCAGGAGTCCGAGCGCGGTGGGGAGCAGCCGCTCCGCGGCTTCGGAGTCGGGTACGATGAGTGCGGCGTCCTTGCGGACGAGGGCCATCGCGTTGTGCGTCTGGTGATCCTCCGCCACATTGGGCGAGGGGACGAAGACGGCGGCCTTCTGCGCGGCGCAGATCTCGGAGACCGAGGAGGCGCCGGCGCGGCTGATGATCACGTCGGAGCAGGCGTATGCCAGGTCCATCCGGCCGATGAAATCGGTGTAGTGGATCTGCGGGAGGTCCCGGCCCTGCATGAACTCATCGACACCGGCCTTGTACTGGCGGCCGCATTGCCAGATGACTTCCACGTTTCCTCCGCCCGGGCACCCGGCATCGATCCAGGCGCGCATCGCGCGGTTGAGCGTGCCTGCACCGAGGCTGCCGCCGACCACGAACAGGTGGCGCTTTCCTTCGCTCAGGCCATAGTATTCGAGGCCGGCCGCCCGGTCCTCCGCCGTGTAGGGGTGGATCTCCGGCCGGATGGGGTTGCCGCTGAAGACGATCTTGTCGGCGGGGAAGAATCGCTCCATGCCGTCGTAGGCTACGCAGATGCGGTCCACGCGGCGGCCGAGGATCTTGTTGGTCAGCCCTGCGAAGCCGTTCTGCTCCTGGATCAGGGTGGGGAGGTGCCGGCGGGTGGCCTGCAGGAGCAGGGGTCCGCTGGCGTAGCCGCCCACGCCGATGGCGATGTCGGGCTTGAAGCGGTCGATGATGCGGCCCGCCTGGTGCAGGCTGTTCGCCACTTTGGCGGGGACCCGCAGGTTGTTGCGGATGTTCTCCCAGACAAACTGCCGCTGGAGCCCCGCAATGGGCAGGCCCACGATCTCGTAGCCGGCCGCGGGGACTTTCTCCATCTCCATCTTGCCTTCGGCCCCGACGAAGAGGATCTCCGTGTCGGGATTGGCCTCCTTGAGTTTGCCGGCGATCGAGATGGCCGGGAAGATGTGCCCGCCCGTGCCGCCGCCGCTGATGATGACGCGTAGTTTCTTATACTCCATAGTCGTTGTTGTCCAATTGTCCGGATTCGTAGGCGTCCAGGTCGTTCAGCCGGTCCTGCACGGCACTCTCGTGCATCTCCACGAGCGGAGCTGCATTGCGGGTCTCCTTGTCGATCCGGCGCGTGGCGATGCGGCTGAAGGACAGGATGATGCCGAAGGCGATGCTGAAGCAGAGGAAGGCGCTGTTGCCGTGGCTGATCAGGGGCAGGGTCTGGCCGGTCATCGGGCCGATGTCCGCGTTGACGAACATGTGCAGGAAGGCCTGGCCCGTGATGAGCAGGCAGAGGCCCGCCACGGTCAGTTTGGCGTAGTGGTCATTTCCGCAGTTGCGCACGATGATCGAGCCGCGCGCGAGCAGGGAAACGTAGAGGAAGATCACGAAGATGCCGCCGATCAGGCCGTATTCTTCGATGATGAAACTGTACATATAGTCCTCGGACATGTCGGGCACCACGTAGCGCTGGGTGCTCTGTCCGGGGCCTTTGCCGATCAGCCCGCCCTGCTTGACCGCGATCTTGGCGCTGTAGGGCTGGCGGATGGCGTCGATGGCTTCCTGGTAGGAAATGGTCCCCTTGGGGGCGTCGAGGGCCTGCTGCTCCCAGTGGTCCTCCTCGAAGATACGGGCGATGCCGGTGCCGATGCGCGAGAACCAGGGATGCTCGTTGTGCTTCGTGGCGCTGTACAGGCCGAAGATGATGCCGATCAGCAAGACGGCGGCCAGGGCCAGGATGGTCATGTCCCGGAGGTTGCCGCCGCCCAGCAGGATCATCACGAACATCAGCAGGCCGATGATGAGCGCGCTGGAGTTGGATCCGGGGATGATGAGCCCGAAGATAAGCAGGAAGGGGAGATACAGGAACCAGATCTTCTGCCAGATCTCCTGCTTGGCGAGCCTGAGCTCACCCTGCTTGAGGGCGTCCATCGCCCAGGCCAGGTAGAGGACCATCGCGATCTTGACCACTTCGAAGACGTGCACCTGGAACCCGCCGATGGACAGGATGCGGTAGGCATTGTTGATGTAGAGCGCCTTGAGGAAGGGCAGGTCGATGTGGAGGTCCAGCAGCAGCAGGAGCAGCAGCGAGAGCGGGAAGCCCCACTGGCTGCACCAGCGGAAGAAGCGGATGTTCTTGATATTGTAGAGGACAATGATGACGGCCAGGCCGACGAGCACGATGAGGAACTGCCCCTTGACCAGGTCCAGGCGGGTCATCCCGTCGCGCAGCAGCCGGGATGAGGAGGAGAACATGCAGACGATGGAGAACAGGATCAGCATGAGCACGATGATCCACACCACCTTGTCTCCTTCAAAGTGGTCTGCAAAGGTCCAGAATGAACTTTTCTTTTTCGTGCCCGTAGCCATGTCCTTGTGCTATTACAGATGTCTGACGGCTTCCTTGAACTGGCGGCCGCGGTCTTCGTAGTTCTGGAAGAGGTCGAAGCTGGCGCAGCAGGGGCTCAGCAGCACCACGTCGCCCGGGTCGGCGAAACGCGCGGAGGCGCGCACCGCATCCGTGGCGGACTGGGTATCGACGATGCGGTCGGTCCCGACGATGCCCTCGAACGCAGCGTGGATCTTGGCGTTGTCCACGCCGAGGCAGACGATGGCCTTGACGTGCTTGCGGACCACTTCCTCGAGGGTGCTGTAGTCGTTGCCCTTGTCCTTGCCGCCGACGATCCAGACGACCGGCCGGGTCTGGCACTCGAGCGCGTACCAGGCGGCGTCGGTGTTGGTCGCCTTGGAGTCATTGATATAGAGGACGTCCCGGATGCTGAGCACGGGCTCCAGCCGGTGCTCGATCGGGGAGAAGGTCTTCAGGCTCTTGCGGATCACTTCGTTGCTGATGCCGGTGGCCTTGGCGGCGAGCGCCGCGGCCATGGAGTTGTAGATGTTGTGGCGTCCGCCGAGGGCCAGCTCCTGCAGGAAGAATTCGCTCTCTTCCTCCTCGTAGCGCACGACGATGCGGTCGTCGCGCAGGAAGGCGCCCTGCGGGACTTCTTTCTCCTGGGAGAACGGGAGCATCCGGGCCTTGACGACGATCTCGTCCAGCTGGGCGATCGTGATGGCGTCGTCGGAGTCGAAGATGAAGCAGTCCTCCGGACGGAGGTTGCGTGTGATGCGGAATTTCGCCTGGGCGTAGTTCTCGATCTTGTGGTCGTAGCGGTCGAGGTGGTCCGGCGTGATGTTGGTGATGATGGCGATGTCCGGACGGAAATCGTAGGCGTCATCCAGCTGGAAGCTGCTGATCTCCAGTACGTAATAGTCGTGCTTCTCGGTGGCGACCTGCAGGGCGTAGCTCTTGCCGATATTGCCGCCCAGCCCCGCGTCGAGGCCGGCTTCCCGGAGCAGGTAGTAGATCAGGGACGTGGTCGTGGTCTTGCCGTTGGATCCGGTGATGCAGATCTTCTTGGCCGTGTCGTACCGGGCCGCGAATTCGATCTCGGAGATGATGTGCGTGCCCTGCTCGCGCAGCGCCGCGACCATCGGGGCCGTGGCGGGGATGCCCGGGCTCTTGACCACCTCGTCCGCGTTGAGGACGAGTTCGGGCGTGTGTCCGCCCTGTTCGAAGGGGATGTCCCACTGCCGGAGGGTGGCGAGGTACTCGTCCTTGATCTTCCCGTTGTCGGACAGGAAGACGTCGAATCCCTTGACTTTCGCGAGCACCGCGGCGCCCACGCCGCTCTCAGCTCCTCCCAATACTACGATTCTTGCCATATCTTTTGTCTCTTATTATCTGATTTTCAACAGGGCCAGCGTGCTGACCGCGAGGATGATGCCGATGATCCAGAAGCGGGTGACGATCCGCGGCTCCGGGATGCCCTGCTTCTGGTAGTGGTGGTGCAGCGGGGCCATCAGGAAGACGCGCCGGCCCTCGCCGTATTTGCGCTTGGTGTATTTGAAATACCGCCGCTGGATGAGCACGGACAGGCTCTCCATCAGGAAGATGCCGCACAGCACGGGCAGCAGCAGCTCCTTGCGGATGAGCACGGCGGTCACGCCGATCACCCCGCCGATGGTCAGGCTCCCCGTGTCTCCCATGAAGACCTGGGCCGGGAAGGTGTTGTACCACAGGAAACCGATCAGCGCGCCCACGAAGGCGGCCATGTAGATGGCCACTTCGCCGGCTCCGGGGATGAGCATGATGTTGAGGTACTTGGCGTTCAAGGCGTCACCGCTCAGCCAGGCCATGATGCCCAGGGCGACGCCGACGATGGCGGAGGTCCCGACGGCCAGGCCGTCCATGCCGTCGGTGAGGTTGGCCCCGTTGGTGCAGGCGAGCATCACGAAGATGATCATCAGCATGTAGATGCCCCAGGAGCAATAGACGCCCAGCTGGCCCCGGAACGGGGAGAGCCAGGAGTAGTCGAACTCGTGGGCCTTGACGAAGGGGATCGTGGTCACGAGGCGGTCGGTCGGGATGGAGGGACTGACGCAGACCGTCAGCGCGATGACCAGGCCGAGACCGAACTGGAGGATCAGCTTGCCGCGTTCGCTCATGCCTTCCTTGTTGTGCTTGAACACCTTGATATAGTCATCGGCGAATCCGATGGCGCCGCTCCAGAGGGTGGTCAGGATGAGCAGGAAGGTGTAGATGCTGTCCAGCCGGCAGATCAGCAGGGCGGAGCCCAGCACGGCGATGATGATGATCACGCCGCCCATCGTGGGAGTGCCCTTTTTCTGCATCTGGCCTTCGAGGCCGAGGTCGCGGATATCCTCGCCGATCTGGTGGCGCTGCAGTCGCCGGATGATGCCTTTGCCTGCGAAGAAGGCGATCAGCATGCTGATGACGGCGGCCGCCATGGCGCGGAAGGAGAGGTAGTTCATCAGGCCTGCGCCCGGGAGATGGATCCCCAGGGCTTCCAGCCAGTCTATGAGGTGATTCAGCATGATTCGAGGGTTTTGAAGGTTTCCAGTACGATTTCACGTTCGTCGAAGTGGCTCTTGACCTTGCCGAGGATCTGGTAGGTCTCGTGGCCCTTGCCTGCGAGCAGGAGGGTGGCTCCCCTGGGGGCGAGCAGGAGGGCGGTCCGGATGGCTTCGCGCCGGTCGGCGATGCAGACGGTGCGGGCCAGGGCGGAAGCGTCCAGTCCGGCCTTGATGTCTTCGAGGATGTCTTCCGTGCGTTCGCTCCGGCTGTTGTCGGAGGTGAGGAAAATGCGGTCCGCGAGGCGGCCCGCCACTGCGCCCATCTCCGGGCGCTTGGTCTTGTCGCGGTCGCCGCCGCAGCCGAACAGGCAGATCAGCTGCCGCTCGGGGGCGACGTCGCGCAGGGTCTTCAGGACGTTCTCCAGGGCGTCCGGGGTGTGCGCGTAGTCGATGACGACGCTGAGGTCGCGCGGCCCCCGGAGGGTCTCCAGGCGGCCTTTTGCGGATTCGAGCTTGGAGATGGCCACGAGGGCTTCTTCGGCGGGGACGCCGAGTACGAGCGCCGTGGTGTAGATGGCCAGCAGGTTGTAGGCATTGTGCGCGCCGATCAGGCGCGTCCAGACCTCGCGGCCGTCGATCCGCAGGAGCATGCCTTCGAAACTCTCTTCGAGGATGCGGGCGCTGTGGTCGGCGGCGGCCCGGCAGGAGTAGCCGACGACTTTCGCCCGGGTGTTCTGGACCATCACTTCGCCGTGCTTGTCGTCCAGGTTGATGACGGCGGCGGCGCTGGCGGGGAGCATGTCGAAGAAGCGCTTCTTGCAGCGGAGGTACTCCGCGAAAGTGCCGTGGTAGTCGAGGTGGTCGTGGGTGAGGTTGGAGAAGATCGCTACGCGGAATTCGAGTCCGGCGATCCGCTCCTGGTCCACCCCGATCGAGCTGACTTCCATGAAGCAATAGCTGCAGCCGGCCTCGACCATCTCGGCGAGCAGGGCGTTGAGCGTGACGGGGTCGGACGTGGTGTTGGCGGTCTCGCTGCGGCGGGTGCCCACGTAGTTGGCGATGGTGGAGAGCAGGCCGCACTCGTAGCCCAGGCTGCGGAAGAGGTGGTAGAGCAGCGTGACGGTCGTGGTCTTGCCGTTGGTGCCGGTGATGCCGACGAGCTGCAGTTTGCCGCTCGGGTGGTCGTAGTAGGCGTCCGCCGCCATCGCCACCGCCTTGCGGCTGTCCCTGACAATCACGACCGCCGACGGAGCAGCGTCGCCGGTGTTGCCTGACGGCGAAAGCTCAGCCGCAGGCACATCGGGACGCTCGTCGGCGCTCTCGTACATAACAGCCACGGCACCGGCTTCGATGGCCTTGTCGATATACTGTCGGCCGTCATTGCCGCAGCCGTTCACGGCAATGAACAGGCTGCCCGGCTGCACGCGGCGGGAGTCGTTGGTCAGCGAGGTGATCTCGATGTCCGGGTTGCCCTGGACGGAGAGGACGTCGCAGTCCCGTATGATATCACTGAGTCTCATGGGTCGGATTCTTTTTGAGGGTTTCCCGGAAAACCGGGTCTATGTTGTACAGCTTGTCGATGACGGTGCGGATGGCGCGTGCGGGGATGCCGCCGCCCTGGAAACTTTTGCCCGTGGGCTTGGAGTACACCGAGCAGATGATGCTGTATTGCGGGGCGTCCGCCGGGAAGAACCCGACGAAGGTGCCCTGGTATTTGCGGCGCCCGAGGGCGTCCTGGTATTGTCCGTTGGGGAAGGTCCCGAAGGAGGTGCCGGTCTTGCCGGCGACCGCGCATTTCGCGTCCTTGAGCCGCTTGGCCGTGCCTTCCTCGGTGACGGCCTTGAGCGCGCGGGTGATGGTGTCCGCGACGGCCTTGGAGCAGACGGCGGCGTTGAGCACGCCGGGTCCGCGGCGCTCGGTGACGGTCCCGTGCTCCTCGATGCTCTCGACCAGGTAGGGCTTCATCATCCGCCCCTTGTTGGCGATGGCGTTGTAGAAGGTCAGGATGTGCAGGGGCGTCTCCTCGGTGCTGTAGCCGAAGCCAATGGATCCCAGGTCAGTGTCCGTCCAGTAGCGCGTGGACGGGCTCGGGATGGTCGGCGTCTGCAGGCCGTCAAGGTCGAAGGCGAAGGCCTCGCCGAGCTTGTAGTTGTAGATGTTCTGCAGGAAGCGCTCGGTCTTCTCGAGGCCGTTTCCGCGTCCCCGGCCCTTCTCGATGCCGTAGTTCTTGACCGCCAGGGTGGCGAAGACGTAGTTGGACGAGATCTTGAAGCCGTCCAGGATCGAGATGCGGTTGGTCTTGTGCTGGCGGGCGAAGTCGGGGATGTGGTTGTCGTTGATGGTGGTCCCGGCCACGTGGCCGTTGGTCGCCGGCAGGGTCTCTTCGAGGCTGTGGATGAAGCCGTCGTTGAGCACAGACATCAGGGTCACGGTCTTGAAGACGGAGCCCGGCTCGCCCTTGCGGCCGATGGCCAGGTTCTGGATCTCCTCGAAGGGGCCGGTGCCGTCTTCGCGCACGAGGTTGACCATGGCGCGGATGGCGCCGGTCTTGACCTCCATCAGCACGAGGCAGGCGCCCTCGAGGTCCGGCTCCTCCACGATCTGCTCGCGGAGCGCCTTGTCGGCGATGTCCTGGTAGTCGATGTTGAGGGTGATGCGCAGGTCCTGGCCGTCCACGGCCTTGACGTAGGCGCTGTCGCTGTTGCGCACGCGGCCGTAGTCGGTCACGCGCATCCATTCGCGGCCTTCCTGGCCGTGCAGGATGTAGTCGAATTTGCCTTCCAGGCCGATGTGCGTGTTGGCGACGTCCGACTTGTTGTTGCGCACGAAGCCGATGGTGCGCCGGGCGAGTTTCCCGTAAGGGTATTGGCGGATCTGCTCCTGCTCCACGATCATGCCGCTGCGGTAGCGGCCTTCGCGGAAGAGCGGGAGTTCGATGATGCGGTTGTAGGCGTTGCGGTCCACCGGCCGGCCGATGCGCACGTATTTCTTGCCTGCGGCGCGGCTGTCCAGGATCAGCTTGTAGTACTGGTCGGCGGTCTTGTCCTGGAACTCGGCGGACAGCCCGGACGCGAGTTCGCGGGCTTTGGCGAGCCATTGCTGCTCCTGCTCCGGGGTGTTGGTATCCTTGCGCACGGTGCAGTCCATGTAGAACTGGTAGATCGGGCAGGAGATGGCGAGCAGTCGGCCCTCGGCGTCGAGGATGTTGCCGCGGGCGGGCTCGATGATGCTGACGGAGTTCGAAGGGGTCAGCGCTTCGGCGATCTTGGGCTCGGGACGCCAGAACAGCTGGATGCCGGCAAGCCGGAAAATGAGGACCAGCGCGGCGATGAGCAGCGCCACGTAGAGCAGGTACAGGATCACGCCGATCCTGTCCCGTTTCTTGGGTTTGGGTGTTGTGGCTTCCGTGCTCATTTCTTGACGACTGCTGCAGGTTTGTCCGGTTCCGTGACCTGGGATCCCATCCGCTCCAGCATCTCCTGGACGCTGGACCGGCGGCTTACGTTGACTACCTCGAAGACCTTCTGCGAATGGACGATCTCGAGTTCTTTCAGCACCGCCTTGTTCTTCTCCACCTTGGACATCGTGGTCTCGATCATCAGGCTGAACCAGATGATGAGCCCGAACAGCAGGAAGGTGTAGGCGATGTGGATGAAGTAGCGCCCGACGTTGAGGCGGAGCAGGAACTCCCCCTTGAGCATCGCGCGGAAACTGTTCTTGAAGAACAGGCCGATATCTGCTATCTTCCAGGTCTTCATAGCTTTTCCGCGATTCTGAGTTTGGCGCTGCGTGCGCGGGTGTTGGCTGCGATCTCCGCTTCGTCGGGTACGACCGGCTTGCGGTCCACGGCTTTCAGGGGCGCACTGCTCCGTCCGTACATGTCCTTCTCCTCCGCGCCCCCGATGTTGCCGGAACGGATGAAGTTCTTGACCATCCGGTCTTCGAGGGAATGGTAGGTGATGACGGCCAGGCGGCCGCCGGGTTTGAGCGAGGCGGCGGCGCCGGAGAGGAACTTCTCCAGCGCGCGCATCTCCTCGTTGACCTCGATGCGCAGGGCCTGATAGACCTTGGCGAGGTACTTATGTTCGGCGAATGAGGGCAGGGCTGCCGCGATGGCATGGTCGAGGTCGTCCGTGGTGAGGATCGGCGCGGCCACGCGGGCGGTCGCAACGAGTTGCGCCACCCGGCGGGCGTTGTCGAGCTCGCCGTAGAGCCGGAAAATCTTTTCCAATTCTTCTTGCGTATAAGAATTGACGATGTCAGCAGCGGTCTTACCACCCTGCACGTTCATTCGCATATCAAGCGGGGCCTGGGGGAAGCGGAAAGAGAAACCTCTGTCCGCCGTATCGAACTGGTGGGAGCTCACGCCCAGGTCGGCGAGGATCCCGTCGAGCCCTCCTTCCGCGTGGAGGAGGGTATAGTTGTGGATGAAGCGGAAATTGTTGTGTATAAGAATAAAGCGTGGATCGTCCGGCGCCTGGGCGAGGGCGTCCTCGTCGCGGTCGAAAGCCATCAGGCGCCCCTTCGGGGAGAGCCGGGAGAGGATCTCGCGGCTGTGCCCGCCGCCGCCGAAGGTGGCGTCGGCATAGAAGCCGTCCGGGTTGAGGACCAGGGCGTCAACGCTGGGTTTGAGGAGTACAGGCTGGTGGTATTCAGACATCTCGCGGAGCCCCCTATTGCTTGGAGAGGCTTTCCGCGATGGCAATGAATTCGTCGTTGGATAATCTGGAAGTCTCGAACCGCTCTTTGGCCCAGATTTCAATTTTGAAATCATTGCCGGAGAAAACCACTTCTTTGTTCACACCGATGGAATCAAGGAGTTTGCGGCTGATCGAGATGCGCCCGAACTTGGCGTCAGGCTCTACGATGTCCCGGTCACGCATGTATTCTCTCCAGAAGGTTGCGTGTTGTCGGTTGAAAGTCAGGTCGAGGCTGTCTTTGACCCGGCCGGACTGCCGCTCCCACTCTTCGAAGGAGTACATCTCCAGGCAGGGTTCGAATAAATCTTTCTTGATGACGAACCTCATATCGCTTCCGGGCGGCATCGCCCCCTTGAGCGGCGCGGGGAAAACGAGTCTCCCCTTGTCGTCCACTTTGGAGGTATATTCGCCGATGAAAGTGACCATGGTTAATCAATTCTTATACGCAATGGACAAAGATAAGGAAATTTTTCCATTTTCTTCCATTTACTTACATTTTTTTCCACTTTTCTGCAGGAGTTCAGGTAAAAAAAGAAAAACTCCTTGTGCGATCGGCACAAGGAGCATGGAATCAGTTATGAAGAATCCGGCGGCTACCTTCGGAGAGCGGCGCCGACAGAGCCTTCGTAGATGCCGACCATCTCGGAGAGCATCTTGTCATCGGCAGCAACGGCGCAGACGGAGATCACGGTGCCGTTGGCGAGCGTACTCTCGGCGTGGCACATAAAGGAGAATCCCTCCGGGGTTTTGCCTTCCAGATTGGCATATGCCAGGGGGGTGAGTCCTGCGTTGTCATACTCGAGCTCGTAGTTCTCCTTGAGTCTGAAGGTGCCGACAACGGCATCCGCCAGTTTTTTCGTAGCATTTTTCAGCATCTCCGTCACCCTGGTGTCGGCGACATTGGCGCTTGTGGGGATAATGTCCGGCATGACAATCAGATACAACTGGTAGGCATCGCTGTCGTCCGGGACGAATACGAGGCTCGCGCCCGGATCCAGCGGTTCTCTTTTGATCAAAGAGAAATGGTCATACACCTCGAAGGTGAGGCCGTCCACAGAAACGGGATAGGTTCCCGCTTCCACAACGGTCACAGCGTCCTGGTCGGCAATCGCATTCCGGAAGATACCGAC
The DNA here is from genome assembly GCA_902790635.1 of uncultured Bacteroidia bacterium. Classification (GTDB taxonomy): domain Bacteria; phylum Bacteroidota; class Bacteroidia; order Bacteroidales; family UBA932; genus Cryptobacteroides. Next base: position 42,008 of record CADASN010000009.1, on the reverse strand, counting down.
CAGTTTGTCGAGGGCTTTCTGGCTGGACCCGATCGCACAGCCGCTGATGATGTTGCCATGGACGAGCATGGCTTCAGAGCTGAGCTGGAAAGGCTTTCCGTTCTTGTCCAGGCCGCTGAGGCTCGAATAGGCGGTAGGGCAGTCGGGGTCATCCCTGAAGAGGACGCGATAGGCTTTGTCCAGTTTGAATCCGGAATCCTCGCGCGCGATGACCCCCGCCAGCTTGTTCACGGCATCGGTCAGCATGTCTGAGACTTCTTCGGAAGTAAGGCCGTTGATGCCGGCCAGGACATCCGGATAGATATTCATGATCAGCCGGTCGTTGTTGGGATTGGTGTCAGGGCAGATCATGACGGATTCGCCAGAATTCAACTGGGTGCGGCCCTTGATGCTGTAACCGTCAGTGAGGGAGAAGGTGACGCCGCCGACAGTCACCGGGGTGCCGGCGGAAGCGGACTGCTGGACGCACAGGAGTGCAGCCAGGCAGAGCATGCCGCAGAGGGTGGTCAGTTTACTTTTCATTCAACGTGTATTTTATAGAAGGGACTGAATAAAGGGACTATGATTCATCCGGGGAGAGGAGGTAGCCGTAGACGGTGTCAGGATTGCTGAAGGGATACAGGATCAGCAGGCGTTCCATGCCGCCTTCGTGGACGCCGAGCCAGAAGCGGCAGCCGGCATTTCTCTCGTCCAGGGTCTCGTATTCGACATAGGTCCAGCCGTCACGGGTTTCGAAGGGACGGCTCTCGGTCAGCAGATAGTAGCTTTTGTCCTTTTTGTTTTTCAACGAGAGGACGGCTTCTTTTTTATCAAAATCGATCCGCAGGGCTCCGTCGGTCTTGCGCCAGCGGGGGATGTTCATCTCCCCGAGTGCGGTAGAGCCGGCAACTCCGATTCTGGCCGCTCTCTCAATGCGTCCCCAGCCGGTCTCTGCAATCTGCCAGGTTTTCGTCTGAGCCGCGAGCGGCAGTGCCACCAGGGCTGCAGCGATGAAAAGTAAAAGTCGTTTCATGATAAAAGTTTTTTTTCTGTTATGGATTATGCAAACTTACTGATTTTTCGGAAGAATCCGACGATTTTGTTTATCTTTGTCCAAAAGACAACCAATTATTATCTGTCGATGAGATTTCTTTTGATCCCCCTGCTGACCCTGGGCGTGTGCCTGGGCTCAGCCGCACAACCCCTTGCATTCCCCGGCGCCGAGGGCTTCGGCAAATACACGACCGGCGGCCGCGGCGGCCGGGTGATGATCGTGACCAACCTGGATGACCATGGCCCCGGAAGCCTCCGGGAAGCCGTGGAGGCCAGCGGACCGCGCATCGTCGTTTTCGAAGTGGACGGCGACATCCATCTGGAGACGCCCCTGCGCATCGAGAACGACGACATCACCATCGCCGGCCAGAGCGCCCCGGGTGACGGGATCTGCCTGTGCGACAGCCAGCTGACCATTGATGCCAGCAATGTCATCATCCGCTATATCCGCTGCCGTCTTGGCGACAAGTACACCCACGATTCCGATGCGGTGGGCGGCGGCCGCTACGGCCAGAAGAACGTCATCCTGGACCACATCAGCGCGTCCTGGTCCATCGACGAATGCTTCTCCATCTACAAGACCGAGAACCTGACGGTCCAGTGGTGCCTGATCGCGTGCAGCCTGCGCGCATCCAAGCATACCAAGGGGCAGCATGGCTTCGGAGGCATCTGGGGCGGGCTCAATGCCACCTTCCACCACAACCTGCTGGCCCACCACTCCAGCCGCAATCCCCGTTTCTCTTCCGTCGAAGGGACGGAAAATGTGGACTATCGCGGCAACGTGGTGTACAACTGGGGTTTCATGCCTGCGTATGGCGGCGGCCGCGGCGGCAAGATCAATTTCTGCTACAACTACTACAAGGCCGGACCGGGCACGGACCATCCCGACCACATCCTGAATGTGTCGGACGACGGGACGAGCCGCTATTTCGTGCAGGGCAACTACATCGACGGCCAGCCGGCCGTGACGGCAGACAATCGCCTGGCCGTCGGGGGCAAGAACCCGGAGGTCGCCGTGGTGGACACGGAGTTCCCGCGGATGGATTTCCCGCTGGAGGCGAAGCCGGCCGCGCTGCTGAAGTCCGTGCTCAAGGGCGTCGGCTGCAGCTACCGGCGTGATGCCTTCGACAAGGCGGTCGTGCAGCAGGTGCGCAAGGGAACGGCTCCCTGGGGCGACCGGGGCTTCGTCAACAGCCCGGACGAATGCGGCGGCTGGCCGGAGCTGCGCCACAAGGCGCCCCGGCCAGACCAGAACAGAAACGGCATCCCGGATGCCCTGGAGCACAGATACTCCGATATCGAAGATTATCTCAACTCGCTGGTGAAATAATCCTTAGAAGGAATAATTGGTGGAGATGTTGAGCCAGAGTTTCTCGCCCATTCCGACGGGCTTGATGCAATGGGCCAGCTCCACGGAGAGGATGAAATTCTCGTTCCAGGCCAGCTTGAGTCCGCCGCCGGCAGACATCACGAAGGCCTGCGCATTCCCGCCCGCGTACATAAACCGGGTGGCAGGCATCCGGTCCATCCGGTAGGTCTTGGTGACCATGCCGCAGTCGAAGAACGGATTGGCTGCGATGTAGAAGTCCTGCCGGAATAGCTGGAACGCCACCAGTTTGACACGCAGTTCGAGATTGGCCCAGGCGAAGCCGTCGGCGATGATGCGGTTATCATACAGGCCGCGGATGGTGGTGCTGCCGCCCAGTCCTTCGGACAGGACGCGGCGGGGGACCAGCTGCGGGACATTCTGCTGGATGTAGAACGGGGCGTCGCCCCAGGTGTGCTGGTAGCCCAGGTGGTAGGCGAAGACCGGATCTCCCGCCCTGATGAACCCTACCGGGATGCGGAGGAACTGGGAGAAATTGGCGCACAGGCGCAGGTAGGCGTGTCCGCTTCTGGTGAAATCGGGGGCTCCATTGAGGAAGACGTCGGCGTTGATGCCGCGGTTGGGGGCTGCCTCGATGTCCCGGCTGTCGAATACGAAGCCGCCACGTAGCTCCAGGATATGGCCGCCGTACATTTCTTCCCGCCCAATTGCGCCTGCGTTCACGTAGTATTGATATAAGGTATAGGCCTGGTCGGCCCCGAATTTCTGGCCGTCGAACTGCCCGGTCTTGTAGTACCAGTAGGTAGTGCCGGCCGCCCAGTTGAGGTGGTCCGTGATCTCACCCTGGAAATTGGCGAAAGCCTGGAAGAAGGTCCTCCGCATGCTGTTGTAGAGGATACCCGAATACCGGTCATTCAACGCTGGGTCATAGGGGCTGGCTGGCCCGTTGAATCCGTAGAACTGGTAGAGCGGGTCGTGGCAGTAGATGGTCGATACGGTGAGGCGCATCCGGGGGATCAGGTACTTGCTGTCGAAGGTCAGGCGCAGCCGGGTACGACCCTTGGTGAAGTGGGAGGCCTCGAAGGAGATCTTCTGCAGCGGGTCAGGATAGGTGTAGCCTTTGCCATAGTTGTAGATGTCCCCGAAGACACCATATTGGAAGCCGTTGTTGGAGTTGTACGACACGGCAGGGAAGGGGCTGATCTTCCATCCGGTCTTGGCAGGGACGGTGTAGGACTCCTGCGCAAAAACTCCCGCGCTGATCAGCAACGGGAGTAAAAGCAGTGGTAAACGATTCTTCATTGTTACTGAATAAGTGCGACAATTTCGCCTTTCTCAACCGTCTTGCCCTGCGGGGCGGTGACGGCGACCACCAGGCCGTCCACGGCGGGGAGGAGCTCCTCCATGCCGTACCAGGCCTGGACATAGCCGCAAGGCTTGCCGGCGGCCACCTTGGTGCCGACTGCGGGAGCCTTGGACGGACCGTCCACATCCACCTGCCAGAGCATCTGGCCCTTGACGGGAGCCTGTACCGGGGTGGCCTTGGGATACTTGGCCAACAGCGCGTTCAAATCGTATTCGGGCATTTCCACGACCGCACGCTTGACGACGATCGGGGCGCCGGCTTTCTCCTTGAAGGCCTCGAGGTCCTTGTTGAAACGCTCCTTCGCCACGCCGCTCTTGTAGTCGCGGTACTGGCGCTCGAACATGGCCATGTTCAGCAGCTCTTCGTCGTCCTCGCCGCAGTCCCAGCCTTCTTCCTTCATCATCTCGCGGAACTTCGGAAGCTCATCGGGATACTCATCCTGCGGGTTGCCGGTGAAGAACTCCATGCCCTTTTCCTTGGCCAGGTCGACGATCTCCGGGGCGAGGGGACCGGGGAGGCGGCCCATCTTGCCGAGGATCATCCCCCAGGTGTCCTTGTCGATCGTGGAGAAGCGCGGCTTGTTCTGCGCCATCGCGAGGAGGTTCATCAGGGCCGTGTTCTTGACATACTGGCTGAACGGGGTCACGAGGGGCGGGTAGCCCAGGCGCGGCCACACGTATTCGACTTCGTTGAAGAGCTGGACCATCAGCGAATCGAGGCTGCTCTCCGGCTTGCCGTTGGCGCGCTCGGAGGCGTTGATCGCGGCCTTGAAGCCCGTCAGGTCGGCCATCATGGAGCCCATCATGCCGCCCGGCAGGCCGCAGCCGACGAGCAGGGAGGTCATCTGGGAGTTGGTCGGGTTGATCCAGTAGCCGAGGAAGTCGTCGATGAACTCCTGGGTGAGGCGGCGGACTTCCATGTAGGCGTCCATGTTGATGTCCTTGACGAGGAAGCCGTCGGCCTTCATCATCTGCTGGATGGTGATCACGTCCGGGTGGACCTTGCCCCAGGCGAGGGGCTCCACGGCGACGTCGAGGTAGTCGGCGCCGGCGCGGGCGACTTCCAGCATCGAAGCGGGGGAGAAGCCCGGGCCGCTGTGGCCGTGGTACTGGACCTTGATGTGCGGATGGGCCTTCTTGATGCCGGCGACGATCTGTCCGAGCTCCGTCGGACGGCCGACGCCTGCCATATCCTTGAGGCAGATCTCCTCGGTGCCGTATTCGACCAGCTGGTCGACCAGCTTGAGGTAATACTCGACCGTGTGTACGGGGGAGTGGGTGATGGAGAGGGCCGCCTGGGAGATCATCCCGGCCTTCTTCGCATACTCGATGGAGAGCTTGAGGTTGCGGTGGTCGTTAAGCCCGCAGAAGGAACGGGCGATGTCGGTGCCTTGCTTTTTCTTGACCTTGAACATGAGCTCACGCACATCCGCGGGTACCGGGTACATGCGGATGGCGTTGAGGCCGCGCTCCAGCATATGGGTTTGGATGCCTGCCTTGCGGAGGGGAGCCGTCCACTGGCGGACGGAAACATTCGGATTCTCACCGTAGAGGAGGTTTACCTGCTCGAACGCGCCGCCGTTGGTTTCCACGCGGTCGAAGCATCCCATGTCAACGATGGCCGGGGCGACCCGGACCAGCTGGTCCACGCGCGGCTGGTACTTGCCGGAGGACTGCCACATATCCCTGTAAACGAGGGAGAACTTTATTTCTTTTGCCATAATTCGGTAATTGGTCAAGATTGCAATCTCACAAAGATAATAAATTTATTTGTCCCGCCCTTGCATACACAAAATATTTTTGTACCTTTGTCACTCCTTCTGAAAACGGTGCGATTAGTTCAGTTGGTAGAGCACCAGATTGTGGTTCTGGGTGTCATCGGTTCGAGCCCGATATCGCACCCCCAAGCAAACGGCCTCCCTTTCGGGAGGCTTTTTTGCTTGGGGGCGCGAGCGCTGGGCTGCCGCCCAGCGCTGCTCCTTCGACCCCCGCCGCTTCGCGGCTGCCCCCAGGGGCGACGGGGGAAAGGATTCCCCCGCACGGCTGCGCCGTCCCCCTTCGGTCGGCCTGACGGCTCAGAGCCGGAAGGACAAAATAGGGTGCGGGCCTAGAGCCCCAGCGCCTCCTTCACGGCGTCGGCGATATTCTCGCCACGGAGGTCCTGCTTGAGGATGGTGCCATCAGGGCCAATGAGGAGTATTTGCGGTATGGACTGTATGCCATATGCCGCTGACGCGCTGTCGTCCGTTTCGTTAAACACGGTATAGTTGATCCCCAGTTCCTTCACTGCCTTGGCCGTATCTTCCGGCTTGTCGGAGACGGCGACGCCGATTACTTCAAGACCTTTGCCTTTATACTTGTTGTATGTGCGGATGATGTTCGGAATCTCCTTGCGACAAGGGTTGCACCAGGAGGCCCAGAAATCAACAAGGACATACTTGCCACGGCTTACGAAGTCAGACAGTTTATACTCTTTCCCTTCCCATGTTCCCTGGAAATCCCTGTATTGTGCTCCCGGAGACATAGCTTCCTGGGCGTGCTGGGCAGTAAGCGCCTTGTTGACGCTCTTGGATAAATTCTTGATATACGGATGATTCCTGACACCGTCGCTCATCGATTCCAGCATATCGGCCCAACGTTCCAAACCCAACAGCGAGATAGACTTGGCAAAACAGACCGCCGTCGCCACGTCGCCGTGCCTGCTTTGGAGGTCTTCGAACAGGGCCTGGACGGCCTGCGGGTCATCGGCGCACAACGCAAGTTTGTCCAGAGCGGCATTCACGGCATCGTTTCCCTTGGAACCATGGAAAGTGAGCTTCTCGTCCGTGGAGATATCCCCTGGTTCGATAATCAAATTGCACTCGGAAGAGCCGGTTCCCCCCGGCACCATCATGAAGAATTGCAATTTCCCAAGCTCTGGCTTGTCAATCTTTCCTGAATAGTGCGCAATGCTTTCCGTTACTTCAGCCCGGCCAAGGGTCGCATACTCGCCGTCGGGCAGCATATACTGGACCAGGACGGAGTCAACCGTCGAGCCCTCCTGGTACATGGCCAGCATGGGAGACATGTCACAGGTAAGGGTAAAAGACTTGGATGTACAACCTGCCAGCAGCAGTGCGGCGGCCAGGTACAAAAAGTTCGTTTTCATATATTTACAGATTGCGAATGGTTGTCAAAACCAAAGTTATATATTCTGCGCTAAAAATCCAATCCCGTACAATTTTTCTTGGAAAAATGTAAAGTTTATTTGTCATTATGAAAAATATACTTACCTTTGCATCCAGAAAACAAATCAGATTGCACTATGAATAAGAAAAGTATCCTTATGCCTCACGCCTGCCAGAAAATAGGCTGGTGGATCCTGCTGCTCATCCCGCTGATGTACGGCTTCTACCAGATTCTGTATTCCTGTTTCCGGGAGACTCATCTGTTCGCCACGGTCAACGACAACAGCCGGTTCATCACGATGGTCTCCTATATCGTACTGGCCCTTTCGGCATTTTTCATCTGCCTCTCAAAGGAAAAAGTCGAGGACGAGATGATCGCACAATACCGGCTGAAGGCAGTGGGTATTACCGCCTATGTCTGCTTCGTTCTCCTGATAGTTCTCTTCATTCTCGCCGCCTTTGCACACGGGTTCCGGAAGGGAGATCTCCCTGCGGTCCTGTTTCAGGTGAAAAATGTGGTGCAAATGCTGCTCCCATTCGTAGCCGTGGCACTTTACTATCTGTTATTCAAGGGGATGCTTCGCAGTACCCGCAAAGGACAAGGCTTATGAAAAACACGGTAAGGGTAGAGCGCGCCATCCTGGATATAACCCAGCAGCAACTGGCCGACGCCATCGGGGTCAGCCGCAACACCATCAATTCCATCGAATCCGGCAAGTACGTTCCGTCCACTGTACTTGCCCTGAAGATAGCACGGTATTTCGGCAAGCCGACCGATGCTATCTTCGAGCTGGATGAGAATGATTGATAATACTAGTCATCACCCCCGCCGAGGAGGAAATCCCGGATGGAGGAGTAATCGCCTTCGTCTTCAGCGTTGTCGTAGTAGTCCGTTTCTCCCGGATAGTCCGTATCATCGGGGAAGACATTCTCGCGCGGAAGCGGATCCTTGCCCATATCGAAAAGGCCTTGATCCTTCATCCACTTGTAGCCGAAGTAGCCGCCGCCAATCAGGATCAGGAACAGGAGAAGCCGGATAAAACCACCGCGTTTCTTCTTCCTGGGAGGCCTTTGGGCCTGTGGTGCCTGCTGATAAGGCTGCACCGGCGGAGCCTGCTGGAAGTATTGAGGCTGCTGGTACGGCGGTGCCTGCTGATAGGGTTGAGGTTGCTGATAAGGTTGTTGGTACGGCTGTGCCGGAGCATTGTTCTGCGGTGCGCCGCAGACGTTGCAGAATCTGGCGCCGTCAGGCAGGTTGGCGCCGCATTTTGAACAAAAAGCCATAATCAATTATATATCATTAATCATTCATTAACACCAGTCTGAATCGTTGTCCAGTTTCTCATGGAAGCCGCCTTTGATGGACTGGACAACAGCCCGCTCCACGTCTTCTTCCCTGATCCTGATATAATTGGAAGGGTCCGGGCCTTTCGCGATGATCTCGTCCACCTCCGTGATGAGCGAGAAAGCTTTCTCCGCTTCCTTGCCGAGAGACTTCCCGTCCATCTGGTAAGAGGCATATAGCTCGACCAGCGCCTTGCTGTCGCCTTCGCTGGTGCGGGAAAGCATATGCTCGATGCGTCCGCGGAGTTCGTATGCAGCGCGGAGCTTCTCCGGATTGAGTTTGTCGAGTTTGCCCCAGTCCGCGACCACCTGCAGTTTGCTCTCCATGGTGCGGTCCATTCCCTTGGGCAGCTGTCGGCAGGCTTCGCGCAGTTTCTTCAAGGCTTCGGCCTCGAATGCCTCTCTCCATTGCGGATCCGGGGCCTGGGAGGCCTTCCTCATATATTCTTCAAACTTGTTAAGCGGCTCCCGGATCTTGTAGGTCTGGACATCCTGGACCAACTGCGCATCGTCGAAGGCTTCCGTGGCGGTTCCCTTGGGATCGATCACTTTCTTCACGTCAGACCCGAAGGATTCGGGGCCTATGTTGGAGACGGCGGTCTGTTCGGCCTGGTAGGCCAGCTTGTCGGCATCCCAGGGCGAGAAGTTCCTGCTGCCGGTGGCCTGGTAGCAGTATTCGTCGTTCCAGTAACGGCCGGCCACTTCCTCGGGCAGGTCTTTGCCGTTGACCCGGATGGTATAGTCGTGGTCCATGCCGATTTTCTTGCAATTGACGGCATTGACCTTGGTCGCATTGCCCGTGGCCTCGAAGAAGGTGATCTGGGACTCGTGTACGTTGAAATCCTTCGCCAGCTGCTTCTTGAGCGCCCGCTTCACGTTCTCGTGCAGGATCGTATTCTCCGTGGTGAAGCGGAAGCGGTATTTGTCGATGACCTTGGCGGAGTTAAGATAGGTCTTGGCGTAGTGGTCGCACTGGATGGAGAGCACCAGTTTCTTGAGTTCTTCGGGCGGGATGTTCGGGTCCTGGCAGGCCTTGATGAACTGCTTGACCTTGGCTTCGCCCAGTTTCTGGGCCCGGTCGGCGATGGCTTTCAGCTCCTTCAGGTCGGGGGAAGACTCCATCTTGTATTTGCCGATTTCCAGCTTTTTCAAACCGAGCTTGCTTCCGTCGATTTTCATCTGGGCAAGTTTGCGGCCGTTGCGGGCCAGCTTGCTGACGAAGTTGATGGAAGAATAGTTCTTGCAGAGACTCCGCTCGACGGACCGGATGTCCCGGTGGATCTCATGGGCCATCTCCTTGAGCGCCTGGCCGAACTGGGTGGAGGAAATCTCGCTCATGGCTCCGCCGATCACTTTCTGCCCGGCCCAGTTCTGGCACGCCTCGAAGTAAGCGAACTTAGCGCCTACCGCAAAATTGTCGAAGAAATTGTTGTCGTAGTTCTCGCCGGCTTTCTGACATTCGAGCAGGAAGCGTTTCGGCGTGTAGTAAAGGATCTCCGAGTAGCCCAGCGTGACGATGCCGAGCAGTATCCGGCCCATGACGGTCTTCGGTTCGTGCTCCTCAAAGGTCTCCATACACATGTTGAAAGCATCTCCGAAATACACTTCTTCCCAGCAATACGTGTGCTCGGCGACATACAGGGGACCGATCTCGCCCCGCATCGTGCGCAGATAGAGCGACTTGGCGGTGTAGAAGTCCGGCATATAGAATCCGAAACGCTCGTCGAAGGAGTCGAGCATCAGGCGGCATTTGCAGATCAGGGCATTGAACTGGGGCGCCTGGGGCAGGTTCGTCAGCTTGGTAATCATCATCACCAGCCTGTCCTGGACCTGCGCATCGAATTTCATCATATTGGTGAGAGACTCCATGTCCGGCGCATAGCGCATAGGCATCGAGATAACCATCAGCGTCTGCTTGTCCTCGAAGGTGCGTCCATCGTAGGAAGCGGTGGCCGTGATGGCGACCTTGCAGCGGTTGGGCGGCACCATGATGGCCGAAGGGATGATCTCATAAACATAGGTCATCGTGTGTCCCGACACGTCGGAACGCTGGCTGATCGGTCGGGAGTCGATACCGAACTGTTCCACCTTGAAGCCCAGCGCCCGGACCGGCTCGGTGATCTCGGCCCCCTTCTTGCCGAACCATTCCAGCGACTCGCTCACATCCTCGAAGACGATATTGATGTCCTGAGGTGAGGGCGAACCGATCATGTTTTTCTCTTTGTTCCAGGCGAAGAGCGTCAGCTCCAGCCGGGTGTGGGCGGGGACGATGGACACATCGCTCTCGTCCCAGTTCGCCATGCCTTTCAGGCTCTGGTTCTCTCTCAGGATCTGGTTCTGGCTCTTGAGAATCTCCTCCGTGCAGTTGATGGACTCGGTGCCCGCCACGACGGCGTAGGCCTTGACGTGATCGACGACCATGCGCAGGCCTTCGTAGAAGCGGTGGACGGGCAGGCGTTCGGTGATCTCCCGCTCGCCGTCCTTGAGGATCTGTTTGGCCGTGACGGCGAGATAGCAGTTGTCCATATTGCCGGCCATCTGCTCGGGAATCTCCGTCAGGCAGTCCTTCAGGTCTACGCTCCAGGATCCTTCCTTGTCGGGCCGGACGTGGGAGATGATCTCGAAAGATTTATTCTTGCCATCCTCCAACTTGACATCGAAGACGGGTTCGTTGCCGAGGCCGACTACATAGAAATAGACGGTCTCAGCGCTCTGGTGCCCGGCTACGAAGGTGATGTTCTGCTGGGTGAAAACGATTCTCTTGCTGTCTTCGATATAGAATTCCACGTGGTTGCGCAGGATGCCGGTGGGCGTCTCGAAGTAGAAGATGACCGTCCCCTTGGGCGGGATAGCCGACTGCTTCGGCTCCGACACGCAGATGGATCCGGACATATATTTGCCGTCAAAACCCGTGGAGAGCAGCTGGATGTTTTCGCCTTCGAGGATGCGGATCGTGCGGGACAGGTCCGGCCGATCCACGATCCGTCCGTCGTGGGTCTGCTCTTCGATGCGGGCGCCTACGACTTTCGGCTCGGCGCCTACCGTCAGCGTGTCGCCGAACTCCTTGTAGAGGACCATCCGGAAGGTGCTGGGATGCTTTTCGGGCTTCTCTTCCTCCGGTTCGGGATCCTTGCCGTCTTTTTTCTTTTTCTTCTTCAGGCCCTTGCGGATCTCGTTCGCCCCGATGACGCCCACCAGGGTGCCGCCGATCCAGAACAGGGCGGTCGGAATCGTGGTTTTCCCGAATTCGCCGGGCTTTTTCTTGCCTTCGTTCTTTACATCGTAAATGGGTTTGTCCCCTACATATTTATAAATATAAGTCCTGCCTCCGACGAGTCCGGAAACCGATTTCCCGTCGATGGTGATGGGCGTGTTGAGCGAAGCGACGACCGTGATGGTCAGGATGGATTCTGCCGTGGGGGTGAAGTACTCCTCCCGCATATCCACATCCGGCCTGCGGGTCACCATGCCGCTCTCGGTCACTTCCGTCCGCCATTTGAACGGGTTGTTGTCCTTCGTGTAGTCCGCGCATTCATACGGATCCCACATCTCGACCGTGACGGTCAGGCTCATCATCTTCTGGTTCCGCATCAGCCGGGTCGTCGCCGGATCGAGACAGTTGATCTCGACCGGGAACCCAAGCTTGGCCTCGTCTCCGAACTTGATCTCGTCGGCGGGGTCCACCCAGGTGAAGGTAGTGCCGTTCGCCGAACCGGTGGAGACTACGGTGGCGGAAGCCTTCCCGACCTTGAAACGGAAGGCTTTGGGGCCGGACCCGCCCAAAACGTTGTTTTTCTGCAGGACCCACTTACCCTCGTTCGCCGGAAGCGGCAGGGTGGACAGAAGGCCCAGCAGGACCAGGAGGAAAGGAAGGACTTTTCGTTTCATTGACAGCGGGATTGGATCATACTAGCGGTCAGCGGCGGCGGAGACGACTTTGCCATAAATGCCCCGCATCCCGGAGAGCATCTCCTTGTCGGATGCGATGGAGCAGGCGGAAACGACGCTCCCGTTCACCAGTTTGCTCTCCACGCGGCAGGTGATGGGATTCCCCTTGGCATCCTTGCCCTTGAGCTCTGTGTATGCGGTCGGATACCGGCCGTCCATGTAGTAGCTGATCTCGGACTTCTTGGTGAATTCATAGCTGCCGGCAGCCGTGTCTGCGAGTTTATTTGCGGCTGTCTTCATCATGTCTGACAGTTTTTCGGCAGGAATCGCATTCACGTCGATGCCGGAAAGCACGTCCGTGTTCAGGATCAGGAACATCTGGTCGTTCTTGCTGCGCTTGCCTTCCGGGACGATCACCAGGGTCTCTCCGGGATTCAGCGGCGACCTTTCCGAAATGGTGAAATCGCTGTCCAGCTCGAAGGTGAGGCCTCCTGCGGATACGCGCCTGAAGTTGGTCTTGTCGGTCTCGTACCGATAGTAATGCTCGATAACATAGGTGCTGTGCCATTCTTTCTCCTCATCGTATTCTACCTCCTCGTAGCCTCCGACGCTGGCCATGATGCGCAGGACCAGCTGCCACTTCCCGTCCGTCACGTCGATACCGTAGAAACTAAACTCTTCTCCCGAATAAAGCAGGGGAATCTGGCCGGATGCGGACCCCCAGGCGGGCAATTTGGGCATGTATCTCCACTCCGGATTCTGGAAACCCAATTTGCCGTCCACACGCGTGAGGATCAGTTTTATGTCGAGGTCGTAAGAGGGAGCCGGCCTCATGCGCCGGTAAACCTCGTCTTCGTACAGGGCAGGCGCTGTCTCCAGTTCATAGCCGATCTGGAGTTTCCCTTCTTCGGTGGATTTGATGATGGGAGGAGGGGCTCCCCACGACAGGGAGACGGTCGCGACATCCGAAATGGTGTGCACCTTGCCGTCTTCGCCTTTGCGGTTGGCAATATAGGAATAGGTCCGCTCGTTTTTGTACGAGACCGATGTGGGGGTGTAGGTGTAATTCGGATTGCTGGACTTGTTGATGATTTTCACATCGTGCATGACCCATTTTCCTCCCGGCTTGATCTGGGCGAGGGCCGGGAGGGTCGTGGGCAGGCATAGGGCCAGCGCGGTGATAATCAGGAACTTTCTCATGACTATTTCCCGGCTGCCGCATTGACGACGTCAACATAGATGTCTGTGAGCGCGTTGAGCTCGCCCTGGTCGGCAGCGACGGCATAGCCGGCGGTGATCATCTTTTTGTTGACACTCGTGGCCTCGCAGTATACCTGGACATTCCGGCCCTGGGAATCCTTTCCCTTTCCGTAGGAGTAGGCGTGCTGGTGGTAGTAACCGTCCGAATTGTCGTCAAAGTAGATCTTCGGCTCTTCGGACATCCGCACGCCCGGCATCACAGTGTTCAGATACTGCACCCGGACGGCGAGCAGGTCCGCCACCTGGTCGGAGCTGAGGTTGCGGAGATTGGACAGCCCCTCTTTCTGGACTTCCGCGTACAGGAAATCATTCGGGTTGGACTTGGAAGAAATCCGGATGCTCTCGCCGCCGCCCAGGTTGTTCTCCCTCCTGACGGAATAATCGGGTGCCAGGGCAAACGAGACGCCGCCGACGGAAGCGCGGCTAACGCGGGTGGTGGAATTGCCGGTGCCGCCGATGGAAATACCGTTCTCATAATCGATATGGACGGGATCATTTGTGCCTGTGGGCATGCGTAAGGTGTTGCCGCCGGTCGAACTGGGAGCCGAACTGATGGGGCCCTTATAACCTTTCGAGACATCCAGGGTGACGGTGAACGTGATCGGGACGGCTTCGTTCTGGCTGCTGATTTGGTACGGAATCCGGATATTCAGGGTGATGCTATTGCCGTCGCTGGTTCCAAAGCCGGGCGCGGTGGTATTGCCGCTACGTTGGACCTTCTTGAGACGGGTTGTTGTGTCGACCATTTTGCCAGTGGCTCGGTCTTTCTCCCGGGTTCCTACAGTGAAATCAGACCATTCGGTGAGTTGGAAAGTCCATACAGCGCCGTTCGCAGCAAGATTCTGGCTCTTGACGGAAGGCATCTTGCCTTTCCAGGTGAAAGCGCCCACACGTCCGCCGTTGCCTTTGGATGTGAAGGAGAAATCTCCCGTGGTGTTGTCCACGGTAAAGGAAACGGGTGCCGAGGATTCACTGCCCATAGCGCAGGAGACGCGACCGGTAAAGGTTTCCCTGGCGGGCCGCTGGGCCAGCAGGGCCGTGCCGCAGAGCAGCAGGCCGGCAAGGAGTAATGCAATTCTTTTCATTTCAGTGTTATTAAGTCAAATATTATAAATATATACAAATTGAATACCGTTTTATCTATAGTGCGGCATTTACGTCCTTCACGGCCTGGGCACACTCTTCGACGACATGTTCGATGGTGGTGCCGAACCGGGTCTCGAGGATGGTGCGGGCTTGCTCCAGCGTGACGGAGGGGACGCCCTTGGGCGGCGGGTTGCCGAGGCCCTCAAGGATACGGAGTTTGGCCATCAGTTTGGTAAAATCCAGTTTGGCGCCCTTTGCGACCGCAGCTTCGATACGGGGGACGAGGATTCGGTTGAATTGCTTGACGTTCTGCCGGACGCCTTCTTCGATCAGGGCCTCGCCGTAGCCCAGTACGTGGAGGGCTTCATCCATGTAGCCGTATTTGATCAGCTGTTCGGCCGTCTCGTGCGCTTTTGCTCCCCGTTCCAGCCACAGCTTGCATTTGTAGAGATAGGTATCGGCGATGCGGTTGGCATCGACGAGTTTCTCCGTCTGCCGCGTCGGGTCGATGATGCGGGCGAGGTCATCGCCGTAGGACTCCAGGCCGAATTTCCCGTGCACCACAGCCTGGTCGGCCTTGATGATGGTCTTGAGACGCTGGATCTGGTCGGTGGGGATGAACTTGTATTGCATCTCGTTGAATGCTTCGCTGTAGGCCTCTTCCATAAGCTCCTCCCCGATGTCATACCATTTGCCGTCCCTGGCCTTGATCTGGTAGGTGACGTCGCGGTCGGCGCCGATCTTCTTTCCCCATTCAAGCGCTTTGGCGTCATTGCCGGTGGCACCTTTGAAGACCCGGATCTCCGGGTTCTCCACAAGGTAGCCTTTTACCTTGATCTTCTGTTGCAGCCGCTTGATGACCTGCGGGTCCAGTTCGTTGTAGATCTGTTTCATCTGGGCGTTATAATTAGCCCGGAGCATGTCGGATGGATGGGTGCGCAGGATGTTCTGCGCGTTTTTGTTGCCTTGCAGGGCGAGGGTGGCCTTGCGCATCTCCTCCTTGGTGGCCGTGGGATTGTTCATCACGCGCTTGAACTCGTCCACGATCTTCTGTCCGTCCTCGCGGGCGAGTTGGGCGCTCCGCTTCCGCATCTCGGGCGTGATGAGGGACTTGACCTTCTTTCCGGTGCCGCCGACGACATCGTCTGCAGAATCCGCAAGTTTCCTGATGCTGTTGGTGGCGTCGTCCGCCATGTCCTTGGCGTTCTTGAGCGACTCCTTGACCTTCTTGGCCGCGTTGCCGACTTTGTCGGCCCGGGGTGCGCTGCTGTACGACGGGCGGTTGCCGAGGATTCTGTTGACCCGGGTCGTCTCCAGGGCTTTTTTGGAACTGTCTGTAATCTTTTTGGTCTTCGCTGCCAGATCTTTGAGTTTGGCGGCCCGGTCGGCCCGCCATTGCTTGATCTTGCTGAAGCCCTTGCCGACGCCCGCAAAAATCAGTTCCATCGCAATCAGTTTGATGCTGATCTGGGCGAAACCGCCCCATACGCTGTCACCACCCTTGTCCACGTACTCCTTCATCTCCGCCAGGGCGCTGATGGGAGTCAGGATGATCTCGGAAGCGCCGCCGGTCACGATGCCCAGGCCGATACGGCAGATAATGACGGGAATGGACTTGTCCATCGCGGCGATGGTGGCGACGGCGGCGTCGAAATCCTCGTCATCCGGCGAGACGGTCTGCTTGACCGCAAAATAGGTGCCGATCTCACCGCTCGCGAACTTCTTGAATATCTGCATGATATTCTCGTAGTCCGCGTCGTCGTAACCGAAGACTTCGTCGTGGCCCTCGAGCATGACGGTAATCTTGTAGAACAACGGCCGGAGTTCTGAGAAACGTTTGTCAAGCACAATCTTGCGCTGGAGATCAATGAGCTGTCCCTTACGTTTGAGGTCTTCATCCAGGTATTGGCTGTAGGCCCGGATGGGATCGCTTCCCGGCGGGATCTCCACATCGCGGTAAGGCTGGGAATTGAGCGGAACGACGAGTTCTTCCTTGAATTCCTGGCCGTGCCAGGTCACCGTGACCGTGACCTTGGCATGGCTGCGGTTGGGCGGTACCAGGAAACCCTTCGTCAGCCGGATGACGCCATAGAAACTGCCGTCCGGCATCATGCCCACGAATTCATATTTGAATTTTAGCAGGTCGCAGGGGGACTGGACGTTCTCGCCGGTGGGATCGCGGAAGAACATATCGTCGTATTTGACAAAATCGCCCGCCGAGGGGGCATAATGAGCGCCCGGGGCCTTGTCTACGAAGAGTGTGCTGTTCGTGAAGTCGTCCTCGAACTTGAATTCTGGCGCTTTGTCGAGCTTGGACGGCGGCACGGGACCGATCTTGTCGCCGTCAAGATCATCCACGGTGACCAGCATCATATCGATGCGGCTCTCCGCCGGTTTCTTGCGGCGCTTGGAGCCGCGCGGCGGCAGGATGTCATGGTCGGGCGTGCTCTCCAGCTCCACGAGGTAACCCTTGAGTGCCTTGAGTTCGACCCGGAAGCCCAGGTGGATGCGGTTGATGATGAAGGTTTCGGTGACTTCGGGACGGTTGCGGCGCGGCGTGACCCGGATGGTACAAATGTATTTCTCCAGCGTGCCGGCAGGCGCCTTGTCGTCGCCGAATTCGGTCAGGTTGATGCGGAAGAAGTCCGGATTCTGGTCGCTCTGCTCCAACTCTGCCGAAAAGTGCTGGTATCCCGCTTCTTCGAGCGTGACCTCAAGCCCTTCGGGCGACTCGGCGGCGCCGTAAAGGTAGAACTCTGTGAACAGGGTCTTGCCCTGCCCTGCGGCGAAGGTGATGGAAGGCTCCACGAGGATGGAAGCTGCGTCGTCCACCTTGAACTCGATGCGGTTGAGGAAGCGCCCGGCAGGGCCGTTCAGGGCGAAGGTGACCTGGGCCATGTCCGGGCAACTGCCGTCCGCTTCACGCTCGGCCGTGACCATGCCCATCATATAGATGCCTTCCATCTTCTGGCTGTGTACCTTGGCGTTGATGGTCCCGGAGATGGTGATCAGTCTCGCGAGGTCCGGGCGGTCGATGGGATCCCCGTCCGGGGTAATCTCCTCGACGCGGGCGCCGACCTTGACCGGCGGATCGTCCAACACCAGCGTATCATCGAAATCCTTCCAGATGATCATCCGGTAGGTGCTGACGCGCTCTTCTTCCTCTTCTTCTTCTTCCTCCTCCTCCTCTTCTTCGTCATCCGGCTTTTCGGATTCTTCCTCTTCCTCCTCCTTTTTCTTCTTTTTATTCCGGTTCTTGATGACCCGCCAGCCCACGTATGCGCCGGGCGGAATCAAGAAGATTTCCCACGGGATGTCGCTCCCGTTGTCTTCGCCGGGATCTTTCGAAGCGGGCTTGATATTCTCTTCTTCGACGAAGGCCTGGCCATGGAAACGATAGTAATAGCGGGTGGTGACCGAGTAGTAATTCTTGTACCGCGCGCCGGACATCGGGTCGGTCGAACCGAAATAGTTGTCGCTGCTGACATGGACGTGGACGATGATGATCATGGTCCAGGACCCGTCCGGAAGGAAATACTTCATGTACCCGTTATCCGGCGTAGAGTGGAAGGTATTGAAAGTGCCGGAAAGGTTACCATAACAGGGAGTGGCCCGCGCCGGCTCGAATTCCCAGGTCGGTTCATAGACAAAATCGCTGCGGTCCACCCCTTTTTGGGTATAGATCGTCGCGCTCATCTCCCAGGGGGTAGGAATATCCATCAGGATAACATCTACATCGTGTTCGAGTTTGGGAGAAGAGGTCAATGACCAGCCGACCCGCACTTTGTCTTCCTGCAGGTAGGGAATCCGGTTGGGCACGTTCCAACTTGCAGAGACTGTCACTTCAGCTGTCTTCTTGACATAATTTGAAGAAACCCTGTCGCCTTCGACATAGCCGCCGTGTGTCCTGCGGTACGTGAGGGAGTTCTCGGACTGCGAGAAATAGGGAATGTTCTCGCTCCGGGAGGTCTCAACCCGGTCCAGGACCCAGTACAGATCGTCATCCTGGTCGTCCTGGGCCATCAGGCTGCTGCCGGACAACAGGGCCAGGAGGGTAAACAAAACGGGATAAAGCAGGCGTCTCATAGGCGGACTGTGTTAAAATTCGTGGCTATAATACTGCATTGACATCGCGAACAGCCTGGCCGCACTCTTCAATGACTTTTTCTATGGTGGTCCCGAACTGGGTCTCCAGGGTGACGCGGGCTTCTTCCAGCGTGATGGAGATAGCCCCGGCAGGAGGCGGCGTGCCCATGCTCTCAAGCACGCGCATCTTGGCCATCAGCTGGGTATAGTCTTTTGCAACGCCCTTTGCGGCGGCGGCTTCTATGCGCGGGACCAAGATGCGCTTGAACTGTTTGACGTTCTGGCGCATGCCCTCCTCGATAAGCGCATCACCATAACCGATGATGTGCATAGCCTCGTCGCGGAACCCCTGCTCCAGCAGTCTCTCGGCCTGGGCTTTTGCTTCGGCGCCCTGCTTCAGCCATTCCTTGCATTTGTACACATAAGCGTCAGCGACGCGGTTGGCGTCCAAAAGCTTTTCCGTGGCCCGGGTCGGGTCGATGATGCGGCCGAGATCGTCTCCGTACGATTCCAGTCCGTAGGCTCCGTTGACCAGGGCCTGGTCGGACTTGGTCAGGGTCTTGAGCATCTCCTTCCGGTCGGTCGGGATGAAATTGTATTGCGTCTGGTTGAACGCTTCTCCGTAGGCGTCCTTCATCACTTCTTCATTCAGGTCCACCCACTTGCCCTTCTTGTTCTTGAACTGGAAGGTGGCGTCGCGGTCGGCGGCAATTTTCCGGCCCTGCAGCAAGTCGTCCCCGGCGTTGCCGGTGGCGCTGCTGATGCGGATCTCGGGATTCTCAACGCCCATGACCTTGAGCCGCTCCTTCAGGCGCTTGACGGCAACCTCGTCCACCTCCTTGTAAATGCTCCTCATCTCGGCGTTGAAAGAGGCCCGGAGCATATCGGATGGCTGGCTGCGCAGGATGTTCTGGGCGGTTTTGTTGCCCTGCAGGGCCAGGGTGGCGCGGCGGACCTCTTCCTTGGTGGCCGTGGGATTGTTCATGACGCTCTTGAAATTGTCCACAATCTTCTGCGCATCCTTGCGGGCTTCCTTGGCGCAGGTCTCGGCAAAGATCGATTTCGAGGAGAGGGGTTTGCTGCGCATATTCTTGATGGCGTCGTCACCCATCTCCGTGGCCGTCTTGACCATGTTTTTGGTCTTGCTCGCGCCGGCGGCGATCCGGTCGGCCTTTGGCGCGCTGCTGTACGGCTTGCGGCCGGCCAGGGACCGGTTGGCCTTGGCGGCGTCGTGCGCTTTGGAGGCGTTCTCTCCGAGGATACCGAGTTTCTTGCCGAGGTCTTTGAGTTTCTCAGCGCACTTCTGCTTGAGCTTTTGAGCCAATTGGGTCTTGGCGACTCTCTTGAGGACCTTGCCGGCGATGGCGAAGCCGGCTTCCCAGGCGATGATCTTGACACTGACCTGTTTGAATCCGCCCCATACGCTGTCGCCGCCACTGTCCACGTACTCCTTCAACTCCGTGATGGCGCTGAGCGGGGTCAGGACGACCTCCGACGCTCCTGCCGTCACGATGCCCAGTCCGATGCGCAGGACGATGACGGGGATGGAGCGGTCCATCGCGGCGATGGTGGCAAGGGCCGCATCAAGGTCTTCGTCGCCTGTCGAGGCCAAATCCTTGACGGCAAAGGCATATCCGATCTTCCCCTGGCAGTAGCGGTCGAAGATGGACATGATGCCGTTGTAGTCGGCGTCGTCGAAGCCGAACGCCACATCGTGGCCTTCGATCATCACGGACAGTTTGTAGAACAACGGACTCAGTCCGCGGAAGTTCGTGTCGAGGACGATCTTGCGGCGGATATCGACCAGGTTCTCCATCCGCCGGAGGTCTTCGTTTTCATATCGGGCGAGGGCGCGGGTGAGGTCGCCGCCGGGAGGGATGTCCACGATGCGGTAGGGCTGGGAGTTGACCGGGACGATGAACTCCTTCTTGAACTCCTGCCCGTGCCACTCCATCCGCACCGTGACCTTGGCGTGGCAGCGGTTGGGCGAGACCATGAATCCGCCGGTGGGGCGGATGACGCCCCAGAAAACCCCGTCCTTCGTCCAGTCGCGGAATTCGTACTTGAAATCGAGCGTCTGGCAGGGAGAGCCGATATCCTTCCCCTCCGGGTCCCGGAAGAAAAGATTTTCATACAGATAGAAATCGCCTGAACTGGGGACATAACCCGCATGCGGATTCTTCGTGAAGAGCGTGCTTCCCTCCAATACGTCTTCAAAGGTGAAGAAGGGACCTTTGTCGGGCTTGACGGGCCCGATCCTGTTGTCGTGCTCCTCATCCACCACGACCAGTTGCATGTCGATGCGGCTCTCGGCTGGTTTGACGCGGCGCGTGGAGCCGCGCGGCGGCAGGATGTCGTGGTCGAAGGTGCTCTCCAGCTCCACGGCGAAAGCCTTCAGGGCCTGCAGTTCGACACGGAGGCCCAGGTGGATGCGGTTGATGTGGAAGGTCTCCACGACCGGTGGCCGTTCCATGCGCGGCTTTACCTCGATGCGGCAGAGGTAATCCTCCACGGTGCCGGGGAGGTCTTCGTCCTTGCCGTGTTCGGTCAGGTTGATGCGGAAGAGATCCGGGTCATTCTCGTCCTGCTCCAACTCGGACGAGAAATGCTCATAACCCTTCTGGTCCAGCGTGATCTCCACGCTTTCCGGTGACGAGGCCGCACCATAGAGCATGAACTCCATGAAAAGGGTCTTGCCTTCTCCGGCGGCAAAGGTGATCTGCGGCTCGACCAGGATGGCGGCGGCGTCCTCGACCAGGCAGTGGACGTGGGTAAGCATGCGGCCTTTGGTGGCGTTGAGGCTGACAAGTATCGTGGCCGTCTCCGGGCAACTCTTATCCGGGTTGCGCAGCGCAGTGACCTTGCCCGTCATATAACGGCCATCGAACTTTTGCCCGGTGACCTCACAGTGCTCTTCGCCGCTGATCCAGATGTTGCGTGTCATATCGGGCCGCTCTTTGTGGACGCCTTCCGGCGTGATCTCTTCGACGCGGGCGCCTATGACCACGGGCGGATCGTCCAGTACGAGCGAGTCCTCGAAATCCTTCCAGAAGATGATCTGGTAGGTGCTGGGCGGCTGGTAAGGTTCTTCTTCCGGCTCTTCTTTCGCGGACTTCTTCTTGTCGTCTTTTTTCTTATTGTCCTTCTTCTTTTTCTCTTTCTTCGGCTCCGGATCCGGGGTGGTCTTTCGCAGAACAGCCTGGTCGAGATTCTTCGGCCGCCGTTTCCGGTTCACGACGAAGGCGGCACCCGCCGTCAGCCCCAGGATGGCCAGGGGAATGAGTAGCCCGTTGAATTCGCCTTTCTCACCGGTGCCTGTGATATGCTCTTCGATGATTTCATGGTCCGGCCCTTCGAATCGGTACCAGTAGCGCTGGGTGATCTCCAGGTTGGACTTGTACTTGCCGTAGTCGTCGCTATAGAGGTCGTCAGCGCCGAATTTAGCGTCGTCGAAGATGCTGGTCCAGACATAGACCAGCATCTGCCAGCTGCCATCCGGGTGGTAGTTTGGTTCGTCGGAGAGATATAGCTGCAGCTGGGACTCCGCGGGCGTCCTGTTCATCTTCAGTGTGCCGCGCTCGGAGGTGGCGCCTTCGACGAACGGCGTGAAGGACTCACTGTTGGAGTCCCAGACGAAACGGAGCGCTTCGAAGGCCGGGTTGGATACGACCGCGGAGAGAGCTATCTGATAACGGAGTGCGTAGCGGTGGTTGTATTCATCCAACCCCGGAGAGGAATTGAAACCGTAATCGACAGAGATCGTGCCCTCCTTTCCGTACTCGATGCGTCCGGGCGGGGAGGACCAGGACTCATTGACCAGGAAATTGTCCGTCGAACGGACTGAATTGACCAAGGCGCCATGTTCGTTGGGCACGATTTTGCTCCAGGTGGTCGTGCGCGAGTAAACGGTGCCGTTCTCGGAGACGATGACGCAAGGGATGTCCTGGCTCCTGACGGTCTCCACATGGTCCAGAACCCAGTAACTCTTCTGCTCCTCCTTCGAGCGATTGCCGGACTGCGCCTCGCCGGCCGCTGTGGTCAGCAACAGGAGACACAGCGTCCAGGCCGCGCGGTGGGCTACACGAGTCGTTCCGGGGTGCATGATGGTCTAACCAAAGATTTTGAGAAGATAGTAGATAATCCAGATGACCAGGAGGGCGACGATCAGCCAGAAATACCATTTGCGCTTCGGCTTGACTGCGGGCGCGGCATTTGGCTGGGCCGGTTTCTTCTGGAACCGGCCGAGGACGTCGTTCTTGCTTTTGTTGAGCGCTTGCTTGAAGGTCATCGGGCCGTTTGCAGCCGGTTGCTGCGGAGCCTGCTGATAGGGTTGCTGCCGGGGATACTGCGGAGCCTGCTGATAAGGCTGCTGCGGGTACTGTGGATATTGCGGTTGCTGTGGGTACTGCGGCTGCTGATAGGACGGTTGCTGCGGTGCCGCGGGGGCCTGGGGTTGCGGGGTCTGCTTTTTGGGGGAGGACCAGCTGGCGACGACGAACTCGCCCTTTTCGGCGGGGGCGCTGGTGGAAGCTTCCGTCGGCGGGACGTCATCGGAAATCGTCACTGTCGCGTCCGCGGGAGCATCGATCACGACACCCCTGGGTGGCTCTGCGGCTGGTTGCGGCGTGGGCCGGGGCTGGACAGGCTGGTTGTATTGCGGTGCCTGGGGCTGAGGGGCCTGTTGGACAGGCGCCTGCGGCTGGGGAGCCGGGTTGACGGTGGGTGCGGCGGCAACCGGTGTGCCGCAGCTGGTGCAGAATCTGGCGCCGTCGGGAAGCTGGGCGCCGCAGTGGGTGCAGAATGCCATAGTTTGGAGGTGTTTGATGATATACGTGAAAGCTACCAGCCCATCTTCATCGCCACCATGGCGACGCCGACCAGGATCGCGACCACCCAGCCCACGATGGACCGCTTTTTCCCCTTCACGGGGGCGTCCTGCTGCGGATACTGAGGCTGCTGCGGATACTGGGGCTGTTGCTGATAAGGTTGCTGCTGATAGGGCTGCTGAGGCGCGCCGAACCGGGCGCCGCAGGCAGGGCAGAACATGGCGTCGTCAGAGAGCTGGGCTCCACAGTTGGGACAGTACTTCATGTCTTATTTGGCTTTGGGACAGTGTTGACGGATGAAATCCAGGACGAAGTCGAAGTCCTCCTTCGGGACATAGACCTGGTTGCGGTCGAGCAGTTTGTTGACCTTGATGAGTTCCATCAGACGGCGGGGCTTGATCCGCCGGACGTTGGCGAAATCGGAGGTGGACGTGCTCTTGGAGGCGATGAGCATGCCCTGGCCCATCATGCCGGGTTTCTTGGCGAACATTCCGACGAGGAAGGTCACGAAAGCGAGTTTGCGCGCCCGGTCAAACTGGACGGCTTCCTGTTCGTGGATGATCTCCTTCTCATCCATCGTGAAGTGTACGATGTACTTGCCGCCGTACGTCCAGGCGACGATCAGGTAGGCGATCAGGATGATGACGACAAAGACAGCGATCAGCACCAGCCAGATCTTGGGGTTGCTGCCGCTCCAGAGCCGGTCGTTCCATTCCTTCTGCAATTCGCCCTTGGAGGCGAGGCTGATCACGTTGATCAGGAAAGGGATGCTCAGCAGGACGCCGAAAAGCTTGTACACCACCAGGATGATGGCGGGATTCTTCAGCATATTGAACTCATAGGTCCAGCGGTATTTCCCGTCCTGGCAGAGACGGACGCGACTGCCCTCGTATCCTACGGATTCCAGGGGCAGGCGTGTGTCGCTGTGATTTTCCATTTTCCGACGAAGCGAGGGTTAACTGATGGGGAACAACTGGAGCAGCAGGTAGGTGCCGACGGCGATGATGGGCCACATCCACCACTTGATCTTCTGCTTCTTCTGGGCGGCTTTGACCTTCTCCCAATAGGTCATCTTCTGGGGCTGCTGGTATTGCGGCTGCTGGTATTGGGGTTGCTGGTAATTCTGCTGGGGGGCGCCGAAGCGGGCGCCGCAGGCAGAGCAGAACATGGCGTTGTCAGGGAGCTGGGCTCCGCAATTGGGACAATACTTCATGGCTTAATTGGCTTTGGGACAATGGGAACGGATGAAATTCAGCACGAAATCGTAGCCTTGTTCGTCAACGAAGACCTGGTTCTTGCTGAAGGGGGAATTGACTTTGATCAGGTGCTGCGCCGGGATAGGCTTGATGCTGCGCACCTTGGGGAACTCGGTCGCCAGGCTGTTGCGGCTGGCGGCGAGGATGCCGGCGCCGGTGACGGTCGGGTTGCCGGCGATGGCGCCGGCCAGCATGGTGATCCAGCTGACTACCTGCGCTTTCTTGAACTGCCGAGGCACCTGGATGTGCCGCAGGCCGGTCTCGTTCATCTCGAAGAGGACACAGTATTTGCCGCCGTTGATGGCTGCGATAATCAGGTATGCCAGCACGGACAGCACGGCGGCGCCGGCCAGGATGATCAGGAAGATCTTCGTCATCTCCAGGAAGTCGTCGAAGCCGCTCATGATGCTGACCAGCAGCCAGATGGCGGCGATGGCGATGCCGAAGACCTTGAGGACCGTGAACAGCATGGCCGGGGTCTTGAGCATCTTGACTTCATAGACCCAGCGGTACATGCCGTCCTGGCAGAGCTGGACCGCCCCGCTGAGCTCCTCCGGTGCGGGGGGCTGGTAGGCAGGTTCGGCGGATGGATAGGCAGGCGGTGCCTGCGGATAAGCTTGTTGGGCGGGGGCTTCCGCAGCGGGGAGGGTAGCCCCGCAATTACCACAGAACCGGGCATCGTCCGGCAGCTGTGCACCACAATTCGGACAGTATTTCATATGCATGCAATTTGAGCATCAAGATACGAAAAATCCCACCGTTCTACGGTGGGATGGACTTTCATAATGTTAAAACTGACTGTCAAATGGTGAAAAACTTCAAATTATCCATGCCGGGACGCAATTCTCCCGCCTCGATCCGGTGGATGATCTCCACGACTTTGTCGTTGCAGGGAGTGGGGCAGCCGACCTTGCGGCCGTAGGCCGAGACGGCGCCGTTGATGGCATCCACTTCGGTCTTCTTGCCCTTTTCGAGGTCCTGGAGCATACTGGCTTTGAGCCGGGCGTGCTTGCGGATGGCCAGCGGGATGATCATGTAGGCGACGGCTTTCTTGACGGGCCCCTTGTAGTCCAGCAGCTTGACGATGTCCTTTCCCTGGACGGGCTCGATACGGATGCCGCCCTTGTCGCAGACGTCGATGCATTCCTTGATCAGGGCCTGGACGATCTTGCGTGAGGCTTTGTCGCCGGCAGCTTCGCCGAAGGTGCAGCCCAGCACGGCGCTCATCCCGGAGAAGGAAGCGTTGATCAGGAGCTTGCTCCAGCGGGTGCCGATGAAATTGGACTCCAGGTCCACAGGGCCCATCAGGGAGAGCAGGCGCTTGACCTCGAGCAGGTGCGGGTGCGGCCTGACGGCGAACGACCCGAGCGAGAAAGTCAGGCTGTCGGGTGCGCTGGTCAGCTCGCAAACGCCCGGCTCCTGCATCGTGGCACCCCACGCTACGGTGCAGCCCAGCACGCGCTCTTCGCCCACGATTTCTGCGATCTGCGGTTCGGGCAGGCCGTTCTGCATGGTGACGATGGCGCCGTCCGGGGCTAGGAAATCTTTCAGGAAACGGACGACCTCTTCGTTCTGCTGCTGCTTGGTCATCAGGAAGATGACATCGTAGCTGCCGGACATCTCATCCGGGGTGTAGGCCGTGACGGGCTGGGTGAATTCCATCGTGCCGGTGATGTGGGCGCCGTGCTCCTGCAGGGCAGCGATGTGAGGGCGGTTCCGGTTGATGAGTTCGACCTGGCCGCCGTTCTTGGTGATGAAGGCGCCGAGGACCGTTCCCAACGATCCGGCGCCGTAAATGGCTGATCTCATAGTGCAAAAATAGCGCTTCTGCGCTTATTTTGCAAAAGCTTAACGAGCAATCTTGCGGGCTTTCTTCAGCAAGGCTTTCGACGGTGCGGCTCCGTCATAGGGCAGGAGGTACCAGCGGACGGTCCAGTCGAGTTCGGCGCCGTTTTCCAGGGTCTTGAAGGGTCCCTGTTCCTCGATCTCGACGAAGGTTTTGCCGGGATTGGCATAGGCCTGGATCTCGGCTTCCGCGGGAGCGGGTTCGCCGGTCTTCAGGTCCTGGAACTTCTTGACGAAGAGCAGGCCGCCGGCGCAGTAGGCGAGCCAGCCTTTGCCGTCGGCGTTGATCTTGCGGTTCTCGCGGGCCTCGTCCATCACGTACCAGGCAGCCTTGTGCTTGAACTCAAAGGGGAGACCTGCCATGTTGTTGGCGGGCTCCACGGCCTTTGCTTCGAAGAAGAGCACGCCGTCATTGGGCACGCGGGAGATCTCCCACGGCGCCACCTGGCGGGTCTCTCCGGACTCGTTGACGATCGTGTACTTGAGGACGAATGCGCCGTCTTTCGGGTCCACACGGAACTCTTTGCGGATGCGGTAGCCGAAACGCTCCGACTTCTGGCCGGTCAGCAGCAGGCAGCCGTCCTGTACGGTGGCTTCGAAAGGCTTGGTATCATATTCGGCCACCGGCGGCCAGTTCCATTCTGCCTGCGGGCTGGTCCAGAATGTGCTGCCGAAAGAGTTCGGGAAGCGGCCCTGGTTGAGGACCTCCCGGTCTCCGAGCTTGAAGGAGAGGATCTTGCCGCCGTGCGCGGCGTCGACGACCATCGTGACGTCGCCGTTGCTGAGGCTGTATCTGGAGTCTTCCAGGGACTGTACGTTCTGGGCGGAGGCTGACAGGCAGCCCAGGCAGAGGGCGGCGAGCAGCAGAAGAAGGATTCTTTTCATGATCTTGCGGTTTTGTTAACGCAAAAATAACAAATCCGCCGGGGCCCTGATGGCCCCGGCGGTTCAATTGCTTTCAATAATCCGTCAAGCGGGGAGCCGCCTACCGGAGATAGACGGGACGGACGAGCAGACCGTCCGTGCCATAGGTGAGATGGGTGATGATCTCATCGCTGGAGACATGCAGGTGGTAGGCCGTGCCTTGCTCACCCGGCGTCGAAGACCAGTACAGGCTCTCGTGGGCGTTGCCGTGCATGCCGTCCAGGATCTGTCCGGCGGCCGGCAGGAAGATGGACAGGCCGTTGGGACCGGTGACCTGGCAGCCGGACAGGTCGCCCACGGTGGTCCAGGTCCAGCGGCAAAGGTCGAGCAGTTCCTGGAACTCCTCTCGGGATGGCATGCGCCAGTCATTGCCGAGCAGGTCGGCCGCCGTATCCGTGCCGCCCGTGCCGTCCCGGTCGTACGAGGCGCGCATCCAGCTGAAATAGGTACCGATCTCGTTGGGGGCCGTGATCCCGCCGTCCTTGACGTTGCCGGTGGCCCATTTCAGCCTGGAGGGCAGGCCGAGGTCCACGAATCGGATGGGTGCTTCGAAGGCGGTCTTGAACCGGACGCCAACATCCCAGAGGAAGCCTTCCTCTTCTGTGTAGAGTGTTTTGCCAAGGAAGGACTGGGTGGATGTGGTTACGGCGAATCCCGTGACGGGATCCGTTTCCACGAGGGAAAAGTCGTAATCCTGCGGCGTGCCGCGCTTCGCGGCGTCCAGAATGCCGTAGAAATAGTATCCCTCACCGGGGACGGCCATGGCCGGCATCGGGTCGCCCTGGCGCAGGTCAATCCGTCCGACCGTCCCGCCGGGGACGATGGCTCCGCAGGAAGTGGGCGTGACGCCGGGCTCCATCAGGAAGTATTTCCCAGAGACGGGCGCCTCGTCCGGGATCAGGAACCGCACGATTGCGTCCGGTGTCCGCAGGGTGGCGGAGACGTTCACGACGCGCGCGTCAGTACGAGGGTCGGCCTCAATGGTGTAAGGGATGGCTTCAGCGGCCAGGTAGTAGGCGAAGCACTGCGGGAACTTCCACCCGCGGTCGTAGACGGGTTCGTCCGTGTTGAAGGGAAGGTAGATGGCGGTCAGTCGCCTGCCGGACCCGAGCTGGACCTTGCCGGGCTTCTGCTCGTAGTCCCAGCCGGAGTCGGTGCGGGTCATTTTGAGGTAGTTGGCCTGGTCGCCTTCGAAGAATACATATACAATATCCCGCTCGGACCAGGCCTTCTTCACGGCTTTGGTGCTGGTGCCGGCGGGATGTCTGAGCTCCAGGTTGAAAACGGTGGGGGAGTCCGGCCCTTCACCGGGCAGGTCCAGGGTGACCTTGCTGCAGGACAGCAGGGCCAGGATGGCGCTCACGAGAGCCAGGCTCCGTTTCATGTCCCCTTTGTAGATAACTGGTTAATAAAATTTTTCAGGAATAAGTTTCTTATTAATAAATAATATGATGAACTAATCCTTACGGGCGCAAATTAATAATAAAAATTCAATTTATCACATAGTTTCTTAAAAAAATATATGAAAAAACCAAAAATATTTTTTCTCTCCCCCGACTCTTGCTTTAGAGCGGATTATTCGTTAACTTGCCGTGAATTTTTAAATTCCCACAATACCCCCGCTTTGAGCGCTGTCCCATCGCCTCCCGGTCCTTGACGAAAAGAACTGATTATTAACTGTATTAGTATGAAAGGACTGTCTTTTGTCGCCGCAGCGGCGCTGTCCGCTGCGCTGGCGCTGGGTGCCCAGGCCCAGACCATGAAACTCAACGACCTCGGTTATTTCGAGGCACGCGGCACGAACGTGCTCGTGTACAACAACCTCTACAACGGCTCCTTCTATGACGAGAAGTTTGCCGGCCTGGAGATCATCCAGCGTGGCGAGCGTATCGCCACGGGCGGAGGCGTCCGCCTGATGAACACCCCCGAGCAGTGGGACATCTTTGGCGTGGTGAGCCCCCGCGAGATCGACCGCGCCGAGAGCAGCGTGGCGGTGAACCTGACCTATGAGGATTATGGCTTCGCCCCCAAACTCAAGGTCCTGCCCAAGGGCGACGGCGTCCTGGTGCAGATCTGGCTCGACAAGCCCGTTCCTGCCGAACTGGTGGGCAAGGCCGGCATGAACCTCGAGTTCTTCCCGGCGTCGTATTTCGGCCACAACTACCTCGTGGACGGGCAGGCCCGCATCCTGCCCAAGTATCCGATGCATGATACCGAGGTGCACCCGGTGTCCGAGAAGATCCCGCAGTACTTCGGCGAATCCACCTTCGATGACCGCGGACGGGGTGACTTCCTGGTGGCGCTGCCCATGTCCACCGGCCGCCGGATCGTGATGGCCCCGGAGGATGACGCCCTCCGCGTCAGCGTATCTTCCGACTTGGATATCAGTATTTTCGACGGTCGCCATCTCGCGCAGAACGGTACTTTTGTGCTCCGCTCCCTGCTGCCTGGCGGCAAGACCGGCAAGGTCCTCGAGTGGTTCCTGGAGCCGAGCATCTCCAAAGACTGGATCCGTCCTGCCAATATCGGCTTCTCCCAGGTCGGTTACACACCCGCCCAGAAGAAGGTGGCCGTGGCCGAACTTGACAAGAATGCCACGCCGGCCGCGACCGCAAAGCTGCTGAAAGTCAATCCTGACGGCTCCAAGACCGTGGCCAAGGAGATCCCGGCCAAGTTCTGGGGCGAGTATCACCACCGCTACAACTACGTGCAGCTGGACTTCACCGATGTCCGCGAGCCAGGCCTCTATTGCATTGACTACCAGGGCGTCGTGACCAACGCTTTCCCGATCGACAAGGGCGTCTACAGCGACAAGTGGCACCCGACGATGGACATCTCCCTCGTGGTCAACATGGACCACATGGAGGTCAATGAGGCCTACAGGATCTGGCATGGCCGCGCCAACATGGACGACGCCCTGCAGGCCCCGGCCAACGTCCGCCTGCACGACGGCTACTTCCAGGGCGACGAGACCAACGACAAATACAAGCCGCTGGAGCATATCCCCGGACTGGCGGTCGGCGGCTGGTACGATGCCGGCGACTTCGACATCCAGGCCAATTCCGTGCTCAACACCACCCAGGACCTCGCCTACGTATGGCGTGAGTTCCAGCCGATGCGTGACCAGACGCTCATCGACCAGAAGACGCAATATGCTGACATCCATGTCCCTGACGGGGTCCCCGACAATGTCCAGCTGATCATGCACGGTACGCTCAACATCAACGCCCAGGTGGAAAACATCGGCTTCGTGGCGCAGGTCATCGGCCAGCCGGACATGCACCACTACCATCACCTCGGCGATGCCATGACCCTGACCGACGGCAAGTTCTATGACCCGACGCTCGCCCCCTACGAGGTGAAGGGCGACCGCTCCGGCACCCTCGACGACCGCTTCGTGTTCACCAGCCGTTTCAGCCCGGCCGGCACGATGCAGGACATCGTGTCCCTCGCAGCCGCCTACCCGGCCCTGAAGGACTACTATCCCGAGGAGGCGGAGCGCTCTCTCAAGAACGCCATCATGCTGTGGAACAAGTATTTCGACGCCGCTGATCCGGCCAGGAACCAGAACGCCAACAACTTCGGCCGCTGGGGCGGTGGCGGGGACCCGCGCCTGAATGCCGCCATCGAGCTCTGGATCGCCACGGGCGACCAGAAATACAAGGACTTCTTCCTCCCGATCGTGGAGAAGCAGCTGGACGCCAAGCCGGCGCCTGCCCGGGCCAATGCCAACGTGCAGAACGGCATGTTCTCCAGCGGCTTCTTCGGCGGACCGAACCTCACGGCAGCCCTCAAGATCTACCCGTATATGGACAAGAAATTCCAGGCCAAGGTGAAGGCCCTCATCCCCGCTTATGTCGAAGCGATCACGATGGGCGGCAAGGACAACCCTTACGGCGTCTCGATCGGCGGTGCGAGCTGGGCCGGCAACGCCTCGGTCATCAACGGCGCCTACAACTGCTATCGCGTCTGGAAATACTTCCCCGACATGATCGATCCCGAATATGTGTTCGCGGGCCTGAACTTCCTCTTCGGCTGCCACCCGTATTCCAATGTCTCATTCGTGGAGGCGGTCGGTGTGAACACCAAGAAAGTGGCCTACAACAACAACCGTGCGGACTACTCGGTCATCCCCGGCGGCATCGTGCCTGGCCTGCTGGTCAAGGAGGATTTCTTCGAGAACAAGGACGACTACCCGTTCCACTGGGGTGAGAACGAGGCCTGCATCAACACGGCGCCCCAGTATGTGCTGCTCTGCCTCGCTGCGGACGAAATCGCGCGCGCGATCAACAAATGATCCTCGTAGCCCCGGACTCTTTCAAAGAATGCCTGGATGCCGCTCACGTGAGCGGCATCTTGGTTGATGAATTCCGCCGGCTGCGGCCGGATTGGGAAGTGGCGGCCTGTCCGCTGTCCGATGGAGGCGAAGGCTTCGCCGGCATCCTGACCGCGGCCCTGGGAGGCCGGCGCATCCCGGTGCGCGTCACCGGGCCGCTGGGCACGCCCGTACAGGCATTTTTCGGGAAAGCAGGGGAGACCGGCATCATCGAGGTGGCCTCCGCCTGCGGCCTCGCCCTGGTGCCGCCGGAGCGGCGGGATCCTCTCCGGACGACGACCCGCGGCGTCGGCGAGCTGCTTCTGGCCGCGGCCGGTGCCGGGTGCCGCGAGCTGCTGGTCGGGCTGGGCGGAAGCGCTACCTGCGACGGTGGCGTGGGGATGATGGGAGTGCCCGGGGTCGCGGAACTGCGCGGCCGGATTGCCCTGCGGGCCTTTTGTGACGTGGACAATCCTTTTGTCGGCCCGGCCGGTGCCGCCCGCGTCTTCGGACCGCAGAAGGGAGCTGACGCCGCTGCCGTGGAGCTGCTCGAAGTCCGGATGCGGGAGCAGGCGGCTGTGATGTTCGCCCGGACGGGGGTGGATGTGTCCGCACTGCCCGGCGCCGGTGCTGCCGGCGGGCTGGCCGGGGCCCTGCATGCCTGCCTGGGCGCGGAACTCGTTCCCGGGATCGAGACGCTGCTGGGCTATCTGGATTTCGCCGTCCTGGCGGCGCGGGCGGACTGGATCGTGACAGGGGAGGGCAGTTCCGACCGGCAGACCCTCGGCGGGAAAGTTCCCATGGGGGTGCTCCGCCATGCCAGCGGGGTCCCGGTCGCGCTCATCTCCGGCCGGATCCGGGATCGGGAGCGGCTGTCGGCGGCGGGATTCGCTCGCCTGGTAGAGGTGTCCCCGCCGGAGCTGCCTCTGCCGGAGGCCCTCCGTCCCGACATCGCCGGGATGAACCTCCGCCGCGCCGCCGCGGACTTTGTCGCAGGATGCGCGCGCCTCACCCGTTCTTCCGGAAGCCCTGGAGGAGATAGAGGATAGGGAAGATCTCCAGGCGCCCGATGAGCATCTCCAGCATCCCGGAGACTTTGAGGAAAACGGGGACATCGGCGAAATTCGCCATCGAGCCGACGTCTCCGAATCCGGGACCGACATTGCCGATGCAGGCGATGGAGGCCGTCAGGCCTGTCGTGAAATCCATGCCCCCTGCCAGGTTGAGCAGGCCTCCGACAACCAGGATGGCCAGGTAGCTGAAAATGAACATGAAAGCGTCATTCACCTGCTGGTCGCTCCGCTGGAATCCGTCCATGCGGATGGAATAAACGGCGCTGGGATTCATGAAACGGCGGAGTTTGTTCACGATCCCCTTCATCGCGAGGATCAGGCGGTCCATCTTGATGCCGCCGGAGGTGGAGCCGCTGCAACCGCAGATGAGTGAGCAGACAAGCAGGATCCCCATGGACAAAGGGGGCCAGAAGGTGGTGTCCTGTGTGGCGAAGCCTGTCGTGGTGGAAATGGATGCCACCTGGAAGGCGGCATCGCGGAGGGCGGTGCCGACGGACTGGTAACCTCCGTGGATCAGCAGGTCCGTGGTGACTGCCAGGATGCAGAGGGCGACCAGCCCGAGGAAGATCCGGAAGACTTCCGACTTGAACACATTCATGCGGCTGCCTTTCACGAAGGTCAGGAAGATGAAGCCGAAGTTGATTCCCGCTGCCAGCATGGCAAAAGTCAGCACGATCTCGGCGGCCGGATTGCCGAAGGAGGCAATGCTGGCGTTCCGGTTGCAGAACCCGCAGGTGCTGCAGGCAGACATGGCTGTGGTGACGGAGTCGAACCACCCCAGCCCGGTGAGTTTCATCGCGCCGGAGGTCACCAGCGTGAGAATGATGTAGATGATCAGGATCCGATTGGCGAAAAACTCGCTCCGTACATCGGAGACCCCCTGTCGGGCGACGTTGGAGATGGCCGATCCGGACAGGGTGGACTGCTCCGGACGCCCGATCAGCAGCCGGGAGAAGAGGGTGACGATCCCGATGCCGCCCACCCAGGCCGTCGAGATGCGCCAGAACTGCAGTCCGCGCGGGAGTGCCTCGATATCCGTCAGGATGGATGCTCCGGTGGTCGTGAACCCGGAAACGCTCTCGAAGAGCGCGTTGATGAAATTGAATTCCCCGCCGTAGCACAGATAGGGGATCATGCCGAAGAGGCAGCCGAAGACCCAGGAGGCCACGACGATGCTGTTGCCTTCGCGGAAGTTGAGTTTGTGCGTATCGCCCGGGATGAAGATGAGCGGGTAGATGCCGACCACGCCGGTGACGAGTGCGGAGAAAAACAAGGGTATCCTGCTGTTGTCCCCGGGCGTGTAGCAGGCGATGATGCCTGACACGGTCATCAGTGCGCTCACAAGCAGCAGCGCAATGCCGACGTAACGGGTAATGGTCTTCGCGTTCATGTCTGGAAAAATGGATGCCGCAAAGTTATCGTGCCGGATATCATTTATCAATACAATTATTTTTATCTTTGCATTGATATAATCAATCAAAATATGACGCTCCAACAGCTCCGCTACATCGTATCCATCGACCAGTACCGCCACTTCGGCAAGGCGGCCGAGGCCTGCGGATTGACGCAGTCCACCCTGAGCCTGATGGTGAAAAAGCTCGAAGAAGAACTGGATGTGATTCTGTTCGACCGGGACGCCCACCCCGTGAGGCCCACGGAGATGGGCAGCAAGGTCATCGACAAGGCCCGGGTGGTCCTCTACAATGCTGCGCAGATCACCGAGATGACCCGCTCCGAGAAGATGATCCTTTCGGGCCCACTGCAACTGGCCATGATCTCGACCGTGGCTCCCGTCCTGGTCCCGGGCCTGTTCAAGTACATCGGCGACAACGCCCCGGCCATCTCCCTGCAGACGAAGGAGATGCTCTCGGACACCATCCTCGACCGCCTGCACAAGGCGGAAGTGGACATGGGCATCCTGTCTGCACCGGTCGGGGATCCGGAACTGCTGGAAATCCCCTTGTGGACGGAGCGCTATTTTGCCTATGTCTCCGACAGGGATCCCGCCTATGCCCGCGAAGTCATCCCGGCGCGCAGCCTGATCGGCCGCCCTGTGTGGATCATGAAAGACGGGGTGAGGCTGCTGGATACCAGTTCGCTTCCGCAGTCGGAAGCGCTCAACTACGAGCACTATTTCGAGGGGGGACGCGTGGGAACCCTGATCCAGATCGTCAACGACAGCGGAGGACTCACGATGGTCCCCGAGACGCATATCGACTTGATCCTGTTCAGCTTGCAGAAGCACCTCCGCCCGATCGCGGACCCGGAACTGAAGCGGACGATCTGCCTGGCCATCCGCAAGGACTACATCCACGAATCCCTGCTGAACGTCGTGATCCGCGCCATCAAGTCCATCATCCCCGCGACGCTGCTCACGCCTGTCATGCGGGAGGAGTACCTGCGTCTGTAGCGGCTGCGGACGGACCGTCTGCCAAGGCGCGGCGCGCGGCGGCGACATCGTGCACGCGGAGGATGTCGGCGCCGTGCAGGAGTGCGAGGCGGTGCGCCCGCCCGGTCGGGGTCTCGTCCGGCAAAGCCGGAAATGCGAACGGCGGCGGGGTGTGGGTGAAGCGCTTGTCGGCGGCGCCGACCAGGACCGGCCGGCCGAAAACCTTCAGTTCTCCGAGCCGCCGGAGAATCTCCCAGTTCTGTTCCGGCGTCTTGGCGAAGCCCAGGCCCGGATCAAGGATCCACTCGCGGATGCCGTATGCTTCCGCCCGGCGTTCAAATGCCTGGAAATAAGCATTCAGCTCCTCGACGACCCCGCCAGGGTAGTCGCAGCGGGCGTCCATCGTGCGGGGATTGCCCCGCTTGTGCATGGCGATGTAGGGGAGTCCGAGCCGGCCGACGGTGGGGAGCATCTCCGGGTCATCCTCGCCTGCCGAGATGTCATTGACCCAGAAGGGTCCCGCATATTCGTACACGCGGCGGACGATCTCCGCACGCGTCGTATCGACCGACAGGACGGTGCCGCGGTCCCAGGCGCGGACGACCGGCGCGAGCCGTCGCCATTCCTCCCGCAGGGAGACATCCGCCGCTCCGGGGCGCGTGGATACGGCCCCCAGGTCGATGATGTCGGCGCCGTCCGCACACAGCGTGCGGATCCGCTCCTGTGCCTCCGATGCGCGTACGCGGCTCGGGGCGAAGAAGGAGTCCGGGGTCAGGTTGACGATGCCCATTATCTTTGCCATGGCGCAAAATTAGAGAATTTTTCCATATCTTTGTGATGATATGCTGATAGTATTGGAGGGCCTGGACGGAGCCGGCAAGTCCACCCAGGTCAGATTGTTCAGGGAATACCTTGAAAGTGTCTGCCCCAGACTGGAATACATCCATTTTCCCCGCTATGACGCACCGGTCTACGGCGGGCTGATCGGCAAGTTCCTGCGCGGCGGCTTCGGCTCTATCGAGCGTGTGCACCCGCAGCTGGTCGCCCTGCTTTTCGCGGAGGACCGCCGGGATGCGGCGCCGCAGATCCTGCAGGCGCTCCGCGAAGGCGGTACGGTCCTGCTGGACCGCTATGTCTATTCGAATATCGCCTACCAATGCGCCAAACTCGCCTCCGACGACGAGGCGGAGGACCTGCGCGAATGGATCAACAATACGGAATACGGGCATTTCGGCCTCCCGCGGCCGGACCTCAACCTGTTCCTGGACGTCCCGCTCGGCTTTGTGGAGCAGAGCCTGGCTGCCCAGCGCGGCGGAGCTGACCGGGGCTACCTCCACGGCCGGCAGGATATCCACGAAGCGGACATTGCCTTCCAGCGCCGGGTGCGCGACATGTACCGCCGGCAGGCAGCGCTGGACCCGCACTTCATCCCCGTGGACTGCAGCGATGCTGCGGGCCGGATGCTTCCGCCCGATATCATTTTCAACAAGATCAAAGCCGTCTATGAGAGTTATCCGAAGGATTAGCGCCGTCCTGATCGGCTTCGTCCTGTTTCTCGGCGGGATCCTCAAGCTGATGGACCCCGTGGGGGCGAAGCTGGTGGTGGAGGAGTACCTCAAATTCCTCCACATCGGTTTCCTGACCGGGATCGCCGGCCTGATCGGCTCGGGCATGGCCCTACTGGAGACCTTGCTCGGTGCCGCCCTCATGACGGGTGTGTGGCGCAAGGTCACGACCGTGGTGACCGGGGTGCTCCTCGGTTTTTTCACCATCCTGACGGCGCTGCTTTATTTCAAGAACCCGTCCATGGACTGCGGCTGCTTCGGGGAGGCCATCCACCTGACCCACCTGCAGAGCCTGCTCAAGAACCTGGTGCTCCTGGCCCTGTGGGCCCTGGCCTGCTTCCCGCTGAAGAAGCAGGAGCATACCCGGTATGTGAAGTACGTCAGTTTCCCGATCGTTGCCATTTCGGTCTGCCTGTTCCTGCTCTACTCCTCGATGTCCATCCCGCTGGTGGATTTCACGCCCTTCAAACCCGGTGCGGAGCTGATGCTGCCCGAAGACATCGATGATCCGACGGACGACCGGACCCCGACCCTGTCGATCAGCGACGCCACCGGCGAATATGTCGATTCGCTGATGGTCAGTGGAGACCTGATGGTGGTGTCCGTCTATGATCCGGAAAAGATCTCCGGCTCCGGCTGGGAGAAGATCAACTCCCTCGTCCACGAATCTGCCCTGCTCGGCTACACGCCGATGGTGCTGGTCGCCGCCACGCCCGCGATGATGGATGAGCTCGTCAGCTTCCCGGAGGTGTTGTCCTCCACCTATTTCGCGGACCGCAAGAAACTTCTCACGCTCAATCGCTCCAACGGCGGTGCGACCTATATTGAAGATGGCCTGATCGTCACGAAATGGAGCATCCGCCGCCTGCCGGACCGCGCGAAACTTGAGGAGCTCTCCGGGATCGACGTGACGGAGTCGCTCCTGTCGGAGAACAACGGCGACCGCCTGAAACTGCAGGCGTTCCTGCTCTATGTTTTTGCCGTGATGCTGCTCTTCTGAGCAGGATTCCTTTTTATTGTCCCAGGAAAGCGAGGATGGCGGGCAGGTCGTCCTTGGCGAAGGCACGCTGCTCCCCGGAAGCGAGGTCCTTGAGATTCACGATCCCTTGTTCCATCTCGGACGCGCCGGTGATGGAGATGAACGGGATGGCTTTCCGGTCGGCATAGTCGAACTGCTTCTTGATCTTGGCGGCGTCGGGATAGAGCTCCACCGCCACGCCTTCAGCCCGCAGGGCCGCGGCCAGCGGCAGCAGGTAGCGGACCTCGTCCGGACCCATGTTGGCCAGCAGCAGCCGGGTCGCGCTGCACAGGTCTTTGGGGAATTTGTCCAAGCCCTTGAGCACGTCGTAGATGCGGTCGGCACCGAAGCTGACGCCCACGCCGGACATGTCGGGCAGGCCGAAGATGCCGGTGAGGTTGTCGTAGCGGCCGCCGCCGCAGATGCTGCCAATCTGCCAGTCGAGCGCCTTGACCTCGAAGATGGCTCCGGTGTAGTAGTTGAGCCCGCGGGCCAGGGACAGGTCGATCTCCACGGCCGTGCGGATGCCGGCGGCGTCGATGTAGCCGAAGAGTTCTTCCAGTTCGTCCAGGCCCTTGAGGCCGGTCGCGGAAGCGCCCATCAGGGAGCGCATGGTCGCGAGCTTTTCCCCGGTGGTGCCGTCCAGGGTGAGGACCGGTTCCAGCACGGCGATGGCTTCGTCCGTGAGTCCTTTGTCCCGCATCTCCTGCTTGACGGCATCCAGTCCGATCTTGTCCAGTTTGTCGATGGCCACGGTGATGTCCACCACTTTGTCGGGGAATCCGCAGATCTCCGCGAGCCCGGTCAGGACCTTGCGGTTGTTGATCTTGACGAGTACGCGCACGCCCAGCTTTTCGAAGACCTTGTCCACGATCTGCACCAGTTCCAGTTCGCAGAGCTGGCTGCGGGAGCCGATCACGTCCACGTCGCACTGGTAGAACTCGCGGTAGCGGCCTTTCTGGGGACGGTCCGCCCGCCAGACCGGCTGGATCTGGTAGCGCTTGAACGGGAAGGAGAGCTCATTCTGGTGCTGGACCACGAAACGGGCGAAGGGGACCGTCAGGTCGTAGCGGAGGCCCTTTTCGCAGACCTGCGGGGTGAGCGGCTTGTCCGGGTCCACGCCTGCGAAGGCATCGCCGGAATTGAGGATGCGGTAGAGGAGCTTGTCGCCCTCTTCGCCGTATTTGCCGAGCAGGGTGGAGAGGTTCTCCATGGCCGGCGTTTCGATCTGGGCGTAGCCGTAGGTCCGGAACACGGACTGGATCGTGTCGAAGATATAGTTGCGTTCCGCAGACTCCCGGGGACCGAAGTCGCGGGTACCCTTGGGTATGGAAGGTTTCTGTGCCATCTGAATTTGAATTATATCGCAAATTTACCTACTTTTGTTAAATTTTCCGTTTTTTCGATATGAAAGATTTTTTCAAAATGGTTCTGGCCGTTATTTGCGGCATAATCATTCTCGGTGTTTTGAGTTTCATGCTGAGCATGGGTTTCCTCGGTGCGGCCCTTGCCACAGGGAGCGGCACCCCCTCGCTGCCCAAGACCGGCGGCGTGCTCAAGATCGACATGTCCAAGGTAGTCTTCGGCGAGCAGACGCTGGAGGACAACCCCCTCGGCAGCATGGATGCCAATTCGTTGCTCTCCGGTACGGGCACTGATGCGACGACCATCGGCATCTGGGATGCCGTGCAGGCCATCCACGCGGCAGAAGAGGACCCGGCCGTTAAATTCATTTACATCAAAACGGACGGCAACGCTACCGGCGTGACTGCCCTCGGCGAGGTTCGAGAAGCATTGAAGCGCTTCCGCGCCGCCAGCGGCAAGCCCGTCGTGGCCTATATGGAGAATCCCGGCACCGGCAGCTACTATTTCGCTTCCGTCGCTGACAAGATCTATATGACTTCCTATATCGGAGCCAGTTCGACGTTCAACGGCGTGAGTTCCCAGATGGTCTTCCTGGGGGACCTCCTGAAGCGTTTCGGCGTGAACATGCAGCTGATCCGCCACGGCAAGTACAAGTCCGCCGGAGAGATGTACACCCGCAACAGCGCCAGCCCCGAGAACCGGGAGCAGTACCAGCGTATGGTCGCTTCGCTCTGGGAGAGCATCGGGGCGCAGATCGCCGAGGCCCGCGGAATCAGCGTCGGGGAACTGGATGCGATCATCGAGGGATTGCGGCTCAATTTCCCGCAGGACTTCATTGACAACAAACTGGCAGACGAGCTCCTGAGCCGTCAGGGCCTGGAGGACAAGCTTGCCTCCCTCGCCGTCGTGGATAAATACAAGGATATCAAGTGGATCAACTTTGCGGATTATGTGAAGGTGCAGGACGT
Source organism: uncultured Bacteroidia bacterium (assembly GCA_902790635.1). Lineage (GTDB taxonomy): Bacteria > Bacteroidota > Bacteroidia > Bacteroidales > UBA932 > Cryptobacteroides. The sequence goes on along the minus strand of CADASN010000009.1, from coordinate 1,909 downwards.
GCCGTCCAAGATCAAGCAGAAGATCGCCGTCATCTATGCCGACGGCGAGATCATCGACGGCAGCGGGAAGACCCAGATCGCCGGCGACCGCTTCGCTTCCGTCATCAACAAGGTCCGCAATGACTCCACCGTCAAGGCCGTCGTGCTGCGCGTCAATTCTCCGGGCGGCAGCGTCTTCGCTTCCGAAAAGATCAAGACCGAGCTGGACCTCCTCAAGGAGGAGAAGCCGCTCGTCGCATCCTACGGCGATTACGCCGCTTCCGGCGGATACTGGATCTCCAACAACGCGGAGAAAATCTTCACTGACGCGACCACCCTCACCGGTTCCATCGGCGTGTTCGGGCTTGTCCCGGACTTCTCCAAGACCATCCACGATATCGCCCACGTCGGGGTGGAGGCAATCTCTTCGCACAAGCACGGTGACATGTACGGACTGATGCGTCCCTTCGATACGGAAGAGTATAATTATATGCTGGCATCCATCGAGAATGTCTATGACCGCTTCACCACCATCGTGTCCGAAGGCCGCGGTATCCCCAAAGAGACCGTGGACGCCATCGGCCAGGGGCGGGTCTGGACCGGGGCTGACGCCTTGCAGATCAACCTCGTGGATGAGATCGGTACGCTGGAGGACGCCGTCCGCTATGCCGCTGTCGTGGCCGGCGAGGCTGATCTCGACAAATGGAACGTGAAGGGCTATCCTGCTCCGCCGACCATGATGGAGCAAGTGTTCGACATGCTCGGCAAGAATACCGGTGACCAGAATGCCCTGGTCGTCGCGTTCAAGCGCTTCACCCAGCCCCAGGTGCTCGCCCGCATGGACAACGACATCCGCTTCCAGTAGATCCCTCCGAGATCCCGGGTTGCGCCCGGGATCTCCTTTTTTTTGGATTATTGAAAATTATTACTACCTTTGCAGTCCCAAACATCGCGGGATAGAGCAGTCGGTAGCTCGTCGGGCTCATAACCCGGAGGTCGGTGGTTCGAGTCCGCCTCCCGCTACGAAACGAAACGGCAGCCAGTTCGGCTGCCGTTTCGCGTAGCGGGAGGCGGACTCCGTCCTTTAACCCCCGCCGCTGCGCGGCTGCCCCGGTGGGGCACGGGGGAAAGGATTCCCCCGCACGGCTGACGCCGTCCCCCTTCGGTCGGCCTTCGGCCTCCGAATGTAGTTCATTTCCGCTTTTGGATATTCCTGCCATTCTCCTTATCTTCACATCGATAAATCGAGATTTTCCACCATGAACAATATTACCAACAGGCCCGATCCGAACGCTGCATTCCCAAATCCCAGAGACTACACCTACTATGACGATGTGGACGGTGCGGATCAGTTCGAGAAGCATGTGACGCACTTCTACGATTTCATAGGAGACAAACTGATTATCGGGAAGTTCTGCGCCATTGCCAAGGGCATCGAGTTCGTGATGAACGGCGCTAACCATAGAATGGATGGCGTGACTACGTATCCGTTTTACATCATGGGTGGCGACTGGGGCAGCGCCATCGCACCGGTGAAGGACGAACTTCCTTTGAAGGGTGATACTGTTGTCGGCAATGACGTCTGGATTGGCCAGAACGTGACCGTGATGCCTGGTGTCCATATCGGAGACGGAGCCATCATTGGCGCCAATTCAGTCGTGGCCTCTGATATTCCTCCGTATGCCGTTGCTGCCGGAAATCCCTGCAGGGTAATCCGGAAACGCTTTGACGACGAGTTCATCGCCTACCTTCTGGAACTGAAGTGGTGGGACTGGGGTATCGAGAAGATCGAGGCCAACTTCGAGGCACTGTCCAGCGGTGATTTGACGCATATCAAGAAGATCGGGGTGTAGCATATGGTTATTCTGATTACAGGTGCATCCCACACGGGAAAGACGCTTCTGGCACAGCGGATGCTTGAGAAGTACAA
>CADASN010000008.1 GCA_902790635.1 uncultured Bacteroidia bacterium | reverse complement strand
GGCTCCCGCCTCAAGGGCGGCATCGGCATCAACAAGTGGGACATCAACAAGATGAAGACCCCCTATGTGACCGCCTGCCGCAACTCCGGCATGAACTTCTGCTTCTACCGTGTCCCTACCGCCATGCTGAAGCTTGCCATGGTGGACGTCCAGCTCGGTGACAACGCCGAGGCCCTGAGCCTGCTCAACAAGCTCCGCGCCCGCGCCGGTGTGCCGAACCTCAGCTCCGTCACCGTCTATGACGTGATCGCCGAGACCAAGCGCGAGACCATCGGCGAAGGCGACGTCAAGTACATGGAGATGCGTGCCGGCAAGTTCACCGAACTCGCCAAGGCCATGCGCGCCGAACTCAAGACCGTCATCGCCGGTCTCGAGAAGGACGGCTACTACACCTTCGCCAACGGACGCACCCTCTCCAACTACATCTGGACCAAGCAGGTGGACCTCTCCGGCAACGGCAAGGCGCAGATCACCTTCAACCGCGACGAGTCCAACCCGGCCCTCACCCCCGGCTGGCGCGGCGGCTATGACTACACCACCACGACCTCCAGCGGCGCCGTCGTCGGCACCAAGCACAACCTCGCCATCGAAGGTCTCTTCGAGTACATCGACCCGAAGGGCGCCAAGGCTGCGGCCCTCGAAGCCGACGGCTACAAGAAATGCGACTGGGGCAGCAACATGGTCAAGGAGAAGGCCGGTCTGTGGGACTACAACATGCTTTCCGGTATCGACTATTGCTCCGTTCCGATGATCTACCACCCGCTCCCGCTGACCACCATCCAGCAGTCCAAGGGCCAGGTGACCAACGGTTACGGCCTGCCGAACGACGCGTAATCAAACAGATTCGCCGACCCGTTCGGCGGATGACTGAAACAGGAACCCGCACCCTCCCGGTGCGGGTTCTTTATTAGGATAATACCGAAAAATGATTATATTTGTAGGCTGACAATACCAATTCTATCAATTATATGCCCAAAGTAATCACTTTCGGAGAAATCATGCTCCGGTTGAGCCCTCCCGGCAACGACCGTTTCATCCAGACTGATTCCTTCCGCATCATCCCCGGAGGCGGGGAGGCCAACGTGGCCGTCAGCCTCGCCAACTATGGTCATGACGCGTACTATGTAAGCAAGCTGCCCAAGCACGAGATTGGCCAGATTGCCGTCAATGCCCTCCGCCGCTACGGCGTCCGGACCGACTACATCGCCCGCGGAGGCGACCGCATCGGACTCTATTACGCCGAGACCGGTGCTTCCATGCGCCCCTCCAAAGTCATCTACGACCGCACGCATTCCGCCATCGCCGAAGCCGACCCCGCTGATTTCGATTTCGACGCCATCATGGAAGGTGCCGCCTGGTTCCACTGGTCCGGCATCTCCCCCGCCATCTCCGACAAGGCCGCGGAACTGACCCGCCTCGCCTGCGAGGCCGCCAAGCGCCACGGCGTCACCGTGTCCGTGGACCTCAACTTCCGCAAGAAGCTGTGGACCAGTGAGAAGGCCATCTCCATCATGCGTCCCCTCATGAAATATGTCGATGTCTGCATCGGCAACGAGGAAGATGCCGAGCTCTGCCTCGGCTTCAAGCCGGACGCCGACGTCGAAGGAGGCAAGACCGACGCCGCCGGCTACGAAGGCATCTTCCGCCAGATGAAGGAGCAGTTCGGCTTCAAATACGTGGTCAGCACCCTGCGCGAGAGCTTCAGCGCCACCCACAACGGCTGGAAGGCCCTCATCTACGACGGCAAGGAGTTCTACCAGAGCAAGCGCTACGAGATCAATCCCATCATCGACCGCGTCGGCGGCGGGGACTCGTTCTCCGGCGGCCTCATCCACGGCATGCTCAAATACCCGGGCGACCAGGCATCCGCGCTGGAATTCGCCGTCGCGGCATCCGCGCTCAAGCACACGATCAACGGCGACTTCAACCTTGTCAGCGAAGCCGAGGTCCTCAGCCTCGCCGGTGGCAATGCAAGCGGTCGCGTACAGAGATAGGAAATCCACGATTATGGCAAAATACAACAAAATCCAAGTCATCCAGGCCATGAAGGAGACCGGTATGGTACCGGTTTTCTACCATGGCGACCTCGAGATCGCCAAGCAGGTGGTCAAAGCCTGCTACGAAGGCGGTGTCCGCGCTTTCGAATTCGCCAACCGCGGCGACTTCGCCCAGGAAGTGTTCGGTGAACTGGTCAAGTTCGCCAACAAGGAGCTTCCCGGTATGATCATGGGTATCGGCACCGTGGTCGACGCCCCCACCGCAGCCGAGTACATCCAGCTCGGCGCCAACTTCGTCGTCGGCCCGATGTTCAACCCCGAGATCGCCCCGGTCTGCAACCGCCGGCTCATCCCCTACTGCCCCGGCTGCGCCACGGCGACGGAAGTCAGCACGGCCCAGGCCGCCGGCTGCGACGTCTGCAAGGTCTTCCCCGGCGACGTGCTCGGCCCCGGTTTCGTCAAGGGCGTGCGCGCCCCGATGCCCTGGAGCCAGCTCATGGTCACCGGCGGCGTGAAGCCCGAAAAGGCCAATCTCGAGGCCTGGTTCAAGGCCGGCGTGACCTGCGTCGGCATGGGGTCCAACCTCTTCCCGAAGGATGTGATCGCCGCCGGCGAATGGTCCAAGATCACCGAACTCTGCAAGAACGCTCTGCAAATCATCCAAGAAGTAAGATAATATGTCTACCACCCAACAAAAACTGATGACCAACTGGCGCTGGTGGCTCTGCTCGCTGCTCTTCGTGGCGACGACCGTCAACTACCTTGACCGCCAGGTCCTCTCCCTGACCTACGAGGAATTCATCAAGCCTGAATTCCACTGGACGGATGCCAACTACGGCACCATCACCTCCTTCTTCTCCATCTTCTACGCCGTCTGCTGCCTGTTCGCGGGCAAGTTCGTCGACTGGATGGGCACCAAGAAGGGTTACCTCATCTCCATCGGCGTCTGGTCTGCCGGCGCCTGCCTCCACGCCGCCTGCGGCTGGGCCACGGCCCACCTCACCGGCCTGGACAGCGTGGCAGCGATGCGTGCCGTCGAAGCGGGCAGCAAGGCCGCCCTCGCGATCTCGACGACTTCCGTCTATCTGTTCCTGCTCTGCCGCGGCATCCTCGCCCTCGGCGAATCCGGCAACTTCCCGGCCGCCATCAAGGTGACCGCCGAGTATTTCCCGAAGAAGGACCGCGCCTTCGCGACCTCCATCTTCAACGCCGGCGCTTCCGTGGGCGCCCTCGCCGCTCCGCTGCTCATTCCGCCTCTGGCCGTCAAGTTCGGCTGGGAGTGGGCCTTCATTATCATCGGTGGCCTGGGCTTCCTCTGGATGTTCTTCTGGGCCTTCATGTATGAGAAGCCGGAAAACAGCAAGAAAGTCAATGCCGCCGAGCTCGAATACATCCACCAGGACGATGCCGCCGAGGCTGCCGAGAAGGCCGCCATCGCCGAGCAGAAGGCCATCCCGATGATGCAGTGCTTCAAGTACAAGCAGACCTGGGCCTTCATCACCGGCAAGTTCTTCACCGACGGTGTGTGGTGGTTCTTCCTGTTCTGGGCGCCTTCCTACTTCAGCAACCAGTTCAACGCCCCCGCCACTTCCGGCCTCGGCCAGGGCCTGATCTTCACGCTCTATGCCATCGTGACCGTGGTCTCCATCTTCGGCGGCTACCTGCCGAAGATCTTCGTGGAGAAGAAGGGCATGAACCCGTATGCGGGCCGTATGCTCGCGATGCTCATCTTCGCGTTCTTCCCGATCGCCGCGCTCTTCGCGCAGCCGCTGGGCGTCAACCTCAACACCCCCTGGTGGCCGGCCATCCTGATCGGTCTCGCCGGTGCGGGACACCAGGCCTGGAGCGCCAACCTCTTCTCCACCATCGGTGACATGTTCCCGAAGAGCACCATCGCCACCATCACCGGTATCGGTGCCATGGCCGGCGGCGTAGGCTCCATGATCATCCAGAAAGTCGCGGGCAACCTCTTCACCCATGCGGAAGAGATGGGCGCCGCCTTCCAGTTCCTCGGATTCGAAGGCAAACCGGCCGGCTACTTCATCATGTTCTGCTTCTGCGGTGTCGCCTACCTCATCGCCTGGAGCATCATGAAGGCCCTCGTGCCGAAGTACAAGCCCATCGAGGCCTGATGACCGGTGGAAGGTTCGTCATTCCGGACTTGATCCGGAATCTCAAAGATCCCTGCTGAACGGCAGGGATTTTTCTGTATCTTTGCTCTCATGAAAGTTTGCCTGATCCAAATGGATATCGCCTGGGGAGACCCCGAGGCGAATCTGCGGCACCTGGACGAAGTCCTGGCCGCCACCGGGAAGTCCGACCTGTATGTCCTCCCGGAGATGTTCACGACCGGCTTCGCCACCCTGCCGGGTGCCCGTGTCGAGAAAGAGCCCTGCGCCGGCCTGGCATGGATGCGGCGCAAGGCTGCGGAACTGGATGCCGCCATCGCGGGCAGCATCGCCCTGGAGCTACCGGCAAACGAGATCCGCCCGTCCGAACGGCAGACGACGGATCGGGACAAGTGCGCAAACCGCTTCTTTTTCGTCTATCCGGACGGGAGTTACGTCCAGTACGACAAGCGCCACCTGTTCGGCTATGGTGGCGAAGGCGACCGTTTCCAGGCGGGGACACAGCGCGTCACCGTCAGCTGGCGCGGCGTACGCTTCCTGCTGGCCGTCTGCTATGACCTGCGCTTCCCGGTGTGGCTGCGCAACCGCGACGACTACGACGCCTTGCTGATCGTGGCCAACTGGCCCGACGCCCGACGCTTCGCGTGGGACACGATGCTCCGCTCGCGCGCAATCGAAGATACCTGCTACGTGGCGGCGGCCAACCGGGTCGGAGAGGATCCCGCCTGTGACTACAGCGGCGGGACCGCTTTCATCGGCCCCTACGGGGAGACCATCGCCCAGGCACCCGAGCGGCAGGAAGGTGTCATCTATGGGGAGATCGACCTGGAGCACCTGGCCGACTACCACAGCAAGTTCCCCGTCCTGGAGGACGCGGATGACTTCGTGATCAATCTATAAGCGCATTCTTTTCGACCGTCCAGCCTTCGCGCTGCGAGAGGCCGCAGGGGTCGCCCTGAAAGAGTTTGGCGGCCTCCTGGTCGCCCTGGAGCTGCCACTGCAGCCAGGCGAGGGCCGGGACGGTGAACTCTCCGCCGTGCGGCTTGCTGTAGGTGCCACCGTGGCCGACCGGGTAATTGGCCGCGAAAGCGGGAACCTTGTCCAGGCGGTGGAAGTCATCCATCCCATTGCCATAGGCGATGTCCGTCTCGCCGCCCAGGATGTAAATCACCGGGACCTTGATGTCCTGGAGCTTCTCCTTGTCGGGCATCGGCATGCCGGGCACGGCGCCGGCCGGATTGCTGAACAGGCCGCTGTTGCAGATCATGATGGTCTTCAGGCGCGGATCCGCCGAGTTGTCCAGGGTCTGCAGGCCGCCGCAGGACATGCCGGCGGCAGCGATGGCATCCACGTCGATGCGGCCGTAGTACGGACTGTCCTTGTCGGCATTCTGCGCGATGGCCCAGTCGATGGATTCGATCTGCTGGGCGGAGGTGGACTGCGGCCCGCGGTAGCGCTCGTCCGTCATCGGGATATAGCCCGTGGCGATCACCAGGAAACCGTGCGAAGCGATCTCGTTCAGGAACAGATAGTGCTCCCAGGGGGAATTGGTGCAGGCGCCGTTGCCCCACACGAGCACCGGCAGCTTGACTTTCTTGCCGAAAGGAGCGAGGTTCTGCGGCGCGAAGATGGTATGCGCTTCGAGGCTGGGGTCTTCGAGCATCAGGACTTTGTAGGGACCGGTGCCGCCGTCTTCGACGACACGGGACTGGGACGCCACGGGGGCGACTTCCTTGGGGGTGCAGGCGGCGAGCACGAATGCACAGGCGGCCAGGAGAATGGACAACTGCTTCATGATATCTTTAAAAGGCTTGGTTTCATATACAAAGATACGCTTTTTTGCATCATAATGCATCGAAGACAACGGTGGCAGGAGCGAGGCCGGCGGAGCTGACCGTGACGGAGACGGGTCCCCGCTTGTCCGCGGCTACGATCCCCAGGCACAGGCCGCTGAAAGCCTTGCGGCCGGAGGCCTTGACGGAGCTGAGATCAGCCATGTTGCCGCTTTCGACGCCGATGAGCCGGGCACCGCTGACCTGGAATTCCACCAGGTTATCCGCCAGCGGGCAGCGGTTGCCGTCGGCGTCGAGCACCTCCACGGTGATGTGCGCCACATCGCCGGGCGCCGCGCGGAAGGACGGACGGTCCACCGTCGCGCGCAGCTGCGCCGGGGCGCCCGCCGTGCGGATGACTTCTTCATAGGTCTGTCCGTTCCGTACGCCCACGGCCTTGATCTCGCCGGGCTGGTATTCGACATCCCAGACCAGGTGCAGGTCGCCGGTCGTCGCATAATGCTTGTCCGGGCCGTAGCGGTTCCAGCCCAGTTCCACGCCCTTGCGCGGGTATTCCGTGGATTTCCGGCCGTAGGACTTGCCGTTCACAAAGAGTTCCACTTCGTCCATGTTGGTGAAGCAGGCCACCTGGATGATCTTGCCTTCGTTGCCGCGCCAGTTCCAGTGCGGGAGCAGATGCAGCACCGGCTCGTCGGACCACAGGCTCTTGAAGAACCAGTAGCCGTCTTTCTTGAATCCGCAGTTGTCCAGGTAACCGGACCCGGCCCCGCGGGAAGGCCAGCGGGTCTCTCCGTAGTAGTCGATACCCGTCCACATGAAGTCCCCGATCACATAGTCGTAGGCCTTGTTGAAGACCCAGCGGCGCTCGACATCGATCAGGCCGCTGCTGATCAGGCCGCCGAAGCGTCCGAAGCGGGCGGCCGGTGCGCTGCCGGCAGAAGCGGGGGCATTTTCCGGGACGAACCCCGGGAGGTTGTACACACCGCGCGTGCCGCCGTAGCCGCCCGTCTCCGTCCCTACGACACGGCGCTCGGGATGCGCGGCCTTGTCGATGGCGTACATCAGCTCCCGGCGGGTGCGCCAGCGGTCCGGATAATTGTAGCCGACGATGTCGTCGGCGTAGGCCGCCAGGTATTCTTCGGTCGCAGGGGTGTTGGAGGCGATGTTGTCATTGCCGGCCGTCACCAGGCGGGTCGGATCCAGCCGGTGGCAGAGGGCCACCATCTCGCGCGCCAGCGCCGGACCGGCTTCGGTGCTCTGGTCGGGAATCTCGTTGCCGATGCTCCACATCACCACCGAAGGGTGGTTGCGGTCGCGGGCCACCATCGCAGACAAGTCGCGCTCGTGCCACGCGTCGAAAACGATATGATAATCATAGTCGTTCTTGCCGGCCGCCCACTGGTCGAAAGCCTCGTCCATCACCAGCATGCCATGCTTGTCGCAGAGATCGAGGAACTCGGGAGCGGGCGGGTTGTGGGCGGTGCGGATGGCGTTGCAGCCGCCGCTCTTGAGGATCTCGATGCGGCGCTCCCAGACACGTTCGGGCACGGCCGCACCCACGGCACCGCCGTCGTGGTGGAGGTTGACGCCCTTCATCTTGACCGGCTTGCCGTTGAGCAGGAAGCCACGGTCCACGTCGTATTCGATCGTACGGACGCCGAGACTGCTCTCCACCCGGTCCACCTCCCTGCCGGAAGCGAGCAACTGGGAGCGCAGGGTATAGAGGTAAGGATGCTCCGTATCCCAGAGCTGCGCTCCGGGGATCTCTACCTGCTGGTCCACGGTCTGCGTGCCGCCGGACAGCATGCTGACCGGCATTTCCGCGGAAGCGACCACGGCGCCGGAGGCGTCCAGCACGCTCTGGCGGAGCGTCAGGTCGCGTGCCCGCGCTTCGCCGTTCACGATCTCGGACTGGACCAGCACCCGGGCCGTCCCCGCTTCGACGGAAGCCGTATGGTGGAAGACGCCCCACTTCGTGAAATGCGTCTTCGCGGTGGCGACCAGCCGCACGTGGCGGTAGATGCCGGAACCGGTGTACCAGCGGGAGTTGGTCTGCTGCGAATTGTCCACCCGCACGGCAATCACGTTGCCGCGCGCCTTCAGGACCGGGGTCAGGTCGTAGGAGAAACTCGAATAGCCGTACGGCCAGGTCCCGAGGCACACCCCGTTGACCCAGACCGTGCTGTTCATATAGACGCCGTCAAATTCGATCGAGTACAGCCTGTCCTTGCTGTATCCCGGCACATCGAAAGTCTTGCGGTACCAGCCTATCCCCGTCGGGAAATAGCCGATGCTGCCCCCGCCGGGGTTGTCCTCGCGGTTCTCGCCTTCGATGCTCCAGTCATGGGGCAGGTCCAGCTGCCGCCAGGCCCTGTCGTTGAATCCGGGCGCCTGGGCGCCGGAGGGGTCATTCTGCACGAAGCGCCAACCCGCATCGAAGTCACTTACGACGCGGGAAGGCTGCGCCGATGCCAGGGTCACGCCGGCCGTCAGCGCACACAAAAAAGAAAGCAGTCGTCTCATGGTTGATCGTTTTCGTAAAGATAAGAATTCCTTGGGAAATGGAACAAATTGTATTAAATTCGTAGGAGAATAAAACCACGTTTCATCCGTTAATCCACCGACTATGCTCAAGAAAACATTGGTCGCCCTCGGCCTGCTGGCCGTGCTGACCCTCTCTGCCCAACCGCGCGGTCCCGTCCGCGGCACCGTCGTCGAGAATCCGGACGCGCACGACCCCGTGGCCGCTTTCTGCGACGGACGCTACTATGTCTTTACCACCGGCCTGACGGTGATGTCCTCCGCCGACCTGAAGTCCTGGCGCTTCGAAGACCGCGTGCTGCCCGACACACCCCAGTGGGCCAAGGACAAGGGCTTCCGCGGCATGCCCTGGGCGCCGGACATCCAGTTCATCAACGGGAAATGGTATCTCTATTATTCCTACTCCCACTTCGGCAAGAACATTTCCGCCATCGGCGTCGCCACCAACAAGACCCTCAACCCCGACTCCCCGGACTTCAAGTGGGAAGACCAGGGGATGATCGTGGAGTCCATCCCGGGCCGGGACGAGTGGAACGCCATCGATGCCAATGTCATCCTGGATGGGGAAGGCACCGGCTGGCTGTGCTTCGGCTCCTTCTGGCGCGGCATCAAGATGTTCAAGCTGGACGGGACTTTCACCCGCATGGCCGAGCCGCAGGAGTGGTACCCGCTCTGCCGCCGCCCCGAAGGGACGGCTCCGATTATCGCCGGAGGCGCCGACGGACTCCAGCTGGATCCGCGGGGGTCCGATTTCGATGCCGGCAACGGTGCCGTCGAGGCTCCGTTCCTCTTCCGCCACGGCGGATATTATTATCTGTTTGTCTCTTACGACCTCTGCTGCCGCGGCAAGAACAGTACCTACAACGTCGTCGTGGGCCGCTCCGAGAAGGTCGTGGGACCGTATATCGACAAGGACGGCGTGTCCCTGATGCAGGGCGGCGGCACCGTGGTCGCCAAGGGCGACGAGCGCTACGCCGGCATGGGCCACTGCGCCGTGGTGACTTTCGGCGGGCAGGACTACATGTTCCTGCACGGCTATGACGGGCTCGCCGACTACCGCTCCAAACTGCTCGTCGGCAAGATTTCCTGGAGCGCAGACGGCTGGCCGGAGCTCCAACTTTAAGAACCGCTTCCCCATGAGACGTCTGCTTTTCCGACTGGTGACCTGCCTGCTGCTGGCCTCCGCCTGCGGCATGCTGGCCGCCCGCACGACTGAAGATTTCAATTTTGACTGGCGCTTCCGCCTGGGAGACGACCCGGCATGGTCGGCTCCGGACTGCGACGACGGCGCCTGGCGCTCCCTGCACCTGCCGCACGACTGGAGCATCGAGGGAGAGTTCTCCCAGGCCAACCCGGCCGGGGTGAACGGCGGCGCCCTGCCGGGCGGCGTGGGCTGGTACCGCAAGCATTTCCCGACGCCGGGAGCCGGGCGCGTGGCAGTCGAATTCGACGGCATCTATATGGACAGCCGCGTCTGGGTCAACGGGCACGAGGCTGGCGGACGCCCCTACGGCTATAGTTCTTTCTCCATCGACATCACGCCCTGGCTGAATCCTGCCGGGCAGGACAACGTCATCGCCGTGCGCGTGGACAATTCCATCCAGCCCAGCGGGCGCTGGTACACAGGCTGCGGGATCTACCGCAATGTCCGCCTGGTGTGTACCGGCGCGGTCCGCGTGGCGTACAACGGCATCCGCGTGAGCACGCCGGAGATCAGCGACCGCGCGGCCACCGTGCTGGTCCGCACGGAGATCGATGCACCGGAGGGCCGGACGTTCCGTGTCCAGCACAAGCTGCTGGACGCCAACGGGGCGGTCAAGGCCCTGGGAGTGGAGGGAAATCCGATGAAGATCCTCAATCCGCGCCGCTGGGACATCACCGACCCCTACCTGTACTGCCTCGTGACGGAAGTCAGCGTCGACGGGGAGATTGTGGACCGGGTGCGCACGCGCTTCGGCATCCGCAGTACGGCGTGGGACGCTGACCGGGGCTTCCTGCTCAACGGGCGCGTCGTCAAGCTGCACGGTGTCTGCCTGCACCACGACCTGGGTTGCATCGGCAGTGCCGTGCATCGCCGGGCCTTGCAGCGCCAGCTGGAGATCCTGACGGCCGCGGGGGTCAATGCCGTCCGCACCGCCCACAATCCGCCCACCCCCGAACTGCTCGACCTCTGCGACGAGATGGGGCTGCTGGTGATGGACGAAGCCTTCGACGAATGGCGCTCCGGCAAGACCCGCGGCGGCTACGGCCGCTTCTTCGACGCGTGGTACGAGCGGGACCTCGCGGACCTCGTGCGCCGGGACCGCAACCATCCCAGCATCATCCTCTGGAGCATCGCCAACGAGATTGCCGAGCAGGGCGGACGCACCCCCGAGGCCAACGAAGCCAACCGGGCCCTGGCCCGGCGGATGGCCGACATCATCCACGCCCAGGACGACACGCGTGCCATCACCTGCGGCGGCCACCAGCTCTCCCGCACCAACAATCTCTACAACAGCGGGGCACTGGACGTCATCGGACTCAACTACCGCCCCCATGGCTACGACTCGCTGCGCGTCTGGTTCCCGGGGATGCCCATCGTGGCCTCCGAGACCGTCTCCGCACAGAACAGCCGCGGCATCTACTACCAGCCCTCCACGGGCATCCGAATCGCCGGATGGTCGCCTTTCGCAGGCGTCCCCAAGCCGAGTGAGGAGGACCTGAAGGGGACGATCCCCAACCAGTGTACGGCCTACGACAACTGCCGCTCGGTCTGGAGCGTGACCGACACCCACCAGAATGCCTGGATCCCCGTGCGTGACCGCGACTTCGTCGCCGGCACTTTCGTCTGGACCGGATTCGACTATCTGGGTGAGCCCACCGCCTTCGGCTGGCCGTCGCGGAGTTCGTATTTCGGCTTCGTGGACCTGGCTGGCTTCCCGAAGGATCCTTATTATATGTATCAGTCGGAATGGACCGAAGGGCCGATGCTCCACCTGCTCCCCCACTGGAACTGGACCCCGGGCGAGAAGATCGACGTCTGGGCCTACTACAACGGTGCCGACGAAGTCGAGCTCTTCCTCAACGGCCGGTCCCTCGGCCGCAGCGCCAAGACGCCGGACCGCCTGCACGCCTTCTGGCAAGAGGTTCCCTTCGAGCCGGGCAGGCTGGAAGCCGTGTCCTACCGGGACGGCCGGGAAGTGCTGCGCACCGTCCGGGAGACCGCCGGACCGGCCGCCTCCCTGCGCCTGACGGCAGACAGGAGCATCATCGCCGCCGACGGCTATGACCTGAGCTACGTCACCGTAGAAGCCGTGGACAGCGCCGGCATCCCGGTCCCGACCGCCGATGCGATGCTGCACTTCAGCGTCCGGGGCAAGGGAGAACTGTTCGGCATCGACAACGGCAACGCCGCCGACACCCTCTGCCTCAAGGGCACGCAGAAAGCCCTCTTCGGCGGCAAGGCGCTCGCCGTGGTCCGCTCGCTGCGCGGAGAAGCCGGCACGGCGACCCTCACTGTCTCTTCGGGATTCGGCGACGCCTCTCTCGATATCACGATACGATAGTCGTCTGATTATCAGGTAAAATAAAAGACCTTCGGATGCAGGATCCGAAGGTCTTTTCGTATGTGGACGGGTCCTAGAAGACCTCGTCAACCGTCTCCTTGAAGTCGTCGAAGGACGGAGCGGGGGCCTCGTTGCGCGGGCCGTTGTGGCGCGGGCGGTTGTCGCGACGGCCGTTGTCACGGCCACCTTCGCGACGCTCGCCGCCACGACGCTCGCCCCGGTCGCGGCCGCCTTCGCGGCGCTCGCCACCCCGGCGCTCGCCGTCCTTGCCACCGCGGTCGTTGCCGCCGCGCGGCCGGCGCTCCGGCTCCTTGTAGCCTTCCGGCTTCTCGGTCAGGGCACGCATCGACAGGCGCATCTTGCCGGTCTTGGCGTCGATCTCAAGAAGCTTGACATCGACCTCGTCACCGACCTTCAGGACGTCCTCGACCTTCTCGGTCTTGTTCCATGCGATCTCGGAGACGTGCAGCAGGCCTTCCTTGCCCGGCAGGATCTCGATGAAAGCACCGAACTCGAGGATGGAGACGACGCGGCCGTGATAGACCGTACCGACCTCGGGCACAGCGCAGATCCCCTTGATCCAGTCGAGGGCCTTCTGCATGTTCTCGGCGTTGTCGGAAGCGATGTCCACGACACCTTCGGTGAGGTTGGTGCCCGGGATCGGCTCTTCGTCGATGTTGATGACGGTGCCGGTCTCCTTCTGGATCTTCTGGATGGTCTCGCCACCCTTGCCGATGACGGCGCCGATGAACTCGGCGGCGATGCGGATCTGGACGATGCGCGGCACGAAGGGCTTGTAGTCCTCACGCGGCTCGCTGATGGTCTTCATCATCTCGCCCATGATGTGCATACGGCCCTGACGGGCTTGCTCGAGGGCTTTCTCCAGCACTTCGTAGGACAGGCCGTCCACCTTGATGTCCATCTGGGTGGCGGTGATGCCGTCGGCGGTGCCGGTGACCTTGAAGTCCATGTCGCCGAGGTGATCCTCGTCGCCGAGGATGTCGGTGAGGATGGCGTAGCGGTCATTCGGATGCACCTCGTCGGTGATCAGGCCCATGGCCACACCGGCGACCGGCTTCTTGATCTTCACGCCGGCGTCCATCAGGGCGAGGCAGCCGCCGCAGACGGAGGCCATGGAAGAAGAGCCGTTGGACTCGAGGATATCGGAGACGACGCGCACGGCGTACGGATTCTCGGGAGCGAGGGGAATGACGGGCTTGAGGGCACGCATCGCCAGGTTGCCGTGGCCGATCTCGCGGCGGCCGGGGCCGCGCTGCGGCTTGGCCTCACCGGTGGCGAACGGCGGGAAGTTGTAGTGGAGCACGAACTGCTGGTCCTCCTGGATGAGCACCTCGTCCATCTCCTTCATATCCATCTTGGTACCGAGGGTGACCGTCGCCAGGGACTGGGTCTCACCGCGGGTGAAGATGGCGGAGCCGTGGGCGCAGGGGAGGTAGTCCACCTCGCACCAGATCGGGCGCACCTCATTGCAGACACGGCCGTCCAGACGGATGCCTTCGTCGAGGATCATGTTGCGCATGGCTTCCTTCTCCTCGGCATGATAGTAGCGCTCCACGAGCGGGGTCTTCTCTTCGAGCTCCTCCTCGGGGATCGTGGCCAGAAACTCCTCCTTGATGGCCTTGAAACCTTCTTCGCGCTCCTTCTTGGGCTTGGCGGCCTTCGCGAGGGCGTAGCACTTGTCGTAGCAGAACTCGTGCACCGCCTTCTTGAGCTCCTCATCCTCCGGATCGTGGGGATATTCGCGCTTCGGGCCGTCGGTGCCGAGCTCGTGCATGAGCTCCTTCTGCACGCGGCAGTGCTTCTTGATCTCTTCGTGGGCGAACTTGATGGCCTCGACTTCGTTCATCTCGCCCTCGACCATCATGATGTTCTCCTCGGTGGCGGCGACCATCAGCTCGAGGTCGGAATCCTTCATCTGGGAGAAATTCGGGTTGATGACGAATTCGCCGCCGATGCGGCTCACGCGGACCTCGGAGACCGGGCCGCCGAACGGCAGGTCGGAGGTGGCGAGGGCGCAGGAAGCGGCCAGGCCGGCGAGGGCGTCGGGCTGGATGTCCTTTTCTGCTGAGATGAGGGTGATCTGGACGAACACCTCCAGGTGGAAATCATCCGGCCACAGCGGGCGGATGGGGCGGTCCACCAGGCGGGCGATGAGCACCTCGTAGTCGGAGGGCTTGCTCTCGCGCTTCAGGAAACCGCCGGGGAAGCGGCCTGCCGCATAATACTTCTCACGGTAGTCCACGGTGAGGGGCATGAAATCAGTGCCTTCCTTGACTTCGTCGGCACAGGTCACGGTGGCGAGGACCATCGTGCCTCCCATCTTGACTACGGCGGAGCCGGCGGCCTGCTTGGCCAGTTTGCCGGTCTCGATCTCGATCACGCGGCCGTCCGCGAGTTCGATTTTCTTGTTGATTACGTTCATTACTGTTTCTCTATTGCGTCTTTATACGTCTTGCGCCTGTCTGACAGGCGACTCTTTCATCGAAAAAGGGATGGTCCCGTCCGGGAACCATCCCTCGTCTTTTCCTATTTGCTTATCGGCGGAGACCCAGCTCCTTGACGATATGGCGGTATCTCTCAATGTCCACCTCCTGGAGGTAATCCAGGATCTGGCGGCGCTTACCGACGAGGCGGAGAAGGGAACGACGGGTGACCACGTCTTTCTTGTTCTTCTTCACGTGCTCGGTAAGGTGAGCGATACAAGGTGAGCGATACGGTAGGAAAATAAAGCAACCTGACTCTCAGGAGAGCCGGTGTCCTTATTGGACTTCCCGTACTTCGCGAAAATCTCTTGCTTTTTTGAAGGCTCTAAATATTCAGCCATACTTCAGCAAAAAAATTAAAGGTTAATACTCAATCGCTTCCCCGGTTGGGAAAAAGCGTGCAAATTTAGGCAAATTTCTCGAAAATCCAAAGGATTACGTTTTTTTGTCCGCCGCAGGCAGTATTCTCCATCCATCCGCGTTATTTTTATAAATTATACGCTTTATTCTGCAAAAAGTCTTACTTTTGTATTGATGAAGACAACGACTCGATTACCAGCCACATGCGGCTTCCTCCTGGCCCTCCTGCTCGCGCTTCCGCTCCGTGCGCAGACGCAGTCGGAAGCCCCGCAGGAGATCCGGGCCTTCCAGCAGATCGCCGGGGACCGCTCCGCTCTTTTCCGCGCGCGCCAGGGCGAACGCTATGATTTCAGTGCCAACGGCCACCCGTACTGGAGCACGAAGGAGTTCCGGAAAGGCACGATCGAATTCGAAGGCAACCGCTACTACGATGTCCCGCTCAACATCGACGCCCTGACCCAGAATGCCCTGGTCCGCCTGTCCAACGCGATGATCGACATCGCGCTTCCCCCTGCCCAGGTGGCTTTCCTCGAGCTCGAGGGACGCCGGTATGTCGGCATCGGACCGGACGAAGAGAGCCTTCCGGAAGGCTTCTATGAAGTCCTGGGAAAGGGACCCCACCATGTCTACAAGCATGTCACCAAACAGTTGCATTCGTCCACCAACAATGCCAACGGCGACATCATCGGATACTATGACCCGGACTACAAGGAGAATGTCCTGCGCTATTTCGCCATCAAAACCGATTATTATTTCCGCGACAGCGACGGGCATTTCTCCCGCTTCAAAGGCAAGGGAGCGCTGATCCGCAAGTTCCCGGCCCGCAAAAAAGAGATCCGCAGGACGCTCAGCGACCTCGGATTCAACATCCCCGGGAGCAATTTCGACGCCATCTGCGAGACCATCCTTAATGTGGCTGACCAATGAAAAAGTTCCTGCTGACCCTTCTGGCGACCTTGTGTGCAAGCAGCGCCGTCCTCTCCGCCCAGGATATGCTCGAAGTCCGGCGTGTGCCGCTGGACTCGCTCGTCCATTTCCTGAACAGGCAGTTCCCCGATTCCTTCTATTGCGTCAAGGATGCCGCCGAGCAGTCCGAATTCAGCATTACCGCGCCGCGGGGCGAGTTCGTTGAGGCCGCCTACGCCCGGCTGCGCGAAAGCGGCTATGTCATCAGCCACTACGGCTCCAGCCATTTCATCCTGCACGGCAAGACCGTCTTCACTTCCCTCCCCGCAGGGCTGTTCGACGACGGGACCCCGCGCATCCAGGACGACGGCCTGCAGCAGTACCTGTCCGAACAGAGCGCCGTCGCCACCTTCCAGAACAAGATCTATGAGATCGGCGACCCCGGCGCCCGGCACAGCGGCAAGGCCTACATCAGCGGCCACGTCCGCGACATCTCTTCCGGCGAGCCCCTGACCGGCGTGTCCGTCTATGACGAGCAGACCGGGGCCTACACCGTCACGGACGCCGGCGGATTCTACCGCGTCGCCCTGCCCCTCGGGGACAACCAGCTCAGCTTCAGCGGCTACTCCCTCGATGACATGCGCCTGAACCTCAAGGTTCACGACGACGGTACGCTCGACGTCGTGATGAAGGAAAAGGTCACCGCCCTGACGGGCGCGGTCATCTCCGCCGACGCCATCTCCCACCACCGCTCCGCCCAGATGGGCCTGGAGCGCGTCCGGATGGAGGTCATCAACAAGATCCCTTCCGCCTTCGGCGAAGGTGACATCATCCACGCCGTGCTCACCCTGCCCGGCGTGAAATCGGTGGGCGAAGCCTCCAGCGGCTTCAACGTCCGTGGCGGCTCCACCGACCAGAACCTCATCCTCTTCAACGACGGGACCATCTACAATCCGACCCACCTCTTCGGCATCTTCTCCGCCTTCAACCCGGACATCGTCAGCGAGGTCGAGCTCTACAAGAGCAGCATTCCCGCCGAGTTCGGCGGGCGCATCTCCTCCGTGCTGGACGTCCGCAACCGCGAGGGCAATGCCAACAAAATCGCCGGCTCGATGGGCATCGGCCTGCTGACCAGCCGCTTCCACCTCGAAGGACCACTCGTCAAAGGCAAGACGACCTTCCTGCTCGGCGGGCGGACCACCTACTCCAACTGGATCATGAACCTGCTGCCGAAGGATCAGAGCGAATATGCAGGCGGCAAGGCCTCGTTCAGCGACATCAACGCCAGCCTGACGCACAAGATCAATGACAACCACACCCTCCAGGCTTACGGCTACTGGTCAACGGACCAGTTCAGTTTCCGCGTGGATCCGGCTTTCCGCTATGGCAACCTCAACGCCTCCCTGCGCCTGCGCAGCCGCCTCAGCAACCGGCTGAACCTGGTCACCTCCGTCGGATATGACCAGTACACCGCCCGCCTCGACAACAGCCTCGCACAGAATGAGCGATCCGGCTACCGTGTGGATACGCGGGTCCGGCAGGGCTTCGCCAAAGCCATCTTCCGCTATGCCCTGAACGATGCGCACAACCTGAATTTCGGCGCCAATGCCACCTGGTATCACCTCCTGCCCGGCGAGTTGAATCCGCTCTATGGGGAGAATTCGCTGGTCGAGCACCGCGTCCTCAACGCCCAGGATGCGCTGGAGCCTGCCCTGTTCGCCAGCGACAGCTGGACCGTCAACTCCCGCCTGACCCTGGATGCAGGCGTGCGGCTCAGCGCCCTGATGGCGCTCCGGCCGACCAAGTTCTATGTCAATCCGGAAGTGCGCCTCTCTGCGAAATACTCCGTCCGGGACAACCTCTCCGTCAAGGCCGGATTCAACACGATGACCCAGTACATCCACCTGATCTCCAATACCTCGTCCATCTCCCCCATCGACAGCTGGCAGCTCAGCAGCGCCGAAGTCCGGCCGCAGACCGGCTGGCAGGCCGCCGCCGGACTCTACTGGACCGTGGCGGACGGCACGGTGGACCTGTCCCTGGAGACCTACTACAAGCGGAGCGCCCACCAGCTGGACTACCGGTCCGGTGCCACCCTGCTGATGAATCCGAACCTCCCCGCCGACCTGGTGGAGACATACGGCAAAGCCTACGGCGTGGAGCTGATGGTCAAGAAAAGCACCGGAAAACTCACCGGCTGGGTCTCCTACGCCTATGCCCGCACCAAGCTCCGGGAGATGTACGACCGCGGTGTCGAGACCATCAACGGCGGTGCCTGGTACAATGCCCCCCACGACAAACCGCACGAGGTCAAGCTGGTCGGCAACTACAAATTCACCCACCGCTACTCCATCTCGGCCAATCTCGAATACGCCACCGGCCGGCCGATCACCCTGCCGATCGGCAGATTCTACTACGGCGGCGGTGCCCGCCTGGCCTATTCGGAACGCAACACCTACCGCATTCCGGACTATTTCCGCCTTGACCTGGCAATCAACATCGACCCCGGGCACTACCTGAAGCAGTTCTCCCACATGTCCTGGACCATCGGCGTGTACAATGTGACTGCACGGAAAAACGCCTACTCGGTCTTCTTTACCAATGCGGGGAGTTACATGCTCTCCGTGTTCGCCTGCCCCATCCCGTATATCAACCTGAATCTGAAGTTCTGATGGCTGCTCGTTCTTTCCTTCGCTTCGCCGCCCTGGCAGCCACCCTGCTGGCAGGCGCTTCCTGTGTCTATCCTTTCGATGTCGAAATCCCGGAGACCGAATATCCGGTCGTCGTGGAAGGTGACATCCACATCGGCGGCACCACCACCCTGACCGTCTCCCGGGTCTTTCCGATCAACAACTCCTCCGCGACCGACGGTCCCGCTTATTATTCTCCCTACTCCTCGTCGTCCGGCTATATGCCCGGTGTCCTGATCAACCTCAAGGACTGCTACATCGAAGGAGAAGACGGCACGCGCATTCCCGGCACCGGCCTGCACGGGGGACTTGATCCTTACCTCTATTCTCCCAACGGAGTGGGCAGCGTCCTGGGAGGACCGGTATATTTCGATACTTCCCGGCTGCGCGCCGACCAGCGCTACCGGATGCATATCGACATCTCTGAAGATATCCTGGAGACGGACTGGATCGAGGTCTGCAAGGCCCCGGTCATCGACGCCCTCTCCTACCAGAAAAACGAGAATTACCAGGAACTCCGCATCGGATTGAGCATGCACTGCAGCGGATCCAGCTTCTTCCGCTGGTCTTTCTCGGAAACTTGGGAATACCATAGTTATGTCAACTCGGACCTGTGCTACAACCCCCAGAGCATGATGATGGAGAAATACTGGGCCAACGGACAACCCTCCAACTATTACTGCTGGAAGGAAGTGTCCGGGGGGCAGATCAAGCTTTTCTCGACGGAGAACCAGACGGATGACCGCTTCGAGGACCTGGCCTTCCACCGCATTGCGCTGGATGACATGCGCCTCCAGGTCCTGTACCGGATCACCGTCCAGCTGGAAGCGATGAGCCGGGAGGCCTATGCCTACTGGAACAACATCCGGCAGAACAGTGAAGAACAGGGTTCCCTGTTCGCCCCGATCCCCAGCCAGATGACCGGCAACATCCACTGCCTGACCACGCCCAACCGGGGCGTAATCGGATACATCAATGCAGCCCAGCCTGCCGAAGCCGTGCTCTATTACGATAACTCGAAGGAGCAGTTCTACGATCCGACCCGCTACCGGCCGAATCTGAACCCGCAGAAAGTCTCCGCCGGAGACATCCGCCAGTTCGATGACCTGTACAGGTCCGGATTCCTCCCGTATCAGGAAATCTACGAAGGCTTGAGCTCTTATCCCACCCATTATATGTGGGGTACGGCGGACTGCATCGACTGCCGCAAGCTGGGCGGCACGAAGAACAAACCCAAGGATTGGCCATCAGGACATAATTAATAGAAAATGAGAAGATTATCTATATTTCTACTGGTATTTCTGAGCACCTTTGCCCCGATCCGGGGGCAGGAGCGCCTGCGGGAGCGGGTGTATGTCTCCACGGACCGCGAGGTGTATGTGGCCGGGGATGCCGTGTGGATGTCCGCCTGGTGCGTGGATGCCGGCCGCGGACAGCTTTCCGCTTTCAGCAAGACCGCCTACGTGGAAGTCCATTCGCCCGCCGGCATCGTCCAGACTGCCAAGATCGCACTGCTGGGCGGACGCGGCGCCGGACGGCTCACCCTGCCCAACACCCTGCCCACGGGGAATTACCGCCTGCTGGCCTACACGAAGCAGGGCGCCGCAGAAGAAGGATTCGACCCGCTGACCGGCGCCCGGACCCTCTCCGTGATCAATACCTTCAGCACCGAGCGCATCCCGGACGGCGTACAGATTGTCTCCGACACCCCCCAGGCCCCTTCGTTCCAGGCCGCAGGGGAGCTGCAAGTCCAGACCGCCGGTCCGGCGGAAACGAACGGTACGGCCCGCCTCATCCTCACCAACACCGGATCCCAGACCGTCAGTTTCAGCCTCAGCGTACACCATGACGACGGTATCCCGGCCCCCGACAGCCGGCTGGTAACGGACTTCGTCGCGGGGATCCGCCGCTTGCCTGCCCTCCGAGGCTTCTCGGCGGATCTCATCCCGGAATACGAAGGCGAGATCATCCGCGCCCGCGTCACGGGCACAGACGAAGCCGGACGCAGGGCCACCCAGGACAAATTCGCCTTCATCTCTTCGCCGGGCGGCGGAGAGAACCTCTACACCGAAGCCATCGGCGAGGACGGAGACGTCACCTTCTTTACGACCAATATCTATGGGGACCAGAACATGTTCCTGGAGATTGAAGATGCGGACCCGGACAAGGTCTGCCACCTGGAGATCGAAAGTCCTTTCCTCAACCTTTCCCCCGGGGAGATCCCGCGGCTGCATCTGAGCGCAAAGTACGCCCCGGCGCTGGAACTGCGCAACCTCGGCATGCAGTTGGAACGCAATTTCGACGCGGACACGCTCTATACCGCCCTGCCCATCTACGTACACGAAGTCCTCGACGACCGCTACCTCAAGCGCTACATCCTCGATGACTACACGCGCTTCCCCGTGATGGAAGAGCTCTTCATCGAATTCATCTCCGAATTGCGCGTCCGGCGCATCGACGGCAAGCGTCAGCTGCAGGTCAGCACCGCCCATCCGACGGGCGGGCGCTATTTCCCTGCAGGCCGGGCCCTGGTCCTGCTGGACGGTGTTCCCGTGCTGGATCACGAGAAGATCCTGTCCTACGATCCGCTGCTGGTCCGCTCTATCGATGTGTATTCCGGAACCTATGCGTTCGGAGTCCGCAGTTTCTGTGGGATCGTCAACTTCATCACCTACAAGGGGAACCTCCCCTCGATGCAATTTGCGGACAATGTCCGCATCGTGGACTTCCAGGGCTGCTCCCTGCCCCTGGCGTACACCTGTGCGGGCGTCGGGGGCGACTATCCCGACTTTCGGCAGACGATCTACTGGCATCCGTTGCTGACCCTCGACCCGGGCGAATCCATGGCCGTGACATGCAAAACGCCCGCATACGGCGGACGTTTTGAAGTGGTGGCCGAAGGCCTGGGGCAGACGGGCGAAGCGGTCGCCGCGCGCACTACGCTGGACGTTCGATAAGCGGCAGGCCACGCTTCCGAAGCAGGCTGTTGTAGCGGTCGATGACCTCCTCGACACAATCCTCCCAGGACCGGACAATGGTCTTGGAGGCTTGCACGCCCACGCGGTGAACGCGCTCGGGGTCGTGGATCAGTTCCCGCAGCAACGCTGCCATCTTGTCCGCATCGTTTTCCACCAGGAATCCGTTGACCCCGTCTTCGAGAATGGTCGAGGCCGTGGCGCCTTTCGCCATCACGGCCGGGGAATGCAGGGCCGCGGCCTCCCGCACCACAAGCGGCGCGTTGTCGTAGAGCGACGGGAAGAGGAAGAGGTCGGAAGCGGCATAATAATCCGTCAGTTTCGCGCGGTCGGTGATCGAGCCCACGAAGGTGACTTTGCTGTCCAGGCCGCGCTCGCTGACCAGCGCCTTCATCTCCTCGGCGGCATAGCCGACCCCCACGAAGAACATGCGGAAAGGCACGTCCGGAATCCGGGCCAGGCCGTCGATGATCAGGCGGGGATTCTTCTCCCAGATATGCTGGCCCACGAAGAGGAGCACGAACTCCTCCGGGGCGATGCCCAGCCGCTGCCGCGCTTCCACGAAATACTTCTCCGGGTAGTCGGCTACGAGGTCTGAACCGTTGTCCATCACCTCCACATGCCCCTTGAAGCCGTATTCGCGGATCACGTCGATGACCGACTCCTGCGGGACCCAGACCAGGTCCGCACGCTCATAGAAATCGATGATCTGGTCGATCACCATGTCTACCGCCAGCTTGGGCAGCACACGGGCGAAGTCATCCCGGTATTTGGAGTGGAACGTAGCCACGAGCGGAAGCTTCTGCAGGCGCGCGATGCGCATCGCCGCCATACCGGAGGCGAAAGGACAATGGGCGTGCAGGATCTTGAAGCGCGTCGTGGCGATCCGGGCCAGGAAAGTCGGGTCGATCTCGGCGATCCCGGTCACATACGGATGCCGCATGGGCACCGGGAAGGAGAAATAATCGAAAACCTTGTAGTCCAGTTTGCTGTAGTCGGCATCCGGGACACTGGGCGTGACCACGCACACGCCGCCTACCTTCTTCTGCATCCAGTAGGCATAATTCTGCATGCACACGGACACGCCGTCCATCACGGGCGGGAACACGTCGCAGAACAGGCCTACGTTGGCCTGTTCGGGGGTGAAAATCGTCGGTCGCTCCATCCCTTATCCCTCCGTTTCGACGGCCGGCGTCTCGGCGGGTTCGGCGGCAGGGGCTTCCTCCACCGCCTCCACCTTCGGCTTGCGCTCGATCCCCAGCCACTTGAGATTGTCCGTGAAATAGCAGACGCAGAAAGCGGCGACCAGCAGGACAATCAGCCAGCGGAGGCACTTGCGCCACCAGGGCGTGCGCCGGGCATACGGATCGTCGAGCTTCATCTTCGGGTACTTGGCCACGCTAGTGAGCGTCTTGCCGAAGAGGATATTGACCAGGACCTGCGAGTTGATGGCCCAGCCGTTGGCGTTGAGCACGGGGCCGAGATTGCGCTTGCGGAGCTTGCGCCAGGCGATGAAGCAGGACGGGCCGGAGATCACCAGGATCACGGCGGCGATGATGACGATCCACTGCCACCAGGTCAGATTCTTCACCGCGGCCCCGAGGGCCACCAGTACGGCGCCGATGCCGGCCAGGGCCATGCCGACTGCGGCGGCGATGCCCGCGAAGCGGGCGATATCGAACGGCTGCTTGGCGCCCGCGGCCCCGGCGTCGGCCTTGGCCGTCAGTTTGGCCAGGGCGTCGGCATCCTTGTCCGCGGCGGATTTGTCGATCTTGTCCGAGACGAAGCGGGCTACCTTGCGGTATGGAGCCCAGAACGCATCCTTGACGCTGATCGGATTCTCCACCACCTTCGTGATGACGGCATCCCAGTCCCCTCCGTCGAGGTCGTAGAAAATGCCGTTCTTGCCCGGGCGCAGGTCCTGCGTGCGGCCGTCCGTCATCACGGCCACAATGTCCATCGTCGCCGCCTTGGTCTTGGACGTGCACTTGCAGTAGAGCAGGAACATCCCGCTGAGCTTGGGCATGTCGCCGTGGGCACCCATGTCGGCGACCTTGATGCAGAGGTCGCAGCAGCGCTCGTCGATGTAGAGTTTGCCGGCTTCGAAGATGCCGCGCGTTCCGTCTTTACGACCGTAGAAGTCCGTGAAAATCACATAATTGCGAAGCAATTTGACGAAGTCGCGATAGTAGAGCAGCAGCTTCTTGACGTCGTCGATCGAGCTGGCCTCGGCCTCGAGGGCCTTGTCCTGGTCGACCAGCGCGAGCAACTCGGCCTTGCGGTCCGCGGCGAGCAGGGCCTTGACCTCGTCGAGGCCGAGCGCCTCCACGGCCTCGCCCTTCTTGGCGCCCAGCCAGGCGGTGTAGGGGCCGAACTTGGCCAGCACGGTGCCCCACTGCGCTTCGGTGATACCTTTCGCCTCCGGGAAATCCACATCCAGCACGAGGCTGCGCAGCGTCGCGAAAGCCGGCTGCCAGGCCGGGTTGATCGCGTCGAAGGGCAGGAGCCCCTCTTTGGTCGGGCGTGCCAGCGGATAGGTGGAGATCTCTTCGGCCTGGGTCGCGAGGTTCTTGTCACCGATGGCGCCAAGCTTGTCGGCAGACACGTCCACGGCGGCGGACACGGCTTCGTCGAAGCGGATGAGCTTGCAGCGCATGAAGTAGTCGGCTACCTTGTCCTTGAGCGCGTCGCATGCGGCCAGGGCGGCGGCAGTCTGGTCCCCGTACGGGAAAATGTCAGACTTGGCTGCTTCGCCGTCGGCCTGCCAGGCGGCATAGTCCGCGAGGGCCGTGTAGAAGGCTTCGATCTGCTCGGCCGTGATGCCGGGCTCGCCGCTGCGGTCGGTGGCGGAGCCGATCTTCTCGGCGATGGTGCCGATGAGCGGCTGCAGCGTCTCGTCCTCGGCGGAAGCAGCGGTGATGATGCCGTCGCCGTTGAAACGGGTCTTCGCGAAGATGGCCACGCTGTCGGAAGCCTCGTCCACGCTGATCTCGTCTTTGTCAAGTCCCAGGTTGGAGAGAATCTGCTTCGCGGAATTGTAGAGTTTCTGCCCGGCTTCGTTCTCCGTATTGATCTGGTCCAGCTTGAGTACGCTCTCCCCTTTGAGGATGGCGTCCTTGTCCTTGAGCACGGAAGTCAGCCACTGCGCGGCGGCGACGACCTCCACGACGCGGACCCGTCCGTCACCGTCGGTGTCGATCAGCTGCAGGGTGCGGCTGTCGAAAGCCAGGTCTTTCGTAGGGCAGCTGAGCACCGTCCAGAGCTTCTGGTCGAGCTCGCCGAGATGGGCGATATCCTCGCCCGAGGTGATGTTCACCCGGACCACTCCGCCCAGGGAGCAGTATTTCCAGGGATAGCCTTTGTTCTGTTTCTTAGCCATATGCGTGTAGATGATTATTTCTCGAAATACTGTTCATGTCCGAAAGGATCGAAGGTCAGCAGCCGCGTGCGGCCGTTCACGGTCACCTCGGCCGTGAGCGGCTCCCGGTACAGCGCCGGGTCAAGGTCGCAGCTGGGCTTCAGGCCGATGCACTTCCGGTACTTGCGGACCCGGATCGTGCAGTGCTCGCGCTCGGCGCGGTACGCAGCCACCGCCGCAAAAGTGTCGATCCAGACCGTGTCCTGGCGGGATGCCAGGTCCTTGAAGAAGTCCCAAAGGACAGTCTCGTCGTTCCACTGGTCCCAGCCGTGGTGAATACCGTGGGACATCGTCACGCCCCACTCCCCATTCTCCACGACCTTCTCCAGCCAAGCACGCAGGCTCTCCGGCGTGCTGTGGCTGTTGACCTGGCCCTGCGCTTCCTGGTAGTCACGCGTACCCACGCGACCCTCGTGGCAGACCTGCGCAACCAACTCATTCTGCGCATTAAAGGGATAGCAGAACGTGATCGGGCGCTTGCCCGTGGCCGCTTCGATGGCGTCGTCGTTTTTGAAGACCTCCTCGCGGAGCGCCTCCTCGGAGAGATTCGTCAGGTTCGGATGCGACCAGCTATGGTTGGAGATCTCATGTCCGCGCTCCGACATCTCGCGGCACATCTCCCACGTCAGACGCGGGGCGTAATTGATCTCGCCCTGTTCGATGCTGTTGCCGTTGACCCAGAAGGTTGCCCGCAGCCCCAGCGAATCCAGGTGCGGAGCGACCAGGGTGTAGTGGTCCAGGATCCCATCGTCGAAGGTCAGGCTGACTGCGGCCTTCCGGCCGTCCCGGTACTCGGTGATGCGGGCGTCTTCGACCACGCTGCAGGCGGACAGGGAAGCAAGGACGGGCAGGCTCATGAGGAGAAGGCGGAGGTTCATATTGTACAAAGATAATAATTTTTGAGGAGATCAGGGCTGCAGGACGGCCAGCACCTGGCTGGCGATGGCTTTCATCCCCGCGATGTTGGGGTGTCCCGACTGCTTGCCGATCTCTTTCAGCTGCAGGTACTCCACGCCGTAGTGCTTGCAGATCTCGATGGTCGATTCGGTGATCTCCTTCCGCAGGCCGGTGTTGATCAGATAGAGGATGCGCACATTGGGGAAGCGGCTCTGCGCTTCGGAGAGCAGCTTGGCCAGGGCGGGACGGTAGGTGAAAAGATCCTCCCGGGTCTGGTTCTCATACTTGTAGGTCCCGACCTCCGCACCGGCCCAGCTGTCGTTCGTACCGCCGAAGATGAGCAGGATATCCGGACTGCCAAGCCGCGTCAGGCGCGTGATGAAGGAGCGCTCGCTGTAGTCTTCGCCGTGGTAGCCGTGGTACGAGATCGTCGCGCCGCTGTAGGAGTCGTTTTTTTCCAGCAGGTAGCCGCCTTCCTTGACGACCTGCCACCACCAGGTCTGCCGCACATCCGTCACGTCGGTCATCCTGGTGTCACCTGTGTACCACTGCTCGTATTCGGCAGGGATGTAGCCCGAGAAGGTGGAATACGAATCACCCAGGATGGAGATCCGCTCGCGGACCTGCCCCGCCAGCGGGGTCAGGGAAATGGCCGTTGCGGCCAGAAGGATCAGTAATTTTTTCATCGGATTCTGGTTACTGTGAACAAATATAATGATTTTCTGCCGGGTTCCCGCGAAGAAGTATTATCTTCGTGATTATTCGCTATCTTGGTACGTCAAAAACTTTGCGTCATGTCATTTTCTCTGCAGAACAGGACGGTCGCCGGCATCGGGGAAACGGTGCTGGACATTGTGTTCCGGAACAATCAGCCGCAGGCCGCCGTGCCCGGCGGTTCCGTGTTCAACGCCATGGTCTCCCTGGGCCGGACCGCCGGACGGGACTGCCCCGGCACGCGGCTGGTGATGGCCTCGCAGGCCGGTCGCGACGCCGTGGCCGACCTCATCACGGACTTCATGCGGCAGAACGGCCTGGACACCTCCTGCATCCAGCAGGACCCCGGGCAGAGCACGGTCTCGATGGCCCTGCTGGACGCGCAGAACAATGCCCGCTATGAGTTCTTCCGGGACAAGGGACTGCCCCCGTTCCGCACCCCGCAGATCCGTTTCCGGGCGGAGGACATCCTGCTCTTCGGCTCCTTTTTCGCCGTGAGCGAAGCCACGGGCCCCCAGACCCGCGAGCTGGCCCGGGCCGCGCGGGAGGCCGGCGCCATCATCTACTACGACATCAATTTCCGGAAGAACCATCCGGCCGATTCCCGCACGGTCGAGGAAAACATCGCCTTGTGCGACATCGTCCGCGCATCGGACGAGGATATCGAGAACCTCTGGGGCGACCCGGATCCCGCCCGGGTGTACCGGGAGCACATCGCCCCGCGCTGCCCCAACTACATCTGCACGAAAGGCGCACAGCCGGCGGAAGTCTTCTCGCCAGGCGTGCACGCCGTTTTCCCGACCGCGCCGGTCGCGCAGGTGCTCTCCACCATCGGCGCCGGGGACAATTTCAACGCCGGGATCCTCTATGGTATCCTCCGGCAAGGCTTCACCCGGGAAAGGCTCCGGCGGCTCTCCGAAGCCGACTGGGGGCTGCTCGTCCCCACGGCGATGCGCTTCTCCGCCGCCGTCTGCGGGAGCCTGCAGAACTACGTGGAGCCGGACTTCCGGCCCTGACAGGGCCTATTTTGTAACCCGGTGCAACAGCCGGACGCCGCGCAGGGCGAGCAGCGTCTCGCCGGGAGCAGCGTCCAGCACGGCACGCTGGCCGGGCTGCAGGTAGATGGGAGCATCTTTGCGCAGGGGCAGGATGCGCAGCTCCGCGTCCTTGCCGGCCAGGTCGCTGACCCGCACAAGCATCTTGCGCCCGTTCCAGAAATTATCCTCGACCAGGCGGCCGTCCGCATAGACGCGGGCCACGTCACCGTCGTAGTCGATCTCCAGGAACCAGTCCTCCGGCTCCGGAAGTTCCGGAAGGCGGATCTTCCAGACAGCCGCGGCGTCAAAATCCGCCTCCGCAGGCTGCTCCGCCACGCCTTGCTTGCCCAGGGAAATGGACCTAACGGGGCCGGCAGGGGCCAGCGCCTCCAGCTCCACCGGCGCACCGCTTTCCCAGCGCTCCTCGACGAGGCGACGACCGTTCCGGTAAAGAATGCCTTCGCTGAAGCGGACTTTCCGGTCGGAGACCTTGTAGGCCTGCAGGGCCCGCGCCGGGCTCATCACGACGATCTTGACTCCCTTCACGCGGAAGGGTTTGTCCAGCCGGGGGCGGTATTCCTTTCCGTTGAGCTTGAGGACGGGCTCGATCCCTTCGACGGCTGTAAAATACAGTGCCCGGCGCAGCTTGCAGAAGGGCTGCACCGTGGCCCAGTCAATATGCAATTTCCTGAAATCCAGCCCAAAAGGGAAGCAGAAACTCGCCCCCTCCGGCACGGTCAGTTCCTGCCCGCAGAAGGTCCAGCGCTTCTCGCCCAGGGCAGCCAGGCGCTCATAGTTGTTGACAAAGACGAAGCCTTTGCCGCCGTCGCTGCGTGTCGCTGTGCGCAGACCGTCCCGCCCGGCATCCGCGATCTCCGGACGCAGCGGAGCCAGTTCCCCGCCCCAGTCGCGAAGCATCTGGTGCAGCAGGCGGAGATAATGGTAGGACTGGTTGGGTTGCCCCATTTCGCCAAGCGGCGCCTGGAAATCATACGTCATGTGGGGCATGTCGTTCCAGTCGGTGTACTTGGATGCCTGGAACTCCGCCATCGAGTGCTCCGCACAATAAGGGTTCGTCCCGCCGTGGTACATGTAGTAGCCCGGCAGATTGCTGCCCGACCCCAGCTTGCAGATGGCCAGCGCCAGGGCGTCCCGGTCGAAGATATGGATCCTGCGGTGATAGGAAGGCATCATCCCCCCGCCGAGCTCGCAGGTCAGGTAAGGGTACGCCCGGTCCTCGGCTTTCATCTCCGTGCTCTGGTCCGTGCCGAACACCTCGGTCGCGATGACCGCCGACAGGCGGCTGTCCCGGAAACGGAATGCCGCCCGGTAAGCGCCGGGCATCTCGGTGAGTTCCCGGTCCCAGAAGCCGTCGGCGTAGTCTCCGTAGAGCGGCAGGATCTCCCCGAACACCGCCGGGCCCTCCATCTGCGGCCAGCCCGTACGCGTGTAGAACGGCACATCCATCCCGGCAGCGATGATCGCCCGCTTGAGCGCGGCGAAATACGGCCACGGGCCGCTGCTCTCGTTGTCCACCTGCACGCCGATCACCGGACCGCCGTCCTTCCAGAGCAATCCCTCCGCCTGCGCCCCGATGGCATCGTAGAAACGGGAAATGGCCTCGATGAAGCCGGGGGCCGTGGAGCGGAGCCTGTACTGCTCCGGATCCGCCAAGGCCTTGTCCACCACCCACTCCGGGATGCCGCCGAGATACACTTCGCCGTGGCAGAACGGCCCCACGCGCAGCACGACCTTCATGTCGCAGTCGCGGCAGATCTCCAGGAACTCCCGCAGGTTGCGGTTGCCGCTCCAGTCGATCTGTCCTTCCGCGGCCTCATGATGGTTCCAGAAGATATAGCAGGCGGCGATGTCGATGCCGCCGGCCTGCATCTTGCGGATCTCCCGCCGCCAGTCCTGCTCCGGGACGCGGCTGAAATGGATCTCGCCCATCACGGGAAGGACATATTCACCGTTCAGCAGGATACCCGTACCGTCCACATAGAGGGTCTGGCCGTCCGGCCGGACGGCCGTTCCGAACTTGAAAGGTTCGGCAGCGGAAAGCAGGGTGGAGAGAAACAACAGAAAGAGGAAACCGTGACGCATAAAATCGTTAATTAAGCTTTTTCCAACAAATCCAGCCCTTCCCGGCCCAGCCGGGCCATCAGGTCGCAGTGGGCAATATTGCGCAGCTTGAGGTCTTCGTCCCAGATGGCGAGATCGGGCAGGGATACGGCGAAATAGTCCATCACCACGTCGTCATCGCGATGCTCCCGGCCGTAGTCCAGCAGCATCCGGAACTTGGCTTCCGCCTCCTCCCGGCGCCCCAGCGCTGCGAGGGAAAGGCCTTGGTAATAAATCTTCTCGGGCTTGGCGTCGTTGTAGTAGAGCGCCGGCACGGGCTTGAGGTCGCCCCGGGCTCCCTGCTCCCAGCAAGCGCGGGCCTTTGAAGCATCGCCTGCACCCTGCCAGGCGCAACCCAGATAGTAATGGAAATCCTGCTCCTGCGCCCCGTAGAGTTTCCCTTCGCCGAGATGCTCCGGGTAGATGAGGCACTCTTCCAGCAGCGCAATGGCGTCCGCCCAGCGCTTTTCAGACATCGCCCGCTTCGCCATTTCCACGCGGCAGCGCTGGTACTGGGCCGGAACCTTGCCTTCGCCACCCTCCCACGGATGGAAGCGGTGGGCGTCAAGCTTTTCCCGCGCCTCCTCATAGCGGCCGAGGTCGTTGAGAAGGGTGATCTCTTCGAGCACCAGGTCGTCGCGGCTCTCCACCTGCGCACTATGGGCCTGCAGGCGGTCCAGCCGCTCCTGCGCCGGGTAGTCCAGTTTTTTGTAGAGCTGGTCGAGCTCCATCAGGATGCGGGCGTCGGACTCGTCGAGGGCGTAGGCGCGCTCCATCGCGGCGAGGGCGCCGGGGATGTCGCGGCGCTTGTTGTAGCGCACGAGTGCGAGGCAGCGCCAGGCGCCCGGGAAATCCGGATCCGCCGCTACGGCGCGCTCCCAGCAGGCCTCTGCGGGTTCGTACTGGCGCTTGTCGTACCAGAGGTTGCCCAGCAGCCATGCCGCCCGCGCGTCCTTTTCGTCCGCCGCACCCAGCACCTCGATGGCCTCCAGGCGGTTCGGGAAAGCAATCCGTCGTTCCTCCGGTGGAGCGACGACGGCAGCAGCCTCGCCAGACCGTAGCCACCCTCGGCTCGTAAGAGGGAGGGGCCCGCCGCCTTGCGGCGGGAGGGGTCCGGCGAAGCCGGAAGTCTGGCGAGGCTGGCTGCCGCAAAGCGACGGAGCGGAGGAACGATAATAGTTCCAGTAGTAGCAGGACATCTCACTGAGCGCCTGACGCGAAGAGCCGAAGGCCCAGAGGGCGTCGGCTTCGACGTACAGGCCCGCGGCGCAGAAATCGAGCGCAATCTCGTCGTAGTTCTCCGGCTCGCCGCGCATCAGCTGCGCGAAAGCATCCTGCCCCTTGCCCGTCATCAGGCAACGCACCCAGAGGCAGCCGAAGTTGAATTTGTCGATCGCGATCGACTCGCCGATCAGGGCGGAAGCCTCGTCCGTGCGGCCCAGGCGGCGCAGCACGGCAGCCTTGAGCGCGCGGGCCTGGTGGTTGTGCCAGCCGCGCCACAAGGCGTGGTCCAGCTCGCCGAGCGCGTCCTCCCAGCGGCCTTCCCTACAGCTGATGCGGGCGCAAGCCAGGTAGGCCGGTTCCTGCCACGCGGCATTCCATGCGGCCTTGCAGAACCAGTCATAGGCCTCGGACAGGCATCCCTGATACCGCAGGCAGAGCGCCAGGTTGTAGAGCGGCTCGCCGTCGTAAGGGTTCAGATTGCGCTTCTGCAGCACCTTCACGGCCGTCCGGAGATACGGCTCCGCCAGTGCGAAGCGTCCGCGGCGCAGGTACCACAGTCCCAGGGCGTTGTTGTTGCGCACATCGAGCGGATCGCGGCGCAGCGCTTCTTCATAGTAATCCCTGGCACTCCAGGTCGCGTGGCGGTACTGCTCCAGATGCAGTCCCGTGAGGTAAAGCTGCTCGCAAGTGGCGATCTCTTCCGGCCGCAGGGCCGCCTCCGCTGCCGGCGGGATCTCGCTGTCGGCGGGCTCCGGATGCCAGCTCAGCGACCCGGCCTGCAGCGTCAGCTGCCCGTAGGGCACGCCGCCGGTCGGCACGGTCTCGTCGAAGACCTGCTCCGGCCCCAGGACGAGCTGGCGCTCGAAAAGCACCGCCCCGTCCGGACCCGTCAGCGCGATGCGCAGATCCTGACGTGAGGTCGTGAACACACGGATGCGGGCCGCATCCGCACCGGCAGGGTCGAGGTTGAGCACCACGTCCCGGGAAGCGTTCTTCACGACGCCCAGCTCCCGGTAGGGGAAGAAATACTGCACGAATGACTTCTCCTCGCCCGGCATCAGCCAGCTGAAATCCGGCTGGTTCTCCGTATAGACGCCCGCCATCAGTTCGATGTACGGGCCGTCCTCGTCGGTGAGGTTGCGGTCCCAGGCGCGGCCGAAATCGCCGTTCCCCCAGGTCCACTGCTTCTTGCCCGGCGCGAAGCGGTGGTCCGCCACGTGCAGCATGCCGCCGTGCGTATCATTCTCGTAGCCGCCCTCGAAATCATATTTCGACTTGGCGATCATGTAGGAAGTCGGCACGTAGATGTTCTTGTAGTTGGAGATGTCCACCCCGGCGCTGTAGTCCATCTTGTAATAGACCCCCGTGGCGATGGGGAAAGTGCTCACCGCCCGCTTGCCGTGGTCGAACACGGCATTCACGTCCGGCGGAAAGACGCTCTGGTAGGCATCGTTCACGTGCACCGCCGGATTGGCCCACCACAGGAAGGTCTGGGGCAGTTCGGACCGGTTCGAGAGGATGCCGCGGATCTCCAGGTACGCGCAGCCGGGACGCAGCGTGAAGCCTGCCTGGGCACGCTGGTGGAACATCCGCTCCATCTCGTTGCACCACACCGTGACGCTCCCGTCCGGATGCTCCTCGATCGTGCAGTCCACGGGCATGAAGGTGCTCGGGCGGTGGTGCTGCGGCCAGTTGAACTCGATGCCGCCGCTGATCCAGGGGCCCGCCAGACCCACCAGGGCCGGCTTGATCACCTGGTTGTAGTAGATGAAATGCCGCTGCGCGATCTTGTCGTAGGCCATCTGCACGCGTCCGCCAAGCTCCGGCAGGATCATGACTTTGATATACTCGTTCTCCAGCCAGACGGCCTGGTAGGCCTTGTCGTGTTTCTCGTCCGCAATGGACTCGATCACGGGATAGGGATAGACCACGCCGCTGCTCCCCTGATAGACGCGTTTCTCCAGGAAAATCGGATTCTTCTCCGGCGCTCCGGCCTCATAGGTCGGGATGACGACCGTTTCTCTCCAGGCTTTGACCATCTTACTGCAATTCATTTTCAAGTTGTTCAAGGCTCTTGCCCTTGGTCTCCGGACAGGCCTTGAGGAAATACAGGAAGCCGCACAGGCAGATGGCGGCATAGATCAGGAAACTGCCGCTGCAGCCCAGTGCCGCGTTCATCGACGGGAAGGCGAAGGTCAGCGTGCAGCTGCCCACCCACAGGGCAAAGGTGCAGACCGCCATCGCGATACCGCGCACGCGGTTGGGGAAGATCTCCGACAGGAGCACCCAGGTCACGGGGGCCAGCGTCATCGCATAGCAAGCGATGGCCGCCACCGTCAGCAGCACCATCACGATGCCCGTCACACCCGCGCGGAAGCACAGGCCCATGACCAGATAGATCAGGGCGAGTCCGCCCGAACCCAGCAGCATCAGCTTGCGCCGGCCCCAGCGGTCCACGACCTGCAGGGCCAGGATCGTGAAGATGACGTTCGCAATGCCCGTCACGATGATATTGAGGAAGGCCTCGCTGACCGTGTAGCCCGCTCCGGCGAAGACCTCCTGCGCGTAGATGAAGATCACGTTGGTGCCGCACCACTGCTGGAAGACGGCGATGATGATGCCGAGCGCCAGGACCCGCGCGTAGCGTTTGCGGAAAAGCTCCTTCAGGCCGGCCTTGCTCTCCGGGGCGTCTGCCACGGAAGCGGCGATGGCCGCCAGTTCGCCTTCGGCGTAAGCCTCCCCGCCTACGCGGGAAAGGACGGAACGCGCCTGCGCGACGCGGTCATTGAGCGCCGTCCAGCGCGGACTCTCCGGGATGAAGAAGGACAGGACAAGGAAAGCGGCCGCAGGGACGGTCTCCGCCCAGAACATCCAGCGCCAGCCCATCTCGATATTCCACGGATCGATCTGTCCGCCGACATCCGGCCGGGCGATCGCCCAGTTCGCAACCTGCGCCGCCAGGATGCCCAGCACGATGGTCATCTGGTTGAGGCTCACCAGCCGTCCGCGCACGTCCGAAGGCGACACTTCGGCAATGTACATCGGCGAGATGGCCGACGCGAGGCCGATCCCCACACCGCCCACGAGGCGCGCGATGCAGAAGAGCCAGAAGTCATTGAACAGGCCCGTGGCGATGGCACTGACCGTGAAAAGCACGGCCGCGACCATCAGGAGCGGCTTGCGGCCATAGCGGTCCGCCAGCGCACCCGCCGTCAGCGCGCCCACCATGCAGCCTACCAGGGCTGCGCTCGTGGCGATGCCCTGCAGGACCGGGTTCCCGCCCAGGCCGAAGAATTGTTCGTAAAACTTGACCGCCCCGCCGATCACGACCCAGTCGTAGCCGAACAGCAGGCCGCCCATCGCCGACACGAGGCAGATGAAATAAATGAATCCCTTGTTGTATGATCCGGTCATAATCCGTGGTTTTGTGCAATGTTACTTTTTCTTTTACCTGCCGTGAGTCAGCACCACCGGGCCGAGCAGGCCGGAGGGGTGCAGCGGGGCGTACTGGCTGAAGAACTTGTAGCTGATGACGGCGTGCCGGCCCTGCGAGGGGCGGGGCTGGTTCTTCTCCAGCCACTCCGGGACCTCCTTCATCGTGCTCCCGATGAGCGGACTGCCCGGGGCATAGCCATAGCGCGCAGGCTCTCCCCAGACCACGTCGTCCGGCTCGAATTCGTCACCGATCATCCGGTTGACCCAGAGGTTCGTGACACGGATTTCCAGTTCGTTGTCGCCGTCATGCAGCGCATCCGTCACGTCCACGGAGAAGGGAGCATGCCAGAGGATGCCGAGCTCGCGGCCGTTGAGCGTCACCTGCGCCATGTTCTGCACCTCGCCGAGGTCCAGCCAGACGCGGCCGCCCTCCTTGTGGTACTGGAAGCTCTTGTGGTAGGTCGCCGTGCCGGAGAAATACCGCACGCCGGGCTCGGTATGTTCCTTCCAGTCAGTCAGCGTGTCGAGCACGATTTGAGCTGGTGCCCCGGCCCCTTCGGGGAAATCCACCGTCCAGGCGCCGTCAAGCGGCGTGCTGCCGGAGGATGCGAACGCGGAGCGGACACCGCCGGGATGCAGCGTGACGGGCAGGCGCTTGCCGGCCTTCGTGACGACAAACTCGGATCCGTGTGCGTCCAGCTGCAGTCCCTGGGCAAATGCCTGCTGCACGGCCATCGGGGCATCCGTCTGGTTGGAGAGGAACCAGATGTCGATGTCGCCCTCGCGGCGGTGCATCCACCACAGGTCTCCTTCGATGCAGTTGTCCACGAAGTCGCCGCGCTGCAGCAGGGCCTGGCACTGCGCGAAATAGCGGTAGAGCTCCCGCGCGCCGCCGGCCTTCCACCAGGTGTTGCCGGGCGTGAACTGCGTGCCCCATTTGCCGAAGGTCATCCCGGGTTCGGCCCACGGCCAGGGATTGGCGGCCCCGGCGTGGAGCATCAGGCGGTTGATGCCGACGCAGAACACCCGGTCCGCGATGACCTTCAGGCTGTTCGGATCGTCCTCCCAGGCATTGAGCGGCCAGCAGGTGAAGCCTTCGGCGTAGACCTCGCGGCGGCCCAGCTTGTGCGCCAGGTCGGACATCTGGTAAATGCTGCGCCCGCCCCAGTCGGAAGGGTTGGTCCAGAACTCGCCGCAGATGATGAAGTCCTCATCCTGCGTGACCACTTTCTCCGGATCGAGCGGTTCGCCGTAGGGCTGGATCAGCAGGCGCATGCCAGGGGTCTGCTTCACGAGCTCGGACATATAGGCGTAGTAGTTCTCCGCGAACAGGTCCTCGATGGTGGCCTTCCAGTCCGTCAGGAACTGTGCGCTGCGCTCCGCGCTCTCCAACGTCCGTCCGGCCAGCACGGGCAGCCACTGACGCAGGCGATAGCCGCGCCGGGCTTCGAACTCCTGCTCCATCAGCGGCGTCCAACTCTGGCTCTTCTGCTCATAGCTGTCGATTTCGAAATTGACCAGGGTCTTCCCGGCCAGGTCGCCGGCCAGATTCAGGATCATCGTCGGGTAGCCGTCCCAGAAGCGCTTCACGGCCTCCCGGCTCATCTTGTCGCACTCCAGGCCCGCACCGGAGCGGGGCGAGGTGCTGTCGTCCCGCTTGTTCAGCGTCGTGTAACCGAAGCGATAGATATCCCACGCCGATCCGCCCCCGTCCCAGGACAGGGTACCGTCCGGCTTCATGGCCGTGCTCAGGTCCACCATGCCCTCGGAGATTTCCTGCCCGGCAGGCAAGGCCAGCACGCAGATGTCGCGGTAGAAGCCCAGGCGCTCCTGCGGCTGCGGGAGACGGACGCTGCGCTTCCCAGCCGGCAGGCGCGTCTGCGTCCAGACCAGCTCCAGCATCGAATATTCAGGCGTCACGTCCGGGTAGGCGCTCGACGACCAGCCAGGGCAGTTGTGCGTGCCGAAAGTCAGGCCCAGCCGAGCGCATTCCTGCATGGCGAAGCGCATCAGCTCCTGCCACTCGGGCGAACCGATGGTGCAACCCTCGCGCACGAAATCCGTCTGCGCAGGGCCGCCCACCTGGAAATTCTGCACTCCGCCGAGACCGGCAGCGGCAAATGCCTCCAGGTCATGAGTGATCCCCTCCTTCGTCACCCAGCCGTCCATCCATTGCCAGATAATCACGGGTTTGGCCGTCTGCGGCGGGTTCTCGAAAGCAGCCATCAATTCTTTCTCCGCGCGAGGCGTACAGTTGGTCAGTGTGATACATAAGATGCTGATCACCAGACCATTTAGCATTTTCAAGGTGGTAAAAAAAGGTCCCCGTGTTTTCATTAGCCTATCATTTTTAGTCAAATATAATAAAAACGCTTCTTTTTCTGCCAGCGATCCCGCGAAGAATTATTATCTTCGGCGGAAGAGAATAGCAAAAAGAATAATCAAAGATTAATAAGATGGAAAAAGAAGAAAAATACCGGACCCTGCTCGCGCAGGCCGAGTCCCTGCTTGCAGGCGAGCCGGACGGAATCGCCCGGATGGCCAACCTCGCGGCGCTGCTGCACCGCGAGATGGGTTTCTGGTGGACGGGATTCTACCGCGTATGCGACAACGAATTGGTCCTGGGGCCCTTCCAGGGGCCGGTGGCCTGCACCCGGATCGCCCGGGGGCGGGGTGTCTGCGGGACCTCCTGGCAGCGGGCGGAGACCGTCGTCGTACCCGACGTGGAGGAGTTCCCGGGCCACATTGCCTGCTCCAGCGAATCCCGCAGCGAGATCGTCGTCCCGCTCCTGCGGGACGGGACGGTCACGGCCGTGCTGGATATCGACAGCCGCGAGCTGGCCACGTTCGACGAGACCGACCGCTGCTGGCTGGAGCGCATCGCCGCGCTGGTGTAAGAATCAGAGTCCCAGAAGGAAATGCTCCATCTTGGGCATGAAGAGATCGTGGCCGGCCGCATTGAGATGCGCCGTATCGCCGGCTGACTGGAAATAGATGGAGCGGAAGTTCTCGTCCATCACATAGATGCCGCTGTTGCGGGTGGCGTCAAAGACCGGGATGCTGTAGGAGCCGCAGACCTCCAGCAGGACAGCGGTCATCTCCGGGAACATCGGGCGCGGCACCGCCCAGGGTGTGACAAAGCAGAGCTTGGCGCCGGGATACTTGTGGATCAGCGCCTCGCAGAGGACTTTCAACTTCTCGCGGAAGACATCCGTCCCCTCGCCGCTGTACATCATCCGGGTCGCATCGTTGTGGCCGGCACAGACGATCACATAGTCCGCATGTTCGGGCAGGACTTTGTAGCGCTCATACATCGCCGGGCCGAAGTTCTCCGCCGTACGGTCGTAAGCTACGCAGTTGCCGTTCCAGCCGAAGTTGCGGTATTCCATGTTGTACTTGGCTGCCAGCTTGTAGTGCCAGGTCTCCTCGATGGGACGGACATGATTCTGGACATAGCTGTCGCCGAAGATGACCAGCGTCTTGCCATACAACGAAGCATCACGGATGTGCTCCGGAGCCTGGAAAGCGGGATCGGACATGCGGTGGAGGCGCTCCTGCGCCTGGGCGGTGAGCGGCAGTGCCAGGGCGGCCGCTACGAGTAGAAGGGTGAGGGTGGTTCTCATATCGTTGATGGTTTGGAAGCAGGAAAAGGGGACGGGCCGGCCGGTGCGGTTAGAAGAACCAGGGCAGGATCTCGGCCGCTGCAACGCTGTGGCCCAAGGCGTTGGGATGGTTGACCTGGCTCATATACAGGGAGATGTTTTCCCCCGCCAGGGCCCTCGCACGGAACGCCTTGTACACGTCCGCGAGGCCGACATGGTATTCCGCCGCCAGGCGGCGGATCAGATCCGCGTGCGCTGCCAGACGCCCCCCTTCCGCGAGGATATCCTCGCTCAGGTCCGGGGTCGGCGTGAGCAGGATGACTTTCACGCCGCGGGCGAGCGCTGCCTCGATCATCTGCCGCCAGGCCTTTTCGCTCCGCTCCAGGCCGATCGTCCTGTCGTTGAGCGCATAATCGATGAGCAGCACGTCCGGCCGGTGAGTCAGCACTTCCGCTTCGAAGCGTGCCGCACCCTGCTCCGACTGCTCACCGCCGATCGCCGTCGTGATGACGTTGATCACGGCGTTGGGATAGCGCTCTTTCAAGCCGCAGAGCGTCAGGTGCGGATAAGCGTGCAGGGTATTCACCACGGGCGTCCGGGCATAGCCCGCCGGGACGCTGTGACCGTGGAAGACGACATTGACCGTCTTGTTGTCCGGCCACCTGGCCCCCAGCTGGACCTTCAGGTCATCCAGATAGACAGCCCTGTCGGCCATCTGGCCGCACAGGGGAAGCGCACAGCAGAGCGCCAGCGACAGGAGTACGATTCGTCTGAGCATATCGGTTTGTTATCGTTGTACAAATATAACGAAAAATGGGCATATCATAAGCGCGTCATCCAGTCATCGTCCATTTGGAGCAGTTATTTTTTTCTTTATATTTGTGGTTCGAGAAGTGGTTTGAACGGAATGAACAAGGTCTCTTATTTCTTCAAGTCGCTGGTCAACATGAAAGACCATGTGGATGTGAAAGCTGCTGCCGTCCGCATCCAGAGTGGCATCGCATTCCGCGGTCCCAATGTCTTCATCCTGGCCTGCGCCATCGTCATCGCTTCGGTGGGGCTCAACCTCAACTCCATCCCGGTCATTA
Source organism: uncultured Bacteroidia bacterium (assembly GCA_902790635.1). Lineage (GTDB taxonomy): Bacteria > Bacteroidota > Bacteroidia > Bacteroidales > UBA932 > Cryptobacteroides. The sequence goes on along the minus strand of CADASN010000008.1, from coordinate 52,051 downwards.
TCGGTGCGATGCTCATTTCCCCGGTGATGGGCCCGATCCTCGGGTTCGGCCTCGGCCTGGGCACCAATGACACGACCCTGGTCAAGGAGTCGCTCAAGAACTTCATCGTGATGGTCCTGATCAGCATCGTCGCGTCTTCGCTCTTTTACCTGATCTCGCCGCTGCACCTGGAGAAGCAGACGGAACTGCTGGCCCGTACCAACCCCACCCTCTACGATGTGCTGATCGCCCTGTTCGGCGGTTTTGCCGGCATCCTGGAGAATTCCCGCAAGGAGCGGGGCGGCACGGTGATTCCGGGCGTGGCCATCGCCACCGCCCTGATGCCGCCGCTCTGTACCGTCGGCTACGGCATCGCCCACCTGGAGCTGCGCTTCATCCTGGGCGCGTTCTACCTTTTCCTCATCAACAGCGTTTTCATCGCCCTGGCCACCGTCGTCACGGTCAAATATCTCCACTTCCCCCTGGCTTTTGAAGCCGACGCCACCCTCCGCCGGCGTTCCGCCCGCTGGAGTGCCGTCATCATCCTCGCCCTGCTCGTCCCGAGCGTGCTGTCCGGCATCGAGATGATCCGGGACAACAACTTCGAACGCAGCGTCCAGCGCATCGTGGAGCAGAACAAGAACCTCGGCAAGAGCTATATCTATGACTACAAGATCGATCTTGAGGCGGACCCTCCCACCATCGAGATCTTCATGGCCGGCGAGAAGATGGAAGACCTCGCCCGCGAACGGCTCTACCAGCAGGCCGAAGCTGCCGGCATCGTCCGCAGCCAGATCTCCATCCACGAAGACGCCGCCTTCCAGTATGAGATGATGACCGAGTCCGAACTCATCCGCGGGATCATCGACAGCCACAACCGCCAGGTCGAAGAACTCGAAGCCAAGATCACGGAACTCTCCGGAGAGCTGCAGCAATACAAGAACTCGCAGCTCCCTTCGGCGTTGATCGCCCGGGAGATGGCCGCCCAGTATGAGGGCATCCAGAGCGTCACCCTGACCCGCGGCGAACGCGTCGATGCCGTCAGCGGCGAGAGTCGGGAGACGATCGTGGCCATCATCCAGAGCGCCCTGCCGGTCAAGGAGGCGGACCGCATCCGCATCCGGAACTGGCTGACCGCCCGGCTCGGCGTGGAACAGGTAGAGGTGATTGCTAACAGCTCAAAGAAATGATATACCATACTTTTTTTAGCGTTAACCGTTATAGTATAGAGAAAAGAATATGCAAAAACACAGCGCACTTCATTTTGTTCTCCCGATCCTATTGTTGGCTTTAGGATGCTCTGTATTGGATCTGACAGAAGATCAACAGCAACAACCCAGTGTTGCACAAGAAGATCATCTGAAAACGAAAGGGGTGGATGACCCTGGCCCCTATTACTACTACTTCGATGAACAAATCTTTCTGAAAGAACGCAGAGACCTCCTTCTTGTGTGTTTTACAGGTACACAGGAACGCCGGGAGTTTATCCAAGAGCTTAACAATGTATCCTGCTGGAAGGTATGGAATCCAACTCTATCCGAGAACTGGGCAGAAGACAACGCATATAATCTACTTATCCTACAAACAGCGTCAGGAGGTGAATTCCCTGAAGACCAGATCGAAGAATTACTGGTCATCCAGGGAGTAAAGTATGTGTCCTATATGTATGGGAACGACGAACATCATTTGTCGTCGGTCTCCGATGAATTCTCGGTAAAACTTCGGGGGCGTTCCGCATATTCCTCGTTGAAGAAAATGGCTCAAGAATTCGGCTGCAAAGTTGTTTGTTACGATGGATTTGACGAAGGGATCTACTTTGTCCGCAGGCCGAAGGATTCAGACTATGGAACGATGCAACTTTCTGCGATTTTTTATGAGACAGGGTGGTTTGAGTTCACATCTCCTGGGTTCTTTTGGTTCGGCGCGTCGGCATCCAATGACACCTATTATGTCAATCAATGGGGGTTGAAGAACACAGGGCAGAATGGTTCCGGGACATCCGGATTCGACATTAATACTGAGTCGGCGTGGGCAATCACGGAGGGTAGTAGTGATATCATTGTGGCGGTTTTAGATAATGGCGTTGAACTGACCCATCCGGATTTGTCTGCCAATTTGGTTACCGGTTACGATGCTGTGGACACAGTCCATGTTTATGGTGGTGCACCTATGGAGAGTCTGGCAGGCCATGGAACAGCGGTTGCAGGTATTATCGGCGCCGTTAAAGATAATGCAATAGGTATCAGCGGCGTAGCTCCCGGGTGCAAGATAATGCCTATCCGAGTTGGGTTTTACAATCCCATTAGCAATGGAGAAGAGATTTACCTTCCTGCTGCCATAAAAGGCTTCAACTGGGCGAGGACGCATGGGGCTGATGTAATAAATTGCTCTTGGGGAGGAGGTGCGGAATGTTCTTTGCTTACATCAGCGATTCACAATGCGGCCACATTAGGTCGGAATGGAAAAGGTTGTGTTGTGGTCTTCTCCTCTGGAAACACACCTAACAATGATAATAATAATGTCGCATATCCTGGCTATCTCGGCGATGTGATTGCTGTAGGTGCTATCTCTTACGATGGAAAACGAAAGAATCTTTCGAGTCCGGACGGAGAATCGTGGAGCAGCAATTACGGACCAACACTGGACGTGGTTGCTCCGGGTGTCTTCATATATACAACAGATCGTCAAGGGGACAACGGGTACAACACCTCATCCACAACCACAGATCTTGCAGATAAAGCATACACAAAGATATTTAACGGGACATCTTCCGCGGCTCCACACGTAGCCGGTGTTGCGGCGTTGATTCTCTCCAATTATCCGGACCTTGACAAGGGTCAGGTCAAGCGCGCAATGGAAAGGAGTGCGACCCGGCCTTCTGGATACACATATATCACAGACTACCAGTATCCTTCCGGTAAAAGATGTGATCAAGTCGGATATGGCATTGTCAATGCCTATGGAGCATTGAGTGTCGCATCACAGTATCATCAACAAAATATCATGGATGCTCTTTCTGGGATAGATGTTACAATTACGAATAATTCGTCTTATTACATTGATGAAGTTTCATTTGAACTTTATGGCACTATCGGGGGAACTGTGGTGACTTTGTTTTCTGAAAGCATGGAACCCATTGAAGGTGGCGGCCATATGGTTGGCTATCCTTTATACCGTGGATCCCAATTGTTTGCAGCTCCTGGATCACCTATTTCAAGCATCTATCTTGAGTTTTATGCCCGCTGTAGTGATTGCCCGGGAGATCTGAGAATTGCAGCAGCAATGGATACTCCGAATCCTACTAATTTTGAAACCTTCTCTTTTGGAGATGGTGACTTTTACGTGCGATATCTCCCCGATTCGACTGTTCCCAATGCCTCTCGCCGCAGATTGTATATTTATATTTTGGACGAATAAATGAAAACGCTTGCATTACTTACTACCATTACTGTTAGCGTGCTTCTTCTGTCTAGTTGCACTAAATTTGAGAGCATTTTCGATGAGAATAACGAAGCTGCGCTCGTTCCCGTATTCTTTTCTGATGATAGTGGAAGACCGATGGACGTTAGTTTTGACCTAATCGGGGCACTTGCTAAAAGAATGGGATACTCCGGGGACAATTTTGCCTTCGTCATTAACGATAAGTCTCTTTTGCAAGACCTCGTTTGGGAGGACGGTACTATCCTTCAATGGCCGGGAATTGACTTCGAACATTATTCTCTTGTGGCAGGTCACCTATATGCTCCTTATCCGCGGGTAATTTGTGAAACCAATCAACGGATTATTGTCGGCATTTCTGTCATAACGCTCTACGTCCAGGAGGGCAATCGCAAGGATTTTGAAAGGCCAGGGGTTCTTTATACTCAAGATGCCATGCCCTCATCGAAATTTTTTTGTTGTCTATACCCAAAACTCCCGAACCGGCCCGTGAGGATTGTCCGTTTGCGGAAATAAGCGAGGTAGCGTAACCGCAGGGTCGAAGAAGGAGGCGGACCGCATCCGCATCCGGAACTGGCTGACCGCCCGGCTCGGCGTGGAACAGGTAGAGGTGATTGTCAACAGCCCGAAGAAATGATATACCATCCTTTCCAAGAACGGGAACTGTCCACCCTGGGCTTCGGGGCGATGCGCCTGCCGCTGCTTCCCGACAAGTCCATTGACCGGGATGCCGTCTTCCGGATGGTGGATTACGCCATCGCGCACGGCATCAATTATTTCGACACCGCATTCCCTTATCACGACGGCCTGTCGGAAGTCGTGCTGGGCGAGGCGCTCGCGCGCCATCCCCGCGAGAAATGGATGCTTGCGGACAAATACCCCGGGCACCAGCACCAGCGCCGTTTCGATCCGGCAGGCACTTTCTCGCGCCAGCTGGAAAAATGCGGCGTCGATTATTTCGATTTCTACCTCTTCCACAACATCTGCGAGAACAGCCTCGACGACTATATGAACCCCCGCTGGGGCATGCTGGACTACTTCGTCCGGATGCGGGAAGAGGGCAGGATCAGGCACCTTGGCTTCTCCTGCCACGCCACGGCGGACAACCTGGAGAAGATCCTGGACGGTCCCTACGGCGAAGTAGCCGAATTCGTGCAGATCCAGCTCAACTACCTGGACTGGACCCTGCAGGACGCCCGTCGCAAGATGGAGCTCCTGAACGGACGGGGGCTGCCTGTCATCGTCATGGAACCGCTGCGCGGCGGAAAGCTCTCCCACCCCGGCGAAGCCGCCGAGACGCGCCTGCAGGCTCTCCGCCCCGGCGCCAGCGCCTCCTCCTGGGCTCTCCGCTGGCTGCAGGACATCCCGGGCGTGACGGTGGTGCTGAGCGGCATGTCCAACCTGGAGCAGATGGCGGACAACGTGGCCACCTTCGACCGGCCCGATCCGCTCGGCGAAAGCGAGCGCGGGATCCTCGGAGAGATCGCCGAAAGCATGAAGGATTCCGTTCCCTGCACCGCGTGCCGCTATTGCTGCGCGGGCTGCCCCGCGGAGCTGGACATCCCGGGCCTGATCGCCGAGTACAACGACCTCAAGATGCAGTTCTCCTTCACGCCGATGATGCGGTTGGAGCAGTTGCCGGAGGAAAAGCGCCCCCACGCCTGCCTGCAGTGCCATGCCTGCACGCAAGTCTGTCCGCAAGGCATCTCCATTCCCGACATCCTCGCCGACCTCGCCGCCCTCTACGACCAATACCCCAAATGGTCGGAGATCTGCGAGCAGCGTAACCGCCTCGCGGAGCAGAAATGAAAGAATCCCCGGTGCTCAATTGCACCGGGGATTCTCTTTTTCAGAACAAAGCAGCTTACGCCGTCTGGTTGATCGCGGCCTGCGCGGCAGCGAGGCGGGCGATCGGCACGCGGAACGGGGAGCAGCTGACGTAGTCGACACCGATCTTGTTGAAGAACGCGATGGAGTCGGGATCGCCGCCATGCTCGCCGCAGACGCCGCACTTGAGGTCCGGCCTGCGGGCACGGCCACCCTGGATACCGATCTCGACCAGCTTGCCGACAGCCTTGGTGTCGATGGTCTGGAACGGGTCGGCGTCGAGGATCTTGTGGCCGAGGTAGTTGCCCATGAAGGTACCCACGTCGTCGCGGGAGAAGCCGAAGGTCATCTGGGTCAGGTCATTGGTACCGAAGGAGAAGAACTCGGCGGTACGGGCCATGCGGTCACCGGTCAGGGCAGCGCGCGGGATCTCGATCATCGTACCGAACTTGTAGGGGATGATCATCTCGTTGTGCACCTCGACTTCGACCTTGATGCGCTCGCAGATGGCGCGCTGGAAGCCCAGCTCGCGGGCGGACACCGTGACCGGGATCATGATCTCGGGCTGCGGGTGGAAGCCCTCGCGGGTCAGTTCGGCCACAGCGGAGAAGATGGCGCGGTACTGCGTCTCGGCGATGAGCGGGTAGGCCACGTGCAGACGCACGCCGCGCAGACCCATCATCGGGTTGACCTCATGCAGGTTCTCACCACGGCGGGTCACCTCAGCAGCGCTGATACCCAGCTCCTTGGCGACCTCGGCGGTCTTTTCCTTGGTCGTCGGGACGAACTCGTGGAGCGGCGGGTCAAGCAGACGGAACACGACCGGCTTGCCGTCCATCACCTTGAGGGTGCTCTTGACGGAAGCCTTGATGAACGGCTCCAACTCGGCCAGCGCGTCCTTGCGCTCACGGTCGGTGGTGCAGAGGATCATCTTGCGCAGCTTGGCGAGCGGCGTCTCGGAGTTCTTGCCGTAGAACATGTGCTCGATACGGAAGAGGCCGATGCCTTCGGCGCCGAAATCGAGGGCCTTCTGGGCATCCTCCGGCGTGTCGGCGTTGGTGCGGACACCCAGGCGGCGATACTTGTCGACAATGTTCATGAACTTGAGGAAGGTCGGGTTCTCGCTGGCGTCCATCATCTCGATCTGCTTGGCATAGACGAGACCCTTGGAACCATTGAGGGACAGCCAGTCGCCTTCTTTGTAAACCTTCTTGTCATCCGCGAAGGTGAGGGTCTTGGCCTCGAGGTTGATCTTCATGGACTCGCAGCCGACGATGCAGCACTTGCCCCAGCCGCGGGCCACGAGGGCCGCGTGGGAGGTCATGCCGCCGCGGGTGGTCAGGATACCGGCGGAAGCACGCATGCCCTGGATGTCCTCCGGGGAAGTCTCCTCGCGGACGAGGATGGTCTTCTTGCCGGCAGCGGCAGCTTCCATGGCAGCCTCGGAAGTAAAGACGATGGCACCCACGGCGCCGCCCGGAGAAGCGGGCAGACCCTTGGCCACGACCTTGGCTTCCTTCTCGGAGACCGGGTTGAGGATCGGGTGGAGGACTTCGTCGAGCTGGGACGGGGTGACGCGCATCACGGCGGTCTTCTCGTCAATCATGCCCTCCTCGAGCATGTCCATCGACATCTGCAGGGCGGCCATGCCGGTACGCTTGCCGACCCGGCACTGGAGCATCCAGAGGGAACCCTCCTGGATGGTGAACTCGATGTCCTGCATGTCGTGGAAGTGGTTCTCCAGGCGCTTGCGGATGCCGTCGAGCTCAGCATAGACCTCAGGCATCGCGACTTCGAGGGACTGAAGCTTGCGGTTGTGGTCGTTCTTGGTGGCTTCGTTGAGCGGGTTCGGGGTGCGGATACCCGCAACCACGTCCTCGCCCTGGGCGTTGATCAGCCACTCGCCGTAGAAACGGTTGTCGCCCGTCGCAGGGTTGCGGGAGAAGGCGACGCCAGTGGCGGAGGTGTTGCCCATGTTGCCGAAGACCATGGACTGGACATTGACGGCCGTGCCCCAGTCATCGGGAATCTTCTCGATGCGGCGGTAAGCGATGGCACGCTTGCCGTTCCAGGACTTGAAGACGCCGCCGATGGAGCCCCAGAGCTGGTCCTGCGGAGTGTCGGGGAATTCGACGCCGAGCACTTCCTTGACCTTCTTCTTGAACTTGTCGCAGAGTTCCTTGAGCTCGTCGGCCGTGATGTCGGTATCGGACGCATAGCCCTTCTTCTCTTTCAGTTCGGCCATCATCCGGTCCAGCTGCTGGCGGATGCCCTGGCCGTCGGCGGGCTCGATACCCTCGGCCTTCTCCATCACGACGTCGGAATACATCATGATGAGACGGCGGTAAGCGTCATACACGAAACGCGGATTGCCGGTCTTCTTGATCATGCCCGGGATGGTGGCGGAGCACAGACCGATGTTCAGGATGGTATCCATCATACCCGGCATCGAGCTGCGGGCACCGGAGCGGCAACTCACGAGAAGCGGATCGTTGGGATCGCCGAATTTCTTGCCCATCAGGGCTTCCGTCGCGTTCAGGGCGCCGCGGACCTCCATTTTGAGTTCTTCGGTGTAGCCGCCGCCCAGCTGATAGTACTCAGCACAGCACTCGGTCGTGATGGTGAAACCGGCCGGAACCGGCATCCCGAGTTTGCTCATCTCGGCGAGGTTCGCTCCCTTGCCACCGAGAAGTTCACGCATGGATCCATCGCCTTCGGCCGTCTTGCCGCCGAAGCGATAGACACGTTTTTTCATTTCGAACATAGATATTAGGTATAGTAAGTTAGTTTTCGCGCCGCGAATTTACGATAAAAATCTCATTATAGCAATTTTGCAGCGAGTTCGGAAAGTTCGCTCCGCTCGCCCTTGCGCAGGAATACGTGCTGGAAGATCGACTGCCCGTACATCTTCTCGCCCAAGTGGGTCAAACCGTTGGACCACTGGTCCAGGTAGGGCTGGTCGATCTGGAAGATATCGCCCGTGAAGACCATTTTGGTACCCTCTCCGGCGCGGGTGATGATGGTCTTCATCTCGTGCGGGGTCAGGTTCTGCGCCTCATCGATGATGAAGAAGCATTTGCCCAGGCTCCGGCCGCGGATGTAGGCCAGGGGCTCGATGATCAATTTCTCCTGGGTCAGCATGCTGTCGATCCGCTGGGCTTCCTTGGACGTCGGGCGGAACTGGTGCTTGATCACGTTGAGGTTGTCCATCAGGGGCTGGAGGAAAGGGCTCATCTTCTGCTTCTGGTCGCCGGGGAGGTATCCCAGGTCCTGATTCCCGAGCACCACCGTCGGCCGCGACAGGTAGATCTGCTCATAGTCATGCTCCTGGGCCAGCGCCGCTGCCAGGGCCAGCAGCGTCTTGCCCGTGCCGGCGCCGCCCGTCAGGGAGACCAGCTCCACCTGGGGATTGAGCAGCGCATCGAGCGCAAACTTCTGCTCGTCGTTGCGCGGACGGATGCCATAGGCTTCCCGGTTCTTGACCAGCACGATCCGGTCGCGGGGCGCATCATAGCGGGCGCAGACCACGTCGTCGCGGTCGCCCTTCCAGTTGAAGCGGAACATCTGGTTGGGCTGCGGATGCACTTTCAGCACACGCTCCCAGTCCACCGACTTGTCCGGGCCGTAGGCCAGCTCCTGCAGCACGTCGCCGTCCACCTCCATCGCCTGCACCTCGCGCTGGGCCTCCTCGAGCCGATCCTCCTGGACCCGGTCGGTCAGGTAGTCCTGGACCTCCATCCCGATGGCCTTGGCCTTCATCCTGAGATTGATGTCCTTGGTCACGAGCGCCACGAAAGTGCCCGGATTGAAGTCGCGCACCCACATCGCCGTCGCGAGGATGCGGTGGTCCGGGATGTCATCCTTGAAGAAATCGGCATGCTCCTCGTCGAAAGGATGGTTGGGCTCGACCTTGATCCAGCCGAGGTTCTTGCCGATCGGGAGTCCGCCCTTGCCGAAGTTCTTGCCGGCGGTGATCCGGTCCAGGTCGCGCATGAAACCGCGCGCGTTGTAGGACAGCGTGTCGGTACCTTTCTTGAACTTGTCAATCTCTTCGATCACCGCGACCGGGATCACGAGGTTGTTGTCCCGGAATTTGCGGATGGCTTTGTGATCGTGCAGGATGATATTGGTATCAAGCACGAAGATCTTGGGTTTGCCCATATTCAGTTTCAGTGTCAGTCTTCCCCTTCTGCATTCTGCATCAGGGATTCCAAAATGGTTTGTATGCCGGATTTGGCGGAGGCCTTGACGCGGATGTCTGTCGTCCCGGGGACAGGATGGCCCAGCGGGAAGAACGCGACATCCTGCAGCAGCAGCTCCGCATCCAGATAATCAAAGTCGGCGTCGTTGATCTGCACCACGACTCCGGGCACCTCGGAAAACAGGATCCGCACCGGGTCCTGCTCCTGGAAGGCGCGCATCACGTCGGACACGTCCACGGTCAGCCCGCACTCCGTCGCCATCCGGCGTATGGTGCGCAGCAGACCACCCTCTCCCACCGTCGCCCCGGACAGCAGGATCCCGTCTTCGACCAGCTCCCGGACCACCTCGAAGCAATCCTGGAAATAGTCCGCATCCGAGACCTGCGGGGCAGGGCCTCCGCCCAGGCCGAGTACCTGCGCAAGCAGGGAGCCGCCCAGACGGTAGTCGGAAGTATCGAAAGGAATGTAGACCACCCAGCTCTGCGGATCGGGCGCCAGCACCGGGGAGCAGCCCCGCCGCGCGCCGAGTACGGGATTCTCGGAGCGGAACGGTTCGCTGACAAACGTGAATTCCTCTTCTTCAGCCTCCCGGGAAAGCCGGGTCCGGATCGTCAGTCCCGACGGCCCCGCCGTCCGGGAATAGCGGTATCCGCTGAATTTGAGCCCCAGGGCATCCACATAGTCGGCGGCCGCGCGCACGGAGGCATAGAAGGCCGCCCGCGCCCCCACGGGGGACTCATCCCAGCGCCAGGTGGCGTCCAGCCGCAAGTCTCCGAGCCGGAAATGTCCGGAACGCCACACGGTATCGATCAGCGCGGAGGCGATCCGGATGCGCGTATAGATGTCCGCCGCGGCCGGCGGGAGCCGTTTCTCCTGCTCCAGAACCGCCTGCAGATAGGCGTCGACCGCCTCCGGGTCGAGCGTGACCCCGCGGAAGACCGGATCCAGGGATTCGTCCACCGCCCGCATCTCGGCGGGACCGGCGTAAGGATGCTTCCCGCCGGCTTCCGTCACGGCATCCAGAAGCTGGGCAGGGGTGAACTCCTGCTGGACTCCGTCGATGACGTAGATTGCGTGCAATGCTGAATTTTTTTCCGCCATAAGATGTAAAAGCGTGTAAATTTAGTTAAATTTGGATTCAGTTGCAACTATGATTTATTCGGAAGATGATTATAAGCGGATGCTCGGGGACTTGTACGCCCGGCATCCGTCCGTCCAGAACACGGGATTCAGTGCCGGGGCCTACAAGCCCGGGCTGGAAGGAATGCTGCGCTTCGACGAAGCGCTGGGGCATCCTTCCCGCGGATTCCGCTCCATCCACGTGGCCGGCACCAACGGCAAGGGATCCGTCAGTTCGATGCTGGCGGCGGGCCTGGCCGCGACCGGTCTCCGCGTGGGGCTCTACACTTCGCCCCACCTGACGGATTTCCGGGAGCGGATCAAACTGGTCGGGCCCGACGGCTGGTCGATGATCCCGAAAGAGGCCGTCTTCTGCTTCCTGGCGGAGCGGGAGTTCGACGGGCTCTCTTTCTTCGAGATCACCACCGGCCTCGCCTTCCTCTGGTTCGCCGAGGAGCAGGTCGATATCGCCGTCATCGAGGTCGGCCTCGGCGGCCGGCTGGACAGCACCAACATCCTGACCCCGGAGCTGGCCGTCGTGACCAGCATCGGGCTGGACCACTGCGCGCTGCTCGGCGACACCCGCGCCGCCATCGCCGGCGAGAAAGCCGGCATCTTCAAGCCCGGCGTCCCGGCCCTCTGCGGGCAGTACGACGAAGAGACCGCCCCGGTCTTCGAGGCGCGTGCCGCGGCGCTTCCCTGCCCCCTGTTCTTCGCCGAAGACTTCGACGTGGAGCCCTTTGCAACCGACCTCGCGGGGCCTTGCCAGGAAGCCAACCTCCGCACGGCCCTGGCCGCGTTCGACCTGCTCGGGATCAGCGTGTCCGGACAGTGCCGCGAGGCCATCGTCCATACGGCAGCGCGGACCGGCCTTCGCGGCCGGTGGGAGCGCCTGCAGGCAGACCCGGAAGTCATCTGCGACATCGGTCACAACCCGCCTGCCCTGGAGATCAATTTCCGGCGGCTCCGCGAGAGTGGACGCCCGCTGGTGATTGTGTTCGGCATCATGGCCGACAAGGACCTGGACGGCATCCGGCCGATGATGCCGCCGGAGGCGAAATATTTCGCCGTCGCGCCCCGCGGCGAGCGCGCCCTGCCCGCACAGGCGCTGGCAGCCCGCCTGCAGGGACTGGACTGCACCCCCTGCGACAGTGTCGAAGACGGTGTGAGACAAGCACTTGATGCAGCGAAAAGCATTCCCGGAAGCATCTTATATATCGGTGGCAGCAATTTTGTTGTAGCAGAAGCCATCGGATTGTTTGACCCCGAATGACACTTGCCTTATGAAAACACTTAAATTATTAACACTGACACTCATTACGCTCATGACCCTCCCTTTCAGCGCCTGCGCCAAGGATGACAACGGCCATTCCTTGACCAAACTCTGGGCGGCATACGAAAAGGCCGTCGATGCAGACAAGCCCAAAGACCAGGCAGACATTCTGGTTCAGATCAAAAAGGAAGCCGCTGCCCAGCACCTCGCCTGGGACTATTATGATGCGTGCTGGAAATATGTCCAGGCCCGTTCCAGCACCAACTGGAAGCTGCGTGAAGAGCTGGTCCGGCAAGCCAACGAAGACATCGAAAAGAACGGGGAGCCCGTCGCCGTCTTCTTCAACCGGAAAAGCTCCGGTGAAGCCGCCGGCCTGCTCGCCTATATCACGGAGCAGAAGGAGCGCATGCTCAAGTCCTACAATCCTGAATTCTACGATTTCTCCTTCAAATTCGAGGACGCCCTGACCTACTTCGTCAAGAACGACTACGAATATGCCCTGTGGAGCCTGTACGGCAGCTATCAGGACAGCAGCATCCACGAAGCCATCCAGGAGCATTTCGCCGGGCGCTATCCCTTCGACGCTTTCATCGAATACCAGGATATCACCCGCAAGTACTCCGGTACGGCCGAGGAGGAGATGCCCGCCTACATCGAAGCACACGCCGGGCAGGCCGTCTCGCTGCTCGGGCGCGACTACCTGCTGAGCCGCCGCCAGAGCAAGCTCAGCTATGACCGCGGCACCCCGGAGCAATACCGCCAGCTGGCCGATGACTGCCAGACCTTCATCGCCGACCGCAAGAAGTTCCAGGGCGACGAAAGTGTCATCGCCAAATGCTGCGACAACGCTGACGACATCATCAAGACCCTGACCGCCCAGGAACTCGACGTGACGGTCGAGAAAGGCGTCGCCCGCTTCGTGGTGCGCAACCTCCCCTCCGTCAAGGTCCGCATCCTGGACGGCAAGAAGGACGTGTGGAATACGACCGTGGACAATCCGGCCAGGAGTTTCTACCTCCGGGACACCCTCACCCTCAAGATGCCCGACCTGGAGGACAAGACCTACAACCTCAAATGCTCCTACGGCAAGGTGGAGACGGAGAGTAATTACCAGAAATACACCCTTTCCATCGCGACCAAGCGCGATCTCGACGGCTATGGGGTCTTCGTCGCCGACTACCTGACGGGCGAGCCCGTGAAGAGCTGCGACATCTTCCTGTATGACGAAAATGACAAGCTGCTCGAACAGCTCTCGGGGTTCCAGCCCGACGGCTTCACCTACCTGCCGGAATCCTTCGCCCGGCATCTCGAGAAGACCCGCTGGGGACTGAAACTCCAGGCCGTCGCCCGGATGGACGGCCGTGTCCGCGCCTCCATGCGCCACAACTTCTTCCACGAGACCCGGAAGGCCATCAGCAACGAGAATCCGGACCGGCACCACGCCATGATCATCACCGACCGTGGTGCCTTCAATCCCGACGAGACCGTACACTACAAGGTCCTGCTCTACGAAGGTACGTACGAGTACGCGACCCGTCCCGAGGGGGTCCGGCTGCATGTCACGCTCACCGATCCGACCGGCAAGGAGATTGATGCGCAGGACCTGACCACGAACAACTTCGGCTCCGCCGCCGGCGCTTTCGTCCTCAAGAAAGGCGAACGCGGCGGCATGTACACGATCCGGGTCAAAGAGGACTCCCGCGAGATCGCTTCCACGCAGGTCCGTGCGGACGAATTCGTCCTGCCCACCTTCGAGCTTACCTGGAAGCGGAGCGACCGCTTCTATCTCCCGGATGACAACGTCCTCGTCGAAGGCAACATCCGCAGTTATTCCGGCCACAACCTCGGCACCGCCACCGCCATTTACTCGGTCATCGACGCATACTCCGACGAGAAAGTCCTTTCCCAGGGCGACCTGGAGCTGGCCGCCGGCGGAGACTTCGGAATCCGCTTCAAGGCGCCGGAGTTCCGCTACGGCAATCACAGCCTGGTGGTCACCGTCCGCGTCACGGACGCGACGGGCGAGACGCTGGAATTCCACAAGACCGTGAACGTATCCTCCTCCCTGCCGGTGCAGGTCTCCGTCCAGAACAAGGTCTCCGGCCGCTTCGAGGTCAAGGACTCTTACGGCGGCGGTTCCATCGTCGGCGAAGATGTCGCCCGGGTCCTCTTCCGGATCGGCTTCGGCGAGACCCTGCAGCACCCCGGCCTCAAGATCGAATACAAGGTCCTGCACGAGGGCAAGACGGTCTTGTCCGGCACGGCCCCCAACGGGGAAGTCACCCCCATCGACCTCTCCCGTTTCCCTTCCGGCCAATACACCATCGAAGCCGTCGCCTCTGCCAAGAGCGACAAGGGCGACGCCTACGAGGACAAGGTCAGCCACGAGATCGTCAAGGCCACCGACGCCGACACGGCCCTGGACCTGGACGCCCGCTGCTTCTTCAAGGAGATTGCGGATGACGGCAACAGCATCGCGCTGCAGGTCGGTGCCACCCAGGGCGCCACATGGATCGTGGTCGAGCTCTACGGCGACGGCAACCGCCTCCTCGAGAAGCGCATTGAGCGCCTGCGCGGTGTCCGCGCCCAGGAAGGCTCCCTGAAGATCATCCGCTTCGCGCGCAAGGCAGACTATCCCGAGAACCTGAGCCTCAAGGTGTTCTGGTTCCACGACCAGCGCTCCTACACCTACACCGTCACTTCCTTCAAGCCGAAAGCCCGCTTCGAGCTCCCGCTGAGTTTCAGCCGCTTCCTGGACACGACGGCCCCGCACCATGACTACAGCTTCACCATCCGCACCGCAGCGGGCACGGAAGTGGCAGCCACCATCTTCGACAAGAGCACGGAGACCATCCAGCGCAATGTCTGGAGCAGTGTCCTGCCGGAGAACAGGTCCCTCCCGTCCGTGGAGTACCGCCCGACGCTCGGTGCGGACGAATCCAGCGCCTACGAAAGGGAAGTGTTCAGCAGTACCCGCGCTGCAGGCAGGAGGCTCAGCAAGGCTTCCGCCGCCGGCGCCATCCGGAACGACATGGTCCTCGAAGACGCTCCCATGATGATGGCGGAGCGGGAGGTTGCCGATTACGCGGCGGAAGAAGCCGCTGTCGAAGAGCAGCCGGACGAGGAGATCGCCGTCCGCGAGAACTTCGCCAACACGATTGCCTGGGAGCCGTTCCTGCGCTCCGACAAGGACGGCGTGGTGACCTTCAGCTTCACCACCGCCGACAAGCTTTCCACCTACTATGTGCAGCTCTTCGCGCACGACAAAGACTTCCACAACGAGACGCTCCGCCAGGAGATGGTCGTGACCCTGCCGGTCAAGGTAGCCGTCGTGCAGCCGCAGTTCCTCTATGAAGGCGACCGCTACGTGGCCCGCGTGACCGTATCCAACAGCAAGGGCATCCCCATCTCCGGACGCATCGGCGTCAAGTTCCTGAACGGCAAGGACTACAAGACCGCGCCCGTGGTCTCCGACCAGGGCAGGAAAGTGACGGTCCCGGCCAACGGCTCCGCCGACTACAGCTGTGAGATCTCCGCACCCCGGCTCGCCGACCTCGGCATGCTCGTCAGCTTCACCGCAGACAACTCCGACTACGGCTCCGACGCCGTCTTCGTGACGATGCCGGTCTCCCCCGCCGTCCAGACGATCACCGAAGCCCACTCCGCAATCCTCCGCACCGGGGCTGACCGCGACGCCCTCCTCGCCGAGCTGCGCGGCCTGTTCATCAACGTCCCGGGCACGGAAGCCGCCCTCCGGGAAATCTCCATCCTGCAGATGATCGAAGAAGCCATCCCGGACAAGGTGATCCCCTACTGCGAGAACCTGCTCGACCAGAGCGAGGCGCTGTACGCCAACTACCTGATCGACGGACTGCCCGGCGCCAAGGGCTCAGCTGCTACCGCAGAGCAGCGCGCCGACATGGTCAAGAAGATCCTGGACTGCAAGAACGGCGACGGCGGCTTCGGCTGGTTCCCCGGGATGAGTTCCTCCCCGGTACTCACTGCCACCCTGCTCGAAAGGCTCGCTGACATGGGCGAAGCCTGCCCGAAGGAGATCGCCGATGCCATCCCGGAAGCAGTCAAGTATCTCGACAAGGACTTCTTCGGCGACCGGAAGCGGCCGTTCTGGTGCGGCGGACTCAGCCTCGCCCAGTACCTGCACCTCCGTGCCCGCTTCCCCGAAGTCGCTTTCTCCACCTACAACGCGGGACTCAAGAATGTCCGCGAATTCAAGAAAGAGACCAAGGAATATCTCGTCCCGGGCGCCAAGCGCGGCCTCAACGGCATGGTCTTCGCCAAGGCCCGCCGGATGAAGACCCTCCGCGCCCTGCTGGAGAACGAGCGAGGGGCGTCCCTGGCCCGCGCCTGGGGCATCTCCCTCTTCGCCAAGAGCCGGCTCGCCAAGTCGCTGGACAAGGACGTCGAATCCCTGCTCCAGTATGCCGAACCGCACCGCAGCGGCGGCATCTATTACCCGAATGCCGTGATGCCCTGGCGCGGCCTGCTCGAGAGTGAGCTCTACGCCCACTCCCTGATCTGCGACCTGCTGACCGCCTGCGGCCACGACGAAGTCGCCGAAGGCATCCGCCTCTGGATCATGGTGCAGAAAGAGACCCAGCATTGGGAGGACGATCCGGCCTACATCCAGGCCATCAACAGCGTGCTGCACGGCACCGAAGAGACCCTGCAGACCAAGGTCCTCGCACTGAGCGCCACGACCACCCTCCCGTTCCAGCAGATCAAGGCGGCAGGCAACGGCTTCACCCTCTCCCGCAGCTTCACCCGCGACGGCAAACCGCTCGCCGACGGTGACGTGCTGCACGTGGGGGACAAGGTCGTGGCCACCTACCGGATCTGGAACGAGGAGAACCGCAGCTTTGTCCGCCTGACCGCCCCGCGTCCCGCCGCCTTCCGTCCGGTCCAGCAGCTCTCCGGACGCTACGGCTGGTCCGGCCGTCCGATCTCCATCACCGGCTGGGTGAGCTTCAGCCCGCAGGGTTACCGCAGCGTTCTCGCCGACCGGACGGAGTTCTGGTTCGACAGCTATCCCGAGGAGAACACCACGCTGACCGAAGAGTACTTCGTGACCCAGGAAGGACGCTTCCAGAGTCCCGTCCCGGTAATCGAATCGCTCTACGCCCCGCACTACCGTGCGAACGATGACGGGCATCCCGCCTTTGTCGTGGCCCCTGCGGAACAGCAAAGCAAGCAATGAGAAAGCACGTCCTGGCAGGCCTGCTGGCGCTCGCCCTCCTGCCATCCTGCACACAAGAACCCATGGACAGACAAACGCTTTCCCTGCACTGCATCCAGCCTCCCTTCCTGCAGAAAGGAGACAGGATCGCCCTCATCTCTCCATCCTACAGCACGCCGATGGAGAATGTGGAGGCCGCCTCGCAGATCCTCCGCGAATGGGGCTTCGAGCCGGTCGTGGGGCCCAACGTGGGGAAAGAGTACCTGGGGAAATACGCCGGCACGCCCGAGGAGCGCCTGTCCGACCTCGAATGGGCGCTCCGGGATCCCGACATCAAGGCCATCCTGTGCAACCGGGGAGGGTACGGCACCATCCAGCTGACCACGATGCTGCCCCTGCAGGACATCTCCGCCCATCCCAAATGGATGATCGGCTTCAGCGACATCACCACCCTGCACGGGATGGAGACTCGTGCAGGGGTGATGAGCATTCACGGGACCATGTGTTCGCTCATGGCCAAATCGCAGGGCGCCGGATACACGAACACGCTCTTGCGTGACATCCTCAACGGCACCATCCCCGAATACGTCCTGCCGGCGCATCCCCTCAACCGGCCCGGACACGCCACGGGGACGCTGGTCGGCGGCAATCTGTGCACCTTCACGCCCATCCTGGGCACGGACGCCGATGCCACCCTGGGCCAAGACATCCTGCTCTTCATCGAAGAAGTGGAGGAGGACATGAGCCACATCGACCGCCTGATCAACGCCCTGCTCCTCAACGGTGTATTCGACCGCTGCCGGGGTGTCATCCTCGGGGAGTTCACCGACTGCAAGGCCAACCTGGACTACGGCAGCGTCGAAGAGATGATCTGCTCCTACCTCAAAGACCTCGGCATCCCGGTCCTCTGCGGCTTCCCGGCGGGCCACGGAGACGTAAACCTGCCCCTGATCATGGGTGCACCGGCTACGATCGACATCAGCAGTACGGGCGCCACCCTCTCCTTCGGCATGAATGCCCCGAAGGATACCATCTCGACGGAAACGGCCCTGCTGCAACAGCAGGCCAGCGAGATGCGGAAGGAAGAGAAACAATCGAAACTCGTCCGCATCATCAACTTCCTCAGATACTACAACGGCCTCAGGCCCCAGTCCAAGCCGGACAAGCAGCGCCCGAAAACGGACAGGTAGCCCCGGCCCGGAACAGCGCGGCCACCCCGCGGATCAATACCGTACGGAACTGAGGAAGAGCGCGTGGCCGGGAACGGATTCGCCCGCATTGCATCGCATCGCGGGCGAAATGCTTTTCACCCCCTTCGCCTCCGCATCCCCGCCGCGCACGGAACTCTCGTAGTCTGCGGGGAGGACCAGCGACCGGAACGCTTCGACCGTGCGCTTGCCGCGGCCGACCTCGAGCAGGGTCCCCACCACGGCACGCACCATGTTGCGCAGGAAGCGGTCGGCAGCGATGCGGAAATACCAGTAATCGTCTCCGCCCTCCCGGCCGGTGAGCTGCAGGTGCGTGGGCGTGTAGCGGTGCCAGCCCGCCTGCGTCACCGTGCAGATGGAGGTCTTCGAATCCGCCCCGGTCTTCTCGAAACAACGGAAATCATGCTGCCCCAGAAGCGCCTGTGCAGCTTCGTTCATCGCCGCGAAATCCACGTCCGGAAAGGTGTACAGATAGGAGTGGTCCTCCACGAAGGGGTCCTTACACCTGTGCAAAAAATAGATATATTCGCGCTGCACCGCATCGAAGCGCGCATGGAATCCGGCTGCCGCGGGAGCGATCCCGTGAATCACCACGGAACGGGGCAGAATGGCATTTAATTTGTAGCATAATTGGCGCGTATCAAGCCCCTCGGCTGCGTCGAAATGAGCGATGTAGCCGATTGCATTAACGCCCGTATCGGTCCGGCCGGCGCCGGTCACGCCCACGGGAGCATGCAGCAGGGTGGACAGGGCCTTTTCGAGCGTCTGCTGGACGCTGGGGGCATCCGGCTGGACCTGCCAGCCGCAGAAATCCGCACCGCGATAGGAAAGCTTGATGGAATAGCGCATAACTGACTGCAAAATTAAAGAATTATATGGAAAGTGTAAACATCAAGGAGCTCAACGACCGCATCCAGAAAGAAAGCGCGTTCGTGGATCTCCTTTCTTTGGAGATGGGCAAGGTGATCGTGGGCCAGAAGCACCTGGTGGAGAACCTGATGATCGCGATGCTCGCCGACGGACATATCCTGCTCGAAGGCGTGCCGGGTCTTGCCAAGACCCTGGCCATCAGCACGCTGTCCCGCGCCGTAGACGCCAAGTTCAGCCGCATCCAGTTCACCCCGGACCTGCTGCCGGCCGATGTGACCGGCACGCTGATCTATTCGCAGAAGAAAGAGCAGTTCGAAGTGCACAAGGGCCCGGTCTTCGCCAATTTCGTCCTCGCGGACGAGATCAACCGCGCCCCCGCCAAGGTCCAGTCCGCCCTGCTCGAAGCGATGCAGGAGCGGCAGGTCACCCTCGGGGACGAGACCTTCAAACTCCCGGAGCCGTTCCTGGTGATGGCCACGCAGAACCCGATCGAGCAGGAGGGCACCTATCCCCTGCCGGAAGCCCAGGTGGACCGCTTCATGCTGAAGGTCGTCGTCGGCTATCCCAAGAAAGACGAAGAGAAGCTCATCATCCGGATGAACAACAGCGGCACCTTCCCGCAGGCACAGCCCGTCGTCAGCCCGGCGGACATCGTCCGCGCCCGGGAAGTGGTCCGCGAAGTCTACATGGACGAAAAGATCGAACGCTATATCGTGGACATCGTGTATGCGACCCGCACCCCCGAAGAGTACGGCCTGAAAGAACTCAAGGACCTCATCTCCTTCGGCGGTTCGCCGCGTGCCAGCATCAGCCTGTCGATGGCGGCCAAGGCCTACGCCTTCATCAAGCGCCGCGGCTACGTGATTCCCGAGGATGTCCGCGCCGTCTGCCCCGAGGTGCTGCGCCACCGCATCGGCCTGACCTACGAGGCAGAAGCGGAGAATGTCGTCCCCGAACAGATCATAGAGCAGATCATCAATGCCGTCATCGTCCCGTAATACCGGTGCGACCGAGCTCCTGAAGAAAGTCAGGAAGATCGAGATCAAGACCAAGGCGCTCTCCCACCAGATCTTCGCAGGCGAGTACCATTCGGCCTTCAAGGGCCGCGGCATGGCCTTCAGCGAGGTGCGGGAGTACCAGTGGGGAGACGACGTCCGTTCGATGGACTGGAACGTCACCGCCCGTCTCCGCGCACCGTATGTCAAGATCTTCGAGGAGGAGCGCGAGCTCACGGTCGTCCTGCTCGTGGATGTCAGCCGCTCCGGACTTTTCGGCACCGCCGGACAGACCAAGCGGGAGCGCATCGCCGAGATCGCGGCCGTGCTGTCCTTCAGCGCCATTCTCAACAACGACAAGGTGGGCGCGCTCTTCTTTTCCGACCGCGTTGAGAAATTCATCCCGCCGGGAAAGGGCCGCTCGCACCTGCTGCACATCATCCGCGAGATGCTGGAGCTCCAGCCCGCCTCCGACGGGACGGACATCGGCGCCGCACTCAAGTTCCTGACCAATGCGATCAAGAAGAAGTGCACCGCCTTCCTGCTGAGCGACATGCTGGATGCCGACGCCGAGGGGCATCCGCGCTACGAAGAAGCGCTCAAGGTGGCGGTGAACCGCCACGACCTCAGCGTCATCAAGGTACACGACCCCCGGGAGCGTGCCCTGCCGGCCGTGGGACTGGTGCACATCAAGGACAGCGAGAGCGGGCGCGGCGCCTGGATCGACACCGACAGCCGCAAGGTCCGCGCCGCCTATGAGCGCTGGTTCACCACCCTCTCGGCCCGCGAAACGAGCCTGCTGAACAAATACCAGGTCGACCACGTGGACATCGCCACCGACGCCGACTATGTGAAGGGCCTGATGGCCCTCTTCGGACAGAGATGAAATTGTTGATGCTCATATTGGCGGCGATGCTGCAGGTGGTCCCGGCCGGGAAGGCCTGGCTCAGGCAGTTGCAGCCCAGGGATTCCATCCTGATTGCCGACCAGATCGAATACGGGTTCCAGCTGGACAGCGTGCCGGCCGGGACCACCCTCGCGCTTCCCGACCTGCGGGAAGCCTCCAACGACACCCTGACCCTGGTCCGCAGCTGGCAGCTCGATACGCTCGCCACCCTGCGCGTCCGCCAGCCCGGCCGCAAGGACCGTGCTGAACTCTACAACATCCGGGGCAGCATCGTCCTGGCTCCCTTCGAGGAAGGCACCTACCACCTGCCGCCCATCCCCGTGCTCCGCAACGGGAAAGACACGCTGCTGTTCGAGGCCCTGCAGATGGAGGTGAAGACGATGCCCGTGGACACAGCCACGTTCGAGATCCACGACATCAAGGGCCAGCTCCGCTATCCACTCACCTTCCGGGAGATGCTCCCCTGGATCGGCGGTGCGCTGCTGCTCGCCGGCCTGGCGGTGCTGCTGGTCTGGCTGATCCGGCGCCGCCGGGCGCAGGGCGGCGGAGAAACCGCGAAGAAGGATCCCGCCTATATCGTGGCTCTGCGGGAACTGGACAAGTGGCGTGGTGACAGATTCTGGGCGCCGGACAAGCAGAAAGCCTTCTATTCGGGCATCACCGATGCCCTCAAAAACTACATCGAGGACCGCTTCGGCATCGACGCGCCGGAGATGACGACGGCCGAGCTTTTCGCTGCGCTCAAGCAGGCGGAAGACCTGCCGGAGGAGCTCCGCGAAGAGACGCGCGGCGTCTTCGAGTGTGCCGATTTCGTCAAGTTCGCGAAGCACGTCGCTTCCGAGGAAGAGAACGCCCGGGCGCTGCCCACGGCGGTCCGCTTCGTGACTTCCACCTACCAGACCGTGCTTGAGGAGGAGCAGAAGGGCGAGCATGAACTTTGAGTATCCCGCACTCCTCTGGCTGCTGGCCGTGCCGCTGCTGCTGGCCGGGCTCTACGTTTACCGGGAGCTGGCCGAACGGAGGCCGCACCTGCGCGTCTCCACCGCCGCGCCCTGGCTGCAGGGCGGCCGCTCGCCCCTGGCTGTGCTGCGTCACCTCCCCTTCGTGCTGCGCACGGCGGCGCTCTGCCTGATCATCGTGGCCCTCGCGCGGCCGCGTTCGTCCACCGAGATCGAGAAAATCGACTCCGAAGGCATCGACATCATCTTCGCGATGGACGTGTCAACCAGTATGCTGGCCCGCGACTTCACCCCGGACCGCATCAGTGCAGCCAAGGACATCGCCATCGAATTCATCGCCCAGCGGCCTTCCGACCGGATGGGCATCGTGGTGTTCGCGGGCGAGAGCTACACGCAGTGCCCGCTGACGACGGACCGCGCCACGCTCATCAACCTGATGAAGGAAGTCCAGACGGACCTGATCGAGGACGGTACCGCCATCGGCAACGGACTCGCGACCGCCGTCGCCCGGATGATGGATTCCGATGCACCCAGCCGGGTGGTGATCCTGCTGACGGACGGCGTCAACAACAGCGGCGAGGTGGCCCCCCAGACGGCGGCCGAGATCGCCAAGACCTACGGCGTCCGCGTCTATACGATCGGGGTGGGAGCCAACGGGATGGCCCCCTATCCGGTGATGACCCCCTGGGGCGTGGAGATCCAGAAAGTCCCCGTGGAAATCGACGAGGAGCTGCTCCAGGGCATCGCCAGCACCACTGGCGGCCGGTATTTCCGGGCCACCGACAACACCAAGCTCGCGGAGATCTACTCCGAGATCAACAAGATGGAGAAAGCGCGCACGTCCGTGGACAGCTTCCCCGTCTATAAGGAACTGTTCGGGCGCTTCGGCGTGGCGGCACTCATCTGCCTGCTGCTCGAACTTTTGTTGGGAATCTTGATCAGGAGGATGCCGTAATGCTGTACTTTGCCCGACCCCTGTTCCTCTGGCTGCTGCTGCTCGTGCCCGTGATCCTGCTCGGGTACGCCCTGCTCCGCCGCCTGCGCCGCGAACGCGTGCGCCGCTTCGGCGACGAGACGCTGGTCCGCGCGCTGATGCCTTCCTGGTCCGGCGCGAAAGGCTGGTGGCGGACCGTGCTTTTCACCATCGGTTTCGCCTGCTTCGCAATCGGTCTGTCCCGGCCGCTCATCGGCGCCAAACTGGTGGAACGCGAGACCAAGGGCGCCGAGATCATGATCTGCCTGGACGTGTCCAACTCGATGCTGGCACAGGACTACTCCCCGGACCGCCTCTCGCGGGCCAAACTGGCCATCTCCCGCATCGTGGACCGGCTCCAGGGCGACCGCATCGGCCTGATCATCTTTGCCGGCAGTTCTTTCGTCCAGCTGCCGATCACGACGGACTATGTGTCCGCCAAGATGTTCCTCGGTTCCATCGACACCCAGTCCGTGCCCATCCAGGGTACGGCCATCGGGGATGCCATCCTGACCGCTGCCAAAAGTTTCAGCACCCAGAGCGAGAAGAGCCGCGCGATCATCGTCATCACCGACGGTGAGAACCACGAAGACGATCCGGTGGACGCCGCCCGGCAGGTGGCAGAGACCGGCATCCGGATCTACACCATCGGCGTCGGTTCCCTGCGGGGCCAGCCGATCCCCAAGGACGGCGACCTGATGAAGGACAGCGAAGGCAACATCGTCGTGACCCGGCTGGACGAGGAGACACTCAAGCGGATCGCCTCCGTCGGCAACGGGGCCTATGTCCATGCCGGCAACGAAGAGTTCGGTCTCAACCCGATCCTCGAAGAGATCCGCAAGCTTGAGGACGAGCGCTTCAACTCGGTCGTCTTCGAGGAATATGACGAACAGTATATGTATTTCTTTGCCGCTGCGCTCTTCTTCTTCGTCCTGGAGATGCTGATCGGCGAGCGCAAGTCCAAGAGGAGGTTGTTCGAATGAAACGATATCTGATCCCGTTGTTGCTGATACTCTGCGCGCTGCCGGGCTTCGCCCAGGCAGACAGGCACGACGTACGCGCCGGCAACCGGAAATTCTCCAAGGGAAACTTCAAGGAAGCGGAGATCGACTACCGCAAGGCGGCGGTCAAGGACTCCACCTCCCTCCACGCCCAGTACAACCTGGCTTCCGCACTCTACCGCCAGCAGGACTACGCCGGCGCCGCCAAGGCGCTGGAGAGCGTCAAGGAGCAGGAGAATCTCCCCGCCCGGTACTACTACAATGCCGGAGACATCGCCCTGCAGCAGAAGGACTGGCAGACGGCCGTGAATGATTTCAGGCAAGCGCTGCTGCGCGATCCGGCCGACCTGGACGCCAAGGAGAACTACATCTATGCCAAAAAGATGCTGGAGAACCAGCAGAATGGCGGTGGGAATGGCGACAACAACCAGCAGCAACAAGACCAGCAGCAAGACCAGAACCAGGATCAAAACAACCAGAATCAAGACAAGCAGGATCAGAACCAGGATCAGCAGCAGGACCAGAACCAGCAGCAGAATCAGGATCAAGACCAGCAGAACCAGGACCAGCAGCAGCAACAGGATCAGCAGCCGCAGATCTCGCCCCAGCAGGCCCAGCAGATGCTCCGTGCCATCCAGGCCAAGGAGAAAGAGACCCAGGACAAGGTGAACAAGGAAAAAGCAGCCCTGCTCAAATCCAGGCAGAAAGAAAAGAATTGGTGATGAAAAGATTTTTGGCATTCTTCGCGGCAGTGCTCTGCACCCTGCCCGCCCTCGCCCAGGCCACCATCAAGGTCCAGGCGCCCAACCTCGTGGGCTTGAACGAGCAGTTCAACCTGACCTTCATCATCAGCGGCGACAAGGCACCTTCCGAATTCAATTGGGAGCCCGGCAACGATTTCCAGCTGGTCTGGGGGCCGCAGAGAGGCTCCTCCTCCTCGGTCAGCATCATCAACGGCAAGACCACCCGCTCCTCGCAGACCACCTACACCTACGTGCTGCTCCCCAAGAACACCGGCCGTTTCCAGTTGAACGCCGCCGAGGCCACCGTGGACAAGGAGCGCCTGACTTCGTCGCGCCCGACCATCGAGGTCGTCAGCGACGGCGCGGCGGCCGCTTCACAAGGTTCCCAGGGATCGCAGGGGCAGTCCTCCCAGGGACAGGGCGGCAGCCAGGGTTCGGCGCAGACCGGAACCGTGTCCGCCGACGACATGTTCCTGCGCCTGTCCTTCAGCAAGCGCAACGCGATGGTCGGCGAGACCATCACGGCCACGCTCAAGCTCTACCAGCGGGTCAATATCGCCGGTTTCGAAGATGCCAAGTTCCCGACTTTCAACGGTTTCTGGAGCCAGGAGATCCAGGCGCCAACCAACATCCAGTTCCACCGCGAGAGCGTGGGAGAGATGATCTACAACGCCGCCGTCCTGCGGAGCTGGAACCTCGTGCCGCAGAAAGCCGGCGACATCACCATCGACGGAGCGGAGCTGGTCTGCCTGGTCAACATCCGCACGCAGCGCCCTTCCACCGGAAGCATCTTCGACAGTTTCTTCCAGGACGACTACCAGACCATCCGCAAGCGCGTCACCACCCAGCCCGTGACGATCCACGTCAGCGCCCTCCCGGGCGGGGCTCCCGCCTCGTTCGGAGGCGGGGTCGGCTCCTTCAAGATGAGCGCCGCCCTGACCCGTGATTCCCTCAAGACGCACGACGCCGCCTCGCTGCGCGTCACCGTGACCGGCACCGGCAACATCTCGCTCCTGGAAGCTCCCAAGGTCTCTTTCCCGCCGGATTTCGAAGTCTATGACGTCAAGACTTCCGATGTGTCCGGAGGCAAGGTGTTCGAGTACCCCTTCATCCCCCGCAGCCACGGCGACTTCGTACTCGGCCCGGTGGAATACAGCTATTTCGACATCTCCTCACGCAAGTACGTGACCCTCAAGAGCCAGCCCCTGGAGATCCGGGTCGGCAAGGGGGCGGACACGGGGACCCCGGACGCCGGACAGGTCATCCAGGGCGTGAACCGCAAGGACGTGCGCGACGTAGGAAGCGACATCCGCTTCATCTCCACGAAGCCGGGCACCTTCGCATCCGTAGGACATTTCTTCGCCGGCTCCCCGGCATTCTGGATCCTGACGATCCTGCTGGCCGCCCTGGCCGCGGCGCTCTATTTCGCGCTGCGCGGACTCGCCGCCCGGCGGGCCGACGTCGCCGGCAGCAAGAACCGTGGCGCCACCAAGATGGCGCGCAAGCGGCTCGCGCAGGCCGGAACTTTCCTCAAAGGCAACCTCTACACGGCTTTCTACGAAGAGCTGCACCGCGCGTTGCTCGGCTTCGTCTCGGACAAGCTCAACATGGATGCCGCCGACATGAGCAAGGAGAACATCTCCGCCCGGCTGGTCGGGCAGGGAGCCGGAGAAGCGCTGACCGCCGACTTCATCGCCCTGCTGGATGCCTGCGAATATGCCCGGTACGCACCTGATTCCGGCCACGAGGCCATGAATACGCACTACGAGAAGGCGGTCTCCGTGATTTCCGCCATTGATGAGAACATGAGAAGACCCCGCAAGCCCGCCGGCGGGGCGGCTGCCCTGCTCGCGCTGCTCCTGCTGCTGCCGGCACAGGCCGTCTCGGCGCAGCAGCATGCCGCCGACTCCCTGTGGACGGCCGGCGTGACAGCCTTTACGGACGGCGACTGGGCCGGCGCCGCCGGTGCCTGGTCCGCCATCCGGGAACTCGGCATCGAATCGCCGGAGCTCTACTACAACCTGGGCAATGCCTGCTTCAAGCAGGACGACCTCGCCCACGCGATCCTGAACTACGAGCGTGCCCTGAAGCTGGATCCTTCCTACTCGGACGCCCGCTTCAATCTGGAGTTCGCACAGGGCTTTGTCCAGGACAAGATCGAGGCTGTGCCGGAATTCTTCCTGGAAGTCTGGGGCCGCAAGATCTGCTGGCTGCTGCCGTCCGACACCTGGGCGACGCTGTTCCTGCTCCTGTTCGCCGCCGCGCTGGGCTGCGTGCTCCTCTTCCTGCTCGGGCGCAGCGTCGCTGCGCGCAAGACCGGTTTCATCTGCGGGATCGTCGCGCTCGTGATCGCGCTGCTCTGCCTGGACTTCGCCTTCTGGCAGCGGACGGACTATCACAAGGCCGACGGTGCCATCGTCACGCGTCCCGTGACCACGGTGCAGAGCTCGCCGGGCCGCGACTCGGCCAAGGACCTCTTCGTCCTGCACGAGGGCACGAAGGTCAAGGTTCTCGACAGCGTCGGCGAATGGCGCAATATCGAGTTGGCCGACGGACGGCAGGGCTGGTTGCCAGAGGCTGATTTGGACGTTATCTAAAACGAATTGACGCAGATATTATATCCACTGGCATTAGAATTGTCTATCTCTATCCCATACAAATCCATTGATGTATGAATAAGCTTATCAAAATTCTCATGGTGGGCGGAATGCTCCTGGCGGGAGCGTTTGCCCTGAAGGCGCAGCCCGGCGGCTTCGGCGGGCAGATGCCGGATCCGGCCCAGATCGCAAAAATGCGGGCAGACCAGATGAAAGAGTCCGTCAAGCTGACGGACGAACAGTATGTCAAGGTGGAAGCCCTCTTCAAGGAGGAGATGGAAGCGATGATGAAGCGGATGGAAGATGGCTCGATGATGAACGGCGACTTCGAGGCGATGCGTAAGGACATGGAGAAGCGGCGCGAGGAGCAGCAGAAGAAGCTCAAGGCCATCCTCACCGAGGAGCAGTTCAAGAAATGGACTGAAGAGGAGCAGGCCCGCCGCGCAGCCTTCGGCGGCGGCCCCGGCGGCCCCGGCCCGCGCTAGCCTCCCGTCATCCCGGGCTTGACTCCTTGTCATCCCGAGCTTGTCGAGGGATCTCCTCCCCCTGCCAGCGCTCAGCGGCGCCGGCAGGGCTGGTGCCCGGCTCGTCGAGCCGGGATTTTTGCTATATGCACGATTTACGTGCGCGGGCATGCGATTTCTCGTAATTAATCCGTATATTTGTACGATTATGCCTTAATGGGCAGATTTTTTGCAATTGTTGGTAACCAAACACCTGAATATGTTGTACATGCTTCTCCAGACCGACATCGCGCAGGCTGTTCCCGTGCAGCAGGAGATGTCCTATTCCCTCATTGAAATGGCCGCCAAGGGCGGTCCGCTGATGTGGGTCCTCCTCGCCCTTTCGATCATCGCCATCTACATCTTCGGCAAGAAATGGTGGATCATCCGCAAGGCGGGCAAGATCGACAAGGACTTCATGAATGACATCCGCGACTACGTCCACGACGGCAAGATCAAGTCCGCCCGGACGCTCTGCAGCAAATACGATGCACCGGTCGCCCGCATGGTCGAGGCCGGCCTCGTCCGGATCGGCAAGCCTGCCACGGACATCCAGGCCGCCATCGAGAATGTCGGCAACGTCGAGGTCGCCCGGCTGGAGAAAGGACTTCCCTACCTCGCCACCATCGCCGGCGGCGCCCCGATGATCGGCTTCCTCGGCACGGTGATCGGCATGGTCCAGGCATTCTTCAACATGTCCAACGCCGGCAACAACATCGACATCACCCTGCTCTCCAGCGGCATCTACACCGCCATGATCACCACGGTCGGCGGTCTGATCGTCGGTATCCTCGCCTATTTCGGCTACAATTTCCTGACGGCCCGCATCTCCTCGCTGGTCTACAGCATGGAGAACGCGACCATCAAGTTCCTCGATGTGCTCGGCGACGCCGGGGAGGCTCCCAAAACCGAATAAGATGGCCCTCAGACGTTTCACCAAGGCAGACCCGAACATCGCGATGTCCTCGATGACGGACATCGTGTTCCTGCTGCTCATCTTCTTCCTGGTGACCTCCACCCTGGTCAACCCCAACGCCCTCAAGCTCCTCCTGCCGAAGAGCACGGGACAGGTGGGCGCGAAGGCCACGGTCAGCGTCTCCATCAAAGACTGGGGAGAAGACCGCTATACCTACCACATCAACGGCGCTCAGGAGCCCGTGGCTTTCTCCGAAGTGGAGGACGAGCTGGTAGGACTGCTCCAGACCGAGGAGGATCCTACCTTCTCCATCTTTTCCGATGAGAGCGTGCCGATCGGTGAGATCGTGCAGGTGATGAACATCGCCAAGCGCAATCATTACAAAGTCATCCTGGCCACGCAGCCAGAGTAGTTCTTTATGAAAAACGACCAGATAATCAGACAGAAGCGCGAGCGCAACGCCACGGTCACCGGCATCCTGATGACGGTGTTCCTGCATGCCTGCGCCTTCGTGCTGGTCTCTTTCTCCGGTCTGAAGTATCTTTATCCCCCGCCCCAGGAGCAAAGCATGCTGATTGACTTCAGCGAAGAGGAGCCTGCGCTCATCACGCAGCAGCCGGAAGGGCGGGAGCCGCTCGCGGACGAGACCGATCCCGAGCAGCCTGTTGAACTGGCTCAGAAAAGCGAATCCCCCACCGAGGCGGACAGGGAGAACATGACCCCCCGGACGAAGCCGGACCCCGTCGGCGACGTCGATGTCCCCGCTCCGGAACCGGATGAGCCAGCGCTGGATCCGCGTGCCGCTTTCCCCGGGATGGCCCGGAAGGACACCTCCCTCACCGCCGGCCATGCCGCCACCGAAGGTTCCGATACCTTCAAGGCCGGGCAGACCCGGGGCAATACCGACAGCGGACGTACCGACGGCAAGCCGAATGCGCACGTCAAAGGCCGCAACACCGTGGGCAACATCCCGCGGCCGGTCTACAACGTGCAGGAAAGCGGCATTGTAGTAGTGGATATCTGGGTGGACAACTACGGCAACGTAGTCAAGGCCGTGCCGGGAGGCGACGGTACCACCGTTTTGGACAAGACCCTCTATGCGGCGGCGCGCAAAGCCGCGATGGAAACGCACTTCAACATGAGTGCGGACGCGCCTGCCATGCAGGAGGGCACGATTACCTATTTCTTTAATCTCAAGTAGTAATGGATCAGTTTACTAAAGAAGGCCGAAAACTTAGACCCCGGAAAAACGCAGGGGAACATCCCCGTTCCGAAAAAGTAGAATACACGCCCGGCGCGCGCAGAAGCGAAAATGGCGAAGAGAGGGTCAGCAATCACGCAGGCGCTTACCGTTCCGATTACGGCGAACGCCGTCCCTACGGAGAGGGCCGTCCGCAGCGCCCCTACGGTGAGAACCGGGGCGGCTACGGCGACCGCGAGCGCCGCAGCTACGGCGACCGGGACAATCACGGTTTCAGCGACCGCCGCAGCGGCGGGGAGCACCGGACCGGCAATTACGGCGGCGCACACCGCTCCGATTACGGCGAACGCCGTCCCTACGGGGAGGGTCGCTCCTACGGAGAAAACCGCCCGTACGGCGAGGGCCGTCCGCAGCGTCCTTACGGCGAAGGCCGGAGCACCGGCGGCGAGCACCGCAGCTACGGCGAAGGACGCAGCTATGGCGAAGGCCGTCCCCAGCGCCCCTACGGCGAAGGCCGCAGCGCAGGGCCGCG
This sequence comes from uncultured Bacteroidia bacterium, assembly GCA_902790635.1. Taxonomy (GTDB): domain Bacteria; phylum Bacteroidota; class Bacteroidia; order Bacteroidales; family UBA932; genus Cryptobacteroides. The sequence goes on along the minus strand of CADASN010000008.1, from coordinate 21,614 downwards.
CAAGCCGGCGGGTCCCGGAAAGCCCCGCGGACCGAAGAAGCCGGGCCGCAAGCCCAATTTCACCCGTGAATCCTCCGAAGGCATCAACCGCATGATCAGCCGCCGTCCTGTCGTGAACGGCAGCGAAGGACTGGACGCTCCGGATCCGACTCCGATCCAGAACACCGTGCGTCTCAATAAATTCATCGCCAACTCCGGCGTCTGCTCCCGGCGCGAGGCGGACACCCTCATCCAGGCCGGTGTCGTGACCGTGAACGGCGAAGTCGTGACCGAACTGGGCACGAAGGTCAACATCTTCACGGACGACATCCGTTTCAACGGCGAGCGCCTCAAAGGCGAAGAGAAAGTCTATATCGTGATGAACAAGCCCAAGGGCTATGTCACCACGGCCAGCGATCCGCATGCCGAGAAGACCGTCGTGGACCTCGTGAAGAACTGCCCCACCCGCGTCTATCCGGTGGGCCGGCTGGACAAGAACACGACCGGCGTGCTGATGCTGACCAACGACGGCGAGATCGCCGAACGGCTCACGCACCCGTCCTACGATAAGAAGAAGATCTACCAGGTCGCACTCGACCGTCCCCTGTCCCAGGAGGACTTCCAGCGGATCCTGGAAGGTGTCGAACTGACCGACGGCGAGATCAAGGCCGACGAACTCGAATACATCGACGAGAAGGACAAGCGCAAACTCGGCATCGAGATCCACTCCGGCAAGAACCGCATCGTGCGCCGCATCTTCGAAACCCTTGGCTACAATGTCAAGGCGCTGGACCGCGTCTATTTCGCAGGCCTCACCAAAAAGGGCCTGAAGAAAGGCGAATGGCGCTACCTCACCGAGGGTGAGACCAACATTCTGAAAATGGGGGCATACGTATAATGGCGCACCGTTCCGGCTTTGTCAACATCATCGGCAACCCGAACGTCGGGAAATCCACGCTGATGAATGCGCTGGTGGGCGAGAAGCTCTCCATCGTAACCGCCAAGGCACAGACCACGCGGCACCGCATCATGGGTATCGTCAACGGGGATGACTGGCAGATCGTCTATTCGGACACGCCGGGCATCCTCAAGCCCAATTACCGCCTGCAGCAGAACATGATGAATTTCGTGGACGGCGCGATCGGGGATGCCGACATCATCCTCTACGTGACGGACACGGTGGAGACCCCTGACAAGAACAGCGAATACGTGGAGAAACTCTCCCGGATCGAATGCCCCGTCATCGTGGTCATCAACAAAATCGACCTCAGCGACCAGCCCCGCGTAGTCGGGCTGATCGATTACTGGCAGGAGAAGCTCCCCGCCGCGACGGTCATCCCGGCGTCGGCGCAGGAGCGTTTCAACCTGGAGAGCATCCTGAACGCCGTCGTCGAACGGCTGCCCGAATGCCCGCCGTGGTTCGACAAGGATGCCTTCACGGACAAGAACCTCCGCTTTTTCGCATCGGAAATCATCCGCGAGAAGATCCTGCTCAACTACAAGGATGAGATCCCCTACTCCTGCGAGGTCGGGATCGAATCCTTCAAGGAGGGCGCGGAGCGCTACGACATCAGCGCGGTCATCTACGTGATGCGCGAGTCGCAGAAAGGCATCGTCATCGGGCGGCAGGGCGCCGCGCTCAAGAAAGTCGGCACGCAGGCCCGCCTCGACATGGAAGACTTCTTCCAGAAGAAGGTCTTCCTGCAGATCTACGTCAAAGTGGATCCCGACTGGCGGGAAAGCAAGCGGGAACTCAGAAAATTCGGCTACGAAGAATAGACTATGGAAGAAGAGAACATCATCACTCCGGACGATATCATCGAGGACGACGACAAGGTCATCGAAGAAGAGGGCGAGTCATCGAACCGGTACGACAAGCTGCTGGGGAGTGACGCACGCAAGTTCAAGCTCTCCGGCATGTTCAAGGACTGGTACCTGGACTATGCCTCCTACGTGATCCTGCACCGGGCCGTCCCCCACATCGTGGACGGGCTCAAGCCCGTGCAGCGCCGCGTGCTGCACGCCATGTACCGGATGGACGACGGAGCCTACACCAAGGTGGCCAACATCGTCGGCCAGGCGATGCAGTACCACCCCCACGGTGACCAGTCCATCCTCGGCGCCCTCGTCCAGCTGGGCCAGAAAGGATTCACGGTGGACTGCCAGGGCAACTGGGGCAACATCCTCACCGGCGATTCCAACGCCGCACCCCGTTACATCGAGGCCCGGCTCAGCAAATTCGCCAAGGAGGTGGTGTTCGATCCGAAGGTCACCCACTGGATGAACTCCTATGACGGGCGCAACCAGGAGCCGACCGAGCTCCCGGTCCGTTTCCCGTTGCTGCTGGCGCAAGGCACGGAAGGCATCGGCGTGGGCCTGGCCTCCAAGATCCTTCCCCACAACTTCAACGAACTGCTGGACGCCTCCGTCGCCATCCTCGAGGGCAGGCCCTATGAGATCTACCCCGATTTCCCGACGGGCGGCTTCGCCGACTGCAGCAAGTACATGGCCGGCAAGCGGGGCGGCAGCGTCAAGGTCCGCGCCCGGATCGAGAAGATCGACAAGAACACGATCGCCATCACCGAGATCCCTTACGGGAAATACACCAAGGACCTGATCGACTCCGTTCTCCGGGCCAAGGACAAGGGCAAGATCAAAATCAAGAAGATCGAGGACATGACCACCGACAAGGTCGAGATCCTCATCCACCTGCCCAACGACGTCTCCCCGGACAAGACCATCGACGCACTCTATGCCTTCACGGACTGCGAGATCAACATCGCCCCCAACGCCTGCGTGATCCGGGACGACAAGCCGGTCTTCGTCACAGTCAACGAGATCCTCGAATACGGGACCTACCACACCCGCGACCTGCTGCTGCAGGAGCTTCAGATCAAGCTGGACGAACTGGAGGCCGACTGGCACTACAGCTCGCTGGAGCGCATCTTCTTCGAGAACCGTATCTACAAGGTCCTCGAGCAGGACCAGAAAGACTGGGACACCCAGATCCAGGACATCTTCACCCAGATGAAGATGTACCAGGACCTCTTCCACCGCGAGATCGTGCTGGACGACATCCTCAAGCTCGTGGAGAAGCCGGTCCGCAAGATCTCCAAGTTCGACACCAAGGCGATTGACGAGAAGATCCTCGCCCTGGAGGACCAGATGGCCGTCGTGCGCGACCACATCGAGCACATCGACCGCTACACCATCGACTGGTTCAAGGGACTCAAGAAGAAATACGGCAAGGACTATCCGCGCCGCACCGAACTCACCGGATTCGAGACCATTGCGGCCACCAAGGTGGTCAACAACAACGCCAAGCTCCAGGCCAACCTGGCCGAAGGTTTCGTCGGCATCGGCCTCAAGCGCGATGACGGCGGTGAATTCATCTGCGACTGCTCCGACCTCTCCGAAATCATCGTCATCGGCAAGGACGGCAAGTACCGCATCACCAAGGTCGAGGACAAGGCCTTCTTCGGCAAGGACCTGCTCTACGTGGGGCTCTTCAACCGCGGGGATACCCGGACCATCTACAACGTGATCTACCGCGAAGGCAAGACCTCCATCTACTACGCCAAGCGCTTCGCCATCACGTCCGTGACCCGCGACAAGGAATACGACATCACGACCGGGATGCCCGGCTCCACGATCGTCTGGTTCACGGCCAACCACAACGGCGAAGCCGAGACCGTGCGCGTGCAGCTGAGGCCCAAGCCGAAGCTCAAGAAGACCAGTTTCGAGTACGATTTCTCCACCCTGGCCATCAAGAGCAAGACGGCCCGCGGCAACCTCGTGAGCAAGAACGTCATCAGCCGCATCACGCTCCGGAGCAAGGGCGTTAGCACGATCGCCGGCAAGGACATCTGGTACGACAGCGACATCCAGAAGCTCAACGAAGACGGACACGGTCTCTACCTCGGCCAGTTCGAAGAGGGTGACAAGGTCCTCGCCGTCTTCAAGAACGGCACCTTCTACACGACCTCCTTCGACCTGGTCAACAAGTACCAGGGCGACGTCCTCTTCATCGAGAAGTTCGACCCGGACAAGACTTTCACCGTCCTCTACTGGGACGGCGCTGTCAAGAGCTTCTATGTCAAGCGTTTCTCTTTCGTGCTGAGCGACAACACCCCGGTCAGCTTCATCTCCGATGCCCCGAAGTCCTACCTGGTGGACATCAGCGGGGACAGGCATCCGCAGTACGAGATCGTCTGGAAACTCGACGACAAGGAACCGGAGCCGGTGAACGCCGAGGAATGGATCGCCAAGAAGGGCATCGCCGCCAAGGGCAAGAAGTGCGCCGAGCGGGGCGAAGTCAAGAGCGTCCGCTTCATCGAGCCGATTCCTGACGAACAAGAAGAGGATCCGGTGGTGGACGCATCGGGGGACGATTCCCCCGAATCCCCGGCATCGCCGGGCTCCGACTACCCGGAAGCACCGGCCGTCACGTCGGACGAACCTGTCGTCATGACGGGCGAAGACCCGGAATCCCCGTCTGCCAACCTCGACGAAGTCCCCGACTTCCCCGGCGGACTCTTCGACGAACCGACGCTGTTCTAAACGCAAAACGCCTCCAGCAATCGCAGGAGGCGTTTTTGTAAGGATCCGGCAGGACCGCCTGCCGCGGGAAACCGGCAGAACCCGGGTCAGGCTTTGGATGCGGAAGCGGAGAACAGGGCGTAGAGCAGAATCGGGACCGTGACCGGGCAGAACGCGACCAGGCCGATGCCGCGCAGTGTACGCATGCACAGGTACATCAGCCGCAGGCCGGAGCGACGCTTCGCCAGGGCCCATTCGCACAGGGTCCCCGGCAGCAGCGCGAGCAGGATGCCGACCGGCAGCAGATACAGGCGCATCGTGCGGATGCCGTAGAACAGGGCGATGCCCGCAAACAGGGCGACCAGGATGCCTTCGGCGATGCGCAGGCCCTTCGGGAAATTGTTTCCGAGCCCTTCCGCGGAGCGGAAAAGGGGGATGCTCCGGGAACCGAGCAGGTACATCAGGGCCACCAGCAGCACCAGGCCCGCAACCGTCAGGAAGGGATTGATGCGGAGAAATTCGATGAATCCGGCCAGCAGGGCCGGCACGCACAGCACGGTCAGGACGGCCAGCAGAACCAGCGTCCCGCAGAGGCCGGGGAAGAACAGACGCAGGCCGGCCGCTTGCTTTTTCTTGCCGGACACGCCCTTCACGGGGCAGGCAAAAAAGCCCGCGAGGGCGGTCAGGTTCAGGCCCACCAGCACCCAGCCCCAGATGTCCTGGGTCTTCTCCATGAGGTCGCCGGGCGTGGCTTCCGTATAGACTTTGGACAGGAAATTTCCACCGGTTTCCGCTCCCGGACCATCCTGCAGCGGACCGAGGTACAACAGCACGGCCAGGAGCCCGCAGGACAGCAGGACTCCGAGAAGGAAACGGCCCGTCGCGCTTCCGGCTTTCATGTTTACAGGATATCTTCCCGCTCCCGCATGTCCCGGATGCGGAGCTGGATGGAGGCGGAGCCCCGGTAGTAGTTCTCGACGATGGCGTAGCACACGTCGATCGGGTTGCCTTCGCGGATGTAGTCGTAGTAATCCGCCATGTTGAAGGCGATCGAAGGGATCTGGTGGTAGGGCTGGGACTCCTGGATCAGGTCCAGTTTGAGGTGTACGCCGCCACCGCCCACCTTGCGGCCCGAACCGGCGTCATAGACGTTCTCCGTCATGAAGATGGGGTTGGTGTTGCCGGGGCCGAAAGGCTGGAACTGCTTGAGGATGCGGGAGAATTTCGGCGTGATCTGGGCGAAGTCCAGCTTGGCGTCCACCTCGACGATCGGGATCAGCATCTCAGCCGTCACCTTGCCGGCGATGAAGGAATCCATCCGGCGGGCGAACTCCTCCAGATGCTCCTCCTTGAGGGTGAGGCCGGCGGCATAGACATGGCCGCCGAAGTTCTCCAGGAGATCGGAGCAGTTCTCGATGGCTTCGTACAGGTCGAAACCCGTGATGCTGCGCGCCGACCCGGTCACGAAGCCGTTGGACTTGGTCAGCACGACGGTCGGCTTGTAGTACGCCTCCACGAGGCGGGAGGCAACGATACCGACCACGCCTTTGCTCCACTTGGGATTGTAGACGATGGTCGCGTTCTCGCTTGCGAGGCATTTGCCGGACTGGACCATCTCCAGGGCTTCCTGGGTGATCTCCCGGTCGATATTCTTGCGCTCGTTGTTGTTCTCGTTGATCTTTTCTCCGATCATCATCGCCGTCTGCGTGTCGGTGGCCTTGAGGAGCTCGACCGCGAGCCGGCCGGACTCCATGCGCCCGGCGGCATTGATCCGGGGGCCGATCTTGAAGACGATGTCGTCGATGGAGATGTGTCCGGGCTCCAGGTTGGAGAGCGAAATCATCGCCGCCAGGCCCTTGCAGGGATGCTCGTTGAGCTGCTTGAGACCGAAATGCGCCAGGATCCTGTTCTCCCCGACCATCGTGACCAGGTCGGAGGAGATGCTGACCACCAGCAGGTCCAGCAGCGGGATCAGGCTCTCGAAGGGGACGCCGAACTGCTTGGAATAGGCCTGCACCAGCTTGAAGCCCACGCCGCAGCCGGACAGGTCGTCGAAGGGATAGTGGCAATCCTCCCGCTTGGGATCCAGCACCGCCACGGCGGCCGGAAGGGATTCGCCCGGGAGGTGGTGGTCGCAGATGATCACTTCCAGTCCTTTGCTGCGCGCATACTCCACCTTGTCCACGGCCTTGATGCCGCAGTCCAGCGTGATGATCAGGTCGAAGCCGCCGTCAGCGGCCCAGTCGATCCCCTTGAAGGAGACGCCGTAGCCTTCGTCGTAACGATCCGGGATGTAGAAATCCACCTGTTCCGTGAAACGCGAGATGAAGGAATAGACCAGCGCCACCGCCGTCGTGCCGTCCACATCGTAGTCCCCGTAGACCAGGATCTTCTCGCCGGTGGTGATAGCGCGGTGCAGCCGCTCCACGGCCACGTCCATGTCCTTCATCAGGAAAGGATCGTGCAGGGCTTCCAGGTTCGGGCGGAAGAATGAACGTGCCTCCTCGAAAGTCTCGACACCCCGCTTGACGAGCAACTCGGCCAGCACCCGGTCGATGCCGACCTCGGCTGCGAGCCGCTCGACTTTCGCCGGATCGGCCGGTTCTTTGAGGATCCACTTACACTCTTTTGCCATATCACACAAAGATAACAATATTTTCGGTCTTTTTATGTTTTTTCTCCTTATTGATCAAATATTGCCGGAAACATCCTATATTTGGGAATGCTTTCTATCCAAGCGTTCAATCTATTCCTCGTGATCATGGCCGTCATCGCCGTCGTGGTGTTCGTCTGCCTTTTCCATGTGGATGCCGGCTACGGGAAATTCTACGGCCCCCAGTGGGGGCCCTCCGTGGACAACCGCCTCGGCTGGATGCTCATGGAAGCGCCGGTCTTCATCGCGATGCTCCTGCTCTGGTGGTTCTCCGGCCGGCGGGAAGATCCCGTACGGTTGGTGTTCCTGCTGCTGTTCGAACTGCATTATTTCCACCGTTCCTTCATTTTTCCCCTGCAGATCCGCGGCCGCAGCCGGATGCCGCTCAGCATCGTGCTGATGGGCGCCCTGTTCAATACGCTCAATGCCTTCATGCAGGGGGGCTGGATCTTCTACCTTTCCCCGGCGGACGCCTACCCGGCCGGCTGGCTGACCAGCCTGCCGTTCATCGTGGGATCGGTGCTATTCTTCGGCGGCATGGTCGTCAACATCACTTCCGACGCGATCATCCGCAACCTGCGGAAGCCCGGCGACACGGCCCATTACCTGCCGAAGGAGGGCCTGTTCCGCTATGTGACGAGCGCCAATTATTTCGGGGAATTCGTCGAATGGGTGGGATTCGCCGTCCTGACCTGGTCCTGGGCCGGCGCCGTCTTTGCGCTGTGGACTTTCTCGAACCTCGCCCCGCGCGCCGCGCGGATCTACGACCTTTACAGCCGGGAGTTCCCGGACGAGCTGGACACCCGGAGAGTCAAGCGCATGATTCCCTTCTTGTATTGATATGATTAATTCGAAGATATTCACACCTGTCCGCATCGGCCCCGTCACCCTGCGCAACCGGGTGATCCGCTCGGCTGCCTTCGAGAACATGGCCTACGGCAACAAACCCTCGCAGGACCTGATGGACTACCATGTGGCCGTGGCCCGGGGCGGTGTCGGAATGACGACGCTGGCCTACGCCTCCGTGAACCGGAGCGGCCTGTCCTTCGACGGCCAGCTGTGGATGCGCGAGGAGATCGTCCCGGCCCTCCGGGAGATCACCGACGCCGTCCACGCGCAGGGCGCGAAGGTCTCGATCCAGCTGGGACATTGCGGCAACATGACGCACCGCGCCACCTGCGGCTGCATGCCCATGGGCGCTTCCGGCGGCTTCAACCTCTACTCCCCGACCTTCGTGCGCAAGATGCGCGAAGACGAGATCCTGTCCCTGGTCGAGGATTTCGGCCATGCCGTGGAACTGGCCCGGGAGGCCGGATTCGACTGCGTGGAGATCCACGCCGGCCACGGCTACCTGATCAGCCAGTTCCTCTCGCCCTACACCAACCACCGCCGGGACCGCTTCGGCGGCTCACTGGAGAACCGGATGCGCGTGATGCAGATGGTGATCCGCCGGGTGATGGAGGCGGCAGGGGATGACATGGGCGTCCTGGTCAAGATGAACATGCACGACGGTTTCCGCGGCGGCATGCAGCGGGAGGAGTGCCTCGAGGTGGCCCGCGAACTGGAGCGCCTGGGGGTGCACGCCATCGTGCTGTCCGCCGGCTTCGTGAGCCGGGCGCCGATGGAAGTGATGCGCGGGGCGATGCCCATCCGGACGCTCGCCTACTACATGGACATGCGGAAATTCTGGTGGCTCAAGGCGATGCTCCGGCTCTGCGGCCGGATGATCATCCCGACAGTCCCGTACCGCGAAGCCTATTTCCTCGAAGAGGCGAAGCATTTCCGCGAAGCCCTGCACGTTCCGCTGGTGTACGTGGGTGGGATGGTCTCCCGGGCCGGGATGGAGGAAGTGCTGGATGCGGGCTTCGAAGCCCTCCAGATGGCGCGGGCGCTCATCCGCGACACGGATTTCATCAACAAGCTCCGCAGCGGGGAGCAGAGCTGCAGCGAATGCCGCCACTCCAACTACTGCATCGGACGCATGTACACCCTCGAGATGAAGTGCAACCGCTGCGCAGGTGAACTGCCGGCGGCCCTGCGCCGGGAAATCGATCAAGCGGAGGCAAGATGGTCGCACTGATCACGGGAGGAAGTTCCGGGATGGGACTGGAATTCGCCCGGCAACTGGCCGGGCGGGGTTGTGACCTGGTGCTCGTCAGCAACCAGGAGCAGGCCCTCGCGGAGGCTGCGCAGGCCCTGTCCGGGCCGGTGACCGTCCGCACCCGCTGCCAGGACCTCGCCCGGGAACATTCCGCGGACGAGCTTTTCGACTGGTGCCGCCAGGAAGGCATCCACCCGGACGTGCTGGTCAACGACGCCGGGATGTTCTTCTTCAAGGAACTGCAGCTGGAAGACCTGGACCGCGTCCAGGCCATGATCAACCTGCACGTCACGACCGTCACCCGGCTCTGCCTGCTCTTCGGGCAGGAGATGAAGGCCCGGGGCGGCGGCTATATCCTCAACGTCTCTTCGATGGCCGCCCGGCTGCCCGTGCCGGGCATCACGATCTATTCCGCCACGAAGGCCTACCTGAAGAGCTTCGGCCGCTCGTTCTCCTTCGAGATGAAGCCCTATGGCGTGGGGGTCACCACCGTCTGTCCCGCCGCCATCGCCACGCCGCTGTACCGCTTGAGTGACAAATGGATGCGCCTTGGTGTGCGCGTCGGTCTGATCCGCACGCCGCAGTGGCTGGTCCGCAGGGCCCTGCGCGCCCTGTTTCACGGCCGCCGTATCCTCAGCCCTTCCTGCATGAATATCTGGCTGCCGGCCCTGATCGCCGCGCTGCCCGGCCCCCTGATCGCCAAGCTATGGGCAAAATTCAAATAAGCCTCTGCCTGCTGTTCGCAGGCGTCCTGCCCCTGGCGGCCCAGCGCTACGAAGCCATCCCCTTCGGGGACTTCGAGCATTGGACCGTGCGCCACATCAAGGAATCCGCCATCCTGGGCGGAGCGACTACGACCCTGTATGTTGTGGGCCCCGACAAGGTCTTCGACGGGAACCGCGCTTACGATTACGCCAAGACGCCCTGGGCTTCCTCCAACGCCTACGCCCGGGTCTCCGGCATCACCAAGACCAGCCTGTCCGTCGAACCGGACGAGGGGCCGGACGGCCGCTGCGCCAAGCTGACGACCGTCCTCACTTCCTGCAAAGCCGCCGGCGTCGTGGACATCAATGCGCTGGCCACCGGCTCCCTCTACTGGGGCAAGCTTTTCGAGCCGATCACAGGGACCAGGAATCCCTTCGCCAACATGGACTGGGGCATCCCTTTCACGAAGCGCCCCAGGGCCCTCGTGCTGGACTACCGGGCGGAGCTGCCGGCAAGCGGGATGCTGACCCGCGCCAGTTCCTTCCGGGTGACGCAGTTCCCGGGGAAGGATCCCTGCCAGGTCACGCTGATCCTCCAGCACCGCTGGGAGGACGAGCAGGGAAATGTCCACGCGGAGCGGGTCGGCACGGCCTTTTACCGCATCTCCCGGAGCACGCCGGGGTGGGTGAAGGGGCACCGGATCCCCGTCTGGTACGGAGATGCCTCGCAGATGCCCGGCTACCAGTCCTATATGGGTCTGATCCAGGGCAAGCGCGCGCTCTGGACGGTCAACAGCAAGGGCAAGCGCGTGCCCATCCTGGAGGAGAAATGGGCGGCCGCCGATGTGCCCGTCACCCACGCGGTCCTGCAGCTGTCGTCGGGCAGCAGCGAAGAATTCACGGGCGAGCCCGGCAACACCCTCTGGGTGGACAATCTCCGCTTGGAATATGAACGGTAAGATCATCATCACCGGCGCCACGGGCGGGATCGGCGCGGCCGTCACGCGGAGCCTCGCCGCCCGGGGCTGCGAGCTGGTCCTGGCCTGCCGCAATGCGGACAAGGCGGATTCGCTGCGCCGGCAGATCCTCGCGGAGCAGCCGCAAGCCCGCCTCGAAGTACGCCCGCTCGACCTCTGCTCCCTGGCCTCCGTCCGGGATTTTGCCCAAGGTTTCGGAGCCGGCACGGTCTCGGCCCTTTTCAACAACGCCGGCGCCATCAGCCGGAACTATGCGCTGACCGCGGACGGGCTAGAGAACACGTTCAGCATCAACTATTTCGCCCCGTTTCTGCTCACGCAGCAGCTGCTGCCGGCGCTGCAGCCGGACGCCCGCGTCGTCAACATGGTCTCGCTGACCTGCCGTTTCGTCCGGGTGGACGAAGCCGCCCTCTGCCCGGCGGAGCGGGATTTCTCGCAGCTGGGCACCTACGCGCGCGCCAAGCGGGCGCTGCTGCTGAGCTCGCTGGAACTCGCCGGCCGTCACCCGCAATTGCGGGTCAACCTGGCCGATCCCGGCATCGTCAACTCCGGCATCATCACGATGGGCCGCTGGTTCGATCCGCTCGCGGACGTGCTGTTCCGGCCGTTCATCAAGTCTCCGGAACAAGGTGCGGTCCCCGCGCTGGCCGCCCTCGGCTCGCAGGAGCGGAACCGTTATTTCGTCGGCAGACGGGTCACCGCCATCCCCGAGGGTTACCGCGACCCCGTCCTGCAGCGCCGCCTCTGGGAGGAGACGGAGCGACTGCTTGCGATTAGATAAATCATTTTTCGTATATTTGCGCTCATTATGGCAGAATACAGCGAACAAGAATTGATCCGCCGCGAATCGCTGGCGAAGTTAAGGGAATTGGGGATCGAACCGTATCCGGCAGCCGAGTATCCGGTCAATGCCACGGCGGAGCAGATCCTGAAAGAATACGACCCGGAGAAGGGCAACCTGCAGGACGTCTGCATCGCCGGCCGCCTGATGAGCCGCCGGATCATGGGCGCCGCCTCTTTCGGCGAGCTCCAGGATGAGACCGGCCGCATCCAGATCTACGTCAAGCGTGACGAGATCTGCCCGGGCGAGGACAAGACGATGTACAACACCGTCTGGAAGAAACTCATGGACATCGGCGACATCGTGGGCGTCAAGGGTTTTGCCTTCATCACCCAGACCGGCCAGCTCAGCGTACACGCCAAGGAGCTCACCCTCCTGAGCAAGTCGCTGCGCGTGCTGCCCATCGTCAAGGAGCAGGACGGACAGGTCTTCGACGCCTTCACGGATCCCGAGCTGCGCTACCGGCAGCGCTACGTGGACCTGATCGTCAATCCGCAGGTCAAGGAGACTTTCGTCAAGCGCGCCAAAATCATCGCGACGATGCGCGAATACTTCAATGCGGCCGGCTGCCTCGAGGTCGAGACGCCGATCCTGCAGGGCATCCCGGGCGGCGCGACGGCGCGTCCGTTCGTGACGCATCACAATGCGCTGGATATCCCGCTCTACCTGCGCATCGCCAACGAACTTTACCTCAAGCGCCTCATCGTGGGCGGCTACAGCGGGGTCTATGAGTTCGCGAAGGACTTCCGCAACGAGGGAATGGACAAGACCCACAATCCGGAGTTCACCTGCATGGAGATCTATGTGGCCTACAAGGACTACAACTGGATGATGAAATTCGTGGAGACCATGCTGGAGAAAATCTCCCTGGCGGTGAACGGCACCACGAAGGTGAAGATCGGCGAGAACGAGGTCGATTTCGGCGGGACCTACCGCCGCCTCCCGATTCTCGACGCCATCAAGGAGTACGCCGGCGTGGACGTGAAGGGCATGGACGAGGACGAACTGCGCGCCACCTGCAAGAAACTGAACGTGGAGATTGAGCCCTCCATGGGCAAGGGCAAGCTGATCGACGCCATCTTCGGCACCTACTGCGAGGACAAGCTGATCCAGCCGACCTTCATCATCGATTATCCGGTGGAGATGTCCCCGCTGACCAAGCGCCACCGCACCGACCCGACGCTCACCGAGCGCTTCGAGCTCTTCGTTTGCGGCAAGGAGCTGGCGAACGCCTATTCCGAGCTGAACGACCCGATCGACCAGCTGGAGCGCTTCGAGGAGCAGGCTGCGCTCAAGAGCAAGGGTGACGACGAGGCGATGTATATCGACATGGACTTCGTCCGCGCCCTCGAGTACGGCATGCCGCCGACTTCCGGCCTCGGGATGGGTATCGACCGCCTGACCATGTTCATGACCGGGCAGACCACCATCCAGGACGTGCTCTTCTTCCCGCAGATGCGGCCGGAGAAGGTCCTGAAGAAGGAAAGCAAGGAACAAGCCGAGTAAGTCCGTCCTTCGTATGCCGGAGCTCATCACATCGCCTTCGAATCCGAAGATCAAGACGCTCCTCGCGCTGCAGCAGAAGTCTTCTGCGCGGCGCGAGCGCGGTCTTTTCGTGGTCGAAGGACAGCGGGAGCTCCAGCATTGCATTGACGCGGGCTTCGAGATTGACAGCGTTTTCGTCTGCACTTCGCTTCGCGGCAGCCAGCCTCGCCAGACGTCCGACTGCGTCGGACCCTTCCCACTGTCGTCTGACCGCTTGTCCGAAAGTAAACTTTCTGCCAATCGGCCATCCGCCAGCGGGCCCCTCCCTCTATCGAACCGAGGGTGGTTACGGTCTGGCGAGGCTGCTGCCGACTCCGCTTCGTCGCAGACGAAAGTGTTTGAGGTCAGTGAGGAGGTGTATCGGAAGATTGCGATGCGGGAAGGGACGGAAGGGATCATTGCGGAGGTGCGGACGCCGGAGCGGCGGCTGGAGGATATCGTGCTGCCGGAGAATCCGCTGGTCATGGTGCTGGAGAGCGTCGAGAAGCCGGGGAATCTGGGGGCTGTGCTGCGCAGCGCGGACGCCGCGGGAGCCGATGCGGTGCTGGTGTGCGACCCGCTGACCGACCTCTGGAACCCGAACCTGATCCGCGCATCGATCGGCGCCGTGTTCACGGTTCCGTGCGTGGCGTGCAGTTCGGCCGACGCCATCGCCTTCCTGAAGGCGCGCGGCATCCGCATCCTGACGGCGCAGCTGCAGGATTCCTCCCTCTACTACGACTGCGACATGACCGTCGGCACCGCCCTCGTGATGGGCACCGAGGCCACGGGCCTCACGCCCGTCTGGCGCGAAGCCGCCGACGCCCACATCCGCATCCCGATGCTCGGCCGTCTGGACTCGCTCAACGTGTCCGTCTCGGCCGCCATCCTGCTTTTCGAAGCCGTCAGACAGCGCCAGGATGGATAGGTTCGGACTCATCGGGCACCCGATCGCCCACTCGCTCAGCCCCGCGCTGTTCACCGCCGCCTATGGCGGGAAATACCCCTACGACCTCATCCAGACCCCGGATTTCGAGGAAGCCTGGGCCCGCTTTCTCTCGGAGTACAAGGCCATCAATGTCACCGCCCCGTTCAAAGGCGACGCCTTTGCGCGGGTGGACTGGCGAAGCCCCGAGTGCGAACGGGTCGGGGCGACCAACCTCGTGGTGAAGACCCCGGATGGGACCCGGGCCTATAATTCTGATTATCTGGGTGTGAAGGCGCTCCTGGAGCCGCTCGGATGCCGCACGGCAGCCGTGATCGGCTTCGGCGGAGCCGGCAAGGCCGCCCTCGCCGCGGCCGAAGATCTCGGCCTGGACACGCGGCTCTACCGCCATGCGGAGATCACCGGCGGCGTGCAGGCGGACGTCATCATCTACACCCTGCCGCGATTTGCCGAAGGCGCGGACCGGCTCGCCTGCGCCCATCTGCTGGAAGCGAACTACAAGGACCCCTGCCTCTCCGCCCATCCGGGCTATATCTCCGGCGCCGACTGGCTGCTCATGCAGGCCGTCACCGGTTACGCCCTGATGACGGGCGAACAGCCGGATGCCGCCGCGATGCAGATCGTCTTTGCAGATTAGCGCACACCTCGCCCGTTTTACCCGTCCTGAACGGGCGACCCCCAGCCAAATCGGCGGGGGTCGCCCGGAAAACCACGCTTTTTCGGGCGAGGTGCTTACATCAAGTTCAGTTTGGCGATGATCTCGTCGGCGACGCCGGCGGGAGATTTTCCGTCGGTATCGACGGCGAAGGGAGCCTGGGCATAGATGGGCTCCCGCCGGCTGTAGAGTGCCTCGGCGTCGGCGAAGAGCGGACGGGACGCGTCAGCGGCACCCAGGCGCTCGCGGATGGTCTCCAGGCGGGTGCGCAGGAAGACGCATTCCGTTTCAGCCAGAATGATTTCCCGCGCAGCGGGGACGGTCAGCGTGCCGCCGCCGAGGGCGAGGACAATATCTCCTGCTGCCGCATCCGCCTCGTCCAGCACGGCGCGGAGCGTCTCCAGCTCCACGGCGCGGAAAGCGGCCTCCCCGCCTTCTGCGAAGATTTCCGGGATCAGGCGGCCTTCCCGCGCGACGATCTCCGCGTCCAGGTCCACGAAACGGGCGCCCAGCCGGGCGGCCAGTGCGCGCCCGGTGCTGCTCTTGCCGCAGCCCATGAATCCGGTCAGGGAAATAATCACTTTTTTGACAATCTTGGTGAGCAAAGATACGCGCAATCCGCGAAAAAATCCCTATCTTGTCAAACTAAATTTTATGTATTATGTCACTCAACAAAGTCATGCTGATCGGTAACGTTGGAAGAGACCCCGAAGTACGTTACCTCGAAGGAAACAATCCCGGCGCCCAAGGCCGGAAAGTCGCAACATTCACCCTCGCCACATCCGAGCGCTTCCGCGACCGCAACGGAGAGACCCGTGAGAATACGGAATGGCACAACATCGTCGCCTGGGGCCAGCCTGCCGACGTATGCGAGCGCTTCGTCCGCAAAGGCACCCAGCTCTATATCGAAGGACGCCTCCGCACCCGCAAATACACGGACCGCAACGGCCAGGAGAAGTACACCACCGAGATCAATGTCGATACTCTCCAGCTGCTGGGCCGCCGCGACAACGCCGACGGCGGCAGCGCCTATCCGTCCGACCAGCAGGGAGGCTACCAGCAAGGCGGCTCCTACCAGCGCCAGGGCGGCTACCAGCAGCCTCCCCAGCAGAGTTACCAGCGTCCGGCCGCCCCGGTCCAGCCGGTGCAGTCCGCCCCCGCGGTTCCCGAAGCTCCCGCCGTGGATGACGGCTCGACCGACGACCTGCCCTTCTAGTTTCTCTCCGAATAACAGAAAAGACCATGTCTGAAAAGATTCAACGGTTGATGAACGACAACCCGGTGGCGCGCTGGACCGTCCTGGCCCTCGTCGCCCTGACGATGTTCTTCGCCTACATGTTCGTGGACGTGATGTCCCCGCTCAAATCCCTCGTCGAGACCAACCTCGGCTGGAGCAGCGGCGTCTTCGGCAAATATGCCGCGTCCGAATACATCCTCAACGTCTGCGGTTTCCTGATCCTCGCCGGCATCATCCTCGACAAGCTCGGAGTCCGCTTCTCCGGCATCCTGTCGGCCGGCCTGATGGTTTTCGGCGCCGCCATCAAGTTCATCGGCGTGAGCGACTGGTTCCAGACCACCTCGTTCGCCCAATGGCTGGGCTCATGGTGGGTCGAGATGCCCGCCAGCGCCAAGATGGCCTCCCTGGGCTTCATGATCTTCGGCTGCGGCTGCGAGATGGAAGGGACCAATGTCTCCAAGGTCCTCGCCAAGTGGTTCAAAGGCAAGGAGATGGCACTTGCGATGGGGCTTGAGATGGCCATCGCGCGCCTGGGTGTCTTCGCCGTCATGTGGATCTCTCCGCTGATCTCCGCCAAGTTCGGCGGTTCCGTCGTGGCCCCGATGGGCTTCTGCGGTGCGCTGCTCTGCATCGGCATGCTCAATTTCATCATCTTCTCCTTCATGGACTCCCGTTTCGACAAGCAGCTGGTCGCAGCCGGACTGGCCACGGACGAGAAGTCCCCGGAGGACGAATTCCACGTGAGCGACCTCGGCGCCATCTTCAAGAGCAAGATGTTCTGGATCGTGGCCCTGCTGTGCGTGCTGTACTACAGCGCCATCTTCCCGTTCCAGCGCTATGCGCCCAATTTCCTGGAAGAGACCCTGCAGATCGACGCCGCCACGGCCTCCCGCCTGTTCAGCGTCTTCCCCATCCTGGCCATGTGCCTGACCCCCATGCTGGGTATCTTCCTGGATCACAAGGGCAAGGGAGCCACGATGCTGATGGCGGGCTCGGTCATCATGATCGTCTGCCACCTGTGCTTCGCCTTCCTGCTGCCGGTGGCTCCGTACAAGTGGCTGGCCGTGCTGCTGATCGTCGTGCTCGGCGTAAGCTTCTCGCTCGTGCCGGCGGCGCTCTGGCCTTCCGTCCCGAAGATCATTGACGAGAAGATCCTCGGGTCGGCCTACTGCCTCATCTTCTGGGTGCAGAACATCGGCCTCTGCCTCGTGCCGATGCTGATCGGCTCGCTGCGCGGCTCGACCGGCGGCTACTTCATCCCGATGCTCGTCTTCTCCAGCTTCGGCGTCCTCGCCTTCATTTTCAGCTTCCTGCTCAAGAAAGAGGACAAGAAGAAGGGCTACGGCCTGGAGCTTCCGAACATCCGGAAATAAGTCTTTCCGATGACCGCCCCATCCGCACGGATCCGTTGCTGGATCGCGCTGGCATGTCTCGTCGTACCGATGTTCGCATCGTACTTCTTCGACGACATGTTCTCGACGATCTCGTATCTCTTCGAAGATCCCGCCCGCACCCAGCTGGGCTGGGATGCCGCGGGATACGGGCTCTATGCCAGCGGCTACTCCGTCCTGTGCGTGTTCGGCGGACTGGTCATCTGCGGCATGCTCCTCGACAAGTGGGGCGTCCGGGTGACCGGATCCATCTTCGTAGGGATGATGGCGGCAGGAGCCGCCACCGTCCTCTACGCCATCACGGCCGGCTTCCCGCCGGAGCGTTCCCTGCGCATCGCCTACGTCGGATGCATGTTCTTCGGACTGGGCAGCGAGATTGCCGGGACGGCTGTGACGCGCTCCATCGCGAAATGGTTCCGCCACGGGCCGATGGCCCTGGCGATGGGGCTCCAGCTGGCCATCGCCCGGCTGGGCACCGCGCTGGCGCTCGTGCTCTCGCCGCGCCTGGTCGTTGAGAACAGCGGCCATGTGTACACCCTCGCGGAGACCGCCCGGCCGGCCGTCTTCGGCCTGGGCCTTATGGCCGCAGGATTGATCCTCTGGGCCCTTTTCGTAGCGATGGACGCACGCTTCGACAAGGGGGCGGAGATCCTTCGCTCCGCTCAGGATGACAGCAGAAAGGTCGGGGATGACGGCAAGGACGCGTTCCGCTTCGCCGATGTAGTCGGCATCCTGAAAAACGGCAACTTCTGGCTGGTCAGCCTGCTCTGCGTGCTGTTCTACAGCAGTATCATCGCATTCAAGAAATTCGCCGGCGCCATCCTCATCCCGCGTTTCGCCATCCCGGCGGAGACGGCCGGGTGGATGGTCTCGATGCTTCCGTTCGCCACGGTCGTATTCGCCCCGCTGTTCGGCCTGCTGGTGGACCGTCGCGGACAGGGCACCCGCTGGATGGTGCTCGGCTCGCTGCTGGCCCTCGCCGCCCACCTGCTGCTCACATTCGCCCCCCAGGGCATCCCCTTCTTCGGCTACCTGGCGATGGTCCTGCTCGGCTTCGGCTACTCGCTGGTCCCCGCCGCGCTGTGGCCTTCCGTACCCAAGATCGTCCCCGAGAAGGTGCTTGGCACTACATTTGCCCTGGTCTATTGGGTCCAGAACCTGGGCCTGCTCGCCTTCAAGATGCTGGCGGGCGGGATCCTCGGCCGGACCGGGGCCGCAGACGCCCGAAGCGGCGCCTTCGCCGTCGAGCTGATGTTCTCGGGACTGTGCGTGGCCGCCGTCGGGATCGCCCTCCTGTTCGCCCGTGCCGCGCAGCGGCATCCCGAACTGCAGCTGGACACCCCCAACAAACTATGATTACCCATGTACGAACTGCTTGACTCCATCCATACTCCCGCCGACATCAAAGGCTTCACGCCGGCGCAGCTGCGCACCCTGTGCGCCGAACTCCGGCAGTATATCATCGAGTGCTGTGCGAACAATCCCGGACACCTGGCATCCAGCCTGGGGGCCGTGGAGCTCATCGTCGGCATGCACTATGTCTTTGACGCCCCTTCCGACAAACTCGTGTTCGACGTCGGCCACCAGGCCTACGCGCACAAGATCCTGACCGGACGGCGGGAGGCCTTCCGCGCGATGCGCACGAAAGGAGGCATCAGCGGATTCCCCAACCGGGACGAGAGCCCCTACGACGCCTTCGGGGTCGGGCACTCCTCGACCTCCATCTCCGCCGCCCTGGGACTGGCCGAAGCGGCCCGCATGCAGGGGCGCAGCGAGAAGGTCGTGGCCCTGATCGGCGACGGTGCCATGACCGGCGGCCTTGCGTATGAAGGTCTCAACAACGCCGGCGAGAGCCATGCCGACCTGCTCGTCATCCTCAACGACAACAACCAGTCCATCGAAGGCAACACGGGCGCCCTGCACAAGCACCTGCTGAGCATGACGACCAGCATCTCCTACAACCGTTTCAAGAAATGGATCTGGGACCGGCTGGGCGAGAACGCCTTCCGCGACTTCCTGCAGCGCTGGGTCCGGGGTTTCAAGTCCTGGATCGTCGGCAAACCCGGGGGCCACATCTTCGAATCGCTGGGCTTCCGCTACTTCGGTCCGATCGACGGCAATGACATCGACGAAGTCGTCAAGACGCTGCGCCGCCTGCACGAGCTCCCGGGACCGCGCCTGCTGCACTGCTTCACCCTCAAGGGGAAAGGCTACGCTCCCGCGGAAGCGGATCCCGTCACCTGGCACGCGCCCGGCCATTTCAATCCGGAGACCGGCGAACGCGTCCACGCCCCGCACCCCTACGACCGTTACCAGGACGTCTTCGGCGAAGTGCTCTGCGAACTGGCGGAGCAGGACCCCGCGGTCGTCGGCATCACCCCCGCGATGGCGCAGGGCTGCGGGATGCACCGGCTGGCCGCCCGCCATCCGGAGCAATTCTTCGACGTAGGCATCGAGGAGGAGCACGCCGTGACCTTCTCCGCCGGGCTTGCTGCCGGCGGGATGAAGCCGTTCTGCAACATCTACTCCGCTTTCTCGCAGCGCGCGTACGACCAGATCATCCACGACATCGCCCTCCAGCACCTGCCGGTCGTACTCTGCTTCGACCGGGCCGGCCTGGTCGGCGAAGACGGTGCCACCCACCACGGCGTCTTCGACCTGGCGGCCTACCGCAGCATTCCGGGGACCATCGTCAGCGCCCCGCGCGACGAGGTCACCCTCAAGCGCCTGATGTACACGGCCTGGAAGCACGACACGGGCCCCTTTATAATAAGGTACCCGCGCGGGATGGGCGAAGGCAGCCCCTGGCGCGATGCGGCGCCGACCACCCTGCCCGTCGGCAAGGCCGAAATGCTGCAGGAAGGAGACGAGGTGGTCATCCTCGGCCTCGGGCCCGTCGTGAACCGGGCCCTGGAGGCGGCCGCAGCCTGGCCCGGACGGGTCGGCGTCTGCGATGTCCGCTTCCTCAAGCCGCTGGACGAAGACCTGCTCCGGACGCTGGCCGGCCGCTATGCCCGCATGGTCACCGTCGAGGACGGCTGCCTGGCCGGAGGGCTCTTCGGTGCCGTCAGCGAATTCCTGGCCAGGGAAGGCCTGCAGACGCCTCTGGAAGGGATCGGCATCCCCGACAGCTTCATTGGACAAGCAAAACAGTCAGAGCAATATGCGTCCTGCGGACTGGATGTCGCAGGAATACAAAAAAGTTTGCAAAAAGTTTTTGAGAATAGGAAATAATTCCTACTTTGAAATAATACATTGCCGATGTAGCTCAGTTGGCTAGAGCGTGTGATTTGTAATCTCAAGGTCGTGGGTTCGATTCCCTCCATCGGCTCACGATCTGCAATGTAAAAACAACGGGCAAGTACCAGAGTGGCCAAATGGGGCAGACTGTAAATCTGCTGGTTTTCACCTTCGGTGGTTCGAATCCATCCTTGCCCACCAAGCGGAAGCAGGTCGAACGACTTTTCCATAAGCGGGGTTCGTATAATGGCTATTATGCCAGCCTTCCAAGCTGGAAATGGGAGTTCGATTCTCCTACCCCGCTCACGAATGCCGATGTAGCTCAGGGGTAGAGCGCATCCTTGGTAAGGATGAGGTCATGAGTTCAAATCCCATCATCGGCTCCAAAGCCGGTTTTAAAAGCCGGTTTAATTTTGTAACAAACTTTTAAACGTAATATTATGGCAAAAGAAGTTTTCAAGCGGGATAAACCGCACGTCAACATCGGCACGATCGGCCACGTTGACCATGGCAAGACCACTCTGACCGCAGCTATCACCAAGGTGCTCGCTGCCAAGGGTCTGAGCGAGATCAAGTCCTTCGATCAGATCGACAACGCCCCCGAAGAGAAGGAGCGTGGTATCACCATCAACACCGCTCACGTCGAGTATCAGACCGCCAATCGTCACTATGCGCATGTCGATTGCCCGGGCCACGCCGACTACGTGAAGAACATGGTTACCGGTGCTGCCCAGATGGACGGTGCGATCCTCGTGGTCGCCGCCACTGACGGTCCGATGCCCCAGACCAACGAGCACGTCCTCCTCGCCAAGCAGGTGAACGTTCCG